>NZ_JAPEVV010000004.1:0-165342 GCF_028201335.1 Thermomonas mangrovi
CAACGTGTCGGTGGACAACAGCGGCACGATCGACGTGGTGAGCGGCGGCAACGTGGCGGTGGGCGTGTTCGCGCGGGCCGACTACGGCACCGCGAGCGTGACCAACAGCGGCGACATCACCGCATCAGTGGGCAGTGCGTACTACAGCGGCTATGCGGCGTACGGCGTGCTGGCGCGCGGCGCCTACGCCGAGGTCGCCAACAGCGGCAGCATCACCGCCGAGGGCTACTACTACGCGACGGGCATCGCGGCGACGTCGTACTACGGCACCACGGTCCACAACACCGGCGGCAGCATCACCGCCTACGCCTTGGGTGGCGCGACCGGCATCGATGCGACCTCGTTGCTGGGCGACGTGGACGTGGACAACGCCAGTGACATCGAGGCCGTGGGCTTGGTGTTCGGCGCCCGCGGCATCAATGCTGGCGCACTCTACGACGTCTCCGTCGACAATAGCGGCGACATCTACGCGGCCTCGCTCTACGGCTCGGCGATCGGTATCAATGCCAGTGGCCTGTACGTCCCCTATGTCGGTGCCGCGACCGGTGACATCACCGTTACAAATTCCGGCGACATTTCACTGCTGACGTATGCGCCTGGCCAAGGCACCGCCTCAGGCATCAACGCATTCCGCGATTACGGCACGATCGACATCACCAACAGCGGCGACATCAACGTCCTGTCCGGTGGTCGTTCCTACGGCATCTACGCTTCGGTCAAGTACGGCGAGTCGACGGTCACCAACAGTGGCTCGATCACCATGATGTCGCCATACGACGCCGCAACTGGCATCTTGGCTGAGACCGGCCTGGTTTACGGCGGCGGCGACGCCTCCGTGGTCAACAGCGGTGCCATCAGCGTGTCCACCTACTACGGCTATGCCACCGGCATCGCCGCCGGTGCCGGCGGCAGCGTGTCCAAGTACTCGTACGGCAACGCCAGCATCAGCAATTCGGGCGACATCGAGGTGTACGCGCCGTACTTTGCCGCCGGCATCCTGGGCCGCGCCTCGAATGGCGACGTGACCATCAACAACAGCGGCGACATCCTTGCGGTGACCGTGGGTGCGTTCGGCTACGGCGATGGCCAGTCCTTGGGCTTGGGCGGCTGGGCGGTGACCGGTGGCGACGTCAACATCACCAATAGTGGCGACATGCTGGTGGTGGGTTACGTGGATGCGATCGGCATCCGCGCCGAGACCTCCGAGTACCAGCAACAGGTCAACATCACCAACAGCGGTGACATCCATGTCGCGTCCTACACCAACTACGCGAATGGCGTGTACGTGCGGGCCTACTCCGGCGACGCCACAGTGACCAATACGGCTGGCGGCACCTTGGCTGCCTATGGCCCGCTCGCGTTCGGTGTGAATGTGCTTGCCCCTTACGGCGACATCGTGGTCAACAACGCCGGCACGATCTACTCGTACTCGACGCTGTACGGCGCCGGCGTGTGGACCCGCAACTTCTACGGCACCGCGACCCTCAACAACAGCGGCACCATCTCCTCGGAAGGTCGCGACGAGTACCACTGGGCCGTGTTCGGCGGCCAGGGCGTCGACATCATCAACAACCGCGGCATGATCGACGGCGCGCTGGCGTTGAACGCGGGCGATGACGTGTTCAACGGCCTGTCGGGCGGCGTGTGGCACGTGGACAACGAGTGGACCCACTTCGGTGATGGCAACGACGCCATCAACAACGGCAGCGGCAGCCAGATCGTGGTCGACGGCGGCGTCATCCACATGGACGCCGGCGATGACCGCCTGACCAATGCCGGCACGGTCTGGATCGGCTCCGGCGGCAGCATTAGCTTCGGTGACGGCAATGACACCATCGCCAACAATTCCGGCGGCCTGATCCGCCTGAGTGACGGCGCCATCTACTTCGATGGCGGCACGGCGAACGCCTTCGGCAACTGGGGCACGATCAGGGTCGAGGGCTACGGCCTGATCGACATGGGGGTCGGCGCCGGCAACACGCTGACCAACGTCAACACGATCAACTTCCTGGACGGCCACGCCGACGACAGCCTGGCGGTGTTCGGCACCTTGGGCGGGACCGGTTCGCTGGGCATCGACGTGGACCTCGCGGACGAGAGCAGCGATGAGCTGTATGTCGAGGGCAACATGGCGGCGAATGCCGCGCAGCGCGTGGACATCGCGTTCGTCGGGATGCCGCTGGTGGCCAATACCTCGATCGACTTCGCGTGGGTCAGCGGCACCTCCAGCGCCGGCTCGTTCGTGCCGGGCCAGATCCTGGGCTACAACCCCGCGCGCAACTTCCTGGACATCGACTTCAGCATCGGCAGCCGCCTCAACGCGGCCAACACCGCAGCCGATGTGTTCTACGTGAACCTCGACGTGGTGGGCCTCAACGACACCGGCGCCCTTGCGGCTTCGGTGGCATCGGGTGCCGCCGGCTTCCTCAACAGCCAGGTCGGCACGTTCCGCCAGCGCCTGGGCGCCAACCCGTACGGCGATGCCGGCAGCGTGATGAGCGCCTTCGTCCGCGCCTACACGGATGAAGGCGACGTCTCGCCCGACCACGTCGCGGCCAATTTCGGCCAGGGCGGCAACTTCGCCTACAACCAGTCGACCTGGGGCCGCGAGATCGGCGTCAACGCCAACCTGTTCGGCAACTTCCACGCGGGCTTGGTGCTGGGCAATGCGGACAGCCGCCAGCGGCTCACCGGCGCCGGCCACGGCGAGAACCGCATGGATGGCATGACCTGGGGCGCCTACGCGACCTGGTACGTGCCGGAAGGCTTCTACGTCGACCTGTCGGGTCGCTGGATGGCGGCGGACGTCAAGTCGATCTCGGCCGCCGGCACCCTGGTCACCCGTGCCCACACCCGCGCGGTGAGCCTGGAAGGCGGCTACGAGTGGAAGCTCGGCAGCTTCACCCTGGTGCCGCAGCTTCAGTACACCCGTACGGAAGTGCAGGACGTGCGCACCATCTACGGCGATCGCGCGGACTTCATGGCCCATGGCGGGACGTACTCGCGCGGCCGCCTGGGCGTCGAGTTGAACAAGACCTTCACCACCGCCAGCGGGCTGCGTTGGACTCCGTACGGGTCGATCAACGCGATCCGCGAGTTCGATGGCGAGAGCACCTACACCGTCGCAGACAACTTCCATGGCAGCACCAGCCTGGACGGCACCAGCGCGATGGCGGAACTCGGCATCGGCGTGCAGAAGGGCGGCTTCGGCTTCAGCCTCGGGGCCAACTGGACCGACGGCGGCGCGCTCGACGGCTTCGTCGGCGGCCAGGCCGTGTTCCGCTTCGCCTGGTAAACCACGACATGGCCGGGTCCGGCATCGCCGGGCCCGGCTCCCGTCACGCAGTTGGAAGTCACGTGTCGAACGACAACAAGCAGGAAGCACCGAAGGGCCAGGACCTCGAGACCGGGCTCGACGTCGTCGGGGCGGAAGCCCCGGCGCAGGACAAGGCAGTCGCCGCGCCACCCTCCGCGCAGGCCGCAGCAGGCCCGAAGGATCCGACCAAGCTCCGCGTCGACAAGGGATGCTCGCGCGGCCTTGCCGGCTGGCTGGCCCAGCACCGCCTGTCGCTCGCGATCACCTCGTACCAGTCGGGCCGCATCTACCTGGTCGGCAGCGACAAGCAGGGGCGCGTCTCCTTCTTCGAACGGATCTTCGAGCGGGCGATGGGCGTCGTCGGCAACGCGCAGCGCATCTACCTCGGCGGGCTGTACCAGCTGTGGCGCTTCGAGAACGTGCTGCGCCCGAACGAGGTCATCCATGGCCAGTTCGACAAATGCTACGTCCCGCGCAATGCGCAGACCATCGGCGACCTGGACATCCACGAGCTCGGGATCCGCAAGAACGGCAAGGTCGTGTTCGTCAACACGAAGTACTCCTGCCTCGCCGAGCTCAGCCAGACCCACAGTTTCAAGGCGATCTGGAAGCCCAAGTTCATCAGCAAGCTCGCCCCCGAGGACCGGTGCCACCTCAATGGGCTGGCGATGGTCGATGGCGAGCCCAAGTACGTGACCGCGGTGTGCCGCAGCGACAGCGTCGACGGCTGGCGCGACCGCCGTCGCGATGGTGGCGTGGTGATCGACGTGCAGACCGACGAAGTCGTTTGCGAAGGCCTGTCGATGCCGCATTCGCCGCGTTGGCACAACGGCAAGCTCTGGCTCCTCAATGCCGGCACCGGTTACCTCGGCTGGGTCGACTTCGAGACCCGCTCGTTCGTCCCGCATGCATTCGTGCCCGGTTTCGCCCGTGGCCTGTCCATGATCGGCAACGTCGCCGCGGTCGGGTTGTCCAAGCCGCGCAACCAGCGCTTCGAGGGCCTGCAGCTCGACGACGAGTTGAAGAAGCGCGATGCGGACCCGTGGTGCGGCGTGCAGATCATCTCGCTGACCAACGGCGACGTGATGAACTGGATCCGGTTCGAGGGCGACATCAGCGAGATCTTCGACATCAGCTTCCTGCCGAACGTGAAGCACCCGATGATGATCGGCTTGCGCACGCCCGAGATCCGCGATCTGATCACGTTCGAGTCCGAGATCCCGCAGGAGGCATCGACCGCATGAACACGCTTCGTGGATTCGCCATGGCGGGCATGCTGGCCTGTAGCGGCATGGTCGTCGCGCAGGCGGCCAAGGCGCCGATCGCCAAGCCTGTCCGGACCGGTGCCGAAGTCACCTTCGATGCCTGGGACAAGGATCACAATGGCCAGCTCTCGCGCGAGGAGTTCCGTGCTGGCTGGGAGCGCGCGCAGCAGGCCCTGCAGGCCGAAGCGCGCCTGCGCCAGCATTTCTCCACGGTGGACGCCAACAAGAGCGGGGCGCTCGAGCCCGCCGAGTACGCGACCCTCGAGCTCGTGAAGAAGGCCGGGAAGGACGCGCCGATGTCGCGCTTCGATGCGAACAAGGACGGCAAGCTGCAGTTCGGCGAGTACCTGCGGTTGGTGCAGGCGCTCGCGCCCGAGAACGCGGGGGCCGCGAAATGAGCGAGGCGGCCACCAAGCCGCGTGCGGGCCGGCTCGGCGGCAAGGCCGCGCGCGAGGCGAGCATCGAACCGGTGTGGAAGCAGGTAACGCCTGCACTGCGCGATGAACTGGTGGCCTTCTGGACCGCCAATGGCGCGGTATCCGATCCGCAACGCGCCTCCGCCCGCGCGGACGAAGTGGTCTGCGTCGTGCGCGACGAGCAGGGTGCGCTGTGCGGCGCTTGCTCGGTGCAGGTCCGCGTGTTGCCCCGCCTGCGCCAGCCGATGTACTACATGCGCATGTTTTTGGCCAAGTCCGCCCGCGGCATGGGCCAGGCGATCCCGCTGCACAATGCCACCCGCGACGCACTCGCGGCCTACAACCGCACCCTCGAGCGCCCCGAGGCGCTCGGCGTGCTGCTCGAGTTCGAAAGCCGCTTCCTGTCGTCCCGCTTCAAGCAGGCGTACCACCCCGAGGGCGATTCGACCTTCATCGGCTATTCGCCGCGCGGGCTGCAGATGCGGGTTTCCTATTTCAAGGATGCGGTCCTGCCGCCTCCCGCGCCCCTGCCCGCCGCGCTCGGCAGGCGCATGCGGGCTGCCGCCGGGGCGCGCATGCAACCACGCGCCACGCCTGCAAGCTAAGCGATCCGTTCCAACCCGATCCACCAGCGTCCAGCGGCCAGACCGGCCACCATCACCACGGGGAGTTCACCATGAAGATGCAATACAGCCTGTTGAGCCTGGCGGTCGTCGCCGGCCTCGCCGTTGCCGGTTCCGCCGATGCCGCGGCACCGACCAAGGCCGCGGCCGTCAACCGCGCCCTGTCCATCGTCGGCACCAGCCCGGTCGCGATGCGCCGTGCCGGTGGCGATGCCTTCGCCGCCCGCGACGTCATCGTCGATGCGGACGGCACCGAGCACGTGCGCTTCCATCGCACCTTCGGTGGCCTGCCGGTGATCGGTGGCGACATGGTGGTGCATTCCCGCAACGGCAAGCTCGCCGGGGTCAGCCAGACCCTGCGCAGCTCGGCACGTCCGTCCTTGAAGCCGACGGTCAGCGCCGACCAGGCGATCGTGGAGGCGGGTGCCCGCTTCGGCAGCCACTTCCAGGGTGCACCGAATTCGCGCCTGGTGGTCTACGCACTCGGTGCGTCGCCGGTGCTGGCCCATGAGGTCGTGTTCAGCGGCGTCAAGGCCGACCAGACCCCGACCGAGATGCATTACTTCGTCGACGCGCGTTCCGGCAAGTTGTTGAACCAGTGGGACGAGATCCATGTCGCCAAGCCGGGCCCGGGCGGTTCCACCTGCGCGGGTACCGCGGCCACCGGCAGCGGCAAGACGCTGATGATCGGCAATGTCGCCATCACCACCACCAAGTGCAGCGCGACCAGCTATGAGCTGCGGGATCCGACCCGGGGCGGCGGCTACACCACCAACATGGCGATGAAGACCGCCGGCCTCGGTACCGTCTTCACCGACTCCGACAACGTCTGGGGCAACAACCTCACCAGCAACTCGCAGACGGCCGCGGCCGACGCCCAGTACGGGATCGCCACCACCTGGGATTACTACAAGAACGTGCACGGCCGCAACGGCATCGCCAATGATGGCGTGGGCGCCTTGAGTCGTGTCCACTACGGCCGCAATTACGCGAATGCGTTCTGGAGCGATGCCTGCTTCTGCATGACCTTCGGCGATGGCGACAACGGCGCCAGCATCTATCCGCTGGTCTCGCTGGACGTCGCCTCGCACGAAATGAGCCACGGCGTGATGAGCCGCACCGCCGACCTGATCTACAGCGGCGAGTCCGGCGGCCTGAACGAGGCCAACTCCGACATCTTCGGCACCATGGTGGAGTACTACGCCAATTCGGCGGCGGACCCGGCGGATTACGTGATCGGCGAAGAGTTGTTCCCGAACAACGCGAACATGCGCAATGCCATCCGCTGGATGTTCAAGCCCAGCCTCGACGGTGTCTCGTACGACTGCTATGTGCCTAACATCGGCAGCGACGACGTGCACTTCAGCTCGGGCGTGGCCAACCGGTTCTTCTACCTGCTTGCGGAAGGCGCCGTGGTCCCGACCGGTTTCGGCGCAGGCACCTGGGCGAACTTGACGCCGTCCTCGCTGGTGTGCAACGGCAATACCTCGATCACCGGCATCGGCCGTTCCGCCGCCGAGAAGATCTGGTATCGCGCGATCACGGTGTACATGACGGCGAGCACGAACTACGCCGGTGCCCGTGCGGCGACCCTCAGCGCTGCGACCGACCTGTACGGGATGGGCTCGACCCAGTACAACGCGGTTGCGGCGGCATGGAGCGCGGTCAGCGTCAACTGACGATCATCGCGCATGAAACGCGAACGGCCCGCGCAAGCGGGCCGTTTCGTTTGTGCGGCCGGCAATCACGACGAAGCGGCATTCGGAGATGGCGCGCCCGGAGGGGTGAGGGGATGCGCTTGCGAACCATCGGTTCGCGCATCCGTGAACGCCCGAGCGCCTTGCGCGAGGGCCGGCAATCACGACGAAGCGGCATCGGAGATGGCGCACCCGGAGGGGTGAGGGGATGCGCTTGCGAACCATCGGTTCGCGCATCCGTGAACGCCCGAGCGCGGTGCGCGAGGGCCGGCAATCACGACGAAGCGGCATCGGAGATGGCGCGCCCGGAGGGATTCGAACCCCCGACCAATGGCTTCGGAAGCCACTACTCTATCCGGCTGAGCTACGGGCGCGTACCACGCGGCGGCGTCCGCCGCGGACGCGCATTCTCGCACGATTGCCGCGCGGCGTGCCGCTGCTAGGCTAGGCGGATGCCGTACGAACGCGACTTCGCCCCGCTGCCCGCACCCGAACCGCGTTGGCGCGAGCGGCTGCGGCAGTACTGGGCCCTGGTCCGCGGCGACCGCCCGATCGGCTGGCTGCTGCTGCTGTGGCCGACGTGGTGGGGCCTGTGGCTGGCCGCGGATGGCGTGCCGCCACTCTGGACCTTGCTGGTGTTCTCGCTCGGCGTCTGGCTGACCCGTTCGGCCGGCTGCGTGATCAACGATTACGCGGATCGCTGGCTGGATCCGAATGTCGAACGGACCAAGCATCGACCGCTTGCCACTGGCGCGGTGTCCGGCCGGGAAGCGCTGGCGGTGTTCACGCTGTTGATGCTGTTCGCCTTCGCCCTGGTGGTGACCCTGAACCGGCTGACCATCTACATGAGCGTGGTCGGCGTGTTGCTGGCCGCCAGCTATCCCTACCTCAAGCGCTACACCTACCTGCCGCAGGTCTACCTGGGGATGGCGTTCGGCTGGGGCATCCCGATGGGCTTCGCCGCGTTGACCGGCAGCGTGCCGCCGGTGGCGTGGGTGCTGTACGTGGCCAACATCTTCTGGGCCACCGCCTACGACACCTGGTACGCGATGGTGGACCGCGACGACGACCTGCGCATGGGCGCGAAGTCCACGGCGATCCTGTTCGGCGACATGGACCTGGTCGCGCAGGGCGTGCTGTACGCCGGCATGTTCGCCGCGCTGGCGCTGGTCGGGCGCGATGCGGGGCTGGGGCAGGCCTGGTGGGCCGGCCTGGGCGTCGCCGCGGTGCTGGTCGCCTGGCAGTTCGCGATCGCGCGCCACCGCGAGCGCGGCGCCTGCTTCCGCGCCTTCCTGCACAACCACTGGGTGGGGATGGCGATCTTCGTGGGCCTGGCCGTGGACACGATGCTGCGGGGCGGCGCCTCCGGCTGAGGCGCGTCTAGTCCCAACTGCCGTCGACCCGGACGGACAGCGTTGCGCCGGCGCGGCCTGCGATGGCGGTCACGCCACCCGCGCGCAGACCCAGGCATCGACCCGGCGGACGCCCGCGGCGCGCAATGCGCGGGCTGCGGCATGCAGGGTGGCGCCGGTGGTCATGACATCGTCGACCAGCGCGACATGGCCCGGGAGTCCATCGCCCGCGTCCACCCGGAAGGCGCCGCGCAGGTTGCGCTGGCGTGCCTCGGCATCCAGCCGCGACTGCGCGCCGGTGGCGCGGGTCCGCCGCAGCACGCCGGCGAGCAGCGGCACCTGCAGCGCACGGGCCAAGGGCCGCGCCAGCTCCAGCGCCTGGTCGTAGCCGCGCCGGCGCAGGCGCGCGGCGTGCAGCGGCACCGGCAGTAGCGCGTCGGGCCGGTCGGCGGCGGACAGGGCATCGACCATGCATTGCGCCAGCACCCGGCCGGCGGCGAAATCGCCGTGGAACTTCAGCCGCGGCAGCAGCCGATCCGCGGGGAAGGCGTAGTCGAACACGGCATGCACGCGATCGAGCGGTGGCGGCGCGGCCAGGCAGGCGGCGCAGGGCCCGCCGCCCGGGACGGGCAGGGCGCAGCGGGGGCAGGCCGGGCCTTGCCAGGGCAGGGCGGCGTGGCAGGCGGCGCACAGGTCGCGGCGATGCGCGCCGGCTTCGCCGCAGGCCAGGCAACGCAAGGGGAACAGCCAGCGCAGCGGGGCGGCCGGGCAACCGTCAACTTTTCCGGGGATCGATCGGTTGACGGTGCCGGCCATGGCTCCCAGACTGCCGGCTTCGATCGCCACCGTCCGTCGGGGAAGTCCCATGCCTGCCGTCAGCCTTGCGCCCGCCATCGCCTTCCCGGTCCGCCACGACTGGGCGCGCAGCGAGGTCGAAGCCCTGTTCGACCTGCCGTTCACCGAACTCCTGCATCGCGCCGGCAGCGCCCACCGCCAGCATTTCGATCCCGCCGAGGTGCAGGTGTCGACCCTGCTGTCGGTCAAGACCGGCGGCTGCCCGGAGGATTGCGGCTATTGCCCGCAGGCGGCGCGCTACCACACCGGCGTGGAGGCGACCAAGCTGATGGAGACCGAGGCCGTGGTTGCGCGCGCGCGCCAGGCCAAGGCCGCGGGCGCCTCGCGCTTCTGCATGGGCGCGGCCTGGCGGTCGCCGAAGGATCGCGACATCCCCAAGGTCGCGGCGATGATCCGCGAGGTGAAGGCGCTCGGCCTGGAGACCTGCGCCACCCTCGGCATGCTCAGCGGCCCGCAGGCGCATGCGCTGAAGGACGCAGGCCTGGACTACTACAACCACAACCTCGACACCGACCCCGAGTTCTACGGCGACATCATCCAGACCCGCGAGGTGCAGGACCGCCTGGACACGCTGGGGCATGTCCGCGACGCCGGCATGAAGACCTGCTGCGGCGGCATCGTCGGCATGGGCGAATCGCGCCGCCAGCGCGCGGGGCTGCTGCAGGCGCTGGCCAACCTGCCGGCGCACCCGGATTCGGTGCCGATCAACCGGCTGGTGCAGGTGGAAGGCACCCCGCTGCATGGCACGGTCGAACTGGATCCGTTCGAGTTCGTGCGTACCGTCGCGGTGGCGCGGATCCTGATGCCGGCTTCGATGGTGCGCCTGTCCGCCGGCCGCGAATCGATGAGCGACGAGCTGCAGGCGCTGTGCTTCGCCGCCGGTGCCAATTCGATCTTCTACGGCGAGAAGCTGCTGACCACCGGCAATCCCGATACCGAACGCGACCGCGCCCTGTTCGCGCGCCTCGGCCTGCGTCCGATGCAGGTGGAATCGGCGAAGGACGACCGCATCGACGCCTGCACGACCACGGTGCACGCCGGCATCACCGAAGCGGCCTGAGCATGCGGGTGTCGTTGCAGCAGCGCGCGCAATCGCTGCGCGCGCAGCGCGAGGCCGCGCACCGGCTGCGACGCCGGCGCACGGTCGCGCGCCGCGACGGCGTGCGTGCCGAGGTCGATGGCGCGTGGCTGCTGGAGTGCTGCGGCAACGATTACCTGGGCCTGTCGCGGCACCCGGCGGTGGTCGCCGCCCTGCGCGACGGCGCCTTGCGCGACGGCGCGGGCGGCGTGGCCTCGCACCTGGTGAGCGGGCATGCCGCCGCCCACGAGGCGCTGGAACACGCCTTGGCCGACTGGCTGCAGGCGCCGCGCGCGCTGCTGTTCGGCAGCGGCTACCTCGCCAACCTCGCGGTGCTGCAGGGCCTGCTCGGCGAGGGCGACGCCTGCGTGCAGGACCGGCTCAACCATGCCTCGTTGATCGACGGTGCGCGCCTTGCCGGCTGCGCCCTCAAGCGTTACCCGCACGCGGATGCCGGGGGCGCCGCGCGCCAGCTCGCCGCGCATCCGCAGGGCGCCGCGCTGCTGGCCACCGACGGCGTGTTCTCGATGGATGGCGACCGCGCGCCGTTGCGCACGCTGGCCGACGTCGCAGGCGCGCACGGCGCCTGCCTGTACGTCGACGAGGCGCATGCGGTCGGCGTGCTCGGCGACGCGGGTCGCGGCATCATCGCCGCCGCCGGGCTGGGCACCGCCGAGGCGCCTCTGCGCCTGGTCACCTTCGGCAAGGCGTTGGGCAGCGTGGGCGCGGCGGTGGTCGGCGAAGCCGTGCTGGTCGAGCACCTCGCGCAGGTCGCGCGGCCGGGCATCTACACCACCGCGATGCCGCCGGCGCAGGCCGCCGCCACCCGCGCCGCGGTCGAGATCGCGCGCGGGCCGGAAGGCGACGCGCTGCGCCTGCGGCTACAGGCCAACATCGCCCGCTTCCGCGACGGCGCGCGTGCCCGCGGCCTCGCGCTGATGCCGTCGGACACGCCGATCCAGCCGCTGCGCGTCGGCGCCGATGCCGATGCGCTGGCGATGGCCGCCGCCCTGGAAGCGCGTGGTTACTGGGTCGCCGCGATCCGCCCGCCGACCGTGCCCGAGGGCAGCGCCCGCCTGCGCATCACCCTCAACGCCCTGCATGGCGACGCCGACATCGACGGGCTGCTGGTCGCGCTCGATGCCGTGCGCGGGGCGAGCGCATGAGCCTGCACGTCGACGTCATCGGCCACGGCCCGCCGCTGGTGCTGCTGCACGGCTGGGCGATGCACGGCGGCATCTTCGCGCCGCTGGTCGAGGCGCTGCGCGCGCGGCGCACGCTGCACGTGGTCGACCTGCCGGGCCATGGCCACAACCGCGACTGCGGCGTCCCGCTCGCGCTCGAGGCCTGCGCGCGCGCGGTGCTGGAGGTCGTGCCGGATGCGCCGTGGTGCGGCTGGTCGTTGGGCGGGCTGGTGGCGTTGCAGGCGGCGGCGACCGCGCCGGCCCGCATCCCCGCGCTGGCGATGCTGTGCGCCACCCCGAAGTTCGTGGTGGCCGAGGACTGGCCGCAGGGCATGCCGGCCACGGTCTTCCATGGCTTCGCCGACGGCCTGCGCCTGGACTGGCGCGCGACCATCGACCGCTTCATCGCGCTGGAGGCATTCGGGTCCGACCACATGCGCGAGGAACTGCGGATGCTGCGCGACGCCGTGCTGGCGCATGGCGAACCCTCGCCGCGGGTGCTGGCCGAAGGCCTGCATGTGCTGGAAACCGGCGACCTGCGCGCCGTGTTGCCGGGCTTGCGCATGCCCAGCCTGTGGATCGGCGGGCGGCGCGACCGCCTGGTCGATCCGCGTGCCATGGAGGCAGCGGCGCGGCTCGCGCCCGCGGCGCGCTTCGTCGAGGTTGCGCACGCCGGGCATGCGCCGTTCCTCACCCATGCCGACGCGGTGGCCGGCGCGCTGCAGGATTTCCTTGCGGAGTACCCTCACCCCAACCCTCTCCCGCAAGCGGGAGAGGGAGCGATGCAGCCATGAGCGGGCGCGTGTTCGACGCGCGCCAGGTGCGGCGCGCCTTCTCCCGCTCCGCCGCCAGCTACGAAGCCGCGGCCCAGCTGCAGCACGTGGTGGAAGCGCGCCTGCTGGAATCGCTGGACTACCTCGACGATCCGGCGCTGGCGCGCGCGCCGCCCCGGCGCGTGCTCGACCTCGGCTGCGGGACCGGCCGCGCCAGTCGCGCGATGCAGGCGCGCTGGCCGAAGGCGGAGGTCGTCTCGCTCGACCTCGCCTTGCCGATGTTGCGCGAGGGCCGCGCCGCCGCGCGTCCGGGCGGCTGGCTGGCCAACCCGTTCGCGCGCCGCCCGCTGCCGGTGTGCGCGGATGCGCGCGCGCTGCCGCTGGCGGACGCCTCGGTGGACGTGCTGTTCTCCAACCTCTGCCTGCAGTGGGTGGAGGACCTCGATGCCGTGCTCGCCGGCTTCCGCCGCGTGCTCAAGCCGCATGGCCTCTTGCTGTTCTCGACCTTCGGCCCCGCCACCCTGTGGGAACTGCGCGAGGCCTTCGCGCAGGCCGACGACGTCCCGCACGTGAGCCCGTTCGCCGACATCGCCGGCGTCGGCGATGCACTGGTGCGCGCCGGCTTCCACCAGCCGGTGCTCGACCGCGAGGACGAGCGCACCCATTACCCGGACCTGCCGGCGCTGATGCGCGAATTGCGCGCGATCGGCGCGACCAATGCGCTGGCCTCGCGCCGGCACACGCTGACCGGGCGCACGCGGTTCCGGGTCGCGGCCGAAGCCTACGAAGCGCAGCGCGAAGCGCACGGGTTGCCGGCGAGCTGGGAGATCCTCAGCGCGATGGCCTGGGCGCCCGAGGCCGGCACGCCGATCCGCGAGGGCGGCGTCGACGTCACCGCGGTGCCGCTGTCGCGCATCCCGATCCGCCGCCGCGGATGAGCCTGGCCCGGCGCGCGCTGCTGGCGGTGGGGCTGTCGCTGGCCTCGACCCTGTTCTTCACCGCGACCTACGTGTTCAACCGCGCCGCCGCGGTCGATGGCGGGCACTGGGCATGGACCGCGGCCTTGCGCTACCTGTGCACACTGCCGCTGCTGCTGGTGTTGATGCCGTGGCAGGGGGGCACCGCGCCGGTGCTGCGGGCGATGCGCGCGGCGCCCGGTGCGTGGCTGGCGTGGAGCGGGGTCGGCTTCGTCGCGTTCTACATCCTGCTCAGCGTGGCCGCGGCGAGTGGGCCGGCCTGGCTGGTGGCCGGCAGCTTCCAGACCACGGTGGTGGCGGGGATGCTGTGCGCGCCGTTGCTGTACCGCGATGCGCGGGCGCGCATCCCGCGCGCGGCCTTCGCGGTCGGGGTGGTGGTGTTGGCCGGCGTGTTGCTGATGCAGGTCGGGCACGCCCGCGGCGCGCTCGATGCCCACGCGTGGTTCGCGCTGGCCTGCGTGGTGGCGAGCGCGTTCGCCTATCCGCTCGGTAATCGCGGCCTGCTCCTGCACCTGGAGCGCCGCGGCACCGACCTCAACGCGACCCAGCGCGTGTTCGGCATGACCCTGGCCAGCCAGCCGGCGTGGCTGGCGCTGGCGGCGTGGGCGTGGACGCAGGCCGGGGCGCCGCCGATGGGACAGGTCGGGTTCGCGTTCGGGGTCGCGCTCAGCGCGGGAGTGGTGGCGACCATCCTGTTCTTCCAGGCCACCGGCATGGTCCGCGACAACCCGACCGCGCTCGGCGCGGCGGAGGCGATGCAGGCCGCCGAGGTGTTGTTCTCGGTCGCGCTGGGCGCGCTGTTCCTGGGCGAGGCCTGGCCGCACGGCATCGCGCTTGCCGGGGCGATGCTGGTGGTCGCCGGGATCGGCCTGTTCGCCTGGGTGGTTGCGCACGATGCGCGCCGCGGCACGCGCGAGGCCGAGGCCCTGCGCGGCGATCGCGGCGGCTAGCGCGGCGCGGGCGGCACGATGCGGAAGATCGCCCGGTCGCGATAGGGCGCGCCCAGCGGCTCGATCCGGTAGCCGAGCGCCTCGACCCGCGCGCGCACCGCCGGCAGGTGCTTGAGCGGCGTGTGCCAGACCACGTTCGGTTCGCGCTCGGCGAGTTCGCGCGCGAGGTCTTCGTCGTAGGCCGGGTTGAAGCGCGGCGCATCGCGCATCGGCGCCAGCGACAGGCGTTCGACCTCCACCCCGAGTTCCAGGTGCAGTCCGTAACGCGGCAGGTCGTCGATCGCGTTGACCTCGTAGATCTCGCCCGGGACGCGGTCGCGGATCGCGCGCGCCCAGGCCGCGGCATCCTTGGACGTGTCCATGGTCGCGGCGACGAACTTGAGGCCGAGCAACAGCGCCGCCCATCCGGCGATCCAGCCCCAATGCGGCAGCCGGCGGCCTTCCGCGAGCCACTGCCGCGCGACCAGCAGGGACAGCGGCAGGAACAGCGGCAACAGGTACAGCGGCAGCCGTGAACGTGCGAGGCAGAACACCAGCAAGGGCAGCAGGACCCACAGCGCCAGCAGCAGGCCGGCCGCATCGCCAGCGCGGGTCTCGGGTTTGCGCCAGCGGCGCAGGTCCGCGGGCAGGCCGCGTGCCCAGCGCCACAGCGCTGGGGTCCACGGCATGGTGCCAAGCAGCAGCGTGGGCGCATACACCTGCAGCCAGCCGTACCACTCGCCGTGGCGGCCGAATTCGTCGGTGGCGATGCGGTTGTAGACCTCGTCGCCGATGAAGTAGTGCAACAGGCCGGGGTTGCCGTGGACCACCGCGAGGTACCACGGCAGCGCCAACAGCACGAAGACGCCCAGGCCGACGATGTCGAACAGCCGGTGGCGCTCGCGGTCGGCGCGCAGCAGGTCGAAGCCGAGGATCGCCAACAGCGGCAGCAGGGCGGGCGGGCCCTTGGTCAGGAACGCCAGGCCGAACGCGCCCCACATCAGCGCCAGCCAACGCCTGGCCTGCGCGCGATCGCCGAAGCGCGCCTCGACGAAGCCGTGCATCGCCAGCGCCTGGCATGCGGCGAGGAACGGATCGGTGGTGATCAGCTGCGAGGCCGCGAACGGCAGCAGCATCGTCGCGTAGGCCAGCGCGGCGATGCGTTCGCCGCCGGGCGCGACGCGGCGCGCGGTGCGCCAGGCCAGGCCGACGACCAGCAGGTAGGCGAGGGCGGAGGGCAGGCGGGCGGCGAACGGGGTGTGGCCCAGCACGCCGACGCTGGAGGCGATCACCCAGTAGGTCAGCGGCGGCTTGGTCCAGTGCCCGACTTCGTGGTTGCGGTGCGGGTTCAGCCAGTCGCCGCTGTCCAGCATGTTCAGCGCGACGTTGGTGTAGCGCCCTTCGTCGGGGTCCCAGATGCCGCGCAGGCCCAGGCCGGCCAGCGCCAGCACGCAGGCGAGCAGGGCGATCCAGGCGGCGGGCGAACGCAGCAGGCGGGGCATGCGGGACGACCGGTCAGCGCACCTGCGCCAGCCAATCCTCGAGGTTGTAGTAATTGGTCACGCGCGCGATGACGCCGTCGCGGAGGGCGAAGAACGCACCGCCGGGCAGCACGTAGTGCTGGCCCTGCGCGGGCGGCAGGCCGTCGTCCGCCTGCAGGTAGTCGCCGTGCACCACGTATTCGGCGGCGGCGCGCGTGCCGTCCGGCGAGGCCATGACCACCACGTCGCGCAGCTGCTCGCGGTAGCAGCGCGCCATGCGGTCCTGGAACGCGGCGAAGGCGGCCTTGCCGGTCTCGCGCGGCCCCTGGTTGAGGTCGTGGACCACATCCTCGGCCAGCAGTGCCTGCATGCCCGCCCAGTCGCCGCGGTTGAACGCCGCGTAATAGGCCAGCACCAGTTCGGTGGCGCGGTCGTGGGCGCGGGTGCCGTCGATCTTCACGTGGTCGGTCCTTGGGTGGCGGCTGGCAGCAGGGCGGGCAGGGCGTCGAGGTCGAGGTTGCCGCCGGACAGCACCAGCCCGACCTTGCGCCCGGCGAAGCGCGCACGATACGCGAGCACCGCGGCCAGCACGATGGCCGAGGAGGGTTCGACCAGTTGCTTCATGTGGCTGGCGACCAGGCGCAACGCGGCAAGGGTGGCGTCGTCGTCCACGGTCAGCACCTCCGCACCCGCCGCCTGCAGCAGGGCGAAGTTCGGTGCGCCCAGGGTGCCGCGCAGGCCATCGCATACGGTGTCGGGGGTGAACGCGTGGTCGAGCATGCCGCGCGCGAACGAACGCGCGCCGTCGTCGGCGCCCGCGGGCTCGGCCAGGTACAGGCGGCAGCCGGGTGCGAGCGCCTGCATCGCCAGCGCGGTGCCGGCGGCCAATCCGCCACCGCCGAGCGGTACCACCAGCGCATCGAGGTCCGGATGCGCGGTCAGCAGTTCGAGCGCGGCGGTGCCCTGCCCGGCGATGACCCGCGCATCGGTGTAGGGATGCACGACGGTCGCGCCGGTGTCGGACTGCACACGTGCGCAGGCGGCCTCGCGCGCGTCGATGGTCGGTGCGCAGCGATGCAGGATCGCGCCCGCGCGTTCGATCGCCGCGAGCTTGGCCTGCACCGCGCCCTCCGGCACCACCACGTGGCAGGGGATGCCGCGCACGCGCGCGGCCAGCGCCAGCGCCGCGCCGTGGTTGCCGGACGAATGCGTGGCGACGCCGCGCGCCGCGACCTCGTCCGCCAGCGACCACACTGCATTGCAGGCGCCGCGGAACTTGAACGCACCGACCCGCTGCAGGTGCTCGGCCTTGAAGTGCAGGTGGGCGCCGGCCGCCTCGTCGAGCGATCGGCTCCGCAGCACCGGCGTCACGTGGGCATGCGGGGCGATGCGCGCGGCGGCATCGAGGACATCAGCGAAGCCGGGCAGGACGTCGGGTGCGGGCATCGCCGCATGCTAGCGCAGCCGACGCCGGCTGAATCGTTCAGGCGCGGCGTCGCCCGGCCTGTCAGGATTAAGCACGGATTCAATCCGCCGGCACGACGCTGGCGCCACGCACACGGGGATCCCACGCCATGCTTCGCAAGTTCCTGCTCCCGGCCCTCGCCACCGCCCTGCTGGCCGGTTGCGCGACCGGCTACACCTATCGCGGCGGCAGCGGCGACTACTACTACGGTCGCCCGCAGGTCGAGTACCGCACGGTCGGGCCGTACGGGTACCCCGGCTTCGGGGGTTACTTCGGTTACGGGATCGGCTACGGCGCGTACGGGCCCTATGGGCTGTTCGGGTATGGATACCCCTACGGCTACTACGGTTCTCCCTACTGGGGACCGTGGCATCCACGTCCGCCGCGCCCAGGCCACGGCCACGGGAATGGCGATGCCGACGCCGATGGCGACGATCGCCCGCCGCCGTGGCGCGACTTCGGCCGGATGGCACCGCGCGAGGGCGTGCGCCGCGCCGACGATGCGCCGCGCGCGCGCGATCGCGCCCCGGCACCCGTGCGCGAACAACGCGCCTTCGAACGTCGGCCGCAGATGCCGTCGATGCGCGACGCAGGCGACGGCGGGTCGCCGATCGGGCGCGCCGTCCGCGGCGCGCGCCGCAGCGGCGGGAATCCGGCCGACTAAGCGTGCGCTTCGTCACGATCGTGGCCATTCGTGTGCCCCTGCCTGACCAGAAACGTCACTCAGCGACCCGGAAGGGGTAAGCTCAGCCCATGCCGGCGACTTGTGGGGACCTCCGGATCCCCCCTGTTCCGTCACCCTGCAGTCGCCGGCACCTTTTTCCCGAGCGGGATGGATGGCCCCAAAAAAATGAGGGCCGAACGTCCCCCGACATTCGGCCCTCCAGCGTCCTCGCCTTGCGCAAGACCGGCCCCTGTTCAGTCCGGCCATCGCCCGTTAAGCGTGCCACGGCGAGTGCTGGATAGGTAAAAGCAGGAAGCGTGCCAAGTAAGCGGGGCTTGTGGAAAACCACCACTATCGCGTCTGCTGCACGTGGCCATCGCATGCGTCGCGTCCGCATCGCCCGGTGTCCTGCGCACCCCGGTCAGGCAAAGGTCCTGCGCGAACCCGCACTAGAATGTGCCGCCCCTGAAACCGCGTCGCGGTCGTGCCCGGGGCATGGCCGTTCCGTTCGGCTGCGGCCGGGCCGGGTGTCGCCGACGGTGCCGGCACGCGCCACGCATGAGCCACGCATGAGCGATTCCTTCTACAACTTCGATGTCATCGTCATCGGCGGCGGGCATGCCGGGCGAGCGCGCGGCGATCGCGACGCATCGCTTCGCGCCGCGCCGAGCGCCCGAGGCAGGAGCCGACGGCGGGGTGACCCGGCGAGCGCACGGCGCGCGAGCCTGGTCACTGACGTTGCCGTCAGGAGCGATCCATGAGCGACTCTTTCTACACCTTCGACGTCATCGTCATCGGCGGCGGGCATGCCGGCACCGAGGCCGCGCTGGCCGCCGCCCGCGCCGGCGCGCGCACGTTGCTGCTCACCCACGGCATCGAAACTGTGGGCGCGATGAGCTGCAACCCGGCGATCGGCGGCATCGGCAAGGGCCACCTGGTGAAGGAGATCGACGCGCTGGGCGGGATCATGGGGCGCGCCGCGGATGCCGCCGGCATCCAGTGGCGCGTGCTCAACGCCAGCAAGGGCCCGGCGGTGCGGGCCACGCGATGCCAGGCGGATCGCGCGTTGTACCGGAGCTACGTCCGTCGCGCGGTGGAAACGCAACCCAACCTCACCGTGTTCCAGGCCGCGGTCGACGACCTCGTGATCGAGCAGGACGCCGTGCGCGGCGCGATCACCAACACCGGCCTGCGCTTCCATGCGCCGGCGGTGGTGCTGACCGCCGGCACGTTCCTCGCCGGCAAGATCCACATCGGCGAGACCCAGTACGCCGCCGGCCGCATGGGCGACCCGCCTTCCACCGCGCTGGCCCACAAGCTGCGCGAGGGCCGCTTCGTGGTGGACCGGCTGAAGACCGGCACGCCGCCGCGCATCGACGGGCGCACGCTCGATTATTCGAAGATGGTGGAGCAGCCCGGCGACGACCCGCGCCCGGTGATGTCGTTCATGGGCGACCACGCGGACCAGCCCGCGCAGGTCAGTTGCTGGATCACCCAGACCACCGAGCGCACCCACCAGCTGATCCGCGATGCCTTGCATCGCAGCCCGCTGTATTCGGGCCAGATCGAGGGCATCGGCCCGCGCTATTGCCCGTCGATCGAGGACAAGGTGGTGCGCTTTGCCGAGAAGGCCAGCCACCAGGTCTTCGTCGAGCCCGAAGGCCTCACCGTCACCGAGATCTACCCGAACGGCATCAGCACCTCGCTGCCGTTCGACGTGCAGCTGGAACTGGTGCGCAGCATCGTCGGCTTCGAGCAGGCGCACATCACCCGCCCCGGCTACGCGATCGAATACGACTTCTTCGATCCCCGCGGGCTGAAAGCCTCGCTGGAAACCAAGGCGGTGGCGGGGCTGTTCTTCGCCGGGCAAATCAACGGCACCACCGGCTACGAGGAGGCGGCCGCGCAGGGCCTGCTGGCCGGCGCGAACGCGGCGCGCCACGTGCGCGGTGAGGACGCGTGGACCCTGCGCCGCGACGAGGCCTACCTCGGCGTGCTGGTCGACGATCTGGTCACCCAGGGCACCAGCGAGCCGTACCGCATGTTCACCAGCCGCGCCGAATACCGCCTGCAGCTGCGCGAGGACAATGCCGACGCGCGGCTCACGCCGGTCGGGCGCGCGCTTGGGCTGGTCGACGATGCGCGCTGGGAACGCTTCAGCCGCAAGCGCGAGGCGGTCGCGGCCGAGACCGCGCGGCTGGCGGCGATCTGGGCCGCGCCGAACAATGCGCTGGGCGCCGCGCTCGGCGCACACCTCGGCGTGGAGGTCAGCCGCGAGAACAACGCGCTGGACCTGCTGCGCCGGCCGGAGCTCGACTACGCCGCGCTGATGCGCGTGCCCGGGCTCGGACCGGCGGTGGACGATGCCAAGGTCGCCGAGCAGGTCGAAATCGAGACGAAATACGCCGGCTACCTCGACCGCCAGCGCGAGGAGATCGCGCGCCAGCGACGCAACGAAACCACCGCGATCCCCGATGCCTTCGATTACGCGCAGGTGCATGGCCTGTCGGCCGAGGCCCTGCAGAAGCTGCAGCACGTGCGGCCGCAGACGGTGGGCCAGGCGCAGCGCATCCCCGGGATGACGCCGGCAGCGATCTCGCTGCTGCTGGTGCACCTGGAGCGCCAGCGCCGCGAACGCGCGGCCTGAACCGGCGGCAGCGGTATCCTGCGCGGATGCACATGCGCCCCCGCGTCGCCCTCGCCCTCGCCTTGCCCTTGCTGGCCGCCTGCGCGCGCCAGCCGGAACCAACGGTGGTCGCCGCCAATGGCGATTACCGCGTGCAGGTGTGGCCGTTGCCGGCGGCCGCGGGCGCGGCCTCGCCGGACCTGAGCCTGGCCCCGGGCGGTCGCCTGCTGCTGAGCTGGATGAGCCGCCAGCCGGGCCGACGCAACGCGCTGCAGTTCGCCTCGTGGAGCCGCGACGGCGGTTGGCAGAGCCAGCCGCGCACGATCGCGGTGGGCCAGTCGCTGGTCGCCAACTGGGCCGATGTCCCGCACCTGCGGGCCACCCCGGACGGGGCGCTGTGGGTGCAGTGGCTGCAGGCCGATCCCGGCAATCCGTCGGGCTACCACGCGGTGCTGGCGCGTTCGCGCGATGGCGGCATGCGCTGGGAGCAGATGACCCGCATCAACGATGACGCCGGCCCGGGCGAGCACGGCTTCGCCGCGCTGTGGCCGATCGGCGGCGACCGCCTCGGCGTGGCCTGGCTGGATGGCCGCGCGCAGGGCATGGCCGGCCACGACCACGCCGGGGTGCATGCTGGCGCGATGCAGTTGCGTACGAATGCGTTCGACATGGACCTCGGCCGCGGCAGCGATGCGGTGGTCGACGCGGCCACCTGCGACTGCTGCCAGACCGACGTCGCCATGACCGATCGCGGTCCGCTGCTGGTCTACCGCGACCGCGGCGAAGACGAGGTCCGCGACATCGCCAGCGCGCGCTTCGAGGGCGGCCGCTGGACTTCCCCTACGACCGTGCATGTCGATGGCTGGCAGGTCAGCGCCTGCCCGGTCAACGGCCCCGCGGTCGCGGCGCGCGGCAACGCCGCGGTGGTCGCGTGGTACAGCGAGGCGGGTGGCACACCCTCCGTACGCTTGGCGCGCAGCACCGATGCCGGCGATCGCTACGCCGCGCCGGTGGTGGTCGACCAGGGCGTCGCGGTCACCGGCCAGGTCGACGTCGCCCTCGACGGCGACCAGGCATGGGTGGCTTGGCTGCGCGAGGACGCCACCGGGCAAACCCTGATGCTGGCCCGCTACGCGCCCGACCTGTCGAAGCCGCTGCAGCGGATCGAGGTCGCGCGGCCGGCGGGCCGCGGCCATGCCACCGGCAGCCCGCGGCTGGTCGCCGACGGCGGCAGCGCGTGGCTGGTGTGGACCGATGTCGCCGACGGCGTGGCGCACCTGCAGGGCGCGCAGCTGGTGCGGTGAGCGCGCCTACTTCTCCGTTCGCCAGTTGACCGACGCGCGGTTCTCGAAGGTGCTGGATTCGACCTGGATGTCGAAGCCCTTGCGCAGCAGGTACTTCAGCATCAGCACCTGGCCGCTGCCGACCAGCGACACGCCGTAGCCGACATAGAGCTTGGGCGAGAGGTACTTGCCGACGCTGAGCACGTCACCGCCCAGCGCGCGCGATTCGGTGACGCCGGCGTCGTCCAGCCCCAGCCGCGCGCCGAGTTCCGCCGCGATCAGCCCGGAGCCGGCATTCAGCGCCGACTTCGCCGCTCCCAGCTGGCGCGCCTCGGCGCCGGTCACGGTCGACAGCGGGCGGCCGAGGGTCAGGTAGGCCAGCGCTTCCGATTCGCTCTTGGCCGGATTGGAGTACACCGTCGCGCGCGGCGCGGAGGCGCTGCCTTCGACGCGGATGCCGGCGGTGACGTCGCCGACCACGCGCTCGGCGCGCACGTCCAGGCGCGGGTCGCCGATCTCGCTGTTGGACCACAGCAGGCGCCCGCGGGTGATCTGCAGGTTCTGCCCGTAGGCGCGGTAACGGCCGGCCACGTCCAGCGCACCGGTCGCGCGCATGTCGCGGCCCGGCGCTTCGCGCACCCGCAGGCTGCCGCCGAGCGTGCCCGACAGCCCGAAGCCGTCGATCTTCACCGCCTCGCCCATCTCCACCGCGATGTCGAGGTCGAGCATGGTCGGGGTCGAGGGGCGGGTCGGGTCCACCGGATCCAGCACCACCACGTCCGGCGACGGCGAGATGCCCATGTCGAGCCGGTCGAGGTGGATGTCGGCGCTGGGCACGCGCACCTTGCCGGTCACCTGCAGCGGCTGCCCGGCGCGGTAGCGCACCACCACGTCGGGCGAGGCCACCGCGCGCAGCTGGCGGGTTTCCGCGACCAGCACGTCCTGGCCGCGCACGTTGAGCACCAGCGGCACCTCGTCGTCGCGCCAGCCCAGGCTGCCGTCCACCTGCAGGGTGCCGCCGCCGGAGCGCACCTGGCCGACGATGCGCGCGCTGCCGTCGGCCTGGGCGTCCATCCGCACGTCGCCCTGTTCCAGCGCGATCCCGAGCGCCGGCAGTTCCGCGGCGAAGTCCTGCAGCCGGCCTTGGCCGCCGATCGCCGGCTGCGCGCGGGTGCCGCCAAGGCGCAGGTCGAGGTCGAGCTTGCCGGTGGGTTCGACGATATCGGGCGAGAACAGCTCCAGCGCGGTGAGCTCGTCGGTGCGCAGCCGCAGCTGGCCGTCGAGCGGCGCGAACGCGTCCCAGCCGGTGGCCACCCGCGCGACCACCACGCCGTCGTCGTCGAGGCCCGCGTGCAGCGTGGCCTGCAGCTGGCGGGGATCGAAGTCGGCATCCAGCTTGAGGTCGCGATAGCCGATCACGTCGCGGCGCGCACGCGGGCGGTTGCGCACCCCGCCGCGGTCCGAGGTCAGGGTGGCGGTGCCGCGCCAGCTGGCGCCCACCGCGCGCAGCCCGGCGACCAGATCGGCGCTGCCGCTGAACACCCACGGGCGGCCATCGCTGCGTTCCGGCAGGTAGGGCACCAGCAGGGCCAGCGGCAGCCCGCTGCCGCGCAGGTCCAGCCCGCGCCGCGGCCAGTCGGCATCGGCGCACAGGTCGCCGCCGTCCGCCGCGCGCAGGCAGGCTTGCGACAGGCTGCCGTTGCGGCCATCCCAGCCCCAGCGCGCCGGTGCCTGCAGGGTCCAGCGGCTGCCCATCGCAGGATCGAGCGCGAGCGTCGCCAGCGTCCCGGACCAGCGCGCGCCGTTGCGCGCCGCATCGCCGCGCAGGGCGACGGTGCCGTATTCGGACTGCGCGTTCGCGTCCACCTGCAGCCGCTCCACTGCGCCGCGCAGGGTGGCCTGCAACCCGGTCAGCGGGATCCCGGCCTCGAGCCCGCGCGCATCCACCACCAGGCTGCCGGCGCCGCGCGCCCACGGCAGCGCGCCGCGGGCGACGAGGTGGTCGGCGCGGTAGTCGCCGAACGCGATGCCATCGCCCGCCAGGTCGACGTCGAGGTCGGGGGTGCTGCGCGCGCCGCGCAGCGCCAGGCGCCCGCGCAGCACGCCGCGGCCATCGGGGAGCAGGTCGTCCAGCCGCAGCGGCGCGAACGTGGCGTCCACCTCGATCGCCTGCGCGATGCGTCCGCGCGCCTCGATCCGGCTGTCGCCGAGGCGCAGCGCGACGTCGCCGCTGTAGGCATCGCCGTCGACGTGCAGCGCGCTGCGCCCGGACAGCGGGCGCTTGCGCAGGGTCCCGCCGAGACGCGACGCCTCGACGTCGGCGAGCAGGCGGCCGTCGTCGCGGATCGCGCCGGAGGCCAGCACCACGCCATCGACGGCGCCGGGCCAGTCGGGCGCGAAGTAGCCGGGGTCGAAGCCGGCCAGCGTCGCCTTCGAGGTCCAACTCAGCCGGGGCGTCCAGGTGATCTCGCCGGCGCCCTGCAGGCGGCCTTGCGGCATCGTCGCGCTCAGCGCATCGATGCGCAGGCCGTCGCGGTGGCCAAGTCCGGTCAGGTCCACGGTCGCGCGTTCCTGGCCGCGTTGCAGGCGCGCCTGGCCTTTCACCCCCCAGCGCTCCAGCGTGCCGGCCACGCCCAGGTCGGCATCGCCGGCGATGGTGGTCGCGCCGTCGGCGCTGCGCCAGCGCAGTCCACGCGCATTCACGGCGAGCTTGACCGCGGTCTTCGCCGGATCGGCCAGGTCGGCCACGCCGTTCGCGGAGATCCGCCCGTCGTACAGGTCCAGCACCAGGGGCTGCAATTGCAGGCGGCGATCCTCCAGCGCCAGCCGCGAGGGCTGCAGGGTCGTCGCGAACTCGCCCTGCCGGAGCGTGCCCTGCACGGTGGCGCGGCCGCCGTCGCCGTCGGCGACGAGGTCGAAGGCGATCGGGGTCGCCGGCTCGCCGCCGCTGAGCAGGCCGGGGTCCACCGCTTCGCTGGCCGCGCGCAGGCGCCAGCGCGGTGCGTCCTTGTCGCCACGCAGGGTGAGGGTGGCGCGAGTCGGCGCCGGGAGGCGGCCGGCGATGGCCACGTCCATCCGCGACAGGTCGCCCTTGGCGACCAGTCCGAGGCGCGGGGCGGTGCGCCCGGCCGGGGCCGGCAGCACCGCGGTGGCGACCAGGTCGGTGCGGTAGTCCTCGCGCGGGAGGTAGTCGCCATGCGCGGCGAAGCGGCCGCGGTCGCTGTCGACGTCGAGGTTGGCCACCTGCAGGCGCCCGGGGCCGGCGCGCAGGCCGGCGCGCGCGCTGCGGATCGCCACCATCGGCTCGCCCTCCTGCAGCACCTGCAGGCGGTCGATGCGGACGTGGTCGGCTTCCAGCGCCAGCGGCGGGGCGATCTGCGGCAGCACGTCGGGCCAGGTCGGCAGCTCGAACGGCGTGTCGCTGCGCGGCAGGTCGAGGCGCGCACCCTCGATCGCCAGCGCATCCAGCCGCAGGGTCCGGCCGAGCAGCGGGCGCAATGCGGGATCCAGGGTCACCGCGTCGGCATCGAACACGATCCGCCCCATCGCGCAGCTCGCCTGCGCGGTCGTCACGCAGTCCGGGTCGCGTTGCCGCGGCATCGAGACATGCACGCCGCGCAACACCATCGGCCCGGACGCCGGGCCTTCGGCGGCGCGCCAGGTCAGCACGGTGCCGGCCGGCAGCCGCGCCACGACCTGCCGCAGCAGCAGGTCGCGGCCGCCGATGGTGGACAGCAGCCAGTACAGCAACGCGGCGACCCCGATCGCCAGCAGCAGGGTGCCGATGCCGCTGCGCAGGGCGATCCGCCGCTGGCGCTGCCGGCGCAGCACGCGCAGTTCGGCGATCCGCGCCTCGCGCTGCGCACGCGTGGCGTCGGCCGGCAACGGGTCCAGCCCGTAGCGGCGATAGCGGTCGTAGCGTTCGCGCCAGCTCACAGGTCGGCCCCGATCGCGAAGTGCAGGGTGAACGGCGAATCCGGCGACTTCAGCCCGCGCGCGATGTCGATCCGCACCGGCCCCACCGGCGAGCGCCAGCGCACGCCAAAGCCGACGCCGGTGTGCATGTCGGGGCGCTTGCCCTCGAAGGCGCTGCCGCTGTCGACGAACACCGCGGCGCCCCACGGACCCTTGAAGTAGCGCTCGTACTCGACGCTGGCGGTGACCACGTTGGAGGCGCCGGTGTAGTAGACATCGCCGTCCACTTCGACCCGCGGCCCGATCTCGTGCCAGTCGTAGCCGCGCACGCTGCGGTCGCCGCCGGCATAGAAGCGCAGGCTGGGCGGCAGGTCGAGGAAGCTGCCGCTGAACGTGTGCCCGGCCTCGCCGCGCAGGATCAGCTTGCTGTCGGCATCGAAGCCATGGAACCACTGCACGCGCGCATGCACCTGCAGGAAGGTGGTGTTGCCGTCCGCACCGCCGCGCCCGCCGCGCAGCAGGAGCGTGCCGCCCGCACCGCGGCGCGGGTCGAGGCGGTCGTCGACGTCGACGTAGGTCGCCTCCAGCGCCGGGAACACATAGCTGCCGTAGCGGTAAGGCAAGGGCGACAGGCCGCCCTCGCCATCGTCGGCGACGTTGATCAGCCAGCGCTCGCGCAGCACGTGCAGCGAGGCCAGCAGGTTGAGATGGTCGTTGTACTGGCCGCTGCGGCTGGCCACGAATTCGACGCGGCGGCTGTTGATGTAGGGGTTCACCTCGTCCACCGCCTGCAGGCTGGCGGTGTACCAGCCATCCAGCCAGGCGAAGGCCGGCACCTTGTACTGCAGGGTCAGCGCCTTGCGGTCCTTCGCATAGTCGAGCTGGGCCAGCGCCTTGTGGCCGAGGCTGTTGAGGTAGCGGCGCTCGACCCCGAGGTTCACGCCGGGGCCGCTGATCGTGCCGTAGCTGGCGCCGACGGTGTAGATGCTGCGCGGCGCGGGGCTCAGGCTGACCTCCACCGGCACCGTGCGTTCGCTGGCGTTCTCCGGCAGCGCCGACACGTCCACCAGCCCGAAGTAGTCCAGCGCCACCAGCGAGCGCCGCAGCCGGTCCAGCTTGGCGGCGTCGTAGGGCGCGCCGGGTTCCCAGTTCACCAGCTTCTGCAGCAGGTCGTCGCGGATGATCGGCTTGGGGTCCTGCTGGAAGCGCGCTTCGCCCAGGCGGTAGCGTTCGCCGGTGGTCCAGCGCAGGTCGATGTCGGCAGCGAAGTCCGCGCGGGTGACCTCGACCCGGTGGCTGGCGAGGTCGGCATCGAAATAACCGTGCTGCAGCAGGGCATTGGAGATCCGCTTCTTGCCGGCCTCGTACACGGTGTGGTCGAGCACCGCGCCCTCGCGCGGTGCGAACGCGGCCAGCGCTTCGCGCACGCCGCCGTCCCCGGCCCCCGGCCCGTCGACATCGACCTGTTCGCGGCGCACGCGCACCGGCTCGCCGAGCACGATCTGGATGTCGACGGTCAGCGTGCGCTTGGGATCGCGCCGCGGGGTCGTGGACGCGGCGGCGGGCGCACCGCCGTCGGTGCCGGCCTCGTCGCCGTCATCGGGATCGTCGACCGCGTCGGCATCGGTCGCCGGCGGTTCCGCGCGCTGCCCCACCGGCAGGTCGCGGTCGCTGCGGCGGATGGTGATGGTCGGCGAGTAGTAGCCGAACGGTTCCAGCGCTTCGCGGGTCTCGCGCTCGGCCTGGCGCAGCAGGTAGTTCAGCCGGCGCGCGCTGAGGTCCTTGTCGAGCTCGTCGTTGAGCGACAGCGCGGTGCGCACGTTCTGCGCGACCGCGGGGTCGGCCACGCCCTGGATGTCGATGCGCGCGACCTTGGCCGCGCAGGCGGGACCCGCCACCAGGCAGGCGGCGAGGGCAAGGCCCAGGCGGTGGGGGAGGCGGGGCATGCCGGCAGGATACCGGGCCGGCATGACGCCACGGTAGATGCGATGCCTACTGCAGCCAGGCCTTGATCTTGCGCTTGAACCAGCCGTCGCGCGCAACGCCGCCGGCCATGCCGCCGCGCTTGTAGGTCTCCAGGTAGTGGCGCACGTGCTTGGCGTAGGCCTTGTCGTCGCCGCGGATGTGGTTGAACAGCCAGCGCGCGAGCATGCCCTTGAGCTCGGCGGCGATGTCCTCCCCGGCTTCGAAGCGCATCCGGTATTCGCTGACCCGGCGCACGAACATGTCGTGCACGCGCTTGTGCGCGGGGCCGAAGGAATAGCCGGACTCCTCCATCAGCTCTTCCTCGAACGCGAAGTGCGAGAGGGTGTAGTCGATCAGTTCCTCCAGCACGGTGGCCAGGCCTTCGCGGCCCTTGGCCTCGCCGAGCTGGTTGATCAGCGCGACGATGCGCTGGTGTTGCTGGTCGATGACGTCGATGCCGGTTTCTCGAGTTCGTCCTGCCAGACGAGGAGGGTCATCGCGATGCTCCCGATGGGGGTGTATCGCGAAGCCAGGGCGCCTGCGCGCCCCGCAGATTGATGGGAATCAACCGCCGGGCGCGGTCAGGTCGACAGATGCTCGATCGCGGCCACGCTGCCCAGGCGGTCGGCCAGGCGCTTGAGCAGGGCCAGCCGGTTCGCGCGCAGCGCCGGGTCCTCGGCGTTCACCATCACCGCGTCGAAGAAGGCGTCGACCTGCGGCCGCAGCCGCGCCAGGTGCGCCAGCACATCGACGTAGTCGCCGTGCGACAGCGCATGGCCGGTGTCGTCGTACGCCGCTTCCACCGCCTCCGCCAGCGCGCGCTCGGCGGGCTCGACGAGCAGTCGCGTGTCCTCCATGCCGGGGATGGCGATGTCGGCCTTCTTCAGGATGTTGCCGATGCGCTTGTTGGCCGCGGCCAGCGCCGCCGCCTCCGGCAATTGCGCGAAGGTGCCGATGGCGTCGATGCGGCGGTCGAAGTCGTACAACGACTTCGGCTTGCGCTCCGCGACCGCGTTGAAATGCGCGGCCGGCACGCCCTTGTCGGCGTAGTAACCGCGCAGGCGGTCGAGGATGAAGTCGTAGATTTCTTCTCGGTGCGCGTAAGCCTTGGCAATCCGCATTTCATCTTCAGATTTCCCAGACAGCGCCGGGAAAGCTTGATCGGGAATTGCTTCCAATGCCGCGCCGATCGTGTGCGACAAATTCAGCTCGAACCCGCTCTCGATGATCGTGCGCGCCAGCCCCAGCGCATTGCGGCGCAGCGCGAACGGGTCCTTGTTGCCGGTCGGCTTGAGCCCTGCGGCGAAGCCGCCGGCCAGGGTGTCCAGGCGCTCGGCGATCGCCAGCACCTTGCCCACGCCGGACAGCGCGATGTCGTCGCCGGCGAAGCGCGGCTGGTAGGCCTCGTCGATCGCCAGCGCGACCTCGGCCGGCTCGCCGGCATGGGTGGCGTAATGGCGGCCGGCGATGCCCTGCAGCTCCGGGAACTCGTTGACCATGCGGCTCTGCAGGTCGTTCTTCGCCAACATCGCGGCGCGCCTGGCCAGCGCCGCATCCACGCCGACCTGCGGGGCGATCGCCTCGGCCAGCGCGGCGACCCGCGCCACCTTGTCGGCCACGCTGCCCAGCCTGGCCTGGTAGGTGACCGTCTTCAGGCCGTCGCCCATCGCGGCGAGCCCTTGCTTGAGGTCTTCGTCGAAGAAGAACTTGGCGTCGGCGAAGCGCGGGCGGATCACGCGCTCGTAGCCCTTGCGGATCTCCGACGGGTCCCTGGACGCGATGTTGGCGATGCCGATGAAGTGCTCGGTGAGCCGGCCGCCGGCATCCAGTACCGGGAAGAATTTCTGGTTGGTCTCCATGGTCGCGACCAGCGCTTCCTGCGGCACCGCCAGGAACTCGCGCTCGAATGCGCAGGCCACCGCGACCGGCCATTCGTTGAGGCAGTTGACCTGCTGCAGGTTGTCCTCGTCGATGCGCGCGCTGCCGCCGGCGGCCCTGGCCGCGCCCTCGACCTCGGCGATGACGCGCGCGCGGCGCTCGTCGGGATCGACCAGCACGTGGGCTGCGCGCAGCGCCTCGACGTAGGCGGACGGCGCGGCGATCGGCACGTCGCCGCCGTGCAGGAAGCGATGCCCGCGGCTGGCACGGCCGGCGCGGATGCCCAGCGCCTCGAGCGCGACCACCTCGTCGCCGAACAGCGCGACCAGCCAATGCAGCGGACGCGCGAAGCCATAGGCATGGGCGCCCCAGCGCATCGGCTTGGGGATCGGCATCCCGGCCAGGGCGTCGTCCAGCACCCCCTGCAGGAGGTCGGCGGTGCGCGCGCCCGGGGTCACCGCGCGATGCACGAAGCGCGCGCCCTTGGCGTCGGTGGTTGTCTGCAGCGCGGTCCAGTCCACCCCGGCCTTGGCGGCGAAGCCTTCCAGCGCGCGGGTCGGCCTGCCTTCGGCATCCAGCGCGATGTTGAGGTAGGGCCCCAGCACCTCGCTGGCCTGCTCGGGTTGCTCGGTGGCCACGCCGGGCAGCAGCACCGCCAGCCGGCGCGGCGAATACAGCGGCTTGGCGTCGCCGGCCTGCACCGCGACGCCGCGCTTGCCCAGCGCCGCCACCACGCCGTCGAAGAAGGCCTGGGCCAGCCCCGGCAGGGCCTTGACCGGCAGTTCCTCGGTACCGAGTTCGATCAGCAGGGGGGCAAGGCCAGTCACGCGGGGCTCCGACATTCCAGGGGGACAAATGAGAAAGGGCAGCGGCCGGATCCGGCGCGCTGCCCTGTTTCCGTGCGGCCGGTTACTTTACCCGACCGCGCCCCCGCGGGCCTCAATACACCACGAAGATCGCGCGGCAGCCGTCGTCCACCCACAGCTGGCGGCCATCCACGCCCCAGCTGCGGCCGTACACGCAACTGGTGTTGCTGAGCTGGCGACGGATCTCCGCATGGCCGCGGCGGTCGATGTAGCCGCAGCTGCGGTAGCGGCCGTCCTGCGACTCGCAGCGGATCTCGCGGCCATAGCTGTTGTTGCCGTAGCCGTAGTCGTAGTTGCTGTCGTAGCCGTTGTAGTAGCCGTCGTTGTAATGGTTGTTGTTGTCGTGGCGGTCGTGGTCGTGGCTGGCGATCGCGGCGGCGGCGATCGCGCCCAGCACCAGCGCGCCGGCGACCTTGGCGCCATCCGAACTGCCGGAGTGCGATCCCACGCGGAATTCCGCGCGGCAGCCATGGGTGACCCAGATGCGGTTGCGGTCGTAGCCCCAGGTGTCGCCCTGCCAGCAGCCCTTGCTGCTGAGCTGGCGGGTCAGGGTCACGCCACCGGTGGTGCTGACCGGGCAGGAACGGTAGTTGCCGTCCTGCGATTCGCAGCGGATGGTGGATTGCGCCGCGGCGGTGCCGGCCGCGCAGAGCAGCAGCAGGCCGGCGAACGCGGCGAGGATGCGATGGTGGCTGCGCATGTCACTGCCCTCCCTGGGCAAGGCCGGCGCGGCCTGCCTCGATCTCGTCGCGGCTCAGGCAGCCGTTGCCGTCCTTGTCGAAGCCGGCGAAGCGCACGGTGTAGGCGTCCTGCCAGGCTTCCAGCGCGATCGGCCGTTCCGGGGTGGTTTCCATCGGCCCCGGCGGCGCCTCGGCGGCGTCCAGCGTGCCGTCGTGGTTGGCATCCAGCGCGTGGTAGCGGCGGCTGGTGTAGTTGCGGCCTTCCTCGAGGTCGACGCAACCATTGCCGTTGCGGTCCAGCATCTCGACCACCTTGTCGAGCGGCAACGCGCCGATCGGCGGTGGCGCCTTCTTCTGTGCCTGGGCGATGCCCATGCATGACAACAGCGCCGCGGCGATCGCCGCGACGGACATGCCTCGCGATTTCATGCGTGCTTCCCTTGGGAGCCGGCGACCCGGACGGGTCGCTCCCACGACCCCGCGTGGCCGATCTTACGCCGGCGCGGTCGTCGCCTCTGTCGGCTTTGCGCTGACACCCGGCCCTGCTTTCAGGCCCGGGAAGCCGAGCTTCTCGCGCTGCGCGAAGTACGCCTCGGCCACCGCCTGCGCCAGCTTGCGCACGCGCAGGATGTAGCGCTGGCGTTCGGTCACCGAGATCGCGCGGCGCGCGTCGAGCAGGTTGAAGCTGTGGCTGGCCTTGCACACCTGGTCGTAGGCCGGCAGCGGCAGGCCGGCCTCGACCAGCTTCAGTGCCTCGGCTTCGCAGGCGTCGAAGCGGTGGAAGAGCTCCTCGACGTTGGCGTGCTCGAAGTTGTAGGCGCTCTGCTCGCGCTCGTTCTGCAGGAACACGTCGCCGTAGGTGACCACGCCCTGCGGGCCGACCGTCCACACCAGGTCGTAGACGTTGTCGCAGTTCTGCAGGTACATGCAGAGCCGCTCCAGGCCGTAGGTGATCTCGCCGAGCACCGGCCGGCATTCCAGGCCGCCGGCCTGCTGGAAATAGGTGAACTGGGTGACTTCCATGCCGTTGAGCCAGACCTCCCAGCCCAGGCCCCAGGCACCGAGCGTCGGCGACTCCCAGTTGTCCTCGACCAGGCGCAGGTCGTGCACCTGCGGGTCGATGCCCAGCGCCTTGAGCGACTCGAAATACAGCTCGACGATGTTGTCGGGGTTGGGCTTCATCACCACCTGGTACTGGTAGTAATGCTGCAGGCGGTTCGGGTTCTCGCCGTAACGGCCGTCGGTGGGGCGGCGGCTGGGCTGTACGTACGCCGCGTTCCACGGTTCGGGGCCCAGCGCGCGCAGGAAGGTGGCCGGGTGGAAGGTGCCGGCGCCGACTTCCAGGTCCAGCGGCTGGATCAGCACGCAGCCCTGCGCCGCCCAGTAGGCGTTGAGGCGCTGGATGAGGTCCTGGAACGTGATCGTGGCGGTCATGCGGGCTGGCAACGGCGGCGTGGCTGGCTAGTATAAGTGCCGATGTCGCCGCCCTTCCTGATCATCGAGACCGGCCAGCCGGTCGCGCCGATGCGCCGCCACGGCAGCTTCGCGCACTGGATCCGGGTGGCCGCGGGACTGGAGCGCGACGCGGCGGTGGTGGTCGACGTCGAACGCGGTGACGCCTTGCCGGCGCGCGCGGGATTCGCCGGCGCCATCGTCACCGGTTCGGCGGCGATGGTCACCGAGCGCCTGGACTGGAGCGAGCGCAGCGCGGGCTGGTTGCGCGAAGCCGCGCACGCCGGCCTGCCGCTGCTCGGCATCTGCTACGGCCACCAGCTGATCGCCCACGCGTTGGGCGGCGAGGTCGGCGACAACCCCCGTGGCCGCGAGATGGGCACGGTGTGCATCGAACTGGCCGATGCCGCCCGGGAGGACCCCTTGTTCGCCGGCCTGCCGGCGCGTTTCCCGGCGCAGGCCACCCATCTGCAGAGCGTGCTGCGGCTGCCCCCGGGCGCCACCGTGCTCGCCCGCAACCCGCACGATGCCTGCCACGCGTATCGCTGGGGCACGCGCGCCTGGGGCGTGCAGTTCCATCCGGAATTCGCCACCGGGCACATGCGTGGCTACATCCGCGCCCGCGCCGACGCGCTCGCCCGCGAGGGCCGCTGCAGCGCGCGGATGGCGCGCGAGGTGGCCGCCGCGCCGCATGCACGGGGGGTGCTGCGGCGGTTCGTGCGGCAGGCGCGCGGGGGGCGCGCTCCGGTATCCTGAGCGCATTCGACGCGAGGGATGCCATGGAGATTCGCAAGCTGCCGATCGGCCAGGGACTGGCATGGTTCCGGCAGGCCATCGACCTCGGGGCGCGCAACCCGCGCGCGGTGTTCGGCGCGGCCCTGCTGTTCCTGCTGGCCTTGTACGCGGTGGCCCTCGTCTTCGCGATCGTCGGCGCGATGGTGGTGGGCCAGGGCGCAGCGCCCGCGGCCGGCCAGGGCCCCGACTTGCGCGATGCATTGATCGTCGCCGCCCCGCTGTTCCTGGTGGTGATGGTGCTGGTCCCCATCCTGCTGGGCGGGTTGATGCACGTGATCCGCGAAACCGAATCCGGGCGACCGGTGCGCGCCCGCGACGTGTTCCTGCCGCTGCGCTCGCCGGCGGGCCGGCGGCTTGCGGGCATCGGCCTGGTGCAGGTGGCGTTGACCGCGGTCGGTGGCCTGCTGGTCGCCGCGCTGGCCGGGGAAGACTACTGGCGCAACTATGCCGCCGCGATGCAGTCGGCCATGCAGGGGCAGATGGAGCAGGTGCCGCAGCCAGATCACGCGGGCCTGTTGATGCTGCTGCAGTTCCTGCTCAACTACGTCAGCTACGTGCTGGTGATGTTCGCCATCCCGTTGATGCTGTTCTCGGGTGCGCGCCTCGGCGAGGCGGTCAAGGCGACGCTGCAGGCTGGCCTGCGCAACCTTGGCGCCAACCTGCTGGCCGGCGTGTTGTTCATCGGCGCGTTGCTCGCGGCGACGCTGGCGTTCGCCCTGGTCGCGCTGGTGCTGGGGCTGGTCGGCGGCGCGGTGCACCCGGTGCTCGGCAACCTGCTGGTGGCGATGGCCGGGCTGGGCTTCGTCGCCGGCGTGCTGGTATTGCTGGTGGGCGGCGGTTACCTGGCCTGGCGCGACACCTTCGGCGAAGGCCCTGCTGCGATGCCTGGCGACGTGCACGGCATCGAGGTCTGACCCCTACACGCCGCCCAGGGCCTGCAGCAGGCCCGCGTCCAGCCATGCCTGCAGCGCACGCAGCAGGGCGCCAGCCGCGACGATGCCTGCGAGCGCCTGCAGCGCCAGCCACGCCTTCGCCCAAACGGGAAGCGGGCGGGCGGCGTCCGCCACCACGCGGGTGCCGCTGAGGCGGTCGTGCAGGGCCAGATGCGGCGGCACCGCCGCCAGCGCATGCCCCAGGTTGAGGCTCAGCCAGGACAGACCGGCAGCCAGGTGGCGCAGCAGCGCCCGACCGACGCCGAGCCGCCGGCCCTGCGCGTCGACCACGCGCAGGCCGAGCAGGCGCTTGCCCGGGGTGGCCTGCCAGCGCGAGGCCTCGAAGGCGACCGCCCAGGCCAGGGCCAGCACGGCGTACAGCAGTGCCGGCGCCAGCAGCAGGCTGGCGACCGCGGCTTCCAGCGCGCGGATCGCTGCGGCCAGGCGCGGGTCGGCCAGCCATTGCGCGGCGAGCGTGGTGGGCGGGGCGAGCCCCGCATCCAGCAGCTGGTCGAACAGCCGCGGCAATTGCGCCTGCAGGGCGCGGCCGGCCTCGAGAAGTGCGGCCCAGTCGGCGCGCCAGCGCGCGGCCCCCAGCCAGGCCACCAGCGGCGCCAGGCAGGCCGCGTCGAGCGACCACGCGGCGTAGCGTGCCCAGAACCGCGCGTTGACGGGCTCAGCCGGCGCGCGCGCCATCCGCCGACCGTCGCGGCGTGACCAGCACCGAGGCCAGGATGCCGGCTTCGTAGAGCAGGACCATCGGGATCGCCAGCATCAGCTGGCTGACCACGTCGGGCGGGGTGACGATCGCCGCGATGATGAAGATGCCGACCACCGCGTAGCCGCGCGCCTCGCGCAGCTGGGCCGGGGTCACCCAGCCGAGCAGGGACAAGATCACCAGCGCGACCGGCAGCTCGAACGCCAGCCCGAACGCCAGGAACATGACCAGCACGAAATCGAGGTAGGCGCCGATGTCGGTCATCATCGCCACCCCGGCCGGGGTCACCTTGGTGAGGAAGCCGAACACCATCGGCAACACCAGGAAGAAGGCGAAGGCGCAGCCGGCGTAGAACAGCGACAACGCGGACGCCAGCAGCGGCAGCGCCAGCTTCTTTTCGCGCTGGTACAGCCCGGGGGCGACGAAGGCCCAGGCCTGGTAGAGCAGCCACGGCATCGACAGCATCAGCGCGGCGAAGAAGGCCAGCTTCATCGGCGCGAAGAACGGCGAGGCCACCTGGGTCGCGATCAGCTGGCCGCCCTTGGGCAGCTTGTCGAGCAGCGGCTGCGCGAGCAGCGCGTACAGCTTGTTGGCGAATGGCAGCAGGCACACCAGCACCACCACCAGGCCGACGAAGCCGCGCAGCAGCCGCGAGCGCAACTCGAGCAGGTGCGCGATCAACGGGCGTTCGAGGTCGTCGCCGGCGTCAGCCATCCTGTCCTCCGCGCGGCGTGGTGGCCGGGCCTGCCGGCGCGGTCGCCTCGAAGGCGAGGGCCTCCGCATCCGCTGGCGCGTCGTCGGACGGACCGGCGGTCGCCGGCTCGGCACCGGCCCCCGCCGCGGCTTCGGCAGCCTGGCGGGCACGCGCGGCCTCGCTGGCGATGTCGCGGAATCCGGCTTCGGCCTCGTCCAGCGCGCGCCGGCTGTCCTGCAGGCTGCGCTTGAGCTCCTCGCTGGCCAGTTCCTGTTCCAGCTCCGACTTCACCGAGTACCACTGCGCGCGCGCCTTGCGCACCCACAGGCCGGCGAAGCGCGCCGCCTTGGGCAGCCGCTCCGGCCCGAGCACGACCAGCGCGACCACGGCGACCACCAGCATCTCGCCGAAGGAGAAATCGAACATCGGTGGCGCCGCGTGGCTTAGCGGGCGACGTCGTCGTGCTCGCGCTGCTCGGTCTTGGCCGAGGCGCCGTCGTTGCCGAGGTGGCCGGCGGGCTTGCCCTCGTCGCCGGTCATGCCCTTCTTGAACTCGTTGACGGCCTTGCCCAGGTCGCGCGCGCCGGAGGTCAGGCGCTTGGTGCCGAACACCAGCAACACGATCGCCAGGACGATCAGCCAGTGCCAGATGCTGAAGCTACCCATGGTCGGGCCCTGCGTAGAGGTGGGGAGGGCGATTCTACGCCGATGCCGGAAGGCGTGCGGTCAGCGTTGGCCGTCGGGCAGCGGGGTGGTGGTCGCGGGATTGCCGGTGTCCAGCGGCTGCACCTGCGCGGCGCCCGGATCCGCCGCCGGGGCGGGCGCGGGCTTGGCGCGCTCGGCACGGGTGTTGGCCCCGGCTTCCTCCAGGGCATCGCGGAAGCGGGTGATCGCGGCCGACGGTGCCGCCGGCGCGCGGCCCTCGAACACCATCCGCGGGGTCACGTCGCGGCCGTAGGCGCTGCGGTTGGCGCCGTTGTCGATGCTCAGCACCGCCCCGTCCAGCGCGATCCCGGCGAACAGGCCGCGCGCGCGCGACCACGACCAGATCTCCGCCTTCAGCTCGCCGTCGGTGGCCGCCGCGGCGTTGCGCCCGACCGGTCCGGCGGCGATGCCGGCGTCCGCGCCGAGGGTGATCTTGCCGTTGGCCAGCGATTCCAGGCTGCGGTCGTTGCGGAACACCAGCACCACGTCGGCCGACTGCACGCCCGCCTGCAGGCCGAAGCTGGCCCCGGCGAGCTTCACGAACACCGGATTGGACCAGGTGCCGTCGGCGGCCTTCACCGCCATCAGTCCCAGCCCGCGGCGGCCGCCGAGCATGAAACCGGCCTTGATGGTGTCGGGGACCACCACGATCGCCCGCGCATCGTCCAGCAGGCGGTCGGGGATCGCCGATTCGGGAATCGCGCGCATCTGCTCGACCACGCGCACGGCATCGCCGGCCCGCACGTCCTCGCGTTCGCCGGCGATCGCGCCATGCGCGGCCAGCAATGCGGCCAGGGCCAGGGTCAGGCGGCGGGGGGCGGTCGTCATCGGGCGGCACTCGCGGAGGGGGAAGCCGCATCGTCGCCGCCGCGCGATGAATCGTCGATTAGCCGAGGCACGGGGCACGCATGCGATCCTATGCCGATGCGCGAAGACGCCTCCCCACCCGCCCTGGTGCTGGTCAACCTCGGCACGCCCGCCGCCCCGACCCCGTCCGCGGTGCGCCGCTACCTGTCGCAGTTCCTGCACGACCACCGGGTGGTGCAACTCACGCGCTGGCTGTGGTGCCCGCTGCTGCACTTCGTGATCCTGCCGCTGCGCAGCCCCAAGGTCGCCCGCAAGTACGCGCAGATCTGGATGCCGGGCGGCTCGCCGCTGGCGGTGCACACTGCCGCGCTGGCCGATGCAGTGGCCCGGCGCCTGCCCGGGTGGCGGGTGGCGCACGCGATGCGCTATGGCCAGCCGTCGGTGCAGGCGGTGTTCGACGGCCTACGCGCCGAGGGCGTGCGCAAGATCCGGGTGCTGCCCCTGTATCCGCAGTACTCGACCACCACCACCGCCAGCGTCGCCGATGCGGTGGCCGCCGCGGCGAACGGCCTGCAGGTCGAGGTCTTGCGCGACTACCACGTGGATGCCGGCTGGGCGGCGGCGGTGGCCGCTTCGATCCGCGCGCACTGGGACGCCGAGGGCCGCGGCGAACGCGTGCTGCTGTCCTTCCACGGCATCCCGCGGCGCCTGGTCGATGGCGGCGATCCGTATGCCGCGCAATGCGAAGCCAGCACGCGGGCGATCGCACAGGCGCTGGGCGTGCCGCGCGAGGATCTGCTGCTGACCTTCCAGTCGCGCTTCGGGCGCGAGCGCTGGCTCGAGCCCTACACCCAGCCGACGCTGGAGGCGCTGGCCCGCGAGGGCGTGCGCCGGGTCGACGTCGCCTGCCCCGGTTTCGCGGTGGATTGCCTGGAGACGCTGGAGGAAATCGCGGTCGAGAACGCGGTGGCCTTCCGTGGCGCGGGTGGCGAGGCCCTGCGCTACATCCCCTGCCTCAACGCCGAGCCGACGCATGCCGATGCGCTCGCCGCCCTGGCCTCGCAGGACGCGGGCTGGACCTGATGCGCGAACTCGCGATCGACACCTCGCTGGGCCGCATCGCCGGGCTGCACGCGGGGACGCCGGGGGCGCCCAGGGTGCTCGCGCTGCACGGCTGGCTGGACAACGCCGCCAGTTTCCTGCCGCTGGCGCCGTTCCTGGACGGCATCGAGCTGGTGGCGATCGACATGCCCGGGCATGGCCGCAGCGCGCACCTGCCAGCCGGCGCGGACTACTCGTTCGCCGGCGCGCTGGCGAACCTGCTGGACGTTGCCGATGCGCTGGGCTGGGACCGGTTCGGCCTGCTCGGGCATTCGATGGGCGGGGCGATCGCCAGCCTGCTGGCGGCGGCCTGCCCCGAACGGGTGACCCGCCTGCTGGCGATCGAGGCGATCGGGACGCTTGCCGAACCCCCGGAGCAGACGGTGCCGCGGCTCCGCGAAGCCCTGGCCGCGCAGCGCGCGCTGCGCGACAAGCGCCTAAGGGTGTTCCCCGACGTCGACAGCGCGGTGCGTGCGCGCCAGTTCGCCAGTCGGGTGCCGGGCAGCGGCCTGGGCGAGGCCGAGGTCCGCCTGCTGGTGGCACGCGGCCTGCGCGCGGTCGACGGCGGATACACATGGAGCAGCGATCCGCGGCTGACCCTGCCGACCCTGGTGCGGATGACCGAGGCGCAGGTGGAGGCGCTGGTCGCCGGGATCGCCTGTCCGGTGCGGGCGATCTTCGCCGACCCCGCACAGCCGTACCTGCCGGATGGGCTGCGCCGCAGCCGCACCCGCCTGCTGCCGGCCGGCGAGATCGTGGTGATGCCGGGCGGCCACCACCTGCACATGCAACAGCCCGCGGAGGTCGCCGCGGCGATCGGGGATTTCCTGCGCGGCGGTTAGGCGCGGGCGCCGGTCGGCGTCAGTCCTTCGGCAACATGCATTGGCGGCAATGCGAAGCCCGCAATGCGAGCAGCAACGGCCGCCGGCGAAAGAAGCGGCGGCTGCAGCGCGGGCAACGGAATGCCTGCCAATGCAAGCCGGTGGCCAACACCGTCAGCGACCATGCCGCCAACGGCCAAGCCAGCCCATGCACGCCGTGGCGTTCCAGCAGCCACTCGGTGGCGACAAGCAAGACGATCACCGGCCCCAGCAGCAAGGCGCACCAGAACAGCCGCGCGCGCCGGCGATAGTCGGACCAGTTGTGGTGCTCCGTGCGTTGCGGCACCCGATGCGTCCCTGGGGCGGTGGGATCGGCGGCCGGCTCAGCCGCCTTCGTGGCCGGTGCGCACGGCGAGCTGGGTCCCGCCGCCGTCGGACTTGGCGAGCTGGTAAACCGCTTGCCGCGCGTCCTTGCTGTAGACCAGGGTGCTGCCGTCGCCCGCCTGCATCGCCATTTCGCGCTTCCAGCCGCGCGCCTGCATCGCCTGCTCGATCTCCTGCGACAGCGCCGCGACCGCCATGTCGGTCTGCATGTTCACCATCTGCATCCCCGCCATGTCCATCGCGCTCTCGATCCTGCGCTGCGCCGGGAGGTGGAGGTCGCCCGGGAAGCCGTCCGGCAGGGCGACCGTCCCGCCTTCGGCGGCGGACGCGATCTTGATGTCGCCTTCGTTCGTCTTGATCGATACCGCGTTGCCATCCTTCTCGATGTCCACCTTGTTGCCCGTGGCCTGCTCGATGGCGGCTTCCATGGCGGTCTCCTGCGCCTTTTCCTGCGCCTTCTGGCAGCCGGTTGCCAAGGCGAGCGCGGCCAGCGCGAGTGCAAAGCCGGAACCGGTCTTCATGCAGTCATCCCCCTGATGGTCATGTCGTCGACAACGCGATCATGCACGTCAGCCGGCCAGCAATGCACGCAGCCTGCCCTTGAGCCGCCGCCCCTCCGCGTGGAAGTACCGCCGTTCCTCGCGCCAGTCCGGGAACCGGGCTTCGACCGCGGCCCAGAAGCGGGGCGAGTGGTCAGCATGCAGGAGGTGGCAAAGCTCGTGCACCAACACGTACTCGAAGGCCGAGGGTCGCGCCAGCACCAGCGCAAGATCCAGCGCGAGGGTGCCATCCGGCGCCAGCGAACCCCAGAGCGACGAGGTGCGCTTGAACACGATCCGCCGGGGGCTGCGCGGCAGGTTGGCGAGATGGCCGGGGAGCCAGCGGCCCACGTCGGCGCGACCCTGTGCCTCGTAGAAGTCGCGCAGCGCGCGCCGCAGGGCGGCATCGCCGGCACGGGCGGGGGCGGCGAACACCAGTCCACCCCCGGCATCGACCTCGACCCGCGTGGCGCGTGCGTCCGCCCAGCGCACCGGCACGTCCTCGCCGCGCAGGGGCAGGGCGGCGGTCGCGTCGCGGACCAGGTCGTGGCGGGGCTCGCAGGCATGCGCCGCCAGCTGCAGGGCCAGCCAGTCGCGGTGCGCGTGCAGGAAGCGGTCGCCGGCGGCGAGGCTGGCGCGCAGGGGCAGGGTCAGGCGCGCGCCGCGTTCGTCCACGCTGAGCTTGATCCGCCGCGCGCGGGGATCGCGCACGCGGAGCACGTCGATGCGACGGCCATCCGCGAGCACCAAGCTGACGCTGTCGCGCAGCACCGAAGGTGGCTTCGCCGCGATGCGGGTGGGCGAGAGCAGGCGGAACAGCGAACGCATGCGCGGATTCTATGTCCCCGCCCGGCCGGGCAGGTGGCCGGTAACGCTCAGTCCGCCTTGCTGAGCTTGAACGCCTGCTCCAGCACCGCGAACAGGCGCTTGAACTCGCCCGCCATCAGCGCGAAGCGCGCATCGAGTTCGGCCGCCACGTCCTCGCGGTCGCTGGACTCCAGCTGGTCCACCGCGCCGTCGAGCAGCTTGAACTTGCGCACCACCAGGTCTTCGCCGACCACGAAGCTGACGTGGTCGTCCAGCACCAGCGCGAGGCGGGTGACCTGCTTGCCGGCTTCCAGGTGCTTGGCGATTTCCTCGCCCGACAGTTCCATGCGCTGCACCTTCACCACCGCGCCGGTGTCGGCGGGGTCGCGCAGCTCGCATTCGTCGCCCAGCGAGAGCCCGTCCGGCAGCGCATCGCCGGCGACCCAACCGGTCAGGATCGCGCGCGGCGCGACTTCGGCATTGAGCGGCAGCGCGGGGAAGCTGCCGAGCGCACGGCGCACTTCGGAGACCACGGCTTCGGCGGACTTGCGCGACGAGGTGTCGACGGCGAGCACCCCGAGCCCGCCGTCGAGCAGGGCATCGGTGCGCACCGGGCGCACGAAGGCACGCGGCAGCAGCTCCATCACCAGTTCGTCCTTCAGCCGCTTGCGGGTGCGGCCGCCCGGCTTGCGGCCTTCCTTGTCCTCGATCGCCGCCAGCTTCTTCTGCAACAGGTCGTTGACCACCGCGCCCGGCAGCAGCTTGTCCTCGCCGCCGACGGTGATCCAGGTGCTCGGGGCGATGGCGTGGCTCAGGGCGTCGCCATGCTGGCCCATCGGCGGCACGAAGCCGCGGCTGGACAGCTCCAGCGGCCCGACCGGCTTGAGCGCGCACTCGGCGAGGTGCGATTCGAGGTCGGCGAGGTCGAGCGTGGTCGGGAAGCGGAACAGCGTCAGGTTGCGGAAGAACATCGAAATTACCTTGTCGTCATCCCGGCGAACACCGGGATCCAGTGGTTGGCGGCAGTGGCGTGTAGAGGGCTGGATCCCGGGGTCCGCCGGGATGGCAGCGGTTATGCGTCAGTGTCGGTGGCGGGCGTCGCATCCCCTGCGAGCCATGCATGCGCATCGGGCGATGCGCCGTCGCCGCGCCTGCCGAGCGCGAGGAAGTCGAACAGCGTCGGGTCGCTCAACTGCGAGGGGCGGATGTCGCCCAACGCGCGCGACATGGTCTCGATGCGGCCGGGCGATTCCTTCTCCCACTGCGCCAGCATCTTCTTGACCTGCTTCCGCTGCAGGTTCTCCTGCGAGCCGCACAGGTTGCACGGGATGATCGGGAACCCCTTCGCCTCCGCATAGGCCTCGATGTCGTCCTCGCGGACGTAGGCCAGCGGGCGGATGACGACGTGCTTGCCGTCGTCGCTGAGCAGCTTCGGCGGCATGCCGCTGAGCTTGGCGTGGAAGAACAGGTTCAGGAAGAAGGTGTTGACCAGGTCGTCGCGGTGGTGGCCCAGCGCGATCTTGGTGAAGCCGTGCTGCTCGGCGTACGTGTACAGCGCGCCGCGGCGCAGCCGCGAGCACAGCGAGCACATCGTCTTGCCTTCCGGGATCACCCGGCTGACCACCGAATAGGTGTCCTGCTCGAGGATGTGGAAATCCACGCCGATCGACTTCAGGTACTCCGGCAGCACGTGTTCCGGGAAGCCGGGCTGCTTCTGGTCCAGGTTGACCGCGGTGATCGAGAACGACACCGGCGCCTTCTTCTGCAGCTGCAGCAGCACGTCCAGCATCGTGTAGCTGTCCTTGCCGCCGGACAGGCAGACCATGACCTTGTCGCCGTCCTCGATCATGCCGAAGTCGGCGATCGCCTTGCCCACCTGATGGCGCAGGCGCTTGGCCAGCTTGTCCGCCTCGCGCTTGCGGCGCTGGGCGATGGACACGGGTTCGGCGAGGGGCAGGTCGAGGGCGTGCATGGGACGCGCATTCTACCCGCCGCGGCCGGCCCGCCGCCGCGCTATGCTCGGCGCATGGGCCATCCGCTCGATCCCGCCGAACTCGCGCGCCTGTCGCGGCGCGTGGTCGAGCTGCGCCTGGAGCACCGCGACCTGGACGGGGCCATCGAGCGCCTGGCCGCCGACATCCAGGCGGACGAGCTGGCGCTCAAGCGCCTGAAGAAGCGCAAGCTGCAGCTCAAGGACCAGATCGCGTGGCTGGAGAACGCGCTGATCCCGGATGAGCCGGCCTAGCAGGCGCGCCTAGCCGTCGTCGCCCGGTGCGGGTGGCGCCGTTGCAGGCGTCTCGGGCGGCAGCGCGGGATGTTCGCCGGTGGTGCGGGTGCTGTCCGGGCTGATCTTCTCGATGGTGTGGCGCAGCTCGCGCCCGAGCACCACGCGTGCGTCCTTGGCCCAGCCGTTCAGGCGTTCGTCGAAGGCCAGCTTGCCGTTGCCGTCCGCCCACACCAGCTTCAGCTCGCGCAGCTTCTGGATGAAGCCGCGGAACAGGCCCTTGTCGAAGAATTCGGGCGCGGTGTTGGCGTACAGCAGCGCCAGCCGCTGCGCCGCCAACTGGCAGAGGCTTTCCAGTTCGCCGGCGCTGAGCTTGCCGGGGCCGTTCTTCACCAGCACCGAGATCGCGATGTAGTAACGCTCGAACGCCTGCTGCAACGCATGCCCGTGCGCGCGCAGGCGGAACACTTCGTCGGTCTGCCCGGCATTGCGCTGGTAGATGCCGCCGTCGTCGTCGCCGACCCGTTGCAGCAAGCCCTCGCGCACGAAGACCTCGAGGGTGCGGTCGATGCGTTCGGCGAAGCCGTCCTCGTCCCAGGGCAGGAACAGTTCGGCCTGCAGGAACGGATAGAGCGCGCGCCCCAGGCGTTGCAGCTGGGCGCGGCCCATGCGGCGGTTGTTGAGGAAGCAGACCGCGATCCACGCCGAGGCCGTGAACAGGTGCAGCACGTTGTTGCGGAAATAGCTGAGCAGCACCGCTGCCTCGCCGTCCACCGACAGCACGTCGCCGAGCGGATGCGAGGTGCGCGACAGCGTCCCGATCTCCTCGCCGTGGGCGATGATCTGCTGCGGGGTGTGCGGGGTGACGGTGACGTGCTCGGCGTAGGGCACGTCCGCCAGCAGGGTCTGCGCCAGCGCGATCTGCGCCAGCAGGTCGGCCTCGCCCATCGCATGCCGCGGCGTGGACAGCATCGCCAACGCCAGCAGGTTGATCGGGTTGACGTCGGCGGCGCGGTTGACGTTGACCTGGATGGCCTGCGCCAGCTCGTCGATGGTGTCGGACAGCCAGGCCGGCTTCTCGTCTTCGGGCACGGGCTTGCCGTCCCAGCCGGCATGCGCCTGCAGCACGTCGTCCAGGCGGATCGGCTCGCCGAAGTTCACCACCACCTGGCCGAAGTTGCTGCGCAGCACCTTGGGGATGCCCAGCAGCAGCTGCCAGATCGATTCCTTTTCCTTCGGCTTGCCCGACAGCTCGTCCAGGTAGCTGCGGCCTTCCATCAGCTTCTCGTAGCCGATGTACACCGGCTGGAATAGCACCGGCCGGCTGGGCTGGCGCAGGTAGGCGCGCACCGTCATCGCCAGCGAGCCGGCCTTCGGCGGCAGCAGGCGGCCGGTGCGCGAACGCCCGCCCTCGATGAAGTATTCGATCGAATAGCCGCCGGCGACCAGTTGCGCCATGTACTCGCGGAACACCGCCGAGTACAGCGCGTTGCCCTTGAAGCTGCGGCGGGCGAAGAACGCGCCGCCCTTGCGCAGCAGGGTGCCCACCACCGGCAGGTTCAGGTTGATGCCGGCGAAGATGTGCGGCGGGACGATGCCGTGGGTGTACAGCAGGTAGCTCAGCAGCAGGTAATCCATGTGGCTGCGGTGGCTGGGCACGTAAACCACCTCGTAGCCCGGCGCCGCCTGCTTGAACTTGTCGAGGTGGTGGACCAGCACGCCGCGGTAGATCCGGTTCCAGACCCCGTTCAGCAGGAAGCTGGCGGAACGCACCACCGGGTGCGAATAGTCCGCGGCGATCTCGTAGGCATAGGCGTGCGCCTTCTGCCAAGCGGCGTCGTGGGTGCTCTTGTCGCGCCGGGCCTGGTCGGCAATCGCCTCGCGCACCGGATCGGCGGCCAGCACCTTGTCCACCAGCATGCGCCGGGTCGACAGGTCGGGGCCGACCACCACTTCGCGCACCCGGCGGAAGTGGGTGCGCAGCACGCGCGAGAGCTTGCGCACGGTGCGTTCCGGCTCCAGACCCTCGGCGACGATCTCGCGCAGGGACACCGGCGGGGCGAACTGCACCAAGGTGTCGCGGCCGTTGAGCAGGATCGCCATCAGCCGGCGGAAGCGGCCGACCAGCGTCCAGTTCTCGGAGAACAGCACGCTGAACCAGCCGCTGCTGCGGTTCGGCGCCTGACCGACGAAGATCGAGACCGGAACCAGCGCGACATCCAGCGCCGGGTCCTTGCGGTGCGCTTCCAGCAGCCGCGCCAGCGAGCCCGAATGGGTGCGGTGTTCGGGCCCGGGGACCAGGCCCAGCGCCTGCAGCGCGTTGGCGTGCCGGCGCGAGAGGGCCACGTAAGCGCGCTTGCGTCCCAGCGGGTCGCCGGGGATCGGCTGCAGCGGCGGCGGCAGGCCGGCCTCGCGGCAGGCGCGTTCGAGGATCAGGGCGTTGGACAGCCCGTAGTCCTCCAGCACGTAGCAGACCAGGCGGCCGTCGTCGTATTCGCCCGGCGCCTCGGGCTCCAGTTCCAGTTTCAGCCAGGGATCGAGCAGCCAGCCCAGCAGGCGGGCCCACAGCGGTGGCTTGGCCGCCCGCGGGCGCGGCGGGTTGGCGGCCGGCGCACCCGCATCGGCGGGAGCCACGGCATCGGCGGGTGGCGGCTCGGGCGCGGCCAGGAAGCCGGGCAACGGGAGCGCGGCGGCCTCGGGCGCGGGTGGCGTCGGTGGGGCTTCGCCGGCCGGGTCGATCGCGCCTGGCACCGGTGCGGCGGCGTCGGGTGCGTCGAACAGGCTGGGCTGGCGCGGGGAGTCGGGACGGGTCGGCATCGTCGCCATTATGGCGAAGCGGGCTTGCCGGCGTCCGCCCCGGGGCCGAGCGAGGCCTCGGCGCGCCCCACGAAGTCGGCCAGGTACCAGTGCCCGTCGATCCGGACCACCGGCACGATGGCGTCGATCGGCCGCCCGGCCAGGGTGTAGCGCAGGCGCAGGCGGGCACTGTCGCCGGTCTGCTCGAGCAGGCGCACGTCCAGTCCGCGCAGGCTGGCGTCCAGGTCCAGCCCGTACTGGTCGCGCAGCTGGGCCAGCAGGGTGGCGAGGAAGGGCGACAGCCGGGGCAGGCTGTCGTCCATCCCGAGCCTGGCGAAGGCGGCGTTGCCGGCCTTGCCGTCGATGCCGCTGCGCTGCGCGGCGGCCACCAGCGCGGTGAAGAAGCGGCGCGCGCGCGCCGGATCCGACAACGGGGCAGCCACGGCCCAGTCGCCGACCGCGGCGATCGCCTGCACCACGTGCTCCCGCTCGGCGGCGGTGTAGTCGGGGGCCTTCTGCACGTACTCGCCGCCGAACACCACCAAGGTGCGGAGGGTCTGGTCGATGTCGCGGTCGGCGCCCTTGAACTGACGGTCGAAGGTCGCGATCAGCGTCGATTGCGCGTCTTTTTGCTGCAAAGCTGCGAGCATCTTCGGCAAACGCGCGTCCAGAGGCAGTTCGTCCAGCGGCCAGCGCGTGCGGCCCGCGGACCACCCGCTCGCCAGCCGGGCGTGCAGTCCGGGCGGCACCGCGAGGCGGGCGAAGCCGGCGCCGTCGCGGGCCAGCAGGCGGTCGCGCAATAACAGGACGGCATCGATGGGGCGTGTGGCCGGCGCGACCCGGGCCGCAGGCGCCACCGCGATCGCCGAGGAGGGCGTGGCGTCGCGCTGGCAGCCGCCCGCCAGCAACGCGCCCAGCAGGCCGGCCAGGAGCGCGAGGCGGTGCGGCAGCGAGCGCGTCATCGGCATTCCCGGGATGGCATCGCCGGAGTGTCGGGGCGGCCGGCGCCGCGGCGCAAGCGCGGCCAAGAAAAAAGGAGGCCGGTGGCCTCCTTCAAATCCGGCCAAGGCCGGAGGACAGCAGTTGTGGCATGGCGCCGGCGAACCGGCTGAGTGCAGGCTAACGCCAGCGCCAAGTTAATGCAACAGGTGAAGTAAGATCAGATAACTATATGATTTTATTGTCAGTAAGCGCACTTGCCCGCTTCCAGTGCGCGCAAGCGCTGCGGATAGGTGCCGGCCAGCAGCTGGCGCCAGGCCTGCCAGCCGGCGCGGCCGGCCGCGGCTTCGTCGGTATCCACGGTCTTGTCGACGCGGGTGTAGTGCAGGCCGAGGTAGGCGATGCCGGCATCGCGCAGCGCCGCCTGCATGTTGTCGATGTTCCTGCGGCCGTCGTCGACCAGCACCACCCGCTCGTAGCGCAGGCCGAGGCGCTGCAGCAGCGCGAGCAGCACGCGGCCCTTGTCCTGCCCCGAGGTCATGAAGATGCCCTGGTCGTACACCACGTGCACCGGCGCGGCATCCGGCGCCTTGCGCCAGTCCCAGGCGCTGCCGTCGGCCTGCCCGCCCAGCATCCGCGGCAGCGCGTAGCCGGCCTCGCGCAGGGTGCGCAGGGTGCCGCCGCGGTACAGCGGGTTGCGCGAGGTCAGCATCAGCGTGTCGACGCCGAGCGCGTTGATCGCGGCCGGGCCATCGGCTTGCGTGGGCACCTGGTCGCCGGCCTCGTAGTTCAGCGCGATCACGTCGAACAGGCAGGGCACCTTGCCGGGATCGTCCGCGGCCAGGGTCTTCTGCCATTCGTACCAGGTGTCGCTGCCGAAGAAGCCGGCCGAGGTGAGCAGGGTGTCGTCGATGTCGAGCACCAGCAGGGTGCGCGCCGGGGATTCGGCCAGCGCGGGGGACACCAGCGCGAGGTCGCGGATGTCGCGCACCTCTGAGCTGGCGCCGCCGGGGCGCACCATCGGGCCGGCGCAGGCGCCCAGCAGGGCGACCAGGACGAAGGGCAGCAGGCGGCGCATGGCGGGCTCCGTGGGGCGGGCCCGGCAGTGTAGCGGGCCGCGTCGTTCAGTCGGCGAGCAGGGCGCGGATGTTGGCGATGCCGGCGCTGCGCCGCTCGGCCTTGTGCGCGGCATCTGCCACAGGGTCGGCGCCGTCGCGCTGCAACTCGTCGGCCGGCAGTTCGTCGAGGAAGCGGCTGGGCTTGAGCCGCAGGCGGTCGCCCCAGCGCTGCGCCTCGCGCGCGTGCGACAGCCAAAGCCGCTCCTTGGCGCGGGTGATGCCGACGTAGAGCAGGCGCCGTTCCTCGTCGATGCGGCCTTCCTCGATGCTGGCCTCATGCGGCAGGTTGCCGTCCTCGACGCCGACGATGAACACGAAGCGGAACTCCAGGCCCTTCGCCGCGTGCATCGACATCAGCCGCACCTGGTTGCCGGCGTCGCCCTTGTCGGCATGCGACAGCAGCGCCAGCGCGGCGGCGAGCTCGCCGGGACCCGACGTCTTCGGACCGTCGAACCAGTCGGCCAGTTCGTCCAGGTTGCGCCGGCGCGCGTGGAACTGCGCCTCGTCCTTGCACAGCGCGCGCAAGGCGGCGAGCAAGCCGGAGCGCTCGTTGAGCTTGCGCACCAGCTCCGCCGGCGGCAGCGTGCGCGCGTCCGCGCGCAGCCCGCGGACGATGTCGCAAAAACCCTGCAGGGCATTGGCCGCGCGCGGCGGCAGCTGCTTGCCGATCGCCAGCGATTCCGCCGCCCGCGACAGCGGCAGGTGGCCTTGCGCGGCCAGCTCCCCGAGGCGCTGCAGCGAGGTCGCGCCGACGCCCCGGTTGGGCGACTGCACCGCGCGCAGGAAGGCGGCGTCGTCGTCGGGATTGGCCAGCAGGCGTAGCCAGGCCAGCGCGTCCTTGACCTCGCCGCGGTCGAGGAAGGCGGTGCCGCCGCTCAGGTGGTAGGGGATGCGCAGCAGCTGCAACGCCTTTTCCAGCGCGCGGCTCTGGTGGTTGCCGCGGAACAGGATGCAGAACTCGCTCCACGGCGCGGCATGCTTCTGCGCGATGAACTGGATCTCCGCGGCGACCTTCTCCGCCTCGTGCGCGGCGTCCTTGCACTCCCAGACGCGGATGCGCTCGCCGTCGGCCTGGTCGCTCCACAGCGTCTTCGGGTGCTCGTGCGGGTTATGCGCGATGAGGGCGTTGGCCGCGCGCAGCACGCGGTTGCTGCAGCGGTAGTTCTGCTCGAGCTTGATGATCTGCAGCGCGGGGTAGTCGCGCCCGAGTTCCAGCAGGTTCTCCGGGTTGGCGCCGCGCCAGGCATAGATGCTCTGGTCGTCGTCGCCCACGCAGGTGAAGTGCCCCTGGTCGCCGGCCAGCGCCTTGAGCAGGCGGTACTGGGCGTCGTTGGTGTCCTGCGACTCGTCGACCAGCAGGTAGCCGATGCGTTCGCGCCAGGCCATCACCGCCTCGGCATCGGATTCCAGCAACTGCACCGGCAGCCGGATCAGGTCGTCGAAATCGACCGCGTTGAACGCGGCGAGCCGTTGCTGGTAGCGCGCGTACAGGGCCGCGGCCTCGCGCTCGCGGCCGCTGCGCGCGGCTTCGGCGGCATGGTCCGGCGACAGCCCGGCGTTCTTGGCGCGGCTCACCAGTTGCTTGGCCGCCTCGATCGCATCCGGCTTGCTGCCCGGCGGCAGCAGGTCCTTCAGCTGGGCCGCGGCGTCGTCGGCGTCGAAGATCGAAAACCCGCGCCGCAGGCCCAGCTTGGCGTGGTCGACCTGCAGCATGCGCAGGCCGAGCGCGTGGAAGGTGGAGATGGTGAGGTCCTGCGCGGCGTCGCCGCGGATCCGCTTGGCCACGCGTTCGCGCATCTCGCGCGCGGCCTTGTTGGTGAAGGTGATCGCGGCGATCCGCCTGGCCGGGTAGCGGCCCGAATGGATCAGGTGCGCGATCTTCTCCACGATCACCCGGGTCTTGCCGCTGCCGGCGCCGGCCAGCACCAGCAACGGGCCGTCGACGTGCAGCACCGCGGCGCGCTGGGGCGGGTTCAGGCCATGGAGGGGGTCGCGTGCCATCGCCGCCATTGTCGAAGCGCGCGGCGCCCGCTGCCAGCCTTGTGCGCCGTTAGAATCCGTGCATGGCGAAGCTCTACTTCTACTACTCCGCGATGAACGCGGGGAAGACCACCACCCTGCTGCAGTCCGCGTACAACTACCGCGAGCGCGGCATGCGCGTGGCCATCCTCACCCCGAAGCTCGATTTCCGCGCCGGCAGCGGCACGGTGGCGTCGCGGATCGGCCTGCAGGCGGAGGGCCTGGCGTTCGGTCGCGACGACGACCTGCAGGCGCGGGTGGCGGCCGACATCGCGGCGCACGGCCCCCTGCACTGCGTGCTGGTCGACGAGGCGCAGTTCCTGACCAAGGCCCAGGTGTGGCAGCTCAGCGAGGTGGTCGATGCGCTGCGCATCCCGGTGCTCTGCTACGGCCTGCGCACCGATTTCCGCGGCGAGCTGTTCGAGGGCAGCCGGTACCTGCTGGCCTGGGCCGACGAGCTGCAGGAGATCAAGACCATCTGCCACAGCGGCAGCAAGGCGACCATGACGGTGCGCGTGGACGAGGCCGGGCGCGCGCTGCAGGACGGCCCGCAGGTCGAGATCGGCGGCAACGAGCGCTACGTCTCGGTGTCGCGCAAGGAGTTCAAGAAAGTGATGCGCGGCGAGGGCAGCATCGAGCCGCTGCAGTCGCCGTTGCCGCTCTGACCCGGGGTCAGCGGCGGGCGATGCCGCCCGGGCAGGCCTTGCGGATGCCCTGCACCTCGCGCGGGACCGCGCCGCCTTCCGGCAGGGCCAGTTGCATCTGCGCGAGGATGCCGGCCAATTGCGCGCGCGCTTGTGCCGGTTGCGAGCGGCAAACGGCTTCGGCCGCATAGGCGCGCGCCAGCCAGGCCGCCTTGCGCTGTTCGATGTCGGTGCCCACGAACTCCCCCAGTTGCGAGAGGCGCCGCAGCGCGCCGTCGTCGCCGCGCAAGGCCTGGAAGCGCGCCTGCGAGACCTCGGCCCGGCGCGTATGCGAATGCCCGGCGCCGTACCCTGCCCGGGTCAGCCGGACCGCTTCGGAGAGAGCGCGCGCGGCTTCCGCATCGCGCCGGAGCGCCGCGAGGATCTCGCCTTCCAGGCGGTCGGCGTCGCCGACCAGTTCGTGCGCTGCGCCGAAACGCTGGCGACGCAGCGTCGCCGACTCGCGCACCGCCGCCAGCGCCTCGTCGTCCTTGCCGGCGTCGTGCAGGACCATGGCGAGGTTGAACAGGCCGGAACCGAGCAGGCCCGGGTTGTGCCCCTTGCGCCAGATCTGCACCGCCTGCCGCTGGTGGCGTTCGGCGCGCGCCAGGTCGCCCCGCTCCCAGGCCACGATCGCCAGGCTGTTGTAGGTGCGCGCCAGGTCGGGGTGTTCCGGGCCGAGGCGTACCCGCATCCATGCGTGCGCGTCGAGGAATTCCGATTCCGCCTCGCCGAACCGCCCGAGGTCGACGTACAGCGCGGCCAGCTGGCGGCGCGCGTCGATCGTCGCGCGATGGCTGCGGCCGTGCAGTTGCTGGGCCAGCACGACGGATTGCCGGCAGTCGCGTTCGGCTTCGGCCACGGCATCGTTGCTGCGCTCCAGCGTGCACAGGCTGCGCAGGAGGTCGATCGCGAGCGGGTGGCGTTCGCCGACTTGCCGGCGCAACTGGGCGAGCGCATCCCGCAGGATCCGGATCGCTTCCTGCGGGCGGCCGTCGTCCGCGCGCAGCGCGGCGACGTCGAGCAGGCTCTCGGCGACCCCGGCATCGTCGCCGTGCTCGCGGCGAAGCTCGAGGGCGCGCGCATACAGCTGGTTGGCGAGGTTGCGTTCGCCCATGTCGCGATGGCAGCGCGCGAGTTGCGAGTAGTAGGCCGCGACCTGGGCCGGGAGTTGCGCCTGCTCGCGGTCGGCGAGGGCGCGCAAGGGCTGCATGAGCGCCAGGCAACCGCGCGCGTCGCTGAGCATGCGCCGCGCCGCGCCGCGCAGCGTGACCGCTTCCAGCCGCAGGCTGGTGGGCGCCTCGGGCGATTGCGCCAGCATCCCCGCCTGCCGCACGAGCAGCGCATCCGCTTCACGGTAGTCGCCGATGCCCAGGCGCAGGCGTGCCACCACGCCGTAGAGTTCCGCGCGCGCCTGCGGTTGCCGGGCCAGGCTGGAATCGCCGCGGGCGATGCCCATGTCCAGCAGCTTGCGCAAGTCGATCGGCGCGTCCATCGGGGTCGCGCCCGCGCTTTCGAACAGGCCGGCGATGAAGCTCTGCATCGCCTGGGCGCGCCCCGCCTCGCGCATCGCCTGGCGCGACTGCCAGCCCACCACCCCAAGCGCGGTGAGCAGCACCGCCAGCACCAGGCTGGTGGCGGCGATCGCCCAGCGGTGCCGTTGCAGGTACTTGCGCACGCGGTAGCGCATGCTCTCCCCGCGCGCGGCCACCGGCCGTCCGCGCAGGTAGCAGAGCAGGTCGTGCGCCAGCGCCTCGACCGAGCCGTAGCGCCGCTCCGGTCGCTTGGCCAGGGCCTTCAGCGCGATGTTGTCGAGGTCGCCGGTGAGTTCGCGCGCAAGCCTGGCGGGCGGATACGGGCGGGTATCGAGCGGATCCGCGCGCCCTGCCGCCTGCGATGGCCGCAGCGGTTCGCCGGCGAGGATCGCTTCCTCCCATTCGGCGTCGGTCTGGCGCTTCAGCCGGTAGGGCTTGCAGCCCGTCAGCAGTTCGTACAGCACCACGCCGAGCGAATACACGTCGGTCATGGTGGTGACCGGTTCGCCGCGGATCTGTTCGGGTGCCGCGTAGTGCAGGGTGAAGGTGCGCACGCCCGTCCGCGTCTGTTCCGCCGGGAGCGGTTCGGCATCCAGCAGCTTGGCGATGCCGAAGTCGAGCAGGCGGACGTGGCCCGCCGGGGTGACCAGGATGTTCGACGGCTTCAGGTCGCGATGGACGATGAGGTTCGCATGCGCGTGGCTGACCGCTTCGCAGACCTGGCGGAACAGGTCGAGCCGCGCGGCGATGTCGAGCTGCCGGCTTCGGCAGTAGTCGGTGATCGGCTCGCCATCGACGTACTCGAGGGCGAGGTAGGGCTGGCCGTCCGCATCGAAGCCGGCATCCAGCAGGCGGGCGATGAACGGATGCGCGAAGCGCGCGAGGATCTCGCGCTCGCGCACGAAGCGTTGGCGCAGCCGCGGATCCGCCAGGCCGGGGCGCAGCAGCTTCAGCGCGACCTTGCGGTCGTACAGCCCGTCCGCGCGCAACGCCAGCCAGACCTGGCCCATCCCGCCCTCGCCGAGCAGCCGGTCGAGGCGGTAGGCGCCGATGCGCGCGCCCGGGCGTGCGCCCGCGGGAAGGGCGACCACCGGCTCGGCCAGGAAGCCTGCATCGTCGGCTTCCAGCGCCAGCAGGCGGCCCAGTTCGGCGGCGAGGTCCGGGTCTTCGCGGTGCAGCGCGGCCAGGTGTTCCTCGCGTTGCCCGGGCGGCAACTCGAGCAGGGCGTCGAGCAGGGGCGACAGCCGTTGCCAGCGCTCGATGTCCATCGCGGCCCACCGGTCGCCCGACCTTCGGTCAGGCGGCAGGCGACTCCTGCAGCGACGCGAGCAGGAACATCCGTGCCTTCTGCCAGTCGCGGCGCACGCTGCGCTCCGATCGCTTCAGCAGGGCGGCGATCTCCAATTCCGACAGGCCCGCGAAATAGCGCATCTCCACCACCTGCGCGAGGCGCTCGTCGACCGAGGCCAGCCGGTTCAGCGCGGTGTCCAGTCCCAGCATGTCCTCGTCCAGGCGCAGCCCGCCCTCGATGTCCTCCGGCAGGTCGGTGACGCGATGCAGGTCGCCGCCGCGCTTCTGCGCCAGGCGCTGGCGGGCGTAGTCGACGACCACGCTGCGCATCGCCGAGGCGGCGTAGGCGAAGAAGTGCGCGCGGTCGTCGAATTGCGCGGCGCCGGTGCCGCGGCCGATCAGCTTGAGGTAGGCCTCGTGGACCAGTGCGGTCGCATCCAGGGTGTGGCCATGCTGGCCGGCGAGCTGGCGCCGGGCCATCGAATGCAGTTCCTGGTACAGCGTGGCCAGCACGCGGTCCATGGCGCCGCGATCGCCGCCGTGGGCGGCATCGAGCAAGACGGTGATCTCGCCGGAATCGGTCATCGTGCGGGGCGTGTCGGGGGACGCCGCACTATAGCCGCTGGCGCCGGCCCGCGTGAAACCCGGTCAACGCTGGCAGTGGCCGCACCAGACGCTGGCGCGCTGGCCCACCAGTGCCTGCCGCATCGGTCGCCCGCACCGCGGGCAGGGCGCGCCGCCGCGCCCGTAGGCCAGCAGTTCCTGCTCGAAGTAGCCGGGCGCCCCGTCCGGGCTGAGGAAGTCGCGCAGGGTGGTGCCGCCGCGCGCGATCGCATGGGCCAGGATCGCCTTCACCGCCTCGGCAAGCGCGACGTAGCGCGCGCGGGAGACCTTGCCGGCCGGGCGCAGCGGGGAGATCCCGGCCATGAACAGCGCTTCCGCGGCATAGATGTTGCCCACCCCGACCACCACCGCCTGGTCCATCAGGAAGGTCTTCACCGGCGCGGCGCGGCCACGGCTGCGGGAGAACAGGTAGTCGCCATCGAAGTCGTCGGACAAGGGCTCGGGGCCGAGGCCCGCCAGCAGCGGATGGACCTCGCCGGGCGCCTGCCACAGCAGGCAGCCGAAGCGGCGCGGGTCGTTGAAGCGCAGCACGCGATCCGGGGCGCCGTCGAGGCCCTCCAGGCCGATGTCGGCATGGTCGTGCGCGCGCACGGCGGTGTCCTCCGGCAACACCCGCAGGCTGCCGGACATGCCGAGGTGGAGCAGCGCGCTGCCGGCGGCGGTGTCCAGCAGCAGGTACTTGGCGCGCCGGCGGATCGCCTCGATCCGCTGGCCCGGCAGCAGGTCCTCGACCTCGCGCGGGATCGGCCAGCGCAGGTCGGGGCGGCGCAGGCGCACGTGCCCGACCCGGCGGCCGGCGACATGCGGCAGCAGCCCGCGGCGGGCGGTCTCGACTTCGGGCAGTTCGGGCATGCTGCCATGATGCCGCCGATCCACGCGCAAGCCCAAGCGGCCCGGGCCGTCGTGGCATCATGGCCGGGCGCTCCCCCGCGCCCATGAGACCCCATCGCGATGCCCGCTTCGTTCCTCGAGTTCCTCGCCGGCGGCCTGCTCCAGGCCAAGCTCTGGCAGCTCGCCCTGTACCTGCTGGTCGTCACCCAGCTGACCATCTTCACCGTCACCCTCTACCTGCACCGCAGCCAGGCGCACCGGGGCGTGGACTTCCATCCCGCGCTCGCGCACGCGTTCCGCTTCTGGAGCTGGCTGACCACCTCGATGATCACCCGCGAGTGGGCGGCGATCCATCGCAAGCACCACGCCAAGTGCGAGACCCCGGACGATCCGCACAGCCCGATGCACAAGGGCATCGGCAACGTGCTGTGGCGCGGCGGCGACATGTACCGCGAGGCGCGTCGCGACCGCGCCAGCATCGAGCAGTACGGCAAGGGCTGCCCCGAGGACGCGATCGAGCGCCGGCTGTACACCCCGTACGCCACGCTCGGCCCGGTGCTGATGCTGCTGGTGGACTTCGTGCTGTTCGGCGCGGCGGGCGTGGCGATCTGGGCGATCCAGATGGCATGGATCCCGTTCTGGGCCGCGGGCGTGATCAACGGCCTCGGCCATTGGTGGGGCTACCGCAACTTCGAGACCACCGACACCGCCACCAACCTGGTGCCGTGGGCGGTGTGGATCGGCGGCGAGGAGCTGCACAACAACCACCACGCATTCCCGTCCTCGGCCAAGTTCGCCCTGCGCAAATGGGAGTTCGACATCGGCTGGGCGGCGATCCGCCTGCTCGAAAAGGTGCGCCTGGCCAAGGTGCTGCGCGTCGCGCCCAGCCTGGACGTGCGCCCGAACATCCCGATGCCGGATGCGGACACCTTGAAGGCGCTGGTGGCGCATCGCTTCCAGGCGATGACCGATTACCAGCGCAACGTGCTGAAGCCCGCGTTGCGCGAGGAAGCCGCGGCGGCCGGCGCGAAACTGCGCGCGCTGCTTCCGCGCAAGTTGCGCAAGGCGCTGGCCGATGATGGGCGCTGGCTTTCGCCGGAAGGCCGCGAACAGTTGCGCGCATGGGTCGCCTCGCGCCCGCGCATCCAGGCCTTGATCGAGCATCGCGCACGCCTCGCCGAGGTGCTGGAGCACCGCAGCCACGATGCCGCCGAGCGCCTGCACCGCCTGCAGGCGTGGTGCGCCCAGGCGGAGGCCAGCGGCGTGCGCGCGCTGCAGGATTACGCCGCACGCCTGCGCGGCTATGCGCTGATCCCGGCCTGAGGTGCGCGCGCTGGTGCCGTGGCTGGCCATGGCCTGCGCCTTCGCCGCGCAGGCCCAATTGGCACGGCCCGGCGACTACCTGACGAAGATGGACGTCGACCGCGACGGCAAGGTGTCGCTGGTCGAATACCAGGACTGGCTGAGCTATGCCTTCGATGCGATGGACCGCGACCACGACGGCGTGCTGTCGCCGTCCGAGCAACCGGGCGGACGCGGCACCATGCTGACCCGCGCCGCGCATCGTGAACGGCTGGCTGAACGGTTCAGGCGGCAGGATGCGAATCGGGATAACGTGCTGGACGCGCGCGAACTCGCGGCACCACCGCGCTAGCGCATCCCGGGAGCAGGCATGGATCAGCTGTGGGCTATCTCGTACGCCAGCGTGGCCGCGCGCCCGCTGTCGCCGTCGGAACTCGACGCCCTGCTGCAGGACGCGCAGGGGTTCAACCAGGGCGCGGGCGTGAGCGGCGTGCTGTGCTACGACAACGGCGTCTTCATCCAGTACTTCGAAGGCCCCGAGGCCGGCGTGCGCCGCGTGTACGAACGCATCCGCGCCTCGGCGATCCACCAGCAGCTGGAGGAACTCTCCAGCGCGCCGATCGCCGAGCGCCAGTTCGATGGTTGGCACATGGCGTTCTGCCAGGCGCCGGACACGCTGTTGCAGGCGCTGGCCAACACCGGCTGGGAAGCCAACCTGCCGGTGACCCGCAGCGCCGACGAAGCGCATCGCGGCCTGGGCCTGGTGCTGTTCCACTGGAACCGCTGGGTCGCGGGCGGTGCACGCGCGCCGGCCCGCGAAGACCTGCGCGCGACGGTCGCCGGCTGATCGCGGAAACGCCGGCCAGGGGCCGGCGTTTCCAGCAAGCACGCATCGAGAACGATCACCAGATCCGCACGCGGTCCCCAGGCTTCAGGTAGAGCGTCTCGCCTTCGGCGACCTTGAAGGTGCTGTACCAGGCGTCGATGTTGCGGACGGTGAGTGCGCGCCAGCGGGCCGGGGCATGGCCGTCGCCGACCACCTGCGCGCGCAGCGCGGCATCGCGCTGCTTGGCGCGCCACGCCTGCGCGAAGGCGAGGAAGAAACGCTCATCGCCGGTCATGCCGTCGATCACCGGCGCTTCCTTGCCACCGAGCGACTTGTGGTACGCGGTGTACGCGGCCTGCAGGCCGGCGACGTCGGCGATGTTCTCGCCCAGGGTCTGCTTGCCGCTGAGGTGCAGGCCCGGCAGCGCCTCGTAGGCGTCGTACTGCGCCACCAGCTTGTCGGTCGCGGCCTTGAAGTGCGCGGCATCCTCGGGCGTCCACCAGTTGCGCAGGCGGCCTTCGGCGTCGAACTCGGAGCCGAGGTTGTCGAAGCCATGGCTGACCTCGTGGCCGATCACCGCGCCGATCGACCCGTAGTTGGCGGCATCGTCCGCGGCCGGGTCGAAGAACGGCGCCTCCAGGATCGCGGCCGGGAAGTTCATGGCGTTCTGCAGCGGCAGCTGCACCGCATTCACTGTCTGCGGCGTCATCCACCATTCCTTCTTGTCCGGCGCCTTGCCCAGCTTGCCGGTCTGGTGGCGATACTCGGCCTCCTCGGCGCGCAATGCATTGCCGAGCGGATCGTCGCGCTTCACCTCGAGCGAGGAATAATCGCGCCACGAATCCGGATAGCCGACGCCGATCAGCATGGTCTCGGCCTTTGCCTTCGCGGTCTTCTTCGTCTCCGGCGTCATCCATTCGAGCTTGTCCACGCCGTCGCGGAAGGTGGCGAGGATGTTCTTCACCATGTCCTCGACCTTGGCCTTGGACGAAGCCGGGAAGTACTGCTTCACGTACAGCTGGCCAATGGCGTCGCCGAGCGCGCCATCGGTCGCACCGAGCGCACGCTTCCAGCGGTCGCGCTGCTTGCCGGTGCCGTTCAGCTGGGTGCCGTAGAAGGCGAAGCTGAGGTCGGCATAGGCCTTGGGCAGCAGGCCGGCGCTGTGGTTGATCGCGTGGAAGCGCAGGTAGTCCTTCCACGCCTGCAGCGGCTCGCTGGCGACCAGCGCGGACAGCTTCCTGATCGCATCCGGCTGCCAGGCGAACAGGGTCTGCTGGCCGTTCAACTTCGCGGCGTCGAAGAACGCCGTCCAGTCGATGCCCGGCGCATTCTTCGCGTAGTCGGCGACCGCCCACGGGTTGTTGGCCTTGTGGATGTCCTGGCTGTCGACCACGTTGGCGTGCGCCTTGGCGATCTTCATCTCGAGGTCGAAGATCGTCTTCGCCTTCTTCTCCGCATCCGCGTCGCCGGCCAGTTTGAGGATGTCGGCGATGTAGGCCTGGTAGGCCGCGCGATTCGCCGCCATGTCCTTGTCGCCGGCGAGGTAGTACTCGCGGTCCGGCATGCCCAGGCCGCCCTGCATCAGGTAGCCGACGTTCTTCGACGGATCCTCCAGGCCCTGCGCGACGAACAGGCCGAACAGGTTCTCGGTGTAGAAGTTGGTGGCGTTGAGCGGGTCGGTGTCTGCACGCATGCCGGCGCCGAGGTAGCGGGACAGGCTGGCGCCGTCGCTGATCGCGTTCACCGCGTCCAGCTTCGGTTGCAGCGGGGCGATGCCGCGCGCCTCGATGCCGGCCTCGTCCATGTAGGCCGCGTAGAAGTCGGCGATCTTGCGTTCGTTCGTGCCGGCCTCCGGATTGGCCTTCTCCAGCCCCTGCACCAGGTCGGACAGGCGCTTCTCCGCCTTCTCGAAGACGTAGAAGCCGGTGCTCAGGCTGGCGCGGTCGGCCGGGATCTCGGTGGCCCGCTTCCAGGCGCCGTTCGCGTATTCGTCGAAGTCGTCGCCGGGCTTGACCGCCTTGTCGATGCCGGCGAGGTCGATGCCGGAGGTCGCGGCCTTGGGTGCCTCGGCGGTCGCCTGCGCGGCAGGCGGGGCGGCGTCCGGCGCGCAGCCGGCGAGCAGGGTGGACACGGCGCAGAACAGGGCCAGCGCCAGCGGGGCGCGGCGGAGCGGGGAAGCGGTCATGCGGGCGGGCTCGTTGGGGCGAGCGGCCATCCTGCCGCGCCGGCGCCGGCGTGCAAGTGCCCGAAGTCAGGGCCGCCGGAACGAAAACGGGCGCCGGCATGCCGGCGCCCGCAAGGTCCCGTGGGGGCGGGGTGTCACTGGGTGATGTCGACGTCCTTGGTCTCGCGCAGGAACAGCGCGCCGATCACGAAGGTCATCAGCGCGATCACGATCGGGTACCACAGGCCGTAGTAGATGTTGCCGGTGGCCGCGACCAGGGCGAAGGCGATGGTCGGCAGGAAGCCGCCGAACCAGCCGTTGCCGATGTGGTACGGAAGCGACATCGAGGTGTAGCGGATGCGGGTCGGGAACAGCTCGACCAGCCACGCCGCGATCGGGCCGTAGACCATGGTCACGTAGATCACCAGCAGGGTCAGGATCGCCACCACCATCGGCTTGTTGATGCGCGCCGGGTCCGCCTTCTCCGGATAGCCCGCCGAGGTCAACGCCGCCTTCAGCTCCTTGCCGAACGCCTCCCCCGCGGCCTTGGCATCGTCGCCGGCCAGGCCCGCGCCCTCGTAGCTGGCGACGTCGGTGCCGCCCACGCTGACCTTGGCCACGGTGCCGGCCGCGACCGGTTCGATGGTGTACGGGATGCCGGCCTTGGCCAGTGCCGCGGTGGCGATGTCGCAGGAGTTGGTGAACTTCTTCTTGCCGACCGGATCGAACTGGAAGCTGCAGGTCGCGGGATCGGCGTGGACCACCGCCGGTGCGCTGCTGCGGGCTTCCTCGACCGCCGGGTTGGCGTAGTGGGTCAGCGCCTTGAACAGCGGCATGTAGGTCAGGGCGGCGACCAGGCAGCCGACCATGATGATCCATTTGCGGCCGATGCGGTCCGACAGCCAGCCGAAGAAGATGAAGAACGGGGTACCCAGCGCCAGCGCGGTGGCGATCATCAGCCAGGTCGTGGTGGCGTCCACCTTGAGCGACTGGCTGAGGAAGAACATCGCGTAGAACTGGCCGGTGTACCAGACCACCGCCTGGCCCGCGGTCGCGCCCAGCAGCGCCAGCAGCACGATCTTGCCGTTCTTGGAGAAGAAGCTCTCGGTGATCGGCGCCTTGGAGGTCTTGCCCTCGGCCTTCATCTGCTGGAACAGCGGCGACTCGTGCAGCTGCATGCGGATCCACACCGACACGCCCAGCAGCACGATCGACAGCAGGAACGGGATGCGCCAGCCCCAGGCCTCGAACGCCTCGGTGCCCAGGTAGGTGCGCACGCCGAGGATGACCAGCAGCGACAGGAACAGGCCGATGGTCGCGGTGGTCTGGATGAAGCTGGTGTACAGGCCGCGCTTGCCGTTCGGCGCATGCTCCGCCACGTAGGTGGCGGCGCCACCGTACTCGCCGCCGAGCGCGAGGCCCTGCAGCAGGCGCAACATGATCAGGATCGCCGGCGCGGCGAAGCCGATCGACGCGTAGCTGGGCAGCACGCCGACCAGGAAGGTCGACAGGCCCATGATCACGATGGTGACGAGGAACGTGTACTTGCGGCCGACGATGTCGCCGAGGCGGCCGAACACGATCGCGCCGAACGGGCGCACCGCGAAACCGGCGGCGAACGCGAGCAGGGCGAAGATGAAGGCGCTGGTCTCGTTCAGGCCGCTGAAGAACTGCTTGGCGATGATCGCGGCGAGCGAGCCGTACAGGTAGAAGTCGTACCACTCGAAGACGGTCCCGAGGCTGGACGCGAAGATGACCTTCTTGTGGCCCTGGGTGAGCGCGCCCGCGGGTGGCGAGCTGGCGGTGATGGTGGACATGGCGTGCTCCTCAGAAGCTGTACTTGACGGTGGTGTGCAGGCGGCGCAGGTCGCCATCGGCGCCGCTTTCCACCTCTCGGTTGCCCCAGATCAGCTCGGCGCCGATGTCCAGTTTCGGGAACGGGCTGTAGATCAGGTTGGCATGCACGGACTGCGCCGATTCGGTCACCCCGAAGCCGGTCCAGTCGGTGTCGTTGTCGAGCTGCGCGCGCGAGAACATCAGGTTGCCGCGCAGCTTCGGGTTGAACACGTGGCGCCAGGACACGAAGCCGGCGAGCACGCCGATCCCGTCTAGTTCGCCGCCGGTGGCGTCGAGCACGCCGTCCGCGCCGAGGCCGAAGGCGACGTAGCGGCCGATGCCGCGGCCCGCGGTCAGCATGTAGCGGACGTCGTCCGACTTGCCGAGGTTGTACTTGCCGGACACGCTCACGCCGTAGCCGGTGTCGCTGGCGCTGGTGGTCGCGGTGTCGTGGCGCAACTGGCGGGCGATGCCGGCGACGCTGACGTGGCCCCAGTCGCCCTTCGTGGTCCAGCGCGCGGTGAGGTCGGGCAGGCTGCCGTCGTCGCTGATCGTGCGGGTGGTCGAGCGGTAGCCGTTGACCAGGGTCTGCGGATTCTCCAGCGCGACCGAGAACGGGCCGCTGGTGTAGCGCACCTGGGCCTGGCGCACGAAGGTGGTGCCTTCGGTCGGGCCGACGAAGTCGACCGCGTCCGGCAGCGCCGCGACGTCCTGGAAGTTCGACCAGGTCTGGCCGGCCAGCCACTTGTCCCAGGTCACGTAGGCCTGGCGCAGGGTCACGCCGTGGGTGTTGGTCGAGGCCTGGTTGCCCAGGTTGCTCATGCCGCCGCCGAACAGGTCGAACTCCAGGTAGGCGCGGGTCTTGTGGCCCTGCACCTCGCCGTCGGAGGCGAACCAGAAGCGCGAGAACATCGCATGCGTGTCGATGTCGGCATGCGCCTCGTCCACGCCGCCGACCGGGATCGCGCTGGGCAGGTAGAACATGCGCCCGGCCGAGCCGTCGGCGATCTCGCCGGCGTTGGTGTCGGTGAGCATCGCGTCGAGCTTGACGAAGCCGCCGAAGCTGAAGCGGCCGCCCGGGTTGCCCGCGACCAGGATCGGCGAGGACTGGATCTTCGGCTTGCCGTCGTCGGGCGCGGCCTGCGCCACCTTCACCTGGTCCAGCTGGGTCTGCGTCTGCGCCAGCGTCGCCTGCTGCTGTTGCTGCGCCGACAGCAAGGCCTGCACCTGCGCCTCGAGCTGGGCGATGCGCGCCTCGAGTTCCTGTTCCTTCTTGGTCTCCGCCAGCGCGGTGCCCGGCAGCAGCAACGCGCACAACAGCGCGGTGGCCAGCGGGCGGCGTCGACCCAGGGTCGTCTGTGTCTGCATGGTTCCCCCTCCCAAGGGCTGCGCGGCCGGATGCCGTGCCGGGCGACCTTGCGCCGGGGTGCCGGGAGGCGTCGATTCGCCTTTGGTCGAAGTCGCGCCCGCTTGCGACCAAGGTCTAACGCCGGCCGCGCGGGCATGCGGCACACTGGCCCCAACGTCGTCCTCGGAGGCATGCCATGACCGAAGCCAGAGACCGCTACCACGTCCCCGCCGCGTTCGCCGCGCACGCGAACCTGCGCCACCGCGACTACGTGCGCGAGTACCAGGCCTCGGTGGAGGCGCCGGAGGCGTTCTGGGGCCGCATCGCCGAGCGCATCGACTGGATGCGGGCGCCGACCCGCATCAAGGACGTCAGCTTCCACGAAGCCGACTTCCGCATCCGCTGGTACGACGACGGCGAGCTCAACGCCAGCGTCAGCTGCCTGGACCGCCACCTCGACGCGCACGGCGACCGCGTCGCCATCGTGTTCGAGCCCGACGACCCGGCCACGCCGGCCGAGAAGATCACCTACCGCGAGCTGCATGCGCGGGTGTGCAAGCTGGCGAACGCGCTGCGCAACCTCGGCGTGGCCAAGGGCGACCGCGTCACCATCTACCTGCCGATGATCCCCGACGCGGCGGTGGCGATGCTCGCCTGCGCGCGCATCGGCGCGGTGCATTCGGTGGTGTTCGGCGGGTTCGCGCCGCAGTCGATCGCCGACCGCGTGCAGGACTGCGGCAGCAAGCTGGTGATCACCGCCGACGAAGGCCGCCGCGGCGGCCGCGCGGTGCCGCTGAAGGCGAACGTGGACGCGGCGCTGAAGATGCCGGGCACCAACAGCGTCGAGACCGTGCTGGTGGTGCGCCATACCGGCGGCGCGGTGGACATGCAGATGCCGCGCGACCGCTGGTTCGACGCGGTGGTCGACGGCCAGCCCGACACCTGCGAGCCCGAGCGCATGAACGCGGAGGACCCGCTGTTCATCCTCTACACGTCCGGCAGCACCGGCAAGCCCAAGGGCGTGCTGCACACCACCGGCGGCTACCTGGTGTGGGCCAGCTACACCCACGAGATCGTGTTCGACCTCAAGCCCGACGACATCTACTGGTGCACCGCGGACGTGGGCTGGATCACCGGCCACAGTTACATCGTGTACGGGCCGCTGGCCAACCGCGCCACCACGCTGATGTTCGAGGGCGTGCCGAGCTGGCCGAACGCCTCGCGCTTCTGGGAAGTGGTGGACAAGCACCAGGTCACCATCTTCTACACCGCGCCGACCGCGATCCGCGCGCTGATGCGCGAGGGCGACCATGCGGTGAAGCGCACCTCGCGCAAGTCGCTACGCCTCTTGGGCAGCGTGGGCGAGCCGATCAACCCCGAGGCCTGGCGCTGGTACCACGACGTGGTGGGCGAGGAGCAATGCCCGATCGTCGACACCTGGTGGCAGACCGAGACCGGCGGCATCCTGATCTCGCCGCTGCCGGGCGCCACCGACCTCAAGCCGGGGTCGGCCACGCTGCCGCTGCCCGGCGTGCAGCCCGCGCTGGTGGATGCGCAGGGCAACATCCTGGAAGGCGAGACCTCGGGCAACCTGGTCCTGCTGGATTCCTGGCCCGGGCAGATGCGCACGGTCTACGGCGACCACCAGCGCTTCATCGAGACCTACTTCAAGGCCTACCCGGGCATGTACTTCACCAGCGACGGCTGCCGGCGCGATGCCGACGGCTATTACTGGATCACCGGCCGCGTCGACGACGTGATCAACGTGTCCGGCCACCGGATCGGCACCGCGGAGCTGGAGAGCGCGCTGGTCTCGCATCCCGCGGTCGCGGAGGCCGCGGTGGTCGGTTTCCCGCACGACATCAAGGGCCAGGGCATCTACGCCTACGTGACCCTCAAGCAGGACCAGGAGCCGAGCGACGCGCTGGCTAAGGACCTCAACGCCACCGTGCGCAAGGAGATCGGGCCGATCGCCAGCATCGACCACCTGCAATGGGCGCCGGGCCTGCCCAAGACCCGCAGCGGCAAGATCATGCGCCGCATCCTGCGCAAGATCGCCGAGGACGCGCCGGAGCAACTGGGCGACACCAGTACCCTCGCCGACCCGTCCGTGGTGGAATCGCTGGTCAGAAACCGCCGCATGACCTGAGCGCCGCATGCCCCAGCTGCTGATCGCCGACGACCACCCGCTGTTCCGCGAGGCCCTGCGCGGGGTGGCGTCGCGGCTGCTGCCCGATGCCGCGATCCACGAGGCCGAGGATGCGGCCGGGCTCTACGCCATGGTGGATGCGCACCCCGATGCCGACCTGCTGCTGCTGGACTTGAACATGCCGGGTGCGCAGGGCTTCTCGGCGCTGGTGCACCTGCGCGCCATGCATCCGCAACTCCCGGTGGTGATGGTCTCGGCGCGCGAGGAACCCGCGGTGGTGCGGCGCGCGCTGGACCATGGCGCGATGGGCTTCATCCCGAAGTCGTCCGACGCCGCGACGCTGGCGGGCGCGCTCCGGCAGGTGCTGGATGGCGAGCGCTGGGCGCCCGAGGCGGCGCTCGATGCCGCGCCGATCGCCGACGAGGAACGCGCCATCGCCGCGCGGGTGCGCGAACTGACGCCGCAGCAGTTCCGCGTCCTGCAGATGCTCGGCGCCGGCCTGTTGAACAAGCAGATCGGCTACGAGCTCGGTGTCTCCGAGGCGACCATCAAGGCGCACATGAGCGCGATCCTGCGCAAGCTCGGCGCGACCAACCGCACCCAGGCGATCCTGCTGGCGGGCAAGCTGGCGGTGGAGCCGGACGCGGTGGTGCCGCCGGAGGTCGATGAGGCGGACTGAGGCTCAGCCGGTCGCGCTGCCCGCGCGCACCGACGCCAGGAACGCCCGCAGCGAGGCCGGCCGGATCGGCTTGGTGAGCAACAGGTAGCCGCGCGAGGCCGCGGCGCGCTTGAGCGCGTCGCTCCCGTCGGCGGTGAGCAGGGCGCCGGGGATGGGGCCACAGGCGGCGCGCAAGGCATCCAGCGTGTCCAGGCCATCCAGCCGGTCGTGCAGGTGGTAGTCGACCAGCAAGACCTCGGGCGCGGTGCCGGCCAGGGCCAGCGCGCCGTCGACGGTGGTCGCGCAATGCCCGTCGACCTGCCAGCGGCCGAGCAGGGCCTGCATGCCGGCCAGGATCTCGGGGTCGTTGTCCACGCACAGCAGGCGCAGGCCGGCCAGCGAGGCGTCGGTCGCACCGATCCGGGGCCGCGCGGGCGGCAGCGGCAGGGCGCGCGCCGCGCGACCGACCCGGATCGAGAACACGCTGCCGCGGCCGACCGTGGAGCGCACGTCCAGCGGATGGTCGAGCACGCTGGAGATGCGCTGGCAGATCGACAGGCCGAGGCCGAGGCCGCGTTGGCCGCGCTCGCCGGGTTGGTCGTAGCGGCGGAACTCCTCGAAGATCTGCTCGAGGTGCGCGGCGGGGATGCCCGGCCCGGTGTCCCACACCTGCAGCAGGACCTGGTCGCCGCGGCGGCGCGCGGCCAGCAATACGCCGCCGTCGTGGGTGTAGCGCATCGCGTTGCCCAGGAAGTTCTGCAGCGCACGGCGCAGCAGGCGGCGATCGCTGCGGACGGGCAATCCCTCCGGCGCATGCACCCGCAACGACAATCCGCGCTGCGCGGCGGTCGGCGCGTACTGCGCATGCAGCTCGCGCAGCAGGTCCACCGCGTCGAAGTCGGACCATTGCGGTTGCAGCACGCCGGCGTCGAGGCGCGAGACGTCCAGCAGTCCGTCGAGGAGGTCCTCGGCTGCGCGCAGCGAGGCATCCATGCGCGCCGCCAGGTGCGCCTGCTCGCCGGCATCGCCGCTCTCGCGCAGGGCCGAGGCGAACAGGCGCGCGGCGTGCAGCGGCTGCAACACGTCGTGACTGATCGCGGCGAGGAAGCGGGTCTTGGATTGCTGCGCGGCCTCGGCCTCGCGGGTCCGCAGTTCCACCCGCTGCTCCAGCGTCTCGTTGACCTCGCGGAGTTCGCGTTCGACGCGCTTGTAGTCGGTGATGTCGCTGTAGCTGGTGACGTAACCGCCGCCCGGCAACGCGCGCCCGAGCATCTCGATCACCTGGCCGTTCGCGCGTACGCGCTCGAAGACATGCGGCGTGCCGGCGCGCAGGTGCTCCAGCCGGCGCGCGATGTGCGCCTCGACGTCGCCCGGCCCCATCTCGCCGCGCTGGGCGTTCCAGCGCATCAGGTCTGCGACCGGGCGGCCGACGTAGAGCATGCCGTCGGGGTAATCGAACAGGTGCTGGTACCGCCCGTTCCACGCGACCAGGCGCATCTCGGCATCGACCACGCTCACGCCCTGGGCGATGTTCTCCAGCGTGGTGGTGAGCACCTCGCGGTTGTAACGCAGCGCATGGCTGGTCTCGTCGAGCAGGCTGACCACTTCGGCCAGCTCCATGCCCGAGCCGCGCAGCACCGATGTGAGCGTCGTGCGCGCTGAGGCGGCACCCAGCGCGGAGGCCAGCAGGCGCTCGGTGAACTGCACCAGCGCGCGGTCGGCCGGCTGGGCCGGGTCCCATGGCCGCTGCTGGGCGGCGGCATGGTCCTGGAAGGCGCGGCGCGCGTGCTGCTCGCCGAGGATGCGTTCGGCCAGGGTCAGCAGTTCGCTGCTGCGGACCTTGCCGACCAGCATGCCCGGCGCGGTGACCGGGCGGTGCACGTAGGGATCGAGGTAGTCGGCGGCGGCCAACTGGTCCTCGAGCAGCGGCCGGTGCCGCACCGACATGAACACGAAGGCGGCGACGTTGCCCAGCAGCGACCAGAACACGCCGTGGGTCAACGGATCCCAGCCGGACAGCCCGAACAGCGATTCGGGGCGCAGCCAGGCTAGCCCCAGCGGACCGGCCTGCAACCAGCCGGCATGGGCGGGATCGCCGCGCAGCAGCGCCGGCAGCAGCAGGCACCAAGCCCACAGGATCGCCCCGGTGAGCAATCCGGCATACGCGCCGCGCCGGCTGGCGCCGCGCCAGTACAGGCCACCGAACAGGGCCGGCGCGAACTGCGCGACCGCCGCGAACGCGAGCAGGCCGTGTTGCGCCAGCAGGGCCTGGTCCAGCGCGCGGCGGTGGTAGGCGAACGCGACCAGCGCCAGCACCAGGATCGCGATGCGCCGCACCAGCAGCACCCGCCGCTCGATCGCCACTTCCTGCTGCAGCAAGCCGTTGCGCAGCAGCAGCGGCATCACCAGGTCGTTGCTGACCATGGTCGACAGCGCCACGCTGGCGACGATCACCATGCCGGTCGCCGCCGACAACCCGCCGATGTAGGCGACCAGCGCCAGCCATGGCTGGTCGTGGGCCAGCGGCAGGGCCAGCACGAAGCTGTCGGGCGACAGGCCCGCGGCCCCCGGCATCGCCTGCCCGGCCAGCGCGATCGGCAGCACCAGCGCGCAGATCAGGGCGAGGTAGCCGGCGAACAGCCAGCGCGCCGGTTGCAGGTCGGCCGGGTCCTGGCACTCGACCACCGCCACGTGGAACTGGCGCGGCAGGCAGACGATGGCGGTGAAGGCGATCAGGGTCTGGGCGAGGAAGCCCGCCGGCAGCTGCGAGGTGGCGAAGGCGTCCGCGCTGGCGGCGATGCGGTTGGCGATGCCGCCGCTGCCTGGTAGATGCGCCAGCGCGAGCAGGCCGATCGCGACGAAGGCGACCAGCTTGACCAGCGATTCCAGCGCGATCGCCAGCACCATGCCGCGATGGTGCTCGGTGGCGTCGATCCGGCGGGTGCCGAACAGGATCGCGAACACCGCCAGCATCAGCGCCACGTACAGGGCGGGGTCCGCATACCAGTCGGCGGCGACCGGCTGGCCGCTGAGCACGCCCACGCTCATGCCCACCGCCTTGAACTGCAACGCGAAGTAGGGGATCGCGGCGATCGTCGCCAGCACCGCGACCATCGCCGCCAGCCCGCGCGCGCGGCCGTAGCGCGAGGACAGGAAGTCGGCGATCGACACGATGCGGTGGCGGCCGGCCGCCAGCACCAGCCGCTCGAGGATCCGCCAGCCGAACAGCAGCAGCAGGATCGGCCCGAGGTAGATCGGCAGGAAGCCCAGGCCGGTTCGCGCCGCGGTGCCGACCGCGCCGTAGAACGTCCACGACGAGCAGTACACCGCCAGCGCCAGCGCGTACACCGCGGGGCGCCAGCGCGGGCCTTGGCCGAAGCCCGGGTGGCGCTCGCCCAGCCAGGCCACGGTGAACAGCAGGCCCAGGTAGGCCAGCGCCACCAGCATCAGGAGCCAGCCCGCCATCATCGTCCGCGCGTTCCCCGTCGCAATTCCGCGGGCGAGTGTGGTGCATGGCAGGCGCGCGGTCGCGCTGCAACGCAATAGCGCGGCATCGCGCTACAGGAACGAATCGGCGAGCCGGGCGATCCCCGACACGCTGCGCCGCCAGTGCGGGCGTTGGCGCCAGGCGGCGGCATCGAGGTGCTCGGCATCGGCGAGGCAGTGCGCCTCGATCCGCCGCAGTTGCGCGACCACCGCCGGGTCGTAGCAGAGCAGGCCCAGTTCGGCGTTCAGCGCGAACGAGCGGATGTCGAGGTTGATCGAGCCCACCAGCGCGATCTCGTCGTCCACGCTCAGGTGCTTGGCGTGCAGGAAGCGCGGGCGATGCAGGGCGACCTTGACCCCCGCCTCGAGTAGCGCGTCGAGGTAGGAATCCTGCGCCCATCGGGTCAGGCGCTGGTTGTTGCTGCGCGAGAGGATCAGCTGCACCTCGATCCCGGACAGCGCGGCGATCTCCAGCGCGTCGAGGGTGGCGTCGTCGGGCACGAAGTAGGGCGTGGCCACCACCAGCCGGCGGCGCGCGCGCTGGGCCAGCGCGACCACCGCGTTGCGGGCATTGGCGAACGGGTAGGCGGGGCCGCTCGGCAGCAGTTGCGCCGGGCTGGTGCCGGCGGCGTCGGGCGGTTGCTCGGGCACCGCGAGCACCTCGCCGGTCTCGATGTACCAGTCGCTGGCGAAGATCGCGCCGAGCTGCGCCACCACCGGGCCCTGCACGCGCGCCACCACCTCGCGGTTCGGGAAGCCGGGGACGAAGCCGGGCGCCGCCAGGTTCTGCGAACCGGTGTGGCCGATGCGGCGGTCGATCACCGCCAGCTTGCGGTGGTTGCGCAGGTCCATGCGCGCGCTGCGGCGCCAGGCCAGCCCGCCGGCGAGCATCGCCCGCACGTCCACCCCCGCCGCGCGCAGGCGCGGGGCATAGGCGCGCAAGCCGCGCTTGGCGCCGACGTCGTCCAGCAGCAGGCGGCAATGCACGCCGCGCCGCGCGGCCTCGGCCAGCGCGTCCGCCACCGCGTCGCCGACCGCGTCGTCGAACATCAGGTAGTACAGCAGGTGCACCTCGAAGCGCGCCGCCGCGATGTCGGCCAGCAGCGCCTGCAGCGAGGCCGCGTAGTCGTCCTCCAGCGCGATCGCGTTGCCGCCCATCGGCATGAAGTCGCCGGTGCGTTCGCACAGGCGCGCGATGTCGTCGGCGATGCTGTCGTCGTGCGGCGTCCAGCGCAGCCGCGCGAGCGGTTGCTGGCGTTCGGCGATCACCCGCGAGGCGTTGGCCTGGCGTTCGCGGCGCTCCCGCGACAGCCACGGGTGGCCGAAGGCGAGGTACAGCGGCAGGCCGAGCAGCGGCAGGAAGCCCACCAGCAGCAACCAGCTGCGCGCCGCGGCGGGCGCGCTGCGCACCGGGATCCAGGCGAGCGCCACGATGCGGATGCCCCAGTCCAGGGCCAGCAGCCAGGTCGCCGGATGCAGCAGGAAGTCCATGCGCCGATTCCACCACGCGCGGGACGCGCGTGCGAGCCGCGCAACAAAAAAGCCCGCTTTGCGGCGGGCCTCTTCGTGCATCCGACGAGACGGAAGGCTTACTTGATCTTGCCTTCCTTGTACGGAACATGCTTGCGCACGACGGGGTCGTACTTGCTGACCTCCATCTTGTTCGGCGTGTTCTTCTTGTTCTTGTCGGTGGTGTAGAAGTGACCGGTGCCGGCCGTGGAGATCAGACGGATCTTGTCGCGCTTGCTTGCCATGGTGTGATCTCCTTAGACCTTCTCGCCCTGCTTGCGCAGGTCGGCCAGGACGGCGTCGATGCCGTTCTTGTCGATGGTGCGCAGGGCCGCGGCGGACACGCGGAGCTTGACCCAGCGGTTTTCGGAAGCGACCCAGAAGCGGCGCTCGTGGAGGTTGGGCTGGAAGCGACGACGGGTCTTGCGGTTGGAATGCGAGACGTTGTTGCCGGTCGTCGTGCGCTTGCCGGTGACTTGGCAGACTTTGGACACTGTGCACCTCGATGGTGTTTGGTTGTCGCCCGTAGCCCGGGAGACGGCGGCCCCGTCGCATCCCCGAAGGGGTGGCGACACACGAAACGGGAGGGACATCGCGCTGCCAACGGCGGGCCGGAGTCGTGTTCCGGGACCGCCCGGAACCAGCCATGAGGCGGTGCCGGACGCAGCGAGCCGCGCATTATGCGGACAAAACCCTTTGCAGGCAAGTACTTGGGGGTCGGTCGCTGGCCGGCAGGCAATGCTCCATGTCGCCTGGCAGGCCAGCGAAGTGCCAAGGGCAGCGGGAATCAGGGGCCCTTGCCCGCCTTCGCCTCGGCGATATACGCCCGGATCTGCGATTCCAGCACCGGCAGCGGCAGCGAGCCTTGCGCCAGCACCGCGTCGTGGAAGGCGCGGACGTCGAACTTGGGGCCCAGCGCGGCCTCGGCCTCGCCGCGCAGGCGCATGATCGTGAGTTCGCCCAGCTTGTAGCTCAGCGCCTGGCCCGGCCAGCTGATGTAGCGGTCGACCTCGGTGGTGACCTCGTGCTCGGACAACGCGGTGTTGTCGCGCAGGTAGGCCAGCGCGCGGTCGCGGGTCCAGCCCTTGTGGTGCACGCCGGTGTCGATCACCAGCCGGCAGGCGCGCCACATCGCGTAGGTCAGGCGCCCGAAATCCTCGTACGGGGTTTCGTAGATGCCCATTTCCTTGCCCAGCCATTCGGAATACAGGCCCCAGCCTTCGCCGTAGGCGCTGATATAATCCTTGCGGAAGTCGGGCACCTCGCCCTGCTCGCGCACCAGCGAGCCCTGCAAGGCATGCCCGGGCGCGGATTCGTGCAGGGTCAGCGCGGGCAGGTTGTACAGCGGCCGGCTGGGCAGGTCGTAGGTGTTGAGCCAGTAGGTGTCGGCGCCACCGCGGCCGGCGGTCCAGAACGGCGCGATGTCCGGCGGCACCGGCACGATGGTGAAGCGCCCGCGCGGCAGGGTGCCGATCAGCTTGCCGATCTCGCCGTCCACCCGCTTGGAGATCCACGCGGCGCGGTCCAGCAGTTCCTGCGGGGTCTTCGCGTAGAACCGCGGATCGGTGCGCAGGAAGGCGATGAACTCGGCGAAGCTGCCCTGGAAGCCGACCTGCCGGATGATCGCGTCCATCTCCGCGCGGATCGCCGCGACTTCGCGCAGGCCGATCGCGTGGATCTCGTCGGGCGAGAGGTCCAGGGTCGTGTACTTGCGGACTTGCTCGCGGTACCAGGCCTGGCCGTCCGGCATCGCCTCGGCGGCCAGCGTGGGGCGCGCCTTCGGCAGGTACTCGCTGCGGAAGAACGCCAGCAGCCGTGCGTAGGCCGGCACCACCGCATCGCGGATCGCGGCACGGCCCTCGGCGCGCAGCGCGTCCTGTTCGGCGGCGGGAATCGTCTGCGGCATCTTGCGGTACGGATCGAAGAAGTTGGAGGAATCGATGTCCTTCAGTTCGGCGATCATCGCGATCGACCCGTCGCGTCCGTCCAGCACCGCGCGCGGCACCGAGAACCCGCGCGCCAGGCCCGCGCGCATGTTGGCCATCTGCTGGTCGAAGTACCGTGGCACGTCGCGCAGGCGCGCTGCGTAGGCGCGGTAGCCGGCGGCATCGCGCGGCGTGGCCCGGGCCATGAAGCCGAGGTCGGACCAGAACGAGCTGTCCGCGTTGAACGGCATCTCGTAGTCGCGGAAGCGCAGTTCCGCGGCCATGTGCGCGATCTGCGGGCGGTACACCGCGTAGTTCACCTGTTCCTTCGGCGACAGTTTCGACGCGTCGATGCCGTCGAGTTGCTTCAGCACGCCGTCGAGGTAGGCCAGGCGCCGCGCCTGCGCCTCGGGGCCGACGTCGGCCAGCGTGCTGGCGGGCGGACGCGCGCTGTTGTCGCTGTCCTCGTCCCAACTCGGCGCCTGCTGCATGCGCCACGCCCATTCGGCCTTGTAGAGGGTTTCGAAGGCCTTGTCCTCGACGCTCCCGGCAGGCACCTGCGCGGCATGCGACGCGAGCGGCAAGAGCAGGCAGCAGGCGAGCACGAACGATCTCACGGGGCGGCATCCGGCGGCGGGGAGGCCGGATCGTAGCACCGGGCCCGAGGCCTCAATGGCTGTTGCGGTCGCGGTGCCAGCCGCGGTGGCGGATGTCGAGGTAGAGGCTGTAGCAGGCGGTGAAGCTGGGGAACAGGTTCTGCAGGATCCCCACCGCGTCGTTCTTGCCGAAAATGAAGTAGGCCAGCGTCATCAGGCTGCCGAGGATGCTCATGTACCAGAACAGCCGCGGGATCACCGGCTTGCCGTGGCGCTTGCTCGCGATGAACTGGACCAGCCAGCGGCCGCCGAACATCAGCGCGCCGACCAGGCCGATCAGCTTCCACGGGCTCATGTGGATGCCGGTCCATTCCAGCCACGGAATGGCGGTGTTCATGACATCCGGCGCGGCGGCGATCACCGTGCGTCGTCCATGGCCGGCACTTCCTCGACCGCGGTGCGCCGGCTGCGCTGGATCAGCCAGGACACGCCGAACAGGTCCTTGATGCCGACGATCGCGCGGCCGAGGTTGTTGTACTTGGACACGCCCGCGGTGCGGTGGCGGTGGTTGACCGGCACGCTCACCGTCTGCCAGCCCGCGCGCTGCATCAGCGCCGGCAGGTAGCGGTGCATGTGGTCGAAGTAGGGCAGGTCGAGGAAGGCCGCGCGCTCGAACAGCTTGATCCCGCAGCCGGTGTCCGGGGTGGCGTCGCGCAGCATCCGCGAGCGGATGCCGTTGGCGAACTTGCTGGCCCAGCGCTTGCTGCCGCTGTCCTGGCGGTTGACCCGCCAGCCGGCGAACAACTTGGTGTCCGCGGTCGCGGCGCCGCGCTGCGCGAGCAGCTTGGGAATGTCGGCGGGGTCGTTCTGGCCGTCGCCGTCGAGGGTGGCGATCCACGGCGCGCGCGCGGCTTTCACCCCGTTGCGCACGGCGGTGCTCTGGCCGGCGTTGCCGAGGTGGCGGATCACCCGCAGTTCCGGCACCGTCGCCTGCAGCTCGCGCAGGCGTTGCAGCGTGGCGTCCTTCGAGGTGTCGTCGACGTAGACGATCTCGAAGTCGACGTGCCCGCGCAGCGCGGCGACGATCTCGCCAACCAGCGGCGCGACGTTGTCTTCCTCGTTGTGCACCGGCACCACGACCGAGAGTTGCGGCGTGTCGCTCATCGGGTCTCCCGAAATTCCGGAACCTGCCGGGACCGACGCCTGGGCCGGTCCGGGCGCATGGCTACCTGTTGCGCAGGCGTTCCAGCACGCCGTCGAGGACGTCGAAATCGGCGTAGTGGATCACCAGCTTGCCCTTCTTGCCGCGGCCCTGGACCACGTCCACGCGGCTGCCCAGGGTCTCGCTGAGCTCGCGCTCCAGCGCGGCGATGTCGGCCTGCCGGGGCGGCGCCTTGGCGGCGGGCTTGCGCGGTTCCGCGGGCAGCTTGCCGGACGCCAGTTGCTGCACGCGATGCTCGACCTGGCGCACCGACCAGCCTTCCTCGGCGGCCTGCCGGGCCAGCGAGATCGCCATCGGCACGGCCAGCGGCAGCAGCGCGCGCGCATGCCCCATCTCCAGCGCGCCGGCCTGCACCAGCGCGCGGATCTCGGCCGGCAACTCCAGCAGGCGCAGCAGGTTGGACACCGCGGCGCGCGAGCGCCCCACCGCCTCGGCGGCGGCGGCATGGGTCAGGTCGAATTCGTCGATCAGGCGCTGCAGGGCCTGCGCTTCCTCCAGCGGGTTGAGGTCCTCGCGCTGGATGTTCTCGATCAGCGCCATCGCCACCACGGTGCGGTCGTCGACCACCCGCACCACCACCGGTACTTCGGCCAGGCCGGCGCGCTGCGATGCGCGCCAGCGGCGTTCGCCGGCGATGATCTCGTAGGTGCGGCCGCCCTTGCCGTCGGCGCCGACATGCTCGCGCACCACGATCGGCTGGATCACGCCCTGCGCGCGGATCGACGCGGCCAGTTCCTCCAGCTTGGCGTCGTCCATCGTGCGCCGCGGCTGGAACTTGCCGGGGACCATCGCGTCGACCGGCAGGGTGCGCAACTGGTCGCCGGGCATCGCCTGCTGCAGCGCCGGCGCCTCGGCGGCGGCCTTGGGCCCGAGCAGGGCCTCGAGTCCACGGCCCAGGCCGCGCTTCTTCGCCGCGCCCTTCGACGCGGGGGTGCCGGCCGTCATGCCGCCTTCTCCTTCGCTTGCTGCTGGTCGCGCTCGCGCTGGCGGCGCAGGACTTCGCCGGCCAGCCCGAGGTAGGCCACGCCGCCGCGGCTGGCGCGGTCGTAGCCGATGATGCTCTGGCCGTGGCTGGGCGCCTCGGCCAGGCGCACGTTGCGCGGGATGATGGTGCGGAACACCAGCTCGCCGAAGTGGTTGGTGAGTTCGGCGGACACCGCGTTGGCGAGGTTGTTGCGCACGTCGAACATGGTGCGCAGCACGCCTTCGATCTGCAGGTGCGGGTTGAGCCGGCCCTTCAGCGCCTCGATGGTGTCGAGCAGGGCGCTCAGGCCTTCCAGCGCGTAGTACTCGCACTGCATCGGCACCAGTACCGAGTCCGCCGCGTTCAGCGCGTTGAGGGTCAGCAGCGACAGCGACGGCGGGCAGTCGACGATCACGAAGTCGTAGTCGCCGCGCACGCCGTCCAGCGCCTGCTTGAGCTTGCCCTCGCGGCCGGCCGCGTCCATCAGGCGGATCTCCGCGGCGGTCAGGTCGATGTTGCCGGGCAGGAGGTCGTAGCCGTCCTCGCAACGCGCGATCGCCTCGCCGGTGGCGGCCTCGCCGAGCAGGACGTCGGTGATCGACGCCTCCAGCTCGCGCTTGTCGATGCCGCTGCCCATGGTCGCGTTGCCCTGCGGGTCCAGGTCGACCAGCAGCACGCGCTTGGGCGTGCGCGCCAGCGCGGCGGCCAGGTTGACCGCGGTCGTGGTCTTGCCGACCCCGCCCTTCTGGTTGGCGATGGCGATGATGCGGGCCATGCGGCGTGATTCCCTCGCGGAGGACCGGTCGCGACGCGCGCCGGGCCGTCGATTATGCCTCAGGCCGGTCGCGGGCGACTTCGACCAGGTGGCGCTCCGCGTCCAGCCCCGGCACCCGCAACGGGTGCACCGCGGCCAGTCGCCAGCCGGCGGGCAGGGTCGCGATCTCCTCGTCGGGGACCACGCCCTTCATCGCCAGCAGGCGTCCCCCCGGGCCGGGCAGGTGGCCGCCGAGCTCGAGGATCAGTGGCAGCGTGGCCAGCGCGCGCGCGGTGATGGCGTCGAAGTGCGTGCCCGGGCGGAACGCCTCGATCCGCGATTCGGCCACCTGCACGTTGCCCAGCCCCAGCTGGCGCGCGGCTTCGCGCAGGAAGCGCGCCTTCTTGCCGTTGCTCTCGACCAGGGTGACCTGCAGCCCCGGGGTGGCGATGGCCAGCGGGATGCCGGGCAGGCCGGGGCCGGTGCCGAGGTCGGCCAGCGTCCGCAAGTCGCGCACGAACGGCTGCATCGCCAGCGAATCCAGCAGGTGCTTGGCGACCATGTCGCGCGGGTCGCGGATCGCGGTCAGGTTGTAGGTGGCGTTCCAGCGTGCCAGCAGCGCGAGATAGGCCAGCAGCGGCGTGGCCAGCGCGGCGGGCAGGCCCAGCGCCTCCAGCCCGGCGGCCAGTTCCGGGCGCAGCGTGTCGATGTCGGTGCTCATGCGGGCAGTATGCCGTCGTGGCGCGCCACCACGGCGACATGCCCGTCGCCATCGCGGGCATGCAGGCGCCAGTCGGACGCGGCCCCGAGCGCGGGATCGCAACGCAGCAGGCGGGGCGTGGTGGCCGTCGCATCGAAGGCCAGCCGGTGCAGCCCGAACGACAATCCGTGCCCATGCGCCTTGAGCACCGCTTCCTTCGCGCACCACAGGCGCAGGAAGGCGTCGTCGCGCGCGACGTCCGCCAGCGCGGCGAGGGCCGCGACTTCGTCGTCGGCGAAATAGCGTCGCGCGATCCGCTGCGCCGGCACCCGGCGCGCACGCGGTTCGATGTCGACGCCGACCACGCCGGTCGGCACCCACGCCAGCAACAGCGCATCGCCGCTGTGCGACCAGCCGATGTCGCCGTGCCCCGGCGGCAGGCGCGGGCGACCGCGCGCGTCGCGCTGCAGCGCACGCGCCGCGTCGCCGCCGGCGATCTCGCGCAACCAGTCGCGCGCGCTGGCGAGCGCATCGGGCGGACGCGGCATCCAGTGCAGCCGCAGGTCGGCGTCGGGGGCGACGGGCTCCATCGTCACCTCAGGTGAACATGGCTGAACGCCGCCCGCAAGCCGGCGTTGTGAAGACATCCCCGTCACGCAAGGGTTCAGACACTGCGCCTACCCCACGGCGGCGCAGGCATCGAGGCCATCGACGCGGGCGCCAAACCACCCGTCCCACACCACACCAGGAGGCACACCCATGAATTTCCTCATCATGCTGATCGTCGGCGGCATCGCCGGCTGGCTCGCGAGCATGGTCATGCGCACCGATGGCCAGCAGGGCATCATCCTCAACGTCATCGTCGGCATCATCGGCGGCTTCCTGGGCGGCTTCCTGCTGCCGATGGTCGGCCTCAACTTCGGCGGCACCCTGGGTTACCTGATCACCGCCCTGATCGGCGCGATCGTGCTGCTCGCCATCGTCAACCTGTTCCGTCGCGGCCGCGTGCGCTGAAGCGCGGTTCGACACGGATGTCGCGAACGGGCCCGGCAATGCCGGGCCCGTTTCGTTTGCGCGATCACCGCAGCGCGACCCAGGCCGGCGCGTGGTCGCTGGCGCGGTCCCAGGTGCGCGGCGTGCGGTCGATGCCGGCGTCCTCTGTGGTTCCGCGCAACGCATCCGACACCAGGGTGAGATCGATGCGCAGGCCGAGGTTGCGGCGGAACGCCGCCTGTCGGTAATCCCACCAGCTGAACACGCCGGCGTCGTCGTGGTGCAGGCGGAAACCGTCGTGCAGCCCGAGCGCCAGCAACTTCTGCAGCGCGGCGCGTTCCGCGGCCGAAGTCAGGATGTGGCCGTCGTTCCACACCGCCGGATCGTGGACGTCGCGGTCGTCGGGCGCGATGTTGAAGTCGCCCAGCACCACCAGCCGCGGATGGCGCTGCAGTTCCCCCGCGATCCAGTCGTGCACGGCGTCCAGCCAGCGCAGCTTGTAGGCGTACTTGTCGGTGCCGAGGTCCTGCCCGTTGACCACGTAGAGGTTGACGATGCGCACGCCGTCCACGGTCGCCGCGATCGCCCGCGCCTGCGCGTCGTCGAAGCCGGGGATGGCGACCTGCACCTCGTCGAGGCTGCGGCCGCGCGCCAGCAGCGCCACCCCGTTGTAGGTCTTCTGCCCGTGGAACACGCTGCGGTAGCCGAGCTCGGCGAGCGCGCCGTCGGGGAAGCGGTGGTCCTCCAGCTTGGTCTCCTGCAGGCCGACCACGTCGGGCGCGAAGTCCTGCAGCCACTGCTGCAGCTGCGGCAGGCGCACGTTCAACGAATTGACGTTCCAGCTGGCGATCTTCATGCGCGGCATCCTAGTCGATGCCACGCGCCGGCGCTCAGCGGATGATCAGGTCGAGCAACCACTTCGCCTTCGCATACGGCGGCTTCAGCAGGTCGCCGCCGGTCATGCGCGCCTGCCAGAACACTGGCAACTGCTTGCTCATCGCATCGAAGCCTGCGCGTGCATGGTAGGCGCCCATCCCGCTGGGGCCGACGCCGCCGAACGGCAGGTTGCCGACCGCGAAGTGGAACAGGGTGTCGTTGACCGAGACCCCACCGGCCAGCGTGCGCGCCAGGATCCGTTCCACCGTGGCGCGGTCGTGGCTGAAGGGATACAGCGCCAGCGGCCGGTCGTGCGCGTTGACGTAGGCGATGGCCTCGTCGAGCGTGCGGTACGACTTCACCGGGAGCAGTGGCCCGAAGATCTCCTCCTGCATCACCGTCGCGTCGTCGCCCGGCTCCAGCAACACGGTCGGCGGTAGTACCCGCGACGCGGGATCGGCGCGCCCGGCCAGCGTGAGCGTTTCGATGCCGCGCGCGGCGGCATCGTCGAGGTAGCCCTGCAGGCGGGCGTACTGGCCGGCGTTGACCACGCGGGTGTAGTCGGACAGGTTCGACAGGTCGGCGCCGTAGCGCGCCTGCACTTCCGCGCGCAGGGCGTTGACGAAGGCATCGCGCTGGCCGGCGGGCACCAGCACGTAGTCCGGCGCGATGCAGGTCTGGCCGCCGTTGAACCACTTGCCGGTCGCGATCCGCGCGGCGGCCTTGGCGACCGGATAGTCGTCGGCGACGATCGCCGGCGACTTGCCCCCGAGTTCCAGGGTGAGCGGGGTCAGGTTCGGCGCGGCCGCCGCCATCACCTTGCGCCCGACCGCGGTGGAGCCGGTGAACACCAGGTGGTCGAACGGCAGCGCGGCGAACGCGGCACCGACCTCGGCGCCGCCGAGCGCCACCGCCACCCGCTCGGCCGGGAACACCTCGGCCAGCAGCGAGCGCAGGAATTCGCTGGTGCGCGGCGTGTGTTCCGACGGCTTCAGGTAGACGTGGTTGCCGGCGGCGATCGCGGTGGCCAGCGGGATCAGCGCCAGGTTGACCGGGTAGTTCCACGGCGCGATCACCCCGACCACGCCCAACGGCGATGGCCGCACCTGCGCGCGCGCCGGCAGGAAGCGCCAGCCCACGCCGACCCGGCGCGGCTTCATCCACCCGCGCAGGTGGCGCAGCAGGTGGTCGATGTCGTTGAGCACGGTCATGCCGTCGGCGATCCGGCTTTCGTCCTTCGAGCGATGCCCGAAGTCGGCGGCGATCGCATCGGCCATCTCGTCGAGGCGTCGCTTGAGGGCGTCGCGCAGCCGCTGCAGGTCGCGCCGGCGTTGCGCGTGGTCGGGCTTGCGCGCCTGCCAGGCGGTGCGCAGGCCTTGCAGGGTGGGCGCCAGCGCGGCGACCGCGGTGGCGTCCTGGCCCTGGTGGGCGGTGGTCTGGAGGGGCATGGCGTCGGCGGTCGCGTTCATGGCCGGAGTGTAGACCCGGGTCGCTGCAGGCTGGCTCTAGAATGCGCGCATGGAGACCAAATCGTCCGTTCTGCGCCCCTTCCGCGACCGCTTGCCCACCCTTGGCGCGCGCACCTACGTCGATCCGGCGGCCAGCGTCATCGGCGACGTGGTGCTCGGCGACGACGTGTCCGTCTGGCCGTTCACCGTGGTCCGCGGCGACGTCAACTTCATCCGCGTCGGCGATCGCACCAACCTGCAGGACGGCAGCGTCATCCATGTCAGCCACGACGGCCCGCACGCGAAACTGGGCGGCTTCGCCACCCGCATCGGCAACGACGTGACCATCGGCCACAAGGCGATCATCCACGCCTGCACGATCGAGGACGCGGTGCTCATCGGGATGGGCGCGATCGTGCTGGATGGCGCGGTGGTGCGGAAGCACGGCTTCGTCGGGGCCGGCGCGCTGGTGCCGCCGGGCAAGGTGGTCGGCGAGGGCGAGCTGTGGCTGGGCAATCCGGCGAAGAAGGCCAGGCTGCTGTCCGACGCGGAGATCGAGGCGCTGTACTACAGCGCGGGCCACTACGTGCGGCTGAAGGACGAGTACCTGCGCGCCTGCGGCAATCTTGCCGTTCCCCCCGGCGATCCCGATCGGTAAAGTCGCGGGCGGGGAAAGGATACGAGGTCACCGGATGGATCCGTACAACACGGCCGATGCGCACGCGCCGGCCAATCCGTATGCCGCGCCGGCGGCGCGGGTGCAGGACGTCGCCGGCAGCGATGCCATGGCCAAGGCCTCGCGCGGGGCGCGACTGGCCGCGGTGTTGCTGGATGCGGTGCCGATCATGGCGATCGCGATCGCCGCGGCGATCCTGGTGCCGGCGATCGGCAGCGGCGGCAACGGGGCGATGTCGCCATTGGCCATGGCGGTGCTCGCGGCGGCGGGCATTTCGATGGTGGCGTTCGCCATCTACCAGCTGGTGATGCTGCACCGGCACGGCCAGACCTTCGGCAAGAAGCTGATGGGCATCCGCATCGTGCGCAAGGACGGCAGCCGCGCCGGCCTCGGCCGGATCTTCTGGCTGCGCTATTTCGTGCCCGGCGTCATCGGCAACATCCCGCTGCTCGGCGCGCTGTTCGCGCTGGCCGATCCGCTGTTCATCTTCGGCGAAGAGAAGCGCTGCCTGCACGATTTGTTCGCGGACACCATCGTCGTCGACGCCTGATGCTCGACACCGTCCGCGAGGTCCACACGCCGGAGGGCGTGGCCCTGCGCCTGCCGGCCGCCGGCCCGGTGCCGCGCGCGCTGGCCTGGGCGATCGACCTCGCGATCCGGCTGGCCCTGCTGTCGGTGTGCTCCGCGATCTTCGGGGCGCTGGGCGAGGGCGGCATGGGGCTGTACTTGGTGATGCTGTTCCTGGTGTTCTGGGCCTACCCGATCGTGTGCGAGGGCCTGTTCAACGGACAGACGCCGGGCAAGCGCGTGCTCGACCTGCGCGTGGTCTCGAGCGACGGCGCGCCGGTGGGCTGGCTCGCCGCCTGCGTGCGCAACCTGATGCGCACCGTGGACATGCTGCCGTTCGGCTATGCCTGCGGCCTGGTGAGCAGCCTGGCCGATCCCTGGGGGCGGCGCCTCGGCGACATCGTCGCCGGCACCCTGGTGGTGCATGCGCCGCGCGTGCAGGCGCAACCATTGGTCCCGACCGCGGACGTGGCGGCGCCACGGGTCGCCTTGCGGCCGGCGGAGCAGGCGGCGGTGGTCGCCTTCGCCGAGCGTGCGCCGCGGCTGACCCCGGAACGCCAGGCCGAACTCGCCGACATCGCCGAACCGCTGACCGGGGCGCGCGGCGCGGATGGCGTGGTCGCCTTGCAGGGCATCGCCAACTGGCTGCTGGGCAGGCGCTGAGGCCGATGCGCCAGGAACACTTCATCGCCCGGCACCAGGCCGAATGGCAGGCCTTCGATGCCTGGCTGGATGCGCGCGGCGGGCGTCCGCGGCGGGCGCGTGCGGACCGCGACTGGCGCGGGATGGACGACAGCGCGGTCCCGGCGGCCTACCGGCGCCTGACCCAGCAGCTCGGGCTCGCGCGCCGCCGTGGCTATAGCCCGCAGTTGGTGGAGCGCCTGCAGGCGCTGGTGCAGCGCGGCCACGACGTGATGTACCGCCCGCCGCCGCCGCGCTGGCGGCGCAGCGTCGAATTCCTGCTCGCGGACTTCCCGCGGCTGGTGCGCGCGGAACGTGGCGCGATGGCCGCCGCGTTGCTGATGTTCGCGTTGCCGCTGGTGCTGAGCTTCGTCGCGGTGCAGGTGCGGCCCGAGCTGATCCACACCCTGTTCGAGCCGGTCCAGTTGGCGCAGATGGAAGCGATGTACGACCCCGCCGCGTCGAAACTGGGCCGCGACTCCGGGGAGGACCTGCAGATGTTCGGCTACTACGTGATGAACAACGTCTCCATCGGCCTGCGCAGCTTCGCCAGCGGGCTGCTGGCGGGGATCGGACCGGTGCTGGTGCTGGGCATGAACGGGCTGATGATCGGCGGCATGGCCAGCCACCTACAGGGCGTCGGCCTGGGCGATCCGTTCTGGCGCTTCGTCGCCGGGCATGGCGCGTTCGAGCTGACCGCGATCGTCATCGCCGGCGGTGCTGGCCTGCGCCTCGGGCTGGGGGTGCTCGCGCCCGGGCGCCGGCGTCGCGTGGATGCGCTGGTCGAAGGCGGGCGGCGCGGCGCGCGGCTGGCGCTCGGGGTGTTCGCGATGCTGGTGGTCGCGGCCTTCATCGAGGCGTTCTGGTCCTCGATCGGCTGGATCCCGGCGGCGGTCAAGTTCGGGGTCGGCGGCGCGTTGTGGCTGATGGTCCTGCTGTGGCTGTGGCGCGGGGGGCGCGACCGGCATGCGGCTTGACCAGGTCCAGGTCGAGTTGCGCCCGCGCTCGCCGTGGGAGGCGATGGAGCTCGGCATCGCGCTGGTGCGGCGGCATGCGCGCGCGATCTGGTTGCCGTGGGCGGCGATCACCCTGCCCCTGTTCGTCGTGCTCAACGCGCTGGCGTGGACGCTGGACCTGGTGCCGCTGGCGGCGCTCGCGATGTGGTGGCTGAAGCCGGTGTTCGACCGCGTGCCGCTGTACGTGCTGTCGCGCGCGGTGTTCGGGCAGGCGCCCGCGGTGCGCGAGACCCTGGCCGCGCAACGCCGCTGGGGCTGGCGGCCGATGGCGGCTTACCTGACGTGGCGGCGCCTGGGGCCGGCGCGCGCGTTGTACCTGCCGGTCGACCTGCTGGAGGGCGGCGCGGGCGGCGGTGCGCGTCGCCAAGTGATCGGCGGCTCGGCGCGCGGGATGGCGATCCTGCTGACCCTGGCCTGCGCGAACTTCGAGGCCGTGCTGGTGTTCGGCATGTATGCCTCGGTGGTGCTGTTCGTGCCGGTGGAGTTCCTGTCGGAATCGGCGCGCGCGCTGTGGACGCTCGCGTTCGAAGCGCCGCCGCGCTGGGCGCAGCTGGCGGGCAATGCGCTGGTGTGGGTCGCCAGCAGCGCGATCGAACCGTTCTACGTCGGCGCCGGCTTCGGGATGTACCTCAACCGCCGCACCCAGATCGAAGGCTGGGACATCGAGCTCGCCTTCCGTCGCTTGCGCACGCGGATCGCGGGCCTGTCCACCGCGCTGCTGGTCGGCGCCATGCTGTGCCTGCCCATGCCGCCGGCGGCCGCGGCCGATGACCCCCCCAGGAAGGCGGCCACGCCGGCGCCGTCGACCTTGCCGCGGGTGTTCGGCGACCTCGAGGATGCGCGCGCCTTCAAGGCCGCCACCGAGGCGGCGTACCGCGACCCGTTGCTCTCGCCCGAACGCAAGGTCACGCGCTGGGTGTCGCGCGATCCGCGCAAGCCGCGCCAGGACAGCGAGGTCCCGGTGTGGCTGCAGCGCGTGGGGGACGCGATCGCCGCGCTGGGCGAATACGGGTTGTGGTTCCTGTTCGGCGGCCTGGCCTTGTTGCTGGCGTGGACCCGCAAGACCTGGTGGCCGTGGATGCGCGACCTGACCGCCGCGCCCGCGCCCGCGCCGACGGCGCTGCGGCTGGAGCCGCATGCCGACGCGGAACCGCTGCCGGCGGATCCGGCCGCGGCCGCGCGCGCGCTGTGGTCCGCGGGACGGCGTCGGCGGGCCCTTGCGTTGCTGTACCGCGCCAGCGTCGCAGCGATGGCGGCGCGGATCGATGCGGTGCTGGTGCCGGGCGCGACCGAGGCCGAATGCCTGCGCGCCGCGCGCGGGATGGCGGACGCCGACGACCGCGATGCCTTCGCGCAGGTCGTGCGGGTCTGGCAATACGCCGCCTATGCCGAGCGCCTGCCCGACGACGCCGGCTTCGACGCGCTGGCCTCGCGCCTGGCCGCGCGCTTCGCGTGGGGGACGCCGGCATGAGCCGCATGCGCACGGTGCTGCCGGGCGTGCTGGTCGCCATCGCGCTGGCGCTGGGCGCGGCCTGGTTCTTCAGCACCCACGAACGCAAGCAGGAAACGGTGAAGCTGCCGCCGCGCGGCGAGGCGACCTACAACCCGCTGTATGCGCTGAAGCTCGCCTTGCGTGCGCAAGGGCAGGTGGTGGCGTCGCGGCAGCGGCTGGACGTGGCGGAGATGGCGCTGCGGCCCGGCGATACCGTGGTGCTGCTCGGCGATCCGCGGACGGTGACCCCGACCCAATGGGACGACCTGTTCGCCTTCGTCGACGCCGGCGGGCACCTGGTGCTGCGGCTGCCGGGATGGCAGAAGGGCGTCAATCCCGCCGGCACACTCGCCGAGTGGCTGCCGATCCAGCCGCTGTTGCTGCCGGCCCGCTGCCTGTCGTTGCGGATCCCGGGCCAGCCCGACCATGTCGAGTTCTGCCGCGCGCCGCGTTTCCGCCTCGCGGACGACGCCCGCCCGCTGGCGGCCTGGCGCAACGACCAGGGGCTGCATGCGTATGCGCGCTTCGCGCAGGGGCGCGGCACGGTCGACCTGGCCGGCAGCCTGGAGATGCTCGACAACCGCAGCCTGCGCGACGTCCCGCACCAGGTCTTCGCCCGCCAGCTGCTGGCGCCGGGCTGGGGCGCGGGGCGCTACCACCTGGTGTACGCGGCCGACATGCCGCCGCTGTGGCGCTGGTTGCTGGACCGCGCCTGGATGGCCTTGCTGCCGCTCGCGCTGGCCCTGCTGGCCTGGTTGTGGATGCGCAGCCAGCGTTTCGGCCCGCTGCTCGCCAGCCCCCCGGCCGCGCGCCGCTCCCTGCTTGAACACGTGCAGGCCAGCGGCGAGCACCTGCTGCGCTACGGGCGCTTCGGCACCCTGCACGCCGCCATGCGCGACGCCGTGCTGGACCGCCTGCGCCGGCGCGACCCGCTGGCCGCCGCGCTGGAAGGCGATGCGCGCGCCACGCTGGTCGCGCAACGCAGCGGCCTCGGCGTGCGCGAAGTGCGCGCCGCCCTCGACACCCGCCCCCCGCGCGACAAGCGCGAATTCCGCGAACGCATCGCCCGCCTGATCGACCTGAGGACACGCCTGTGACCACCGACGCCCACGATTCTTCCCTGCCCGACGGCGCCGACGCGCTGGCGGCCGCCATCCGCGCCGAGGTCGGCAAGGCCTTCATCGGCCAGGAGGACGTCCTCGATGCGGTGATGATCGCCCTGCTCGCCGGCGGCCACGTGCTGCTGGAGGGCGTGCCCGGCCTCGGCAAGACGCTGCTGGTGCGCGCGTTGTCGCAGGCGCTCGGGTGCGCGCATGCGCGCGTGCAGTTCACCCCCGACCTGATGCCCAGCGACATCAGCGGGCATGCGGTGTTCGATCCCAAGCAGGAACGCTTCGAGATCCGCCGCGGGCCGGTGTTCACCAACCTGCTGCTGGCCGACGAGATCAACCGCGCGCCGGCCAAGACCCAGTCCGCGCTGCTGGAGGCGATGCAGGAGCAGCAGGTCACCATCGAGGGCAACAGCTTCCCGTTGCCGCCGCCGTTCATGTGCCTGGCGACGCAGAACCCGCTGGAACTGGAGGGCACCTATCCGCTGCCCGAGGCGCAACTGGACCGTTTCCTGCTGAAGGTGCTGATCGGCTACCCCAGCCTGGTCGACGAGAAGCGGATGGTCGCCGCGGTCAGCGAAGGCCGGACCGCCGCGGACTTCGACCTCTCGCAGGTGGCGCAGGTCGCCGACCCGGCCGCGGTGCTGATGCTGCAGCGGCGCGCGGCGGCGGTGCGGGTCGATGCCGCGGTGCTCGACTACGCGGTGCGCATCGTCGCCGCGACCCGCACCTGGCCGGGCATCGCGCTGGGCGCCGGCCCGCGCGGCAGCATCGCGCTGGTGCGCGCCGCGCGTGCGCAGGCGATGCTCGAGGGCCGCGACTTCGTGGTGCCGGACGATGTCCGCGGGATCGCCAAGCCGGCGTTGCGGCATCGCATCGCGCTGGCCCCGGAACTGCAGATCGAAGGCCAGTCCGCCGACGACGTGCTGCACGCATTGCTGGCCAAGGTGGACGCGCCCCGCCAGTGAGGCCCGCGCCGCTCCTGCTGGCCTTGGTGCTCGCCTGGCTGCTGCCCGGGGTGGCGGCAAGCTTCGGGCTGCTGCCGGCGTCGGCGTGGATCGCCTATGGCGGGGTGTTGGTGCTGGTGGCGGCGCTGGATGCCTGGCGCCTGCGACGGCTGGCCACGCCCGATGTCGCCCGGGTGGCGCCGGAGGCATGGCCGGTCGGCGTGGAGCGCGAGGTCGAACTGGTGGTCGACGGCGGTGCGCGGGCGATGCGCGTGGACCTGCACGACCTGCACCCGCAGGGCTGGCAGGCGGACGGGCTGCCGCGCACGCTCGACCTCGTGCCGGATGCCGGCGTGCGCTTCGCCTATCGCTTGCGGCCCGACGAGCGCGGCGACTTCGGCTTCGACGGCGTGCACCTGCGGCTGCATTCGCCGTGGCGGTTGTGGCGGCAGCGGCGCGTCGTCGGGACCGCCCAGCGCGTGCGCGTCTTCCCCAACTTCGCCCCGCTGGCGCGCCTGGCCCTGCTCGGCGCGGAACAGGCCTCGCGGATGGTGGGCGCGCATGTGCGCCGGCGCCGCGGCGAAGGCACCGACTTCCACCAGATGCGCGACTACCGCGTCGGCGACAGCCTGCGCCAGGTCGACTGGAAGGCGACTTCGCGCATGCGCCGGCTGATCTCGCGCGAGTACCAGGACGAACGCAACCAGCACCTGCTGATGGTGATCGACACCGGCCGCCGCATGCTGGCGCGAGACGGCGCGCTGAGCCACTTCGACCACGTGCTGGATGCGGCGCTGGTGGTGTCCTACCTCGCCCTGCGCCAGGGCGACGCGGTCGGCCTGCTGGCCAGCGGCGGCGAGCGTCGCTGGGTGGCGCCGCAGCGCGGCATGGGCGCGATCGACGTGTTCCTGCGCGAGACCTACGCGCTGCAGCCCACGCCGGTGGCGACCGATTACCTGGCCGCCGCCACCGAGCTCAGCCTGCGGCATCGCCGGCGCAGCCTGGTGATGCTGGTGACCAACCTGCGCGACGAGGACATGGAGGACCTGCTGGCCGCGGTCCGCATGTTGCAGCAGCGGCACCACGTGGTGGTCGCCAGCCTGCGCGAGGAAAGCCTGGCCGGTGCCCTCGACGGGCCTGCGCAGGATCTGCCGGGGGCGGTGCGTGCCGCGGCCGCCGCGCGTTACCTCGCGCAACGCGCCGCCGCGCACGACGCGCTGCGCGCGCATCGCGTCGGGGTGCTGGACGTGACCTGCGCGGAACTACCGGCGGCGCTGGTCGAGCGTTACCTCGCGATCAAGCGCGAGGGGCGGCTCTGAGTCAATCGGCGGTCACCAGCGCGGGCGCGCGATTGCTCAGTTCCGCGTGGATCGCGTCCGTCTCCGGGCGCACGCCGTGCCAGATCCGGAAGCTCTCGGCCGCTTGCTCGACCAGCATGCCCAGTCCATCCACGGACTGCCGGCATCCGGCGGCGCGGGCCCAGGCCAGGAACGGGATCGCGGCGTCGCCGTAGCTCAGGTCGACGGCGACGCTGCGTGGCCCGACCAGGGCCATCGGCAGCGCGGGCAGCTCGCCCCCCCGCGTGGCGGAGGTGGCGTTCACCACCAGGTCGAATTCGCCCTGCGCGGCGAGGTCGTCGAGGTAACGCACGTGCACGCGGGCCGGATCGCCGAGCGCGTCGGCCAACGCGTCGGCGCGCGCGCTGGTGCGGTTGGCGATGGTCAGCTCGCCGATGCCGGCGTCCAGCAACGCCGGCGCCACCCCGCGCGCGGCCCCGCCTGCGCCGAGCAGCAGCGTGCGCCGCTCGCGCAGGTCCAGGCCGTGGCGCTGGGTGAGGTCGCGGACCAGGCCGCTGCCGTCGGTGTTGTCGCCGCGCCAGGCCCCATCCTCCCCGCGGACCAGGGTGTTCACCGCGCCGGCGCGCCGGGCGCGTTCGCTGGCCTCGGTGCACAGCGCGAACGCCGCTTCCTTCAGCGGCAGGGTGACGTTGGCGCCGCTGCCGCCGCGCGCGGCGAAAGCGGCGAGCGCCGCGGCGAAGCCGGCGGGTTCGACGTCGATCGCCTCGTAGCGCAGCGCAATCCCGGCCTGCCGTCCGAACGCGGCATGGATGCGCGGCGACAGCGAATGCGCCACCGGGTGCCCGAACACCGCATGCAGGGCTTCCATCGCAGGGCTCCCGTGGCCGCGCGCGGCCGCGTCAGTGCGCCTCGCGCAGCCAGCGGGCCGCGTCCAGCGCGAAATAGGTCAGCACGCCATCGGCACCGGCGCGCTTGATGCTCGCCAGCGCCTCCAGCGCGCAGGCGCGTTCGTCCAGCCAGCCGTTCTGCGCGGCGGCCTTGATCATCGCGTATTCGCCGCTGACCTGGTACACGAAGGTCGGCGCGCCGTACGCGTCCTTCACCCGCCGCACGATGTCGAGGTAGGGCAGGCCCGGCTTGACCATCACCATGTCGGCACCCTCGTCCAGGTCGAGCGCGACTTCGCGCAGGGCCTCGTCGGAATTGGCCGGGTCCATCTGGTAGCTGGACTTGTTGCCCTTGCCGAGCGCGCCCGACGAGCCGACCGCGTCACGGAACGGACCGTAGAACGCCGAGGCGTACTTCGCGCTGTAGGCCAGGATGCGGGTGTGGATGAAGCCGTCGTCCTCCAGCGCGCCGCGGATGGCGCCGATGCGCCCGTCCATCATGTCGCTTGGCGCGACCACGTCGGCGCCCGCGCGGGCGTGCGACAGCGCTTGCTTCACCAGCGCTTCCACGGTCTCGTCGTTCATGACGTAGCCGGTGTCGTCGACCAGGCCGTCCTGGCCGTGGCTGGTGTACGGGTCCAGCGCGACGTCGGTGATCACCCCGAGGCCGGGGAAGCGCTGCTTCAGCGCGCGCACCGCCCGCTGGCACAGGCCGTCGTCGTCCCAGGCGGCATGCGCGGTCAGCGACTTGGCCTCGGGTGCGGTGACCGGGAACAGCGCCAGCGCGGGAATCTTCAGTTCGCTGGCCTGCTCGGCGACGCGCAGCAGTTCGTCGATCGACAGGCGCTCGATGCCGGGCATCGAGTCGACCGGCGCGCGTCCGGCGGCCTCATGCACGAACACCGGGTAGATCAAGTCGTTGGCGGTCAGCACGGTCTCGCGCATCAGCCGGCGCGAGAAGTCGTCGCGGCGCATCCGCCGCATGCGGGTATGGGGATAGCTCATCGGCGCAGTTTACGCCGCCCAAAAGAAGACCGGCGCCCGAAGGCGCCGGTCGGTGGTGGTACCGGAACCGGAACTCAGAACGCGAGCGGGAAGACCTGGTGGCTCTGCACGCGCTTGGCGCACATCATCATCTTGTTGCCCTGGGTCGCGGTGAGCACGCCGCTGGCGACCATCCGGTCGCGGTTGGCGTCCATGCAGTTGTAGTACTGGTTGCGGGTCTGCGCGGACAGCAGGCACACCTCGTTGCTGGCCTGGATGGTGGCGCCGCCGATCAGGCCGCCATCGTTGACCACCTTGATCCCGGTGTCGCAGTCCGGGACGCTGGGGCTGCCGATCTGGGCATTGCCGGTGTTCAGCCGCCAGCCGATGTCCGCGAGCAGGTGCGGGGTGATGTCGAGGTTGTAATAGCCGCGCAGGCTGCCGTTGATCGCCGGCTCCATCAGCAGGTTGGGCGCGGCAATGCTGTCGTAGTGCGAGCCCGACGAGCCGCTCTGCACCGGGTTGGGCATGAACAGGCGCGGACGGCCGAGGTCGTCGGCACCCTGCAGCTTGGTCGGGTCGATGACGAAGCCCACGGTCATCGGCAGGTTGGCCTTGAAGCTCGCGCCGGCGGCCTGGGTCACGCGGATCGACGGGATGGTGATCGTCGGATCGGCGCCACCGAGTCCCGGCGGCGGGTTGCCGGCGGCGTTGTCGGCGATGATCACGCCGATCGCCCCGGCATTCTGGGCATTCTTGACCTTGATGGTGAAGCCGCAGGTGCCGCGATCGATCAGCGCGATCTTGCCGGCGACCTGGGCGCCGTTGGACAGCGGCGAGCAGCCGTCGGTGGTGCTCGGGCCAGCGGCATCCGCCGCATCCTGCGACAGGACCACCTCGCCATTGAAGTTGCTGGTGGTCAGCGCCGGGCCGAAGCTGGCGGTGCCGTAGGCGTAGTTGCCGGCGATCGCCGCCGGGGTCAGCACCCGGAAGTCCTGACGATCGTCCAGCAGCAGCGCCGCGCCCGCAGTCGCGCGCGGGCCGGTGAACACCACGTTGCCGAAATTGACGCCGGACGTGGCGCGTTCCGCCTGCGTCATCGCCGTCCAGTACTTCTGCGCCGTGTTGTCGTAGGTGAACACGGAGTAGATGTCCTGGATACCGCTCAAGAATGCGCCGCTCGCCTCGTTCTCGAAATTCGAGAAGCCCAAGCCATGGGCGTATTCGTGCATCACCACGTCCAGGAAGTTGACCTGGCCGGCGGGGGTGTTGCCATCCAGGCCGTAGTAGAAGGTGAAGTTGGTGCTGAATTGCGACTGGATGTCGAACTGGCCCGGCACGAGGTCGGTCCCAGCGATCGAATCGGCCAGCGCCGTGTGGTACCAGGTGCCCGCCACCGGCGCGTTCGCGAAGTCCCGGTTCACGAACGTGGCGCCGGCCGAACCGAGCACGCCCGGGGCGAGGCTGAGGAAGCGGGCTTGCACGAAGACCGGCACGTCGCTCTGCAGGACGCTGCCCCACAACGCGGCGGCGTAGTTGGCGACGTAGCGGCGTTGCTCGCCCCTGGTGGTGCCCGGGTTGCCGCCGACCGGTGTCGCGGGGGTGGTGTCGTTGTAGCCCACGCCGGCCGGGTCGGTGATGACCGGAATGATGTCGGCGGCCTGCGCCTGCGAGAGGCCGGCGAGTGCGACCAATACCGCGGTGGCAAGGGCCAGACGGGGCGACTTATTCATCGTTCGCCTCCTTGGCGGGGGTGGTCGGGCCATCGGTTTCCAGGATACGGACCTTGCCGTTCGCATCCACCTGCGCATGCAGGTAGTTGTGCAGGTCGTCCGGGACCGATGCGCCGCCGTCGCCCGCCAGGGTCGCCGGGGCCGACTTGGCGGCGATGCCCTTGGCAGCCTGCTGCGCCTGGTATTCGCGGGCCATGGCGTCGGCTGCCGCCTTCTTCTGCAGCACGTTCATCGGCTTGCCGGCGTGCGCGTTGCCTGCCGCGAGCGCGGCGATGGCGATTCCGGCTGCCACCAGGCAGCCGTGCTTGATCGTTCCTGACATCGTCTTGATCCCCTTGCTGCGGCGGCCGATCCGCCCGGCGTTGCCGGTTGCGGTGCCACTGGCGTGCCGCCGCGGCCGCCAGTCCGCGTTGTATACCGTGATCAGCCGCCCGCAACAACTGCCGGGTCGTTCACAGCAGGCCGCCACCCAGGCCCAGCCGCCAGGTGGCGACCAGGATCACCAGCGCATTGAGCACGAGGCCCGCCTTCGCGCGTCCATTCCTCTCGCTGCGGGTGAACACCAGCCCGATGGCGGCGACGATGGCGCCGATCGCCGCGAACGGGATCAGCAGCCAGTTGGTGATGCCGACCACCGGGATCAGCGCCAGCACCATCCAGCACAGCGCCACGATGCCCCACAGGATGCTGATCACGCCCATTGCCCCGCCTCCTCGGCCCGGTCCGGGATGGACCGTCACCGGCTCAAGCATGCACGCCATCGATCTCCACGGCGAGTTCGGCGCGGCACACCTGGCCGTGCAGGACGATCCGCGGCACCCCGGGCAGGCGCGCATCGAGCCATGCATCGATGGTGCCGAGGTCCGCGGCGTCGCGGACATAGACCTTCAGCCGCGTGCCGGCGCCCGGGTGCACGGGCAGCCCGGGGCGGAGCGCGCGCGCGGTGGCGATGAGGCTGTCCAGGTTGGCCAGCACCTCGTCGAGTTGCGCTTGCAGCGAATCGCCGTGCCGCGAGGCGTGCCCGACCACCGCCGCGGTGCCCGACAGCAGCAGCGGCATCGCCTCCGACGCCGGCAGCAGCGCCCGCGCGAAGCCGGGGGCCTGCGGGCCGTACTGGCGCGGATAGCGCCAGGCCTGGACCTGGCGGGGATTCTCGAGCGGGTGGCCGGGCCGGGCCGCGGCCAGCCAGTAAAGCAGGAAGCGGCCGGTCCGCCGAGGGAACCCGATCGCGGTCGCGGCCGGCAATTCGCCGGGCGCGAGCTCGCGGGCGATGCCACGGGCACGGCCCACGCAGAAGCGCCGGTAGCGCTCCTCGTCGCCGTCGCCCTCGGTGATCGCGTCCAGGTAGTTCCAGATCCGCAGCGGATGCGGATGCCGGCCGGCGGCCAGCCAGGCTTGCAGGCGGGCGTAGGCCGCCGCGGCGGTGGCTTCGGCGTCGCCGTCGTCCACCACCGACAGCGTCCCGAACTGCAGGCCGCCCGCTTCGCTCCAGGCGATGCCGTCGGCATGGCCGTGCCGGACTTCACCATCGACCCGCCAGCATTCGAAAGGTGCCGCGCCATGCGCGGGCAGGGCCACCCGCAGGTAGCGGGGGTCGGCATGCGCGGGCGGGGCGTCGTCGCCGAAGCCGAACACCGCCAGCAACCCGGGGTCGTCGAGCAGGGCATCGAGCGGCGCATCCCGATACTCGACGCGCAGGGTTTCGGCGGGGGTGGGGGTGGCGAGCGAATGCATGGGGCCGCGGATGATAGCGTGCGGGCCGATCCGGGTCGGTCAGCGCAGGGCGTCGGCGGACGTTGCCTCGGCGGGGTGCATGTCGGGATCGTCGATCACCGCAGGGTGGGCGCGGATCGATCGGTGGACCCGCACCAGCCCGCCGCGGCGCAGGCATTGCAGGACGATGTGCGAGGTGATCCGCCACAGGTCGCGGAGCGGGCGGAAATGGCTTGCGCGGAACTGCGGCGCGCCATGCACGTCGTTGTAGCGGGCGGCGATCGGCACCGACACGCAACGCGTCCCCAGGGCCTGGGCGGCCGACATCAGCACCTGCGCCTCGAACACGAAATGCTCGCCGGGGATGCCGGCGCAGGCGAGGCGGCAAACGTCGGCGGGGTACAGGCGCTGCCCGCTCTGGCTGTCGGCGACCTGGTAGCCGGTGCCCCAGGCGATACCCCAGTCGCCGAAGGCGTTGGCCAGGCGTCGATGCAGGGGCTGGCGGTCGCGGTTGCGCAGGCGCGCACCGATCACGATCCAGCCGGGGTAGCGGTTGCCGGTGGACAGGAGCCGCGGGATGTCGGCGGCGGCATGCTGGCCATCCCCGTCCATGGTCAGGACCCCGGCATGGCCGCGGCGCAGGGCTTCGGCAAAGCCGTCGCGGAGCGCGGCGCCCTTGCCGAGCCGGCTGGGGTGGCGCAGGACCACGATCGGCAGGTCCACCACGGCCTCCACGGTGCCGTCGTCGGAGCCGTCGTCCACCAGGATCACGTTCGGGCAATACCGGAGCACGCCCTGCACCACGTCGCGGATGCGCAGCGCCTCGTTCAGCGCGGGGATGACCACCGCGATCCGGTCGGGGGTCAACAGGGGCATGGCGGGGGACATGCGCGGAAGTATGGCAGCGCCATGTCGACGCCAGCCGGCGGGCGGGACCATCGGCAGGGGCGATGGTTCAGCTGGCGCGCTACGATCCTCGGATTGCCCGGACGGGGCGAGGCGACGGATGGGGATGCGATGGCCAGGATCGGGACCACGGGGTGGCTGCTGGGGGCGCTGCTGATGGGCGGGATGCCCGACGGCCAGGCGGCCTCCCCGGCAGCGTTGACGACGGCGGACTACGAGCGCGCGGCGCGCATGCTCGGCGATCGCACTGCCCCGCTGGTCGACGGACTGGTGGCCAACAGCACCTGGCTCGACGATGGCACCGCGGTGTACGCGTATGCGGAGGGCGGCAAGACCGCCTGGCGACGCCTCGATCCGGCCACGGGCGCCAGCGTCGCGGCCTTCGACGCCAAGGCCCTGGCCGAAGCGATCAACCAGGCCGCCGGCGGCAAGGGCCGGCCGGTGCAGCCTGACCGCCTGCCGGTCGCCGGCATCCGCTTGCAGGACGGCGCGCTGGTGGTGTCCACGCGCTCCGGCGCCGACTTCCGCTGCGAGGCCGCGGCCTGCACGCCGATCGCCCGCGCCAAGGCCGGCGACGAACCCGGCGCGGCGTCGCCCGACCATGCGCGCGAGGCCTTCATCCGCGACTGGAACCTGTGGGTGCGCGACGTCGCCACCGGCAAGGAAACCCAGCTCACCTTCGACGGTAAGCCCGACTACGGCTATGCCACCGACAACGCCGGCTGGAAGCACACCGACGAGGCCGTGCTGGTGTGGTCCCCGGATGGCAAGAAGATCGCCACCTTCCAGCAGGACCAGCGCAAGACCAGCACCATGACCCTGGTCGCGACCAACGTCGGCGCGCCCAGGGTCGAGCAGTGGAAGTACCCCTTCGTCGGCGACCAGGACGTGACCCTGATCGAGCGCGTGGTCATCGACCTCTCGGGCGACGCGCCGAAGACCATCCGCCTGCAGATGCCGCCGGACCAGCACCGTTCCACCTGCAGCGACGACCTGGTCTGCAGCAAGGGCTGGGAAGACGTGCAGTGGGCCAGGGACGGCAAGACCCTGGCCTTCGTCAGCACCGACCGCGGGCACAAGTCCGCGACCCTGCGGGTGGCCGATGCCGCCACCGGCAAGGTCCGCGACGTCTACACCGAAACGGTCAAGACCCAGTACCAGAGCGCCCCGGCGTTGGACTCGGTGAACTGGCGCTACCTGCCGGAGAGCAACGAGTTCCTGTGGTTCAGCCAGAAGTCCGACTGGGGCCACCTGTCCCTGCACGACCTCGCCACCGGCAAGGAAAAGCGCCAGGTCACGCGCGGCGACTGGAACGTGGCCGATGTCGTCCACCTCGATCCGGCCTCGCGCACGCTGTGGTTCAAGGGCGTGGGCCGCGAGCCCGGCCGCGACCCGTACTTCGTCCATTACTACCAGGTCGGCCTGGACGGCGGCGAGGTGCAGCTGCTCACGCCGGAGGACGCCAACCACGCGGTCGTGGCCTCGGACGACGGCAAGTACTTCATCGACGTACATTCGACCATCGACACCGCGCCGGTCGCGGTGTTGCGCGACGGCAGCGGCACGCTGGTCAAGGAACTCGCGCGCGCCGACCTCACCCGGTTGAAGGCCGCGGGCTGGGTGCCGCCGGCGTCGTTCACGGTCAAGGCCCGCGACGGCAAGACCGACCTCTACGGGCAACTGTTCAAGCCGTCCAACTTCGATGCGTCGAAGAAGTACCCGATCGTCACCTACATCTACCCGGGCCCGCAGGTGGGTTCGGTGCGCTCGCGCAGCTTCATGCCCGCGCACGGCGACCACCAGGCGCTGGCCGAGCTTGGCTTCATCGTCATCGCCGTCGACGGCATGGGCACGCCGATGCGCAGCAAGTCCTTCCAGGATGCGTGGTACGGCGACATGGCCGACAACACGCTGCCGGACCAGGTGGCCGCGCTCAAGCAACTGGCGGCGCAGCATCCGTGGATCGATGCGACGCGCGCAGGGATGTGGGGCCATTCCGGCGGCGGCAACGCCACTGCGTCGGCAATGTTCCGCTACCCCGACGTGTACAAGGTCGGCATCGCCGAATCCGGCAACCACGACAACCTCTCGTACGAGGACGACTGGGCGGAGCGCTACCACGGCCTGTTCGAGAAGCAGGACGATGGCAGCAGCAACTACACCGGCCAGGACAATGCCGCGTACGCGAAGAACCTCAAGGGCAAGCTGTTCCTGCTGCACGGGATGATGGACGACAACGTGCCGCCGCAATCCACCCTGCTGGTGGTGGACGCGCTGATGAAGGCGAACAAGGATTTCGACCTGCTGCTGCTGCCGCATGCGCGCCACGGATTCGGCGCGGACAGCTACTACGTCATGCGCCGGCGCTGGGACTACTTCGTGCAGCACCTGCTGGGCACGGAGCCGCCGAAGGAGTTCGCGCTGAAGCCGGCGATGTAATCCGCGGGCGAAGGCGACGCCACGCGACGGCGCCCGCGGGCGCCGTCGTCGCATCCGGCGCGCGTGCTTGGCACTGCCACGCCGTCCCGCTACCCTGCGCGGGATTTTCCGCCCGAGCCGCCCATGTCCAAGCCGTCCAACCGCATGAACCCGCTGCCCGCGCTGATCTTCTCCTCGCGCTGGCTGCAGCTGCCGCTGTACCTGGGCCTGATCGTGGCGCAGGGCGTGTACGTGTTCCTGTTCCTCAAGGAACTGTGGCACCTGATCCACGACGCCGGCAGCCTGAGCGAGCAGGGCATCATGCTGATCGTGCTGGGCCTGATCGACGTGGTGATGATCAGCAACCTGCTGGTGATGGTGATCGTCGGCGGTTACGAGACCTTCGTCTCCCGGCTGAACCTGGAGGGCCATCCCGACCAGCCGGAATGGCTGAGCCACGTCAACGCCAGCGTGCTCAAGGTGAAGCTGGCGATGGCGATCATCGGCATCTCCTCGATCCACCTGCTGAAGACCTTCATCGAGGCCGGGCAGCTGGGCCTGCCGCTGTGCACGCCGGAGCTCGCCGCGGCCAATGCCTTGTGCACCAAGGCCACCGCGACCGGGGTGATGTGGCAGACCATCATCCACTGCGTGTTCATCCTGTCGGCGATCGGCATCGCCTGGACCGACAAGCTGATGGCCAACACCGCCGGCAAGCGCGGGCACGGCGCGCATTGAGGCCGCGCCGCGGCGCGTCCGCGGGACGTACCGGTTAAAATCGGCGCGATGGATGTCTCCCACCTCCTCGACGGGCTGAACCCGGCCCAGCGCGAGGCCGTTTCCGCGCCCCCCGGGCATTACCTCGTCCTCGCCGGCGCCGGTTCCGGCAAGACCCGCGTGCTCACCCACCGCGTGGCCTGGCTGCACGAGGTGCATGGCGTGCCGCTGCACGGCATCCTCGCGGTGACCTTCACCAACAAGGCGGCGGGCGAGATGCGCGCGCGAATCGGCGCGCAGCTGGGCGGCGAGCCGCGCGGCATGTGGATCGGCACCTTCCACGGCATCGCCCACCGCCTGCTGCGCCTGCACTGGCAGGAGGCGAAGCTGCCGGAAGGCTTCCAGGTGCTGGATTCCGACGACCAGCAACGCCTGGTCAAGCGCGTGGCGCAGGCGCTGGAGGTCGACGACGGCCGCTTCCCGCCGCGGCAGATCGCATGGTGGATCAACGCGCAGAAGGACGAGGGCCGGCGCCCGCAACACATCCAGCCCGCCGCCAACGACGAGTGGGGCGACGTGATGCTGCGGGTGTACGCGGAGTACCAGGCGCGCTGCGAGCGCGCCGGCCTGGTCGACTTCGCCGAGCTGCTGCTGCGCGCGCACGAGCTGCTGCGCGACACCCCGGCGCTGCTGGCGCATTACCGGCATCGGTTCGGCCAGTTGCTGGTCGACGAGTTCCAGGACACCAACGCGATCCAGTACGGCTTCGTGCGCCTGCTGGCCGGTGAGACGGGACAGGTCTTCGTGGTCGGCGACGACGACCAGGCGATCTACGGCTGGCGCGGGGCCAAGGTCGAGAACGTGCAGCGCTTCCTGCGCGACTTCCCCGGCGCGGCCACGCTCAAGCTGGAGCAGAACTACCGCTCCAGCGCCAATATCCTCAACGCTGCCAACGCGGTGATCGCGCACAACGACGAGCGCCTGGGCAAGCGGTTGTGGACCGAGGCCGGCGAGGGCGAGCCGATCGACGTGTTCGCCGCCTACAACGAGATGGACGAGGCCGCCTACGTCGTCGACCGCATCGCGCAATGGGTGCGCGACGGCGGCAGCCACGGCGATGCCGCGATCCTCTACCGCAGCAATGCGCAGTCGCGCGCGTTCGAAGAAGAATTGCTCAAGCGGCAGATCCCGTACCGCGTGTATGGCGGCATGCGCTTCTTCGAGCGCGCCGAGGTCAAGGACGCGCTGGCCTACCTGCGCCTGGTCGCCAACCGCCACGACGACGCGGCGTTCGAGCGCGCGGTCAACACGCCGCCGCGCGGGATCGGCGACCGCACCCTGGACGAGGTGCGCAGGCTGGCGCGCGAACAGCGCCTGTCGCTGTGGCAGTCGGCGTCGCGGATCGCGTCCGGCGACGGCCTCGCCGCGCGCGCGCGCAACGCGCTGGCCGGCTTCGGCAAGCTGCTCAACGAGATCGCGTCCGAAACCGAATCGATGCCGCTGCCGGAGAAGCTCGACCACGTGCTCGCGCGCTCAGGGCTGCGCTTGCACTACGAGAACGAATCGCGCGGCCAGCTCGATTCGCGCACCGACAACCTCGACGAACTGGTCTCGGTGGCCTCGCGCTTCGTGCGCGGCGACGACGAGGATGCCGCGGCGATGCCGGAACTGGTCGCCTTCCTCAGTTATGCCGCGCTGGAGGCGGGCGAGGGCCAGACCCAGGCCGGCGAGGACGGCGTGCAGCTGATGACGCTGCACAGCGCCAAGGGCCTGGAATTCCCGCTGGTCTGCCTGGTCGGGCTGGAGGAAGGCCTGTTCCCCAACCTGCGCTCGGCGGAGGAGCCGGGGCGCATGGCCGAGGAGCGGCGGCTGGCCTACGTCGGCATCACCCGCGCGCGCCAGCAGCTGGTGCTGTGCCACGCGGAGTCGCGGCGCATCCATGGCAGCGACATGTACGGCATGCCCTCGCGCTTCCTGCGCGAGATCCCCAAGCCGCTGCTGCGCGAGATCCGCGCCAAGCCGGTGCTTCCCGCGTTCGTGCCGCGCGCCGGCCGCTTCCCGCCGCGCGACCGCGGGCATGCGCCGCTGGAGGTGCCGGCGATCGCGCTGGGTGCGCATGTCCGCCATCCGAGCTTCGGCACCGGCTTCGTCACCGACGTCGAGGGCAGCGGCGCGCACGCGCGGGTGCAGGTGAACTTCGACGAGGCCGGCAGCAAGTGGCTGGTGCTGGCCTACGCCAACCTGGTGCCGGCCTGAGGCAGGCGCGCGGCCGGCGACCGGCGCCGGTGTAACCCATCCGCATCGACCGACGAATCCTGTGTGCAGCCCGACTGGCGGCTGTCCACCCAGGAGAACGACGATGTCCGATCTGCGTACCCCCGCCCTGACCGCCGCCGCGCTCGCGGCCGTGCTCGGTTCCGCGCTGCTGGCGCCCGCCGCCCATGCTGGCGACAAGCCGATGGCGAAGGAGAAGTGCTACGGCGTGGCGATGGCCGGCAAGAACGATTGCGCCGCCGGCCCCGGCACCAGCTGCGCCGGCACCGCGAAGAGCGACCACCAGGCCAATGCCTGGAAGTACGTGCCGGCCGGCACCTGCACCAAGACCGCCTCGAAGACCTCGCCGACCGGCCACGGCCAGCTCGCCGCGTTCACCGCCAAGTCCGCCGACAAGGCGATGTGAGCCCGGCGATGCGCGCCATGCCTCCCTCTCCCCGCGCCGGCGCGCCCGGTCCCGGCCTGCCCGTGCAGGCCGGGATCGGCTTCAAGCCGCGGCACTTCCGCGGCTTGATGGACGATCCGGTCCCGCCCGGCTTCGTCGAGGTGCATGCGGAGAACTATCTCGGCGCAGGCGGGTTGCCGCATCGCCAGCTGGCCGCGTTGGCGGCGCGCGTGCCGGTCTCGGTGCATGGCGTGGGCTTGTCGATCGGCGGCATGGACCCGCTCGACCGCGGCCACCTCGCGCGGCTGCGCGGCCTGCTCGCGCGGCATCCGGCGGCGCAGTTCTCCGAGCACCTGGCCTGGTCCAGCCACGGCGGCATCCACTATCCCGACCTGCTGCCGTTGCGCTACGACGCTGCCACCCTGGCGCGCGTCTGCGCGCATGTGTCGCAGGTGCAGGATACGCTCGACCGGCGGATCCTGCTGGAAAACCCCAGCACCTACGTCGCGTTCGCGGGCGGCGACCACGACGAGCCCGGCTTCCTGCGCGAGGTGGTGCGCCGCACCGGCTGCGGCCTGCTGCTGGACGTCAACAACGCCTACGTCAGCTGCCGCAACCACCGCCGCGACGTGCAGGCGTACATCGCCGCGTTGCCGCTGCATGCGGTCGGCGAGGTCCACCTGGCCGGACATGCGGTGGTGGCCGATGCTGATGGTGGCGAGCTGCTGGTCGACGACCACGGCGCCGAAGTCGATGCCGCGGTGTGGGCGCTCTACCGCGACGTGCTCGCGGCGATCGGGCCGACCCCGACCCTGGTCGAATGGGACACCGACATCCCCGATTACCCGGTGCTGCGCGCGCAGGCGGCGATCGCCGATGCCTGCCTGCGCGACCTCGCGTGGGTGGATGCCGCGTGAACGCGCATGCCGACTTCGCGGCCGGGCTGTTGCAGCCGACCCTGCCGGCACCGGCCGTGTTGCACGCCGTCGATGCCGCCACCCGCGAACACCGCTACGCGGTGCATCGCAACAACAGCACGCATGCGCTGGTGGGTGCCTTCGAAGACGGTTTCCCGGTGCTGCGCGCACTGGTCGGCGCCGACTGCTTCGCGCATGCCGCGCGCGCATGCGCCCGTGCCATGCCGCCGCGCACGCCCGTGCTCGCCGAGCATGTGCAGGTGTTCCCGGCGTTCATCGCCGATGGCCCGCTGGTCGACGCCTTGCCTTACCTCGCCGATGTCGCCCGCCTCGAAGCCGCCTGCCTGCGGGTCTTCCATGCCGCGGATGCGCCGTCGCCACCGCTGGACGCCTGGCAGCGACTGCAGGCCGATCCGCAACGGCTCGCCGCGACGCGCCTGCGCCTGCATCCCGCCTGCGACTGGCTGGCCTGCACCCATGCAGCCGTCGACCTGTGGCAGGCGCACATGCGCGCCGAGCCGATGGAATCGGCCGACCTTGCGGGCATCGATCCCGACCATGGGCAGGACGCGTTGCTGTGGCGCGACGATGACGGCCTGGTGCAGGTCGCCGCGCTGACGCCCGGTTGTGCGGCCGCACTCGATGCCTTGCAGGGCGGCGCTGCACTGTTGCCCGTCCTCTCTCGCCTGCCGGGCCACGCGGCGGCCACGCTGCTCGCCCACCTCGCCGGCGACGGCGTGGTCACTGACATCCTTGTTCCCACCGTGGAGGCCACATGAGCCTGCGCCAAGCGAGCACGCGCATCGACCTCTCCAGCCGGCATGCCAGCGAGGCCATCGCCCTGCTCGCGCGGATCGGCCTGGCCTTCACCTTCTGGCTGTCGGGCCAGACCAAGATCGAGGGACTGGTGCTGGATCCGCTGGGCCTGCAGGTGCAATGGGGTTGGCCGCACGTGAGCGAATCCGCGCTCGAACTGTTCCGCAACGAGTATGCGCTGCCGTTGCTACCGCCGGACTGGGCGGCATGGATGGCGGCCACCGCGGAGCATGTGCTGCCGCTGATGCTGATCCTCGGGCTGGGTACGCGGGTAGCGGCGCTGGGCATCCTTGGCATGACCCTGGTGATCCAGGTCTTCGTGTATCCGCTGGCGTTCCCGACGCACGCGCTGTGGGCGGCGTCCGCGCTGGCCTTGCTGGTCCATGGCGGGGGCCGGCTGGCGCTGGATCGCCCGCTGGCCCGCAGGTTCGCGCGCAAGGGCGCATGATGGGCGTCGTCGTCCGCCACCCGGCTGCCCGCCACCCGATGCCGCCTTCCCTCGATGCCGAGGCGCCGTTCGACGCCCCCGACGACTGGGGCGCGTGGATGGCGCGCGCGCAGGCCGGCGACCAGCAGGACTATCGCCGCCTGTTGCAGGCGATCGGTCCCTACCTGCGCGCGATCGCGCGGCGCATGCTCGGGCAGGACGAGGCCGAGGACGCGGTGCAGGAGATCCTGCTGGTGGTGCATGGGGTGCGCCACACCTACGAGCCGGGCCGGCCGTTCCGACCGTGGCTGTCGACCATCGCCACGCGCCGCTGCATCGACATCCTGCGGCGGCGCCAGCGCGAGGGCCTGCGCGTCGGCGACGCGCTGGCGCTGGAGGCGCAGGCGGACGAGGCGCCGGATCCGCTCGAGCGGTTGGAACAGGCGCAGCGCGGCGAGCGCCTGCATGCGGCGGTGGCCGGGCTCAGCCCCGGGCAGCGCGATGCGGTCCGCCTGCTGCACTTGCAGGAGTTGTCGCTGCGCGAGGCCGAAGCCCATGGGCGGCAGCGCGCGGGCGCATTGAAGGTGGCCAGCCATCGCGCCCTGAAGGCGCTGCGGCGGGCGTTGCAGGGAGACGAGGATGCGCGGTGACACCGATCGGTTGATCGAACAATTGGCGGCGCAGGCGCGGCCGGTGCGCCCGCTGGCGCCGCCGCTGGTGCGGACGCTGGCCTGGTGCGGCGCGGTGGTCGCGGTCGCGCTGCTGGTGGTGGTGCTGATGGGCTGGCGCGGCGCGCCGCCCGAGGATTTCGCGCACCCGGGCGGCCGCTGGTCGTGGTGGGGCAGCGTGCTCGCTGGCCTGCTAGCCGCCTACGCGGTGTTCCAGGTCAGCGTGCCGGGCCGCGCGCTGGCCTGGGCGTGGCTGCCGCTGCCGGCGGCGATCGCCTGGTTCGCCGGCATGGGCTGGGGGTGCCTGGCGCAGGTGCGTGCCGACGGCGGCGCGGTGGCCCTCGGCTTGGGCAGCTGGCACTGCGCGCTGGCGATCACCCTGGTCAGTGCGCCGATGCTGCTGGTGATGCTATTGCTGGTGCGGCACGCGGGCGTGGTCCGGCCAGTGCCGACCGCAGTGCTGGCGATGCTCAGCGCGGCGGGCCTGTCGTCCGCCGCGGTCAGCCTGGTCCACGGCCACGAAAGCGCGCTGCTCACCCTGGCCTGGCACGGCGGCGTGGTGCTGCTGCTGTGCGCGGCGGCGTGGCTCAGCGGGCGCCCGCTGCTGGGCTGGATCGGGTACGCGCGCCGCTGACGCCACCCTGTTGCGCGCGACGGGTGCCGGATCGCGTCGTTACCAGCTGAACAGCTTGTAGTACGTCAGCGGACCGTCCTTGCCGTCGCGTGCGTCCACGATGCCGTCGCCATTGCGGTCGTAGAGGTAATACGTCGGGCCGCGCAGGGGCACCACCTTCACCATCTTCAGGGTGCCGGCGACGCGGTACTCGGTGATGCTGTCGCCGTTCGCCTCGGTGCGGGTCGCCGCGATGGCGTCCTTGGGCAGGGTGGATTCCGGCGTGGCGGTCGCGCAGGCGGCCAGCAGCAGGGCGGCGGCGAGGGGCAGGGCAAGGCGCATCGCGGCATCCTCGTGGGGGAGGCGCGCAGTATGCGCGATCCCCGGCCTCAGGCAGCTGGCGCCGGTGCTGGATCCAGTTCGAGGAAGCCGCCGGACTGCCGTTGCCACAGCTGCGCGTACAGGCCGCCGCGGGCGAGCAGCTGTTCGTGCGTGCCTTCCTCGACGATGCGCCCCGCATCCATCACCACCAGCCGGTCCATCGCGGCGATGGTGGACAGCCGGTGGGCGATGGCGATCACCGTCTTGCCCTGCATCAGCCGGTACAGGTTCTCCTGGATCACCGCCTCGACTTCGGAATCCAGCGCCGAGGTCGCCTCGTCCAGCACCAGGATCGGCGCGTTCTTCAGCAGCACCCGCGCGATCGCGATGCGCTGGCGCTGGCCGCCGGAGAGCTTGACCCCGCGCTCGCCGACCTGCGCGTCGTAGCCGCGGCGGCCCTTGGCGTCCACCAGTTCGGCGATGAACGCCTCCGCATTGGCCTGACGCGCGGCTTCGACCATCTCCGCGTCGCTGGCGTCGGGACGGCCGTAGAGGATGTTCTCGCGCACCGAACGGTGCAGCAGCGAGGTGTCCTGGGTCACCACGCCGATCTGCGCGCGCAGCGAATCCTGCTGCACGCTGGCGACGTCCACGCCATCCACGCAGACGCTGCCGGCCTCGACGTCGTGGAAGCGCAGCAGCAGGTTGACCAGCGTGGACTTGCCGGCGCCGCTGCGACCGACCACGCCGATCTTCTCGCCCGGCGCGATGTGCAGGTCGAGGTGCTCGATCACCCCGCCGCCCCTGCCGTAGTGGAAGGCGACGTCGCGGAAGTGGATCTCGCCGCGCGCGGCGGGGAGCGGTGGCGCGTTGGGGGCGTCGTCCACCGTCGGCGGCAGCGAGATCGAGGAAATGCCGTCGTGCACGGTGCCGATGTTCTCGAACAGCGCCGACAGTTCCCACATGATCCAGTGCGACATGCCCAGCAGGCGCAGCGCCAGGGCGGAGGCCACCGCGACCGCGCCGACGCTGGCATGGCCGTGCAGCCACAGCCAGATCCCGAGCGCACCGACCGCGAACAGCAGGGCCATGTTCAGCGCGTACAGCAGGCTGTAGACGCTGGTCGCCAGCCGCATCTGCCGGTACACGGTGGACAGGAAGCCGTCCATCGCCTCGCGCGCGTAGGCCTGCTCGCGCCGCGAGTGCGAGAACAGCTTGACCGTGGCGATGTTGGTGTAGCTGTCGACGATCCGCCCGGTCATGCTGGAGCGCGCGTCGGCCTGTTGCTGCGAGACCTTGCCCATCCGCGGCACGAACCAGCGCATCAGCAGCGCGTAGCAGGCCAGCCATGCGGCGAACGGCAGCATCAGCCGCCAGTCCGCGCTCGCGGCGACCACCAGGGTGCCGCCGAAGTACACCAGCACGTAGTTGCCGATGTCGAACAGCTTGACCACGGTCTCGCGCACCGCGAGCGAGGTCTGCATCAGCTTGGTCGCGATGCGCCCGGCGAACTCGTCCTGGAAATAGCCCATCGACTGCCGCAGCAGGTAGCGATGCACGTTCCAGCGGATCCGCATCGGGAAGTTGCCGAGCAGGGTCTGGTGCTGCACCGCGGAGTTCAGCCACACCAGCAGCGGCAGGCCGAGCAGCACCAGCGCCGCCATCGCCGCCAGCCGCGGGCCCTCGGCGGCGAGGAAGCGCGCCATGCCGAGCGCGTTCATGCGGTCGACCAGCGCGCCCACGTAGGCGTACAGCGCGACCTCGGCGATCGCGATCAGGCCGGTGGTCGCGGCCATCAGCAACAGCCAGCGTTCGGCGCCGCGCGTGTAGTGGCGGCAGAACGCGACCAGCGTCGCCGGCGGCTGGCTCGGCGGGGCGTCGGGGAAGGGGTCCAGGCGGCGTTCGAACCAGCGCAGCATCGTCGGCGTCTCGGGGGACAGGCGGGCATTCTGCCAGCGGGGCGTGCGGGCGGGCCGCGCCTTACAATCGGCGCATGGCCAAGCTCGTGCTGATCGACGGTTCTTCCTACCTCTACCGCGCCTTCCACGCGCTGCCGCCGCTCAGCAACGCCGCCGGCGAGCCGACCGGCGCGCTGTTCGGGGTGGTGAACATGCTGCGCGGGCACCTCAAGGAAAAGCCGGAGTACATCGCCTTCGTGGTGGATGCGCCGGGCAGGACCTTCCGCGACGACCTGTATCCCGAGTACAAGGCCAACCGCCCGCCGATGCCGGACGAACTGCGCGCGCAGGTCGAGCCGATGATGGAGATCGTCTCCGCGCTCGGCATCCCGATCATCCGCGAGGCCGGCGTGGAAGCCGACGACGTGATCGGCACGCTGGCGGTACGCGGCGCGGCGGCCGGCATCGAGGTCACCGTCTCCACCGGCGACAAGGACATGGCGCAGCTGGTGCGCCCGGGCGTGTCGCTGGTCAACACCATGAGCGGCGGGCGGCTGGATTCCGATGCGGCGGTGGTCGAGAAGTTCGGCGTGCGCGCCGACCAGATCGTCGACTACCTCGCGCTGATGGGCGACAGCGTCGACAACATCCCGGGCGTGCCGAAGTGCGGGCCGAAGACCGCGGCAAAATGGCTGGCCGAATACGGCTCTCTCGATGGCGTGATCGCCCATGCCGACGCCATCGGCGGCAAGATCGGCGAGGCCCTGCGCGAGGCGCTGCCGCGGCTGCCGTTGAATCGCGCGTTGACCACGATCCGCACCGATGTCGCGCTGCACGAAGGCCCGGCCGACCTGCACCTGCGCGAGCGCGATGCGGACGCACTGCGCGCGTTGTACACGCGTTACGGCTTCAACCAGGCGCTGAAGGAGCTGGACGGCGGCGCGGGCCTGCAGGCGCCGGCTGGCAAGGAGCCCGGCGTGGCGCGTGGCGGCGGCTTCGTGGCCGCGCCCGCCGCGGCGGCGACCGCGCTCGATCCCGCGCTGTCGGCACCCGGCCGCTACGAGACGGTGCTGGCGCAGGACCAGCTCGACGCGTGGGTGGCTAAGCTGTGCGATGCCGGCGAGTTCGCCTTCGACACCGAGACCGATGCGCTCGACGCGATGCGCGCCAACTTGGTCGGCATCAGCCTGTGCGTCGAACCCGGCGCCGCCTGCTACATCCCGCTCGCCCACGACTATCCGGGTGCGCCCGCGCAGCTCCCGCGCGAAGTGGTGCTGGACGTGTTGCGCCCGTTGCTCGCCGACCCGGCCAGACGCAAGGTCGGGCAGCACGGCAAGTACGACCTGCACGTGTTGCGCCGGCATGGCGTCGAGGTCGCGGGCTACGCCGACGACACCCTGCTCGAGAGCTTCGTGCTGAACGCCGGCATCGCCCGCCACGACATGGACTCGCTGGCGCAGCGCCACCTCGGCTACGCGACCATCAAGTACGAGGACGTGGCCGGCAAGGGCGCCAAGGCGATCGCGTTCTCGCAGGTCGCGATCGACGATGCGACCCGTTACGCCGCCGAGGACGCGGACATCACCCTGCGGCTGCATCGAGTGCTGCTACCGAAGCTGGAGGGGGAACCTTCGCTGCTGTCGGTCTACCGCGACATCGAGATGCCGCTGGTGCCGGTGCTGGCGCGGGTCGAGGCCAATGGCGTGCTGGTCGATGTCGAGGAACTGCGCCGGCAGACCGCCGACCTCGGCCGGCGCATGCTGGCCGCGCAGCAGAAGGCCACCGAACTGGCGGGGCGCAGCTTCAACCTGGACTCGCCCAAGCAACTCGGCGCGCTGCTGTTCGACGAGTTGAAGTTGCCGGCGCTGGTGAAGACCCCGAGCGGCGCGCCCTCCACCAACGAGGAGGCGCTGGAGGCGATCGCCGACCAGCACGAACTGCCGCGGGTGATCCTGGAGTACCGCGGCCTGGCCAAGCTGCGCAGCACCTACACCGAGAAACTCCCGGAGATGGTCAACCCCGACACCGGCCGGGTGCACACCAGCTACCACCAGGCCGGTGCCGCGACCGGGCGGCTGTCGTCCAGCGATCCGAACCTGCAGAACATCCCGATCCGCAGCGAGGAGGGTCGGCGCATCCGCACCGCCTTCGTCGCGCCGCCGGGACGCAAGCTGGTCGCCTGCGACTACTCGCAGATCGAGCTGCGGATCATGGCCCACCTGTCAGAGGATCCCGCGTTGCTGCGCGCCTTCGCCGAGGGCGCCGACATCCACCGCGCTACCGCGGCGGAGGTGTTCGGCAAGTCGATCGAGGCGGTGTCGTCGAACGAGCGGCGCGCGGCCAAGGCGATCAACTTCGGGCTGATCTACGGCATGGGCGCGTTCGGGCTGGCGCGCCAGCTCGGCATCGGCCGCGGCGAGGCGCAGGACTACATCGCGCTGTACTTCAGCCGCTACCCGGGCGTGCGCGACTACATGGAGCGCACCCGCCAGCAGGCACGCGACCTCGGCTACGTCGAAACCGTGTTCGGCCGGCGGCTCGCGCTGGACTACATCCACTCGCGCAATGCGGCGCAGCGCGCGGGTGCGGAGCGTGCCGCGATCAATGCGCCGATGCAGGGCACTGCCGCCGACATCATCAAGCGCGCGATGGTGCAGGTGGATGCCTGGCTGGCCGGGCATCGCGACCGCGCGCTGATGATCCTGCAGGTCCACGACGAACTGGTGTTCGAGGCCGAGGCCGATTTCGTGCCCACCCTGCTGGACCACGTCCCGGCCCTGATGGCCGGCGCGGCGCAGCTGCGGGTGCCGCTGGTGGTGGACAGCGGCGTCGGCGCCAACTGGGACGAGGCGCACTGAGGCGCCCGCCCGGCGCCCGGAAACCGCGCTGGGATGCGGGTGTCGTGGCTCCCGCGCCGGCGCCATGAATCATTCCTGAACCCAACAGTTTTTTAACCCGGATCTTCACGAACCATCCATCCTCGGAGTGGTCTCATCTCTCGCAACAGGTGCAACGCCTGTTGCCGATCACAACCCCTCCCCTGGTGTGATCACCGGAATGGCAGGTCCTCCCCAACCTGCGTTCCCCGGCCCCGCAGTCCTCCCCCTGGCTGCGGGGCTTTTTATTGCTCCGCAATAAAAAGCCCACGATTCGCCGCGGTCATTTGCCGCGGCAAATCGCGGGTCCCACTATGTGCCTCCGATCCCCGCGCCTTCGGCGCGCCCCCTTACCAAGGGGGCTTCCCTCCATGCAGGATGCGGCGTCCCGACACTCCCTGAAAAGCGGTGGTCCACCTGATGAACGAGCTATTCCAGTTGTCGGCGCCGTGGTGGGTGTTCGTGCTGCGCGCGACCGCGATCTACGCGCTGGTGATGGTGCTGGTGCGGGTGTCCGGCAAGCGCGCGGTCGGGCAGTTCACGCCGTTCGACCTGGTCCTGCTGATCCTGATCGGCAACGCGGTGCAGAACGGTATCAACGGCGGCGACAACTCGCTCACCGGGGCGGCGATCATGGCCACGACTCTGATCGCGCTGAACTACGCGGTGGCGTTCGTGACCTCGCGAAGCCGCCGCGCCGAGCGCCTGGTCGAAGGCGAGCCGGTGGTGCTGGCGCGCGATGGCAAGGTGTTCGACCACGTGCTGCGGCGCGAGCTGGTCAGCCCGAGCGATTTTCGCGAGGCGCTGCGGATGAACAGCATCGAGGATGTCGCCGAAGTGGAGCTGGCGCTGCTGGAAACCAACGGCCACATCAGCGTGGTTCCGCGCAAGCGCGATTGAGCGCGGCGCGCGCCGTCAGCGGCCGGGATCGGATTCGCCCAGCCAGTCGCGCGGCCGCAGGTAGTCCGCCAGCCGTGCCTCGTCGCTGCCCGGCTCCGGCGCGTAGCCGTATTCCCAGCGCACCAGGGGCGGCAGGCTCATGAGGATCGACTCGGTGCGGCCGCCGCTCTGCAGGCCGAAGTGCGTGCCGCGGTCGAACACCAGGTTGAACTCGACGTAGCGGCCTCGCCGGTACAGCTGGAACTGGCGCTCGCGCTCGCCATGCGGCGTGTCCTTGCGGCGCTCGACGATCGGCAGGTAGGCGTCGAGGAACCCGTCGCCGACCGCGCGCAGGTAGCCGAAGTCGGCGTCGAAGTCGCCTTGCAGGTCGTCGAAGAACAGGCCGCCGACACCGCGCGTCTCGTCGCGGTGCTTGAGGAAGAAATACTCGTCGCACCAGCGCTTGTGCGCGGCGTAGCGCGCCTGCCCGCCGAACGGTCCGCACAGGTCGCGCGCGGTGCGGTGCCAGTGGCGTACGTCCTCGTCGAACGGATAGAACGGGGTGAGGTCGAAACCGCCGCCGAACCACCAGGCCACGGTCTCGCCATCGCGCTCGGCGCGGAAATGGCGCACGTTCGCGTGCGTGGTCGGCAGGTAGGGATTGCGCGGGTGGAACACCAGCGAGACGCCGACCGCCCGCCACGACGCGCCCACCAGTTCCGGACGCGCGGCGGTGGCGGAAGGCGGCAGGCGCGTGCCGGAGACGTCGGAGAAGCCGATCCCCGCCTGCTCGAACACCGCGCCGTCGCGCAGCACGCGGGTGCGGCCGCCGCCGCGCAGGTGGGTGCTCGCATCGTCGTCGGCGCGGCGCCACGCATCCTCGACGAAGCGCGCATGGCCGTCGGCGGCCTCGATCGCCGCGCAGATGCGGTCCTGCAGGCCGGTGAGGTAGTCGCGGACGGTGTCGAACGGATGGGACGCGGGGGGCGATGGCATCGGGCAATTCTACCCGGCAATCTTGCTGGCTCCTGGGCGAAGCCTGGCCGAGGCATCGCTGATGCGATTGCCTCGGCTAGGGGCGTCTCGAGGGATGCAAGGGACCACGGGCTGGCACGATGCGGATCGTGCCTCGTTCAATCGTCAGTCATTTCGAGCGCAATAGGGCAGTTCAGGGCGATAACGATCGTTCCAGCGACGCAGCCACATCTCCAGCAGCGCGCCGGAATATCCGGACTCGCACACTTTGGTGCAATAGTAGAGCTTCGTCGCCGTGTAGCTTTCGCTGGCGCAGGAAGTGACAGGCTCCTCAGGCTCAGCTAGGAAATGGACGTACGTATATCCGGCGCTGGTTCCGAAGGAGACAAAGCTTTCAGCTGCTGTGAGGTGTGTCGTCGGGATGGCATCGCTCCCGAGCATCATTGATTGGTCGTCGACGAAGTCGACTTCAGTGTGTGCCACCGGCAATCCTGCCAAGCCACCGGTGGTGGCAGTGCCGTAGAAGAACGCCTGATCCGAACCAACATTGTTGAATGTCTGCACGGTACCGATCCCCGTCGTCACGTCGATGCCGGCGGCGGGTATGGAAATGCTCAATTGGCGAAGCCCGTTGAAAAAGACGCCTTTGCTCGGGTCGGGATTGTTGTCGGACGTGGTGGATTCCACGAGGTAATACAGTGTGACGGTCTGTCCAGGGGCGAAAGACGACGCCTGTGCGCCGTTCGCCTGCGTCACGATGCCCTTGTAGGCAACCTTGACTTCAGCGGCGGAAGCGTCGATTGCGCAGAATGCGAATGCTGCGATCGCGAGGAACAAAACGGAACGAATCATGTCGTTGACTCCTTGTCTGGATGGGTGGGTGTTGTTGCCATGAAGTCACATTCCAGAAGCACGGACATTCGTGAAGGCGACGGGAAAGTCGCGCACCTTCCGTACGCTGCCTTGGCCAAGGTCCTCCAGTGCAACGAAGGTGGCATTGATGTCGAAGCGATGGCCGGGTGTCTGGCCATCCTTCATGTAGCGTGTCCCGATGAAAGTGATTGTCCTTCTGCCACCGGGCTGGATCACGGAGGTTGTATCCGCCCGGTCAGCTGTGGCCATCGGAATGCCCTTTACGTCCTGGGAGTAGCGCGTGCTCGAATGCTCGTGGCGAAGTTCGTATTGATATCCGCGATCATCGGTAACAGAGAACGAGCCCTTCTGGTAGTTGAGTGCCAACGGGGTGTTGCCCGTATTCCGCAGCGTCATCACGACACTGACTGCGACGTGGCCCGACGCGTAACCGGTGGCGGGTCCTACCCGAACAGCGTCAATCGTGCCAACCAATGGATTGCCGCGGTGGCTCCCGTCGGCAGGTGTATCGATTCCGCATCCTTGCGCTTGAAGGGCTTCCAGCTGCGCCCGCAGACGGGCATTGTCCTGTTGCAATTGCGACACGCTTTGCCCGTAGGCTGGTAGGGAGGATGCAAGTGCCAGCAGCATGACCAGCACGGTGGCAGAGACTCGGAAAGTCATGTGGATTCCTTTGTGGGTTGGGAGGAAATGCTTGCTCACAGCGGCTGGCTGGATACTTCGAACGCCTGCTCGAAAATCTCCATCCATCGATGGATGTCGTGCTCGTTGGCGAATGCCAACCGCCAACGCGGGTGGTCGATATCCTTGACCGTCACGAAAATGCCGGTAGCCAGCTTGTTTTCCTTCGCGATCCTGTAATTCGCACCGGCAATCTGGGCACCTGCCGCGCCTGCATTGAGCGCGCCCTGAAAGCCGCTTCCGTAGGCGCCTCCCACGATCTGTCCGCCCTTCTGGATATTGCTATTCACGCCGCGAACCTGGTCGAAGGAATATTCCCTTTCGACCGTTCCGGACGGGAACTGCGAGCGCAACTTGACTAGACGTCGATCCATGTCGAGTGCGACAGCGGTGTTGTCGTGCCAGTTGGAGTATTTGAAACCATCTGCAAAGGACGAAAGCTTGCTGCTCTTGACGGTTGATCCGGTGGCGGATGCGATGAGCTTCACGATGCCGACGAAAATGAGCAGAATCCCGACGAGCCTGAGTGGGGATAGGATTCCGAGAAAACCGCTGGCAAGGAACATGAGCACACCCGTTACGATCCATTTCATGTGACCTCCTTTTGTTTGAAGTGGCGGGCCTTCCGCGAAGCGATGCTTCAACCAGCCGCGGCTTGTGCGGCACACGCAGCCGGATCCAGGCATTCCTGATCGGCTTCGGATTTGGATTCGACGGAAACGCTTCCATCCGGCCCGTACTCGGCCAGCACCCGCCCGGATTTGTCAGTGATCTGCACGCGCGTGACCAGCGCGTTGACCCGTTCGTTGTCCAGGTCGGCACTCTGGGCGAAGAAATAGATCTTCAACCGAGGCGTGTTGCTGTAGCCCGTACGCATCGATTCCAACTGGCGTGCGATGGCCTCGTCGGCGACCGGCGCGAACGCCAGTTGCGAATAGTTCGCCCAGCCGATCTTGTAGTCGTAGGCGTCGTTGAAATATCGGTAGCGGCCATCCTCGAACTCACCGACCGGGAAACCCTTGCGCTGGAAGTCGTAGGCGCCCAACCTGGCGTCGTCCACTTCCATCCAGCCGTACGGGTCGGCGCTGGCCTGGGCGATCTTCTGCTCCAGTTGCGGCTTGATCGCTTGCAACAGGTCGTTCTGGCGGAAGGCGTCGCTGGTGTCGCGGAATTCCTTGGAGTAGGCGCTGGCCAGCTTGGTGTAGTCAGGTGGCAGCTTCGATGCCGCTACGTACAGGAACATGATCTGGTTGCCGCTTTCCAGTTCGGTATAGGTGGCCAACGGCTTGGCTGCATCGGGTTGCGCCAGGGAGGCCCTGGCTTCGGCGGCCTTGGCCTTGGCCGTAGCCTCGGCAGTGGCGTTGCCCAGCAGGCCGCTGGGAGCCGATGCTCCTTCAGGATTGGCTTCCGCGTCGTCCTTCTTGCACGCGGACAGGGCCATTACGGCCAGGATGGCGATGGAAGCGAATTTGACAGACATGTGGATGGCTCCTTGATTGATGGGCGAGGGGTATGCCTGTCGTCAGGCGGTGGGCGGCAACAAGACGCGCTTCAAACCGATCGCGCCGATGACGATCGCCGCCAAGACGCAGACCCAGGCGCCGGAGCCGATCTGGATGGCATCGATCAACTGCTCCACGATCTGGCGTTGCAGCCGTGACTCGAAGGAATCCCCAAGCGCACTGGTGGCCTTGGAAGCAGCCAATGCCAGGTCCAATGCCGGCTTGACGGTGGCGAGGATCGGAAACAAGAGCGCCAGCCATGCCAGGCGATTGCGCCAGAACACCGGCAACAAGATCGAGAGGATGGCAAGCCAGACCCAGAGTGCCCCTCCGACCGAGGTGCCCATGGCTTCCGAGGCCGCGGACAGGCCGCCCAAGGTGAAGCTTCGGCCCCCAAAACCGAGTGGGTTGATCGACAGAAACGGCAGCATCAGTGCCGAGAACGCGAAAATGCCGTGCGCGATGAGCAGCGGCTTGCCGAGGCGTTGCAGGGCACCCGTGGGCGCTTGTGAAATATTGCCAGGCGCGGCATCGCGTAGTGAGTGCAAGGCAGCTCCGCCAGCAGCCCCCAACTTGCCTGCCAGATCGGTCGCCTTTTCCTTCAACAGCACGTCATCCGTGACGCGCGTCACGCTTGTGGGCGTATCTCCGTCGAGGACCAGATCCACGACTTGGTTGATGGCAGGTGCGATCTCGCTCCGCCAGTGTGAAATTTCGAACGGAATCTGGCGCTGATTTGCCGAGATCAGCCCTTTCCCGTCGGTGCCGTTGTAGTGGATGATTCTTCCGCGCATTGATCCATGTCCTCGTCGGTTGCCTTGGGGTGGCGTTGCTGGACGAGGAATCTGCAGAGGGGGCGGTACGCCTGTCCTCTCGCTGCGCAAACGAAGTTCAAACGGATTGCAACCCGTTGAATTTCCGGTGTTCAGGGGCGCTAGGCAGGGACGCTAGGCGGCGGTCAACCAGGGAATCCGTCGATCGGAGTGGTGAGATGGCGTTGGATGCACGGGGGGAAGGCGCCGCTGGCGCGAGGACGTATTGCTGGACATTCGGCAACGCCGAATTCGATGAAGCGCGCTGGCAGTTGCGCGTTGCAGGACAGAATGTCGAACTGGAGCACAAGCCGCTGGAGGTGCTGCAGTACCTGCTCAGGCACGCGGGCGAAGCGGTCACCAAGGACGAGTTGCTGGCCTCGGTCTGGGCCGGGAGGGTCGTGGTCGAGGCGGTGCTGACCAATGCGGTCGGCAAGCTGCGGCGGGCACTCGCCGATGAGGCGCAGGACATCATCCAGACGCTGCCGCGTGTCGGTTACCGGTTGGCGGCGCCGGTCGCGCGCAAACCCGTCGAGTTCCTGCCGGATGCGAGTCGCATGGAAGCCGGCGATACCGTGCCGCGTCGACCGAACTGGAAGCTGGACACGCTCTTGGCGCGGACCGACGGCAACGAAGTCTGGGTGGCACGCCATGCCAAGACCCGCGAGACTCGGGTATTCAAGTTCAGCCTCGCCGGCAAGGGATTGGGTGGCCTGAAGCGCGAGGTCACGGTTGCCCGCCTGCTGCGTGAGGCGTTGGGCGAACGCGAGGACTTCGTCCGAGTGCTGGACTGGGATTTCGAGCAGGCCCCTTACTTCATCGAGTCCGAGTTCGGCGGCGTCAGCCTTGATCGATGGCCGGATGCCGACGGCATCGGGAAGATCCCACGCGAGTGTCGGCTGGCGCTATTCACGCAGGTGGTCGAAGCCGTGGGCGCTGCGCATGGTGTTGGCGTCCTGCACAAGGATCTCAAGCCGGCCAATTTCTTGGTGGACGGCGAGTGCGGACAGCCGCAAATTCGGGTCGCAGATTTCGGCAGCAGCCGCTTGTTCGAGTCTGGCGTGCTGGATGGACTGGGGATTACCCGCTTCGACTTGGTGCAGGGCGACTCGCCCTCGCCCGACAGCAGCACGCCGCTTTACCTCGCGCCAGAGGTGGTGGCTGGAAAGTCAGCCACGATCAAGAGCGACGTCTACGCACTGGGGGTCACGCTCTATCAATTACTGGTGGGTGATTTTCGCCGCCCGTTGTCACCCGGCTGGGAACAGGACATCGATGATCCTCTCTTGCGGGAGGATATCGCCGATGCGGCCAATGGAGATCCGGCGAAGCGGTTGGATTCCGCGTCCGCATTGGCAGAACGCATTCGAACGCTGTCGGCAAGGCGCGAGAAGCGCGCGCTGGAACAAGCGGTGCAGGCACGCATCGACGAAGGCGAGAAGCGGTTGGCGAAGGCGCGGGCGCGTCGACCGTGGATGATTGCGGCGACGATGGCGCTGGTGATTGGTCTTGGCGCTACGGGATGGAATCTGAAGCGCGCGTTGGCGGCCGAAAAGCTCGCATCGGAGCAGCGTGACGAGGCGACGAAGCAGGCGAAACGGGCGGAAGCGGTGGTGAAATTTCTGAGCAACGACTTGCTCAGCGCCTTGGCACCTGGCGGTGGAGCATTCGAGAAGGATCCTAGCATCAGGGACATGCTCGAATATGCCTCTTCGAACATCGACGGCAAATTCAAGGACGATCCGGCGACGCTGGGTAGTGTGCATGGCGCGCTTGGTATCTCCTGGCGCTCCTTGGGCGATCGCGAACAAGGTGAGCATCACTTGCGCGAGGCGGTGGCGAGCTATGAGCAAGCCTTTGGGTCCGCGGATGAGGTGACTCTCCGCGCCCGCTATGAGCTGGTGGGCATGTTGGCTTATGCGCAAAAGTTCGATGAGGCCATGACCTATCTAGAGAAGACAGATGCATTGGCCAACGGTCGCTTGAAGGAAGACTCGCCGATGGCGCTGCGCGCGGCATACATGCGGGGCATCATGTTTGGCCAGCAACAGAAAGTGGTCGAAGCTGAGCGTTCCCTGCGTCGTGCCGATGCCCTGCAACGGCGTTTGGCTCCCGACGACGTGATGCAGGGCGTCGGAATCCGGATCAACCTTGCGGATGCCCAGCTCCGCCAAAACAAGCTGCGTGAGGCCGAGGCCCTGCTGAGGGAAACATTGGACGACCCGAACTATGCGCCAGCCAAGATCGGCGAAACCTACGCGTCGGCCATGCAATTCAACCTGGCACGTGTCTTGCGCAACCAGGGGAACTACAAGGATGCCTTGCCGCTTGCGATCAACGCGCAACGGATCTCGGCAAAAGTGATGGGAGAGAAGAGCTGGCAGTCTCTGGTTCAGCTTTCCGGTGTGGCGAATATCTACGACCGGGCCGGTAATTGCCCGGCAGCGTTGGCTGCCTTTCGCACCGTGCACGCCGGAATGGTGGAGAGTTTCGGTGCCGAAAAGCAGGGAACCTTGGTAGAGGCGGGCAATCTTGCTGCGGCGGAAGACGCTTGCGGCGACAAGATTGCCGCGCTGCGCTTGTTGCGCGAAGTCATAGCCGAATTGCACAAGCAGGATGGGCCCGGCAATCCGCACGCCCAAGTTTACTCATTCTCGCTGTCGCAGATGCTGGCCGAGCAGGGCAAGTACGCCGAAGCGTTGCAGATTCTGGGCCGTCTTGACCCCGCAGCGATCACCGCAGGGGATTCGACCCCAGGCTGGTCAGCAAGATTGGATGCTGCGCGTGGTGAGATTCTTATTCGCATGGGGAATCGGACCCAAGGCCAGACATTGCTTGCGACCGCACTTCGGGCCTTGGAACCACTCCAAGTAGACGATGCCGCAGAGCTCGCGAGGCTCCGGACGCTGCTCGTGTCGGACTAGCATCGATCAGCTGAGCGCCAGCACGTTAGAACGGCGCGGGGCCACATGGGATGATGGCGTACGCTCGGCTCACTCCCGCAAGCGCGGCAGGCCGTGCGCGTCGCGCTCCTCGATCGCCGCGTTGTCGGCGATCGACTGGCGCAGGTCGCGCCCGGCGAGGTCGACGACCGGCTCGCCGCGCTGGCTGCGCAGCGCATTCGCATAGGCCTGCCGCGCGCGGGCCTCGTCGCCGAGCTGCAGCGCGCCGTCGCCCAGCGCTTCCCACGCCGCAGCCCCGGCGCCCTGCGCGATCGCGCGATGCAGCCAGGCGTCGGCCTGCAGCCAGTGCCCCTGTTGCTGGGCGACGTGGGCGACCGCCAGCAGCGCGGCGGGATCCGACGGACGCGCCTGCAACCACTGCTCGAGGCGCGCGCGCCGGTGCTCGAGCTGCGCCAGCGGCAGGCTGCCGTAGAGCGCGACCAGCGTGCGGTCCCAGCCGGCATCGAGCGCATCCTCCAGGCGTCCGCTGGCAGCATCGTGCCAGCCCATCGCCGCGGCCCGCCGCGCGTAGGCCGCCACCACCGCGGGCATGGTGTGCAGCGCCGGCGGCAACGCATCCCAGCGATCGGCAAGCGCATTGGCATCGGTCGCCTGCTGCAGGCCGGCTTCCGCCCAACGCGCCTGCAGCGCCTCCAGCGTCGTCGCATCGGCGGCCTGTTGTTGGCGCAACGCGCCGAGCAAGCCATAGGCCTCCCAGCCGCGTCGGAGCGCGGCCAGCGCATCGCCGCGCAGCAGCAGGCCACGCGGCGGCAGCGGTTGCGCTTCGGGGGCATCCAGCGCGGCCAGTGCAGTGGCGGGGTCGCCGGCCTGCAGCGCGCGTTCCGCCGACAGCACGGCGCGCACCGCGGGATGGCGTTGCGCGAGCCCCGCGAGGTGGCGTTCGCCGGAGGCATCGTCGCCGTTGGCGAGGGCCGCACGCACCGCCAGCGCGCGGGTGACCGGTTCAAGGTCGCCGGCATCCGCGGCCTGCCCCAGCAGGCGCTCGGCGCGCGCATGTTCGCCGCGTTCGTAGGCCAGCAGGCCTTCCAGTAGACGCGCCCGGCCCTGGCGTTCGCGATGCCGGGCCCAGGCGCGGAATGGCAACCGCAACAGCATCCACAGCAACGCCAGCGCGAGCGCGGCCGCGAGCAGCAGTCCGATGCCGGCGGCCACGGTGGTGGTGTAGTCCATGCCGCGGAAGCGGACCAGCACGTAGCCCGGGTCCTGCAACAGCACCTGCGCCAGCAGGGCGCCGAGCACGGCCAGCACCAGCCAGGCCAGCACGCGATGGAACAGGGTCATGGCGCCTCCTGCGGCAAGGGGGTTGCGAGGGCGAGCATCGCACCTGCGCCGGCAGCGCGGCGTGAGCGCTCAGCGTCCGCGCAGGGCGCGCAGTTGTTGCAGGCTGGAGCCGGCCAACGGGCTGTCGTGGCGCAACGCGAGCGCGCGCAGCGTCGCCAGCTCGCGCTGCTGTGCCGCCAGCATCGGCGAGCCGGCCAGCAGGCGCCGCTGCCAGGCGCCGATCCGGTCCAGCGCCAGACCCAGCGCGACGCCGTCGCGGCGCTCGATCGCGGCGCGCGCCAGCGCGATGTCCACCTGCGCGGCGGCGAATGCGGCCTCGCGGTCGGTGCCGGCGCGCAAGCCCGCGCTGGCGGTCGGCTGGACCGTGACCACGCGGTCGAGCAGGCGCGCATACCAGGGACGTTGCGGATCGCCGGCGGCGAGCACGGGTGCGGGCGCCTGCAACCCGCGTTCGAGGCCCGCCAGCAGGGTGGCCGCACGCAGCCGTGGATCCGGGCCCAGCGCTTCGAGTGCCGCCTGTTCCTGCACCAGGGTCTGCCGCAGGCTGAGGTAGGCGGGATCGTCGATGCCGGCGAGCAGCGGGGCCGCCAGCGCGAGCGCGCGATGCGCGCCTTCCACGTCGTCGTCGAGGCGCAGGCGTTGCTGGCCGATCGCCAGCAGCAGTTCAAGCTCGTCCAGGCGCAAGGCCTGCGCGCCGTGCCGGTCGGGGTCGGCGAGCCGCGACACGCTGTCCTCCAGCAGGGCCGCGCGCTGGCCGATGCCGAGCAATTCGTCGCGCAGCAGGCGGTTGGTGGCTTCGGCCTGTTGCAAGCGTTGCGCCTGCGCGCGCTGCGCCACGCGCAATGCGTCGAGGCGCGCGGCCATGGCGGACTGGCGGGCGTCGGCGGCGGCGGACGCGCGCGCCTGGGCCTGCTGCCAATGCTGCCAGGCCCAGCCGCCGGCGGCGGCGAGCGCGAGCAGCACCAGGGCCAGCAGCAACAGGCTGCCGGCGCGCGAGCGGCGGGGTGGGCTGGGGGAAGGAGCGTCCACGCGCGGATGCTAGCCGAAGGCCTCGCGCGCGGCGTCGACGAGCGCGGCCGGGCGGGCGCTGTTCGCCGCGTGCACCTGCGCGAAACCGGCTTCGCGTGCGGTCGCCACCAGCCGCGCGCTGGCAGCGACCACCGGCAGCGCGAGGAAGCCCTCGCGCGCGTCGGGCGGGCATTGCGCAAGGCAGGCCTGCAAGGCATCGCCGCTGCTCAGCGCCAGCCAATAGCGATGCCCGGCCGCCAGCGACCCGGCAAGCGCGTCCCAGCGTGCGCCGGGGATCCGTCGGTCGAGGCGGGCATAAACATCCGCGCGCAGCACCCGTGCGCCGCGTGCCTGCAGGGCCGGTGCGAGGCGGTCGCGGCCGCCGATTCCGGTGACCAGGCCGACGCGCAGCCCGCGCACCCGTTGCAGGGCGGGCAGGGCGAGCAGGCCCTCGCTGTCCATCCGCTGGGGCGCTTGTGCGTCCACGCCAAGCCTCGCCAGCGCGCGCCGGGTACCGTCGCCCACCGCGAGCACCGCTTGTCCGCGGCGCACGCGCAGCCGGTGCAAGCGCGCGGCGCAGCGCACCGCGTTCGGGCTGGTGAACACGACCACGTCGGCGGCGAGCGCGGCGTCGAGGGCGTGGCGGGTGCCGGCTTCCTCGCGTGGGGCGATCCGTTGCGGGGACAGCGCCAGCAGGCGCCAGCCGGCGCGCGCGGCGGCATCGCGCAGGCCCGCATGCTGGCCCGCCGGCCGCAGCGACAGCACGGTCCAGGCGGTGGGCGGCTCGGGCGGCGCAAGCGTCGGCATCCCCGCCAGCTTGGCACAGGGCCATCGGCTCCGGCACGCTGTGCGGATGACGACGACCCCATCGCTCGCCGCGCTCGCGGCACACTTCGCCGGGATGCCGCCGGTCGCGGCCATGCAGCCCAGCCTCGACGCCTGGGACGCCGGCGTGCTGCGCCTGCGCGCCCCGCTGGCGGCCAACATCAACGACAAGGGCTGCGCGTTCGGCGGCAGCCTGACCTCGCTGATGACCATCGCCGGCTGGGGCATCGTCTCGCTGACCTTGGCCGAGGCCGGGCTGGACGCGGACATCTACGTGGCCGACAGCCGCGTGCGTTACCTGAAGCCGGTGTTCGAGGACCTGGTGGTGGATGCCGGCTTCGACGATCCGCTCGAGGCCGCCGGCCTCGTTGACGTCCTGCGCCAGCAAGGCCGCGCCAGCGTGCGCATCCAGGCGCGGACGCTGCTCGCCGACGGCGGCGTCGCGGCCACCCTGGTCGCGCGTTACGTGGCCATCGCCAAGGGCTGACGCGGCCGCGGGCCGCGCACGCGGTAGGATGCGGCATCCCCCGAGGAGCGTCGCGATGTCCCGCCTGCTGTTGCGCTGCCTGTTGCTGTGCTGCCTGGCCCTGGTGGCCGGCTGTCCCAAGTCCGCCAGCAAGGGAACGGCGCTCGAGGAACTGCAGTACGCCTATTCCGCCGCGGTGCGCTGGGGCGACTTCGAGGGTGCCTGGAACCTGGTCGACCCCAAGGTGCGCGAGGCGCATCCGCTCACCGACATCGACTTCTCGCGCTACAAGCAGGTGCAGATCTCGGGTTACCGCGACCTGGGCGGTACCACGCTCGGCAACGGCGAGGTCGTCCGCGACATCGAGATCGGGGTGGTGAACCGGCACACCCTCGCCGAGCGGACCGTCCGCTACCGCGAGCGTTGGCGCTACGACGAGGCCGCGAAGACCTGGTGGCTGGTCGGCGGACTGCCCGACCTCTGGGACGAGCGCTGAGCGGGGCTTCGCGTCCGCCGCGCTACAATCCGCGCCCCGATCCCGCCCCGAGCGACCCGCGTGACCCTTGCTGAACTCATGGCCTTCGCCGGCCGGCACCCTTACCTGTCGCTGGCCCTGGGCGGCCTGACCGTGGCCATCGTCTACAACGAGATCGCCGGGCGCCTGTCCGGCATCCGCCGCCTCGGCCCCGCCGAGGTCACTGCGCTGATCAACCACGGCAATGCCTTGCTGGTCGACGTGCGCGGCGCCTCGGACTTCGAGAAGGGCCATATCGCCGGCTCCAAGAACGTGCAGATGACCCAGTTCGACCCCGAGAACAAGCAGCTGGCGCCGGCGAAATCGTTGCCGGTGGTGATGGTCTGCAAGGTCGGCCAGACCGCCAGTTTCGCGGCCAGGCGCCTGCGCAAGGCCGGCTTCACCGACGTGGCCGTGCTCGAGGGCGGCATCCAGGCCTGGCAGGCCGCGGACCTGCCGCTGGTCAAGGGCAAGCGCTGAGCGGACGGGGCTTGGCAAGCGCGGTACGCAGCCCCAGATCCGGTCTTGCACGGCCCGCCGTGCGATAATCTTTGGTTTCCCGCCTTCCATGCGCCGAACGGGCGCATCTCCTGGAGTCACCGATGTCCGATGAAACCCTGAATGGCGCGGCCCCGGCCGCCGATGCCCAACCGCAGCAGACGGGCCCGGCCTTCGCGGTCGAGAAGCTGTACATGAAGGACCTGTCCTTCGAAGCCCCGAACGCGCCGCAGGTGTTCAACGAACCGGGCCAGCCCGACCTGCAGATGAAGCTTGCGCAGAAGGTGCAGCGCCTGGCCGAGAATGCCTTCGAAGTCAGCCTGGGCATCACCATGACCTGCACCATCAACGGCAAGACCGCCTACCTGGCGGAAGTCGAGCAGGCCGGCGTGTTCATGCTCGCGGGATTCGAGGAGCACATCCTCGACGCGATGCTCGGCATCCAGTGCCCGAACATCCTGTACCCGTACGCGACCGCCGCGGTCAGCCAGCTGATCACCTCGGGCGGCTTCCCGCCGTTCCCGCTGCAGCCGATCAACTTCGAGGGCCTGTACGGCGAGACCCTGCGCCAGCGCCAGGCGCAGCTGCAGGGCCAAGGCGCCGATGGCCTGGCCGATGCGGAAACCGCCGGCAACGCCTGACGCCACGACTGCATGACGCAGTCCACGCACCCGTCGGTCGCCGTCCTCGGCGCGGGCTCCTGGGGCACCGCGCTGGCGGCCTTGATCGCCCGCCACGGGCACGCCACCACCTTGTGGGGGCGCGACCCGGCGGTCGCCGCCGCGATCGAGGGCCAGGGCGAAAACCCGCGTTACCTGCCCGGCATTCCCCTGCCGGGCAACCTGCGCGCCACCACCGCGCTGCCCGAGGCGATGGCCGGTGCCGACCTAGTGCTGGTCGTGGTGCCCTCGCATGCGTTCGCCGAAACCCTGCGCGCGCTGGCGCCCCTGCGTCCGCCGCATGCGGGCGTGGCCTGGGCGACGAAGGGCTTCGAGCCCGGCAGCGGACGCTTCCTGCACGAGGTGGCCGGCGACATCCTCGGCAACCGCGGGCAGGACGACGACGTCCCGCTGGCGGTGGTGACCGGGCCGTCGTTCGCCAAGGAAGTGGCGCAGGGGCTGCCGACCGCGCTCACCGTGCATTCCGACGATCCGGCGTTCTGCCAGCAGGTGGCCGACGTGCTGCACGGCCCGGCGTTCCGCGCCTACACCGGCGACGACATGCTCGGGGCCGAGCTGGGCGGCGCGATGAAGAACGTGCTGGCGGTGGCCACCGGCGTCGCCGACGGCATGGGCCTGGGCCTGAATGCCCGCGCCGGCCTGATCACCCGCGGCCTCAACGAGATGCTGCGGCTCAACATCGCCATCGGCGGCCGCCCGGAGACCCTGATGGGCCTGGCCGGGCTGGGCGACCTGGTGCTGACCTGCACCGGCGACCTGTCGCGCAACCGCCGCCTGGGCCTGGCCCTGGGGCGCGGCTCCTCGATCGAGGATGCGGTGCGCGAGATCGGCCAGGTGGTGGAATCGATCCAGACCGCCGACGAGGTCATGCGCCAGGCCGAGCGCCATGGCGTGGAACTTCCGATCGCCAGCAACGTGCGCGATGTGCTGCATGGCGGCATCACCCCGGCCGAGGGCCTGCGCCGGCTGATGGCCCGCGAACAGAAGGCCGAATACCCGCAGGCGCTGTTCGCGCCCTGATCGCGCGGTCCGCCATCCGGCGACGCGTACCCCTTCCGGAAAAGACAACGCCCGGCAGGTGCCGGGCGTCGGGGTCGCGCAGGTGGGGGAGGTCCGGCGCGACCGGTGGCGACCGCCGCGACAGGCAGCGGCGGCCGCGTCCCTTCGGTGCAGGCCTTACCAGGTCAGGCGCGGGCCGACCATCCACTGGGTGTCGCCGCCATTGGCGACCTTGACGTCGGCCGCGACGCCCCAGTTCTGGTTGAACTTCACCTGCGCGCCGAGGCGGCCGTAGACATCGCCGTCGAACTGGTTGCCGTCCTCGTAGCCGAGCATCGCGTAGCCCTCGAACTTCGGGGCCAGGGCCGCGCGCACGCCGCCTTCGATGCTGTAGCCGTCGAAGTCCACGCCGCCGCCGGCGTCGTACTTGTCATAGGCCACGTTGGCGACGAAGTCGGCCTTCGGCGAGAACGCCTTGTTGTAGCCCACGCCGACGCGCCACTGGTCGAAGTCCGTGCTGGTGCCGTCGACCTTCTGGTTGGCGTAGCTGCCGAACAGGTGCACGTTCGGATGCACCGCGACCGAGCCGTTCAGGCCCCAGCCGTCGGCATCGCCGGCATCGGTGTTGGTGCGGACGTAGTTGCCCTGCACGAAGTTGTAGGACAGGCCGTCGGCCGCGGACGCGGCGAAGGGGAGGGCGGCCAGCAGGGTGAGGGCGGCGAGCTTGCTGAAGGCAGGGGAACGCTTCATGGGGATACCTCGATGTTGTTATTGGTCACGCCGGGGCTGCCGGCGTGGGGCGCATTCTGGGCGGCGCATCACAACCCGGCCTGAATACAAAACCAAGCGGTACAGGAACTATTCGGGTTCGGGCGAGGTCGCCCGGCTCACGTCCCGCCGGGATAGCCCGCCTGCCGCCAGGCCTCGAACACGGTGACCGCGACCGCGTTGGACAGGTTGAGGCTGCGATTACCGGGGCGCATCGGCAGGCGCAGGCGCTGCGCGGGCGGGATCGCATCGAGCACATCGGCCGGCAGCCCGGCGGTCTCGCTGCCGAACAGGAACGCATCGCCGGGACGGTAGGCCGGGGTATCGAAGCGCACGCTGCCGCGAGTGGAGAACGCGAACACCCGCGGCGCCGCGCCCTCGACTTCGGCGATGGCGGCGAGCGCGGCTGATAGGTCGTCGTGGACCTGCATCGCGGCGTACTCGTGGTAGTCGAGTCCCGCGCGGCGCAGTTGCCGGTCGTCGAGGTCGAAGCCGAGTGGCCGTACCAGGTGCAGCCGGGCGCCGGTATTGGCGCACAGGCGGATCACGTTGCCGGTGTTCGGCGGAATCTCCGGGCGATGGAGGACGACGTGGAACAACTTGTTCACCCCCTCCCTTGCAGGGCAGGGGAGGGTCGGGGTGGGGTGCGTGTGGCGACGCAGGAAACACCACCCCCTCCCAGCCTCCCCCTGCGCAGCGCGCAAGGGGAGGAGCGGATCCGGGTCACCACGGCAACGGTTCGCCGCGCCAATCGAGGAAGCGCCCGGACTGTCCGGGGCCGCTGCCTTCGATCACCCGCAGCAGGCCCTGCACCGCGTCGGGGACCGGCACGGTGGCCTGCCCGCCGCCCATCTCGGTCATCACCCAGCCGGGATGCAGGGCCAGCACCACGATCCCGCGCGGTGCCAGCGCCCGCGCCAGCTGGACGGTGAGCATGTTCTGCGCCGCCTTGCTGGCGCTGTAGCTGGGGGAGCGGAATTCGGTGCGACTGGCGATCGAGGCCATGATCGTGGAGAGGTTGGCAATGCGCCCGCCGTCGACCAGCATCGGCGCCAGCGCCTGCCCCAGCAGGAACGGCCCGATCGCGTTGACCCGCAGGCTGTCCTCGAGGATGGCCTCCTTGACATGGCCGAAGCGCTCGCCGGAATGCAGCACCCCGGCGTTGTTGACCAGCCAGTCCAGGCGGGCATCGTCGCCCAGCACAAGAGGTAGTTCACGGACCAGTTCGGCGCGCGAGCGTGCGCTGGCGACGTCCAGCGGGAGCACGTGCAGGCGGCCGGGATGCTCGGCAGCCAGCGCGTTCAGGGCGGTGGCCTTGCCGGGCTGGCGGCAGGCGGCGACCACGTGGTCGCCGCGCGCCAGCAGCTGGCGCGCGAGTTCGAGGCCGATCCCGCGGTTGGCACCGGTGACCAGGACGTTGCGCGGCATCGCGGGGCTCCGAGGTGGCTTCCGGCCTAGTGTATCGGCCGCCGGCGGGGGCTAACATCGACGGTTTCGCCGCATCTGACTGGAGTCGTGCATGTCCGTGTTCCGTCCCGCCGCGCTCGCCCTTGCCCTCGCCGGCGCGCTGTCGACCGGCGCCTACGCCCCGCCGGCGCAGGCCGCCACCGCCCCCGCGGTCGACATCCCGTTCGAGCAGTTCACCCTGCCCAACGGCCTGCGCGTCATCGTGCACACCGACCGCAAGGCGCCGATCGTCGCGGTCAACGTCTGGTACCACGTCGGCAGCAAGGACGAGCCCGCCGGCCGCAGCGGCTTCGCCCACCTGTTCGAGCACCTGATGTTCAACGGCAGCGAGAACGCGCCGGGCGAGTTCTTCACCCCGTTCAAGGCAGTCGGCGCCACCGGCCAGAACGGCACCACCAATTCCGACCGCACCAACTACTTCGAGAACGTGCCGACCACCGCCCTCGACATGGCGCTGTGGATGGAATCCGACCGCATGGGCCACCTGCTCGGCGCGATCGACCAGGCCACCCTGGACGAGCAGCGCGGCGTGGTCCAGAACGAGAAGCGCCAGGGCGAGAACCAGCCCTATGGCCAGGTGTGGGACGCCATCGGCAAGGCGATGTACCCCCAGGGCCACCCGTACCACCACAGCACCATCGGCTCGATGAACGACCTCAACGCGGCCTCGCTGGAGGACGTGAAGACCTGGTTCCGCACCTGGTACGGCCCGAACAACGCGGTGCTGGTGCTGGCCGGCGACATCGACCTGGCCACCGCCAAGGAGAAGGCCGCGAAGTTCTTCGGCGACATCCCGGCCGGCCCGAGCATGGCGCAGCCGAAGGTGGACGTCGCCGCGCTCGCCGCGGACAGCCGCGCCGCGATGACCGACAACGTGCCGCAGGCGCGCGTCTACCGCGTGTGGAACGTCGCCGAGTACGGCCAGCCCGACCTCGACCGCCTGCAGCTGTTCGCGCAGGTGCTGGGCGGCGGCAAGTCCTCGCGCCTCGACCGCCGCCTGGTCCACCAGGACAAGCTGGTCGACAACATCAGCGCCGGCGCCTACGGCTCGCAGCTGGGCAGCACGTTCATGGTCACGGCCAGCGTCAAGCAGGGCGTCGACCCGGCCAAGGTCGAAGCGGCGATCGATGCCGAGCTCAAGGCCCTGCTCAAGGACGGCCCGACCCGCGAGGAGCTCGACCGCGCGCGCACCAGCGTGCAGGCCGGCTGGATCCGCGGGGTGGAGCGCATCGGCGGGTTCGGCGGCAAGGCCGATGCGCTGGCCGAGTGCGCGGTCTACACCGGCGACCCGGGCTGCTTCCGCGACAGCCTGAAGACCCTGGCCGCGGCCAGCGTGGACAACGTGCGCGCCGCCGGCAACACCTGGCTCGGCGCCGGCAAGGGTAGCCACACCCTGGTGGTCTCGCCGGGCAAGCGCGAGGAGCTGGCCGAGGAACCGGCGGTGACCCCGGCGCCGTTCAAGGTCCCGGCGGTGGACCCGAAGTACAAGACGCTGGCCTCCACGGTGGATCGCAAGGCTGGGGTGCCGGTCACCACCTCCTTCCCGGACCTCAAGTTCCCGACCCTGCAGCGCGCCACCCTGAAGAACGGCACCCAGGTCATCCTGGCCGAGCGCCACGACATCCCGGTGGTGCAGATGAGCTACGAGTTCCGCGGCGGCAGCGCGGCGGATCCGGCCGGCAAGGCCGGCGCCGCGAGCTTCGCGATGGGCCTGCTCGACGAAGGCGCCGGCAACCTCGATGCGCTGGCCTTCGCCGACCGCATGGAGTCGCTGGGCGCCAACATGGGCGCCAGCGCCGGCCTCGACAGCCAGAGCGCCTACCTGTCGGCGTTGAAGCAGAACCTCGAGCCGTCGGTGGCGCTGTATGCCGACATGCTGCGCAAGCCGCGCTTCGACCAGGCCGAGATCGACCGCGTGAAGGGCCAGTGGATCGCCGGCATCAAGCAGGAGAAGGCGAATCCGAACGGCATCATCCAGCGCGTGGTCCCCGGCCTGGTATTCGGCGCGGGGCATCCGTACGCCGCGCCGCGCACCGGCAGCGGCAGCGAGGCCTCGATCGCCGCGCTCACCCGCGACGACCTGGTGGGCTACCACGCCCGCGCCCTGCGCCCGCAGGACGCCACCCTGGTGGTGGTGGGCGACACCACGCTGAAGGAGATCGTGCCGGTGCTGGAGCGCCACTTCGGCGACTGGCAGGCGACCGGCAGCGCCGCCGCCGCGGCGACCATCCCGGCCGTGGCCGGGCAGAAGGCCGCGCGCGTGTTCCTGGTCGACCAGCCGGGCGCGGTGCAGGCCAACATCGTCGCCGCCGAGCTGGCGCCGTCGAGCAAGAACCCGGCATCGACCGCCTTCGACATGGCGAACATGGTGCTGGGCGGCGACTTCACCGCGCGCCTCAACATGAACCTGCGCGAGGAGAAGCACTGGTCCTACGGCGCCCGCAGCGGCGCCGCCGGCGCGGTGGGCCAGCGCCTGTGGACGGCCTCGGCGCCGGTGCAGATCGACAAGACCGCGGAGGCGGTGGCGGAGATCCAGCGCGAGATCGCCGAGTTCTCCAGCGGCAAGCGCGGCGCCAGCGCGGACGAGGTCTCGGGGATGCAGAAGATCCTCACCCTCAGCCTGCCCGGCGCGTACGAGACCGCGGCCTCGGTGATGGGCACGATCGGCAGCAACGTGCTGTACGGGCGCCCGGACGACTACGTGTTCAAGCGCAAGGCCGAGATCGAGGCGATGACCCCGGCGCAGGTCGATGCGGCCGCCAAGGCGCTGGACCCGAACGCGCTGACCTGGGTGATCGTGGGCGACCTGTCCAAGACCGAGCAGGCGGTGCGCGCGCTGAAGCTGGGCGAGGTGACCATCCTCGACGCCGACGGCAAGCCGGTCGGCAAGTAAGCGTTCCGTTCAGCCACGCCCCCACGATGCCGGCGACACTGCCGGCATCGTGCTTTCTGGAGATGCGGCATGCGTTCGATCCTGTTGGCGGGCGTGCTGCTCGCCGGTTCCGGCTGCACCTTCGTGCACCTGGCGCCGGGTGCCGGCAAGGTCTCGGTGCTGGCCACCGCGCCCTCCGGCTGCGCCAAGCGCGGCGAGGTGGAGGTGTCGGTGAAGGACCGGGTGGGCCCGTATGCGCGCAGCGAGGCGCAGGTCCGCGACGAACTGGAGACCCTGGCGCGCAACGAAGCCCCGGGCCTCGGCGCCGACACGATCAGCCCGCTGGCGCCGCCCCGCGATGGCGGCCAGCGCTGGGCGCTGTGGCGGTGCCGCGGCTGAGGCAGCCGGCGGAAACGTGAACGCGGTCGCCGGCGGCTGGCAGTACGCCAGCGTACGGAGCGGAAACCCGCTATCCTGCGCGGTCCTGCGCATGCCCGCGCCCGTATCGAGTGCCCCACCATGCTGTTCCAACACGTCGCCATCGCCGGCCTGGCCCATATCGATGCGCCGCGCCGGCTGTCGTCCGACGAGATCAACGCGCGCCTGAAGCCGACCCTGGACCGCCTCGGCATCAAGACCGACGTGCTTGGCGACATCGCCGGCATCCACGCGCGGCGCCTGTGGGACGGCGACGTGCAGGCCTCCGACGCCGCCACCCTGGCCGGCGTGAAGGCGCTGGGCGATGCCGGCATCGACCCGGACAAGGTCGGCCTGCTGGTGAACACCTCGGTCAGCCGCGACTACTTGGAGCCGTCGACCGCCTCGATCGTCTCCGGCAACCTCGGCCTGCCCGACACCTGCCAGAACTTCGATGTCGCCAACGCCTGCCTCGCCTTCATCAACGGCATGGACATCGCCAGCCGGATGATTGAGCGCGGCGAGATCGACTACGCGCTGATCGTGGACGGCGAGACCGCCAACCTGGCCTACGAGAAGACCCTCGACCGCATGACCCGCGCGGACGTGACCGAAGAGGACTTCCGCAACGAGCTGGCCACCCTGACCCTGGGCTCCGGCGCCGCGGCGATGGTCCTGGCCCGCGCCGAGCTGGCCCCGGGCGCGCCGCGCTACAAGGGCGGGGTGACCCGCGCCGCCACCGAGTGGAACAAGCTGTGCCGCGGCAACCTGGACGGGATGATCACCGACACCCGCCTGCTGCTGATCGAGGGCATCAAGCTGGCCACCAAGACCTTCGACGTGGCCAAGCAGAAGCTGGGCTGGGTGGCGAACGAGCTCGACGAGTTCGTCATCCACCAGGTCAGCAAGGTCCACACCGCCGCCTTCACCAAGGCGATGGGCATCGACCCGAAGAAGGTCATGACCATCTTCAACGAGCACGGCAACATCGGCCCGGCCAGCGTACCGATCGTGCTGAGCAAGCTGCGCGAGATGGGGCGCCTGAAGAAGGGCGACCGCGTCGCGTTGCTCGGCATCGGCTCCGGGCTGAACTGCTCGATGGCCGAAGTGGTGTGGTGAGCCCGCCACGTTGATCCCGAAGGGCCGGTCCGTCCGGCCCTTTTCATTGCCCAGCCCGATGCGCGACTTCCCCGACTACCCGTTCACCCCGCGCCGCTTCGAGGTGCGCCCCGGCATCGCGATGTCCTTCCTCGACGAAGGCCCGCGCGATGGCGAGGTCGTCGTGATGCTGCACGGCAATCCGTCGTGGAGCTTCTACTGGCGGCACCTGGTGTCCGGGTTGTCGGACCGGTACCGCTGCATCGTGCCCGACCACGTGGGCATGGGCCTGTCGGACCGGCCGGACGATGCGGCTTCGGCATCACCGCGGTACGACTACACCCTGCAGTCGCGCATCGACGACCTCGATGCCTTGCTGCGGCACCTCGGCATCGACGGCCCGGTGACCCTGGCGGTGCACGACTGGGGCGGGATGATCGGCTTCGGCTGGGCGCTGCGCGATCCGGCGCGGGTGCGGCGGCTGGTGGTCACCAACACCGCCTCGTTCCCGCTGCCGCAGGCCAAGCGTTTCCCGGCGCGGCTGGCGATGGGCCGCGATTCGCGGCTCGGCGGCTGGCTGATCCGTCGCTTCAACCTGTTCGCGCGCGGCGCGGCGTGGTTCGGCACCACCCGCTCGCTGCCGAAGGACGTGCGCGCGGCCTATGCCGGGGTGTACGACGGCTGGACCAACGCGATCAGCACGCTGCGCTTCATGCAGGACATCCCGCTGCACGCAGGCGACCGCGCGATGCCCGTGGTCCAGGCCGCCGAGACCGCATTGCCCGGCTACGCCGACCGTCCCGCCTTCATCGCCTGGGGCCTGAAGGACTTCGTGTTCGACCGGCACTTCCTCGCCGGCTTCCGTGCGGCGCTGCCGAACGCCGAGGTGCATGCGTTCGACGATGCCGGCCATTACGTGCTGGAAGACCGCCACGAGGCGCTGGTGCCGGCGATCCGCCGGTTCCTCGACAAGCATCCGCTGCCGACGGTGGCTTGACCCGCATCAAGGCCGCGCCGGCAGGTTCCGGTAGCGTGGCGCCGTCCCCCACGGAGCCCACGCCATGCAATGCGAGATCGCGATCGTCGGCGCGGGGCCGGCCGGCCTGAGTTTCGCGCGCGCGCTCGCCGGCAGCGGGCTGCGCGTGGTGCTGGTGGAGCAGGCGCCGGCCGCCAGCCTGTCCAGCCCGGCCGACGACGGCCGCGAGATCGCGCTGACCCATCGCTCGCAGCAGCTGATGCGCCAGCTTGGCCTGTGGGATCGCTTGCGCGCCAGCGAGATCGGCCTGCTGCGCGATGCGCTGGTGCTGGATGGCGACGACCGCGAGGGCCTGTTGTTCTCGCACCGCGAAGCCGGGCGCGACAACCTGGGCTGGCTGGTGCCCAACCACGCGATCCGCCGCACGGCCTGGGAGGCGGTGGCGGGGCAGGCGGACCTGACCCTGCTCGACGGCGTGCGGGTCGCCGGCGTGTCCACCGATGCCGCGGGCGCGGTGCTGTCGCTGGCGGATGGCCGCAGCGTGCGCGCCGCCCTGCTGGTCGCCGCCGACAGCCGCTTCTCCGAAACCCGGCGCGCGGTCGGCATCCGCGCGCGCATGCACGATTTCGGCCGGACCATGCTGGTCTGCCGCATGCGCCACGACACGCCGCACCGGCAGACCGCGTGGGAATGGTTCCGCTATGGCCAGACCCTGGCGCTGCTGCCGCTCCACGATCCGCATGTCTCGTCCGCGGTGCTGACCCTGCCGCAGCAGGAGATCCAGCGCCTGCAGGCGCTCGACGAGGCCGCGTTCAACGCCGACATGCAGGCGCGCTTCGACGGTCGCCTGGGCACGATGGCGCGGCTCGCGCCGCCGGTCGCCTATCCGCTGGTCGGGGTGTACGCGGAGCGCTTCATCGCCCCACGCTTCGCGGCGATCGGCGATGCCGCGGTGGGCATGCACCCGGTCACTGCGCACGGCTTCAACTTCGGCCTGCATTCGGTGGAGGCGCTCTCCACTCGCCTGCTGCGCGCGCGCCGGGCGGGGCAGGACTGCGCGACCGCTGCGGTCCTGCGCAGCTACGAACGCAGCCACCAGCGCGCCACCCGCCCGCTGTACGAAGCCACCCGCGCGATCGCCGGGCTGTACGGCGACGACCGCCCCGCCGCGCGCGCACTGCGCAAGTTCGCGCTGGGCCTCGGCCGGCATGCCTCGCCGTTCCGGCGGCTGGTGATGGCCGGCCTCACCGACGACGTGGCGCCGGCGACGCCTCGCGCTGCCGCTGCGCCGTTCGCGGGCTTGCCCGTACGCTGAGGCTCAGGCCTCGGGCAGCGGGTTCTTCTCGGCCTCGTCCACCCCGCTCCAGTCGCCGGGGGTCAACGCCGGCAAGCCGTGCGCGATGCGCGCCTTGTCGCATTGCGCGCTGGCCGCGCCGAACTCCCAGCTCGCGGGCACCAGCGCGCACACCGACGGCCGGCGGTCGTGGATGGAGCAGCGGGAATAGCGGCCGATGTCGGCATCCAGCGCGATGCAGCGCGGCTGCGCCTGCGAGGTGCCGCGCATCACGCGTTCGTGGGTGCGCAGCGGCTCGGTCAGTTCGAACGGCACGCGACCGCCGAGCGCCGGGTCCGCCTCCGACCAGTGGAAGCTGACCCGGAAGAAGGCGCAGCAGGCGCCGCACGTCAGGCAGGGGTGTTCGACAGGCATGCGGCCATTGTCGGCGACAATGGCGCCATGACGGAACCGTGCAACATCGCCGCCGCGCTGCCGCGGCTGGCGCGCGAACGCCCCGGACAGGTCGCGATGCGCTGCCCGGGCGCCGGCGGCCGCTACGAGGTGGCGATCACCTATGCCCAGCTGGATGCGCGCAGCGACGCGATCGCGGCGGGCCTGGCGCGGCGCGGCATCGTGCGCGGCACGCGCACGGTGGTGATGGTGCGGCCCACGCCGGAGTTCTTCCTGCTGATGTTCGCGCTGTTCAAGGCCGGCGCGGTGCCGGTGCTGGTGGACCCCGGCATCGACAAGCGCGCGCTGAAGCAGTGCCTGGACGAGGCACAACCCGGGGCCTTCATCGGCATCCCGCTGGCGATGCTGGCGAAGGCCCTGCTCGGGTGGGCGAAGGCGGCGCGCGTGCGCATCACCACCGGCCGCCGCGCGTGGCTGGCCGATGCGACGCTGGCCGAGGTCGAGCGCGATGGCGCGGATGCCGGGCCGCAACTGGCGGACACCGGGCCGGACGAGGTCGCCGGCCTGCTGTTCACCAGCGGCAGCACCGGCGTGCCGAAGGGCGTGGTGTACCGGCATCGGCACTTCGTCGCGCAGATCGAGATGCTGCGCGCGGCATTCGGCATCGCGCCCGGCGGCATCGACCTGCCCACCTTCCCGCCGTTCGCGCTGTTCGATCCGGCGCTCGGGCTGACCTCGATCATTCCCGACATGGATCCCACGCGCCCGGCCAAGGCCGATCCACGCAAGCTGCATGCGGCGATCGCACGCTTCGGCGCGACCCAGTTGTTCGGTTCGCCCGCGTTGATGCGGGTGCTGGCCGACCATGGCGAAGCACTGCCAACCGTGAAGCGCGTGACCAGCGCCGGCGCACCGGTGCCGCCGGACGTGGTCGCGAAGATGCTCGCGCTGCTGCCGCCGGATGCACAGCTGTGGACACCGTACGGCGCCACCGAATGCCTGCCGGTGGCGGTAATCGAAGGCCGCGAACTGCTGACCCTGCGCGCACGCACCGAGGCCGGCGCGGGGACCTGCGTCGGGCGCCCGGTCGCGCCGAACCAGGTGCGCCTGATCCGCATCGACGATGCGCCGATCGCCGACTGGGACGACGCCTTGCAGGTGCGCCCGGGCGATGTCGGCGAGATCACCGTGGCAGGCCCCAGCGCGACCGACAGCTACTTCAACCGCCCGGCGCAGACCGCGCTGGCGAAGATGCGCGAAGCCTTGCCGGACGGCAGCGAACGCATCGTCCATCGCATGGGCGACCTCGGCTGGTGCGATGGCGAGGGCCGGCTGTGGTTCTGCGGGCGCAAGTCGCAGCGCGTGGTCGTCGATGCGCGCACGACCCTGTGCACCGAACAGGTGGAACCGGTGTTCAACACCCATCCCGAGGTGGCGCGCACCGCGCTGGTCGGGGTCGGACGGCGTGGCGCGCAGGTGCCGGTGCTGTGCGTCGAGCTGGCGGCGGGCGTCGATGCGCGCGCGTGGCCGCGCATCGTCGGCGAGCTGCGCCACCTGGCCGACGGCCTGGTGCATACCGCCAAGGTGCAGGCGTTCCTGCGCCATCCGAAGCCGTTCCCGGTGGACATCCGCCACAACGCCAAGATCGGCCGCGAGCGGCTGGCGGCGTGGGCGGCCACGCAATCGCTGGAGGCCAACGCATGAAGATCCTCGTCACCGGGGGAGGCGGTTTCCTCGGCCAGGCGCTGTGCCGGGGCCTGGTCGAACGCGGGCATGCCGTGACCAGCTTCAACCGCGGCCATTACCCGGCGCTCGACGCCATCGGCGTGCGCCAAGTGGCGGGCGACCTGGCCGATCGCGAGGCGGTGATGGCAGCCTTCGCGGGCGGCTTCGATGCCGTGTTCCACAACGCGGCGAAAGCCGGTGCGTGGGGCAGTTACGACAGCTACCACCAGGCCAATGTGGTCGGCACCCAGCACGTGCTCGATGCCTGCCGGGCGCATGGCATCGGCAAGCTGGTCTACACCTCCACGCCCAGCGTGACCCATCGCGCGACCCATCCGGTCGAGGGCGGCACCGCCGAGACCGTGCCCTACGGCGAGCATTTCCAGGCGCCGTATGCGACCACCAAAACGATCGCCGAAAAAGCGGTGCTGGCGGCCAACGATGCGCAGCTCGCCACCGTCGCGTTGCGCCCGCGCCTCATCTGGGGCCCCGGCGACAACCAGATCCTGCCGCGGCTGGTCGCGCGCGCGAAGGCCGGCCGCCTGCGCATCGTCGGCAGCGGCGACAACAAGGTCGACACGACCTTCATCGACAACGCCGCGCAGGCGCATTTCGATGCGTTCGCGCACCTGGCCCCGGGCGCGGCCTGCGCCGGCAAGGCCTACTTCATCAGCAACGGCGAGCCGTGGCCGATGCGCGAGGTACTGAACGGGTTGCTGCGCGCGGCCGGCGCGCCGGAAGTCCACAAGCACCTGCCGTTCCGCGTTGCGTACGCCGTCGGCGTGGCCTGCGAGGGCCTGTGGTCGGTGTTGCCGCTGCAGGGCGAGCCACCGATGACGCGCTTCCTGGCCGAGCAGCTGAGCACCAGCCACTGGTATTCGATGGCGCCCGCCACCCGCGATTTCGGCTATGTGCCGAAGGTGACGATGGCGGAGGGCTTGGAGCGGTTGCGGGCGTCGATTGCGGGATAGCCCGGCGAATCCCGCGCTGGCGGGGCGTGGGCGCAAGCAGGCCATGGATGGCCTGCGTCCGCGACTCAGTCCTGGACGACTGGATGGCGCGGTGCGCCACGCCTTGCCTGCACGGGTTCGCCCTGGGGCGCGGGATAGAATGCCCGCATGACCGAGGCGCCGTTCAACTGGAAGCAGCCCGCCGGCAAGGCGCTGGAGCTTGCGCTCAACCGCGCGCTGGCGCTGGACGAAGACACCCGCGCCGCGCTGCGCGGGCTCGACGGGCAGCGCGTGGCGCTGCAGCTGGCGTCGCCGCCGCTGGCGCTGCAGGTGCAGGTCGCGGGCGAGGCGCTGCGGGTCGGGCCGGTGGATGCCGCGGTCGAACCCGACCTCGGCGTGCGCACCACGCTGGCCGGCCTGCTTGGCCAGCTCCCGATGTTCCGCCGCGACGATGCCCCGCCGGTCGGCAAGCTGCGCATCGAGGGCGATGCCGAGCTCGCGCGCCGCTTGCAGCAGCTCGCGCAGCGCTTCGATCCCGACTGGCAGCGGCCCTTCGTGCGCGTGTTCGGCGAGGTGCTGGGCGTGCAGGTCGCGAAGGCGGTGGCGGCGGGCCTGAAACAGGCGCAGGTGGCCGGCAGGAACCTTGCCGAAACCGCCGCCGAATACGTCACCGAGGAAAGCCGCGACGTGGTCCCGCGCGCCGAGCTCGACGCCTTCCATGACGACGTGGATGCGCTGCGCGACGACGTCGAGCGCATCGCCGCGAAGATCGCGCGGCTGCGCCGCGAACGCGGGGTCGCGCCATGAAGTCCGCGTTGCGCGCCCTGCGCATCGGCCGCGTGTTGTTGCGCTACCGGCTCGACGACCTGTTGGACGGCACCCCCGCGGAGCGTTGGCTGAAGCTGATGCGGCCGTTCGTGCCGCGCGCGGCCGAACCCAGCGTGGCGCACATGCCGCGCGGGGCGCGGCTGCGCCTGGCATTGCAGGAGCTGGGCCCGATCTTCGTCAAGTTCGGGCAGATCCTGTCGACCCGGCGCGACCTGATCCCCGCCGACATCGCCGCCGAACTCACCCTGCTGCAGGACCGGGTGGCCCCGTTCGATGGCGAGATGGCGCGCAACATCGTCGAGCTGGCGCTGGGCCGCGGCATCGACGTCGCCTACGCCAGCTTCGACATCGTGCCGCTGGCGTCGGCCAGCATCGCCCAAGTGCATGCCGCGACCCTGCACGACGGCCGCGAGGTGGTGGTCAAGGTGCTGCGCCCCGCCATCGGCAAGCAGATCGCTGCCGATGTCGCGCTGCTGGAAAGCGTCGCCGCGATCGTCGAGCGCGCGCACCCCAGCGCGGACAAGATCCGCCCGCGCGAGATCGTCGCCGAGATCGAGAACACCCTCGCCGCCGAGCTCGACCTGCAGCGCGAGGCCGGCAATGCCAGCCTGCTGCGCCGCAACTGGCTGGGATCGCCCGACCTGTACGTGCCCGAGGTGATCTGGAGCCATACCGCCGAGCAGGCGATGACGATGGAGCGCGTGCGCGGGATCCCCTCGGACGACATCGCCGCGCTCGACGCCGCCGGCATCGACCGCAAGGCGCTGGCGGCCAAGGGCGTGCGCCTGTTCTACCAGCAGGTGTTCCGCGACAACTTCTTCCACGCCGATGCGCACGCCGGCAACATCTGGGTGGACCCCGAACGCAAGGCGGACCCGCGCTTCATCGCGCTGGACTTCGGGATCATGGGCCAGCTCTCCAGCGACGACCAGTACTGGCTCGCGGAGAACTTCATGGCGATCTTCAACCGCGACTACCGCCGCATTGCCGAGCTGCACGTGCAGGCGGGCTGGATGCCGGCGCACATCCGCATCGACGAACTCGAGGCGGCCGCGCGCGCGGTGTGCGAGCCGTACTTCACCCGCCCGCTCAGCGAGATCTCCCTGGCCGAGGTGCTGGCCAAGCTGTTCCGCACCGCGCAGCGCTACGAACTCACCCTGCAGCCGCAGCTGATCCTGCTGCAGAAGACGCTGCTGAACATCGAGGGCGTGGGCCGCCAGCTGGACCCGGGCATCGACATCTGGGCGGTGGCGCGGCCGGTGCTGGAGAAGATCCTCGCCGAGCGCTACAGCCCGCAGCGGCTGGGCGCCGAATTCCGCAAGCGGTTGCCGGAGATGATCACCCGCGCGCCGGAGATGCCGCGCCTGCTGCATGCCTGGCTGCAGCAGCAGGTCGAGGGTCGCCACGAGCTGCGCATGCGCTCCGCCGACGTGCGCGAGATCGCGGCCACGCTGGGCTCGCTGCAGCGCCGGATCGTGGCTTCGATCCTCGGCGTGGGCCTGCTGGTGGTGGCCGCGGTGCTGTACGCGCTGGAAGCCGGCGGCCCGCAATTGCTGGGAGTGCCGGTGTCGACCTGGATCGCCGCAGTCGGCGGCCTGTGGGCCCTGTTGGCGGCCTGGCCGCGGCGATGAGCGAGGAAGGCGCGGAGCCGCTTTCGCCCGCCCCGCTGCAGGTGCTGCACCTCGATCCGGCGTTCGCGGTGGTCGACAAGCCGGCCGGGCTGATGGTCCACGACAGCGCGTTGGCGCGCGGCGAGACCGACTTCGCCGCGGATCGCCTGCGCGCGCAGTTCGGGCGGCCGGTGTTCCTGGTGCACCGGCTGGACCGCGCCACCAGCGGCTGCCTGTTGCTGGCCTTCGACCGTGATGCCGCGTCCGCGCTGGGCAAGGCGCTGATGGGTGGCGAGGTGCGCAAGGACTACTGGGCGGTGTGCCGGGGCTGGCCCGCGGAGACCGCGTTCACGATCGACCATCCGCTGGACGGCGGCCCGGGCAAGCCGCAGAAGAAGCCGGCGATCACCGAATTCGAAGTGCTGGACCGCTGCGAGCTCGACCTGCCGTCGGCCGGCTTCCCCACCTCGCGCTACGCGCTGCTGCGGGCGACGCCGGTGACCGGCCGCTTCCGCCAGATCCGCAGGCACCTCAAGCATCTCTCGCACCACCTGATCGGCGACACCAGCCACGGCGATGGCCGCCACAACCGCGCGTTCCGCATGCTCGGCATCCATCGCATGCTGCTGCATGCCCGCCGGCTGGCCTTCCCGCACCCACTGAGCGGGTTGCCCGTGGAGGCGATCGCGCCGGTGGATGCCGAGTTCGCGCGCGCCATCGCCCTGTTCCGCCACGGCGACGACGACGCAAACGCCTAGAATCCGCGCATGCAGGTCGCTTCCCTCCACATCGACGACGACGAGCTGGTCGAGCGCTTCGTGCGTGCGTCCGGGCCGGGCGGACAGAACGTCAACAAGGTCGCCACCGCGGTCGAGCTGCGTTTCGACGTCGCCGGCTCGCCATCGTTGCCCGACGCGGTGCGCGCGCGCCTGCTCGCGCGCCGCGACCGCCGGGTGACCGCGGACGGCGTGCTGGTGATCGCCGCGCAGCGCTTCCGCACCCAGGAGCGCAACCGCGAGGATGCGCGCGAACGCCTGGCCCATTTCATCGAAGCCGGCCTGCACGCGCCCAAGCCGCGGATCGCCACCAAGCCCTCGCGCGGCGCCAAGGAGCGGCGCTTGGGCGAGAAGCGCAGCCGTGCGACGATCAAGCAGGGTCGCGGCGGACGGGGTTGGGAGTGAGTGCAGGTGCTGGCGGGGGCCGTGCGGGTCCGGTGGTCCCGGCGTTGCCGCCGAGCGCCCCGCGCATGCCGCCCAACGCGCTGCTCGAGGCCATAGGCCGCGGCCTGCTCCGCCTGGGCGGCTGGCGCATGGTGGGCGCGTTCCCCGACATCCCGCGCGCGGTGGTGATCGCCGCGCCGCATTCCTCGAACTGGGACGGCATCTGGGGCTTCGCCGCCAAGCTGGCGCTCGGCCTGCGCCTGTCGATCCTCGGCAAGCACAGCCTGTTCCGGATCCCGCTGGTGGCCCGGTTCCTGCGCTGGCAGGGCGTGATCCCGGTGGACCGCAGCGCCGCGCATGGCCTGGTCGAGCAGGCGGTGGACGCGCTGCGCGGCGCCGACTGCATGTGGTACGCGATCGCGCCGGAAGGCACCCGCAAGTGGGTCGAGCAGTGGAAGCCCGGGTTCTGGCGCATCGCCCACGGCGCGGGCGTGCCGGTGATCCCGGCGTGGTTCGACTACGCCAACCGGCAGATCGGCATCGGCGAGCCCTTCCTCCTCGGCGACGACATGGACGCGGACATCGCGCGCATCCAGCGCTGGTACAAGCCCTACAAGGGCCGCAACCACGACGTGGTGCAGCCGCGCGACTGACCGCATCGGCACCAAGGCGTGCAGGCCGCGGCAGCGGCGCAACCCCAGGAAAAAAAACCCCGGCGCAGGGCCGGGGCAGGGGGAGGGTGGAGCGTGACGCGCGCGGTCAGTCCAGTGGCTTGCCGCCGAACTTGTAGGTCACCTGCAGGAAGTAGCTGCGGCCGAACGAGTCGAACCACGAGGTGTCGTAGTACGGGTAGTTGGACCAGGTCGCGTCCTCCGGCGGCATCTCGTCGAGCAGGTTGTTGATCGACAGCGACAGCCGCAGGTGGTCGTTGACGTCGTAGCGGGCGCCCGCGTTCACCCGCCAGGTGGCCTCGGTCCACGCGTCGTTGTTGTAGTTGGCGACGCGGCCCAGGTAGGTGCCGAACAGGCTGGCGCCCCAGGCTTCGCGCTCCCAGTTCACGCCCAGGTTCGACTTCACCCGCGGCAGGGTGGTGGCGGCGAAACTCACGTCCAGCATGTCCTCGGTCGGGTCGCCGGGGTACAGCTGGCGCGTGTGCTCGTGCTGCCAGGTGTAGTTGCCGGTGAAGCGGAAATCGCCGGCGCTGGCGGTCTGCAGGCGGTAGTTGGCGGTGACGTCGACGCCCGAGGTCTTCTCGCGGGCGATGTTGATCGGGCTGAAGTGGACGCTGGTGATGGTGCCGTCGGTGTCGCGGATCACCCGCGAGATCGCGTCGACGCAGGTCGGCGAGTTGATGTCCACCGCGGTGCCGTCGTCGGTCACGCCCAGCCGGCAGTCGGCCTCGGTGGCGCGCAGGCGCTCGCGGTCCTGGGCCTGCACCTGGTTGCGCACCTCGATCCGGAAGTAGTCCACCGCGATGTCGAAGTTGGCGGTCGGCGACCACACGAAGCCGGCAGTCATCGACTTGCTGGTCTCCACGTCCAGCTCCATGTTGCCGGTGTAGACGTCGAAGGTGCTCACATCCCAGCTGCCGTCGTCGTAGCACTCGCCGTCGGTGTAGCCGGGCTCGTCGGTGCGGCACTGGTAGTAGTCGGTGGCGAAGCGCGTGCGGTAGTAGTCGTCGCCGGCGAACAGGTAGTGCATGTCGGGTGCACGGAAGCCGGTGCCGTACGAGCCGCGCACCAGCAGGCTGTCCAGCGGACGCCATTCCAGGCCCAGGCTGTAGGTGAACTTGCCGGGATCCTTGTTGCCGTAGCTGTAGCGGTCGTAGCGGCCGGCCAGGCTCGCCTGCAGGCTGGGCAGCAGCGGCATGCGCAGCTCGCCCGCCGCGCTCCAGTGGTCGCGGCTGCCCTTGCCGTCGCCGTACCGCGGGCCGTAGTACGCATCCTCGGTCAGCGCCAGCGGATCCGGGTTGATGTCGTAGCTCTGGCGGCCGTATTCGACGGCGGCGGCGAAGCCCACGTCGCCGGCCGGCAGGGTGAACAGCGTGGTGGTGTCGGTGGTGAAGCTGAGGTTGTCGTTCTTGGCCACCGGGTGCCAGCTCGACATCACCCCGAAGGTCGCGAACTGCGCCGGGGTGAGCGGCGAGAACAGGCGCGTCGGGTCGGCGTCGTAGATCGCGTAGCCGTCGTCGTCGTAGCCCAGCCGCGGGCCGAGGAAGAATTCATTCGCCGCCGCCGCGCTGATCCGCGGCATGTCCACGTCGGCCTTGTACTCGGAATGGTTGTACGCCGCTTCCCAGCCCCAGTCCTCACCGAAGCCGCCGTTGAAGCCGGTGGTCAGCGCCACCGTCTTCTGGGTGGTCTTGTTCATGCGGTTCTCGAGCCCGCCGATTTCCTCCGGCGCGAACTGCCGCGACCAGATCTCGTAATGCCCGGTCGCGGCATTGAAGAACATCTTGTTGCGATAGTTGTTGGTCGATGCCGGGTCGTGGAACTCCCAGCCCATGTGGTCGCTGGCGACGTCGTTGCCGTTGGTGCCGGTCAGCAGCTTCACGGTCTGCTGCGCCAGCTGCACGTCGGCGAACCAGGACAGGGTGTCGGAGATGCGGTACTCGAACGCGCCGTAGGCGCTGGCGCCCGTGCGCTGGTTCTGGATGGTTCGGTACGCGATCGCGCGGTCGCTGCCGCAGTAGGGCTCGCCGAAGCGGTCGTCGGCGGCCACCGTGGTGCCCTCGTTGAGGCCGGCCAGCGCGGCGCAACCGTCGGCGGGCGCGATGTTGACGTCGTCGTCCCAGTCGTAGACCTGCGCGACCAGGCGCGGCAGCCGCCGCCGCGCGGTCGGCGCATCGAGGGTGGAATCCTGGATGCCCCGCTCGTAGCCCCACAGCGGCTTCTTGTCGATCAGCTCCAGGCCGACGATGCCGCTGAAGCCGCCGCGCTCGAAGCCGGTGGACAGGGTCAGGTTGTGGGATTCGCCGCCGCCGCGCGAGGTGTCGCCGTAGCGGTAGTCGACGGTGATGCCGTCGGTGGACTTCTTCAGGATGAAGTTGATGACGCCGGCCATCGCGTCCGAACCGTAGACCGCCGACGCGCTGCCGGTCAGCACTTCGATGCGGTCGATCATCCCGAGCGGGATGTTGCCGATGTCGGTGAAGTTGCTCCGGCTGTTGAGCGGCAGCGGGAAGTCGGCGATGCGGCGGCCGTTGACCAGTACCAGGGTGTGGTTCGGGCCCATGCCGCGCAGGTCGACCGCCTGCGCGCCCGGCGTGGACTGCGCGCTGGTGGTGTTCTGCTGGCCCTGCACGCTGCCGCTGTTCTGGCTGAGCGAGCGCAGCACCTCGGGCACGGTGGTCAGGCCGGAGGCCTTGATCTGTTCGGCGGTGACCACGGTGATCGGCGCCGGGCCCTCGACCTGCGCGCGCGGAATGCGCGAGCCGGTGACCTGCACGGTCTCCAGGTTGGTGACCTGGGTATCGGCAGTGGCCTGCGCCTTCGGTGTCGCCGCCGCGCGCGGCGCTGGGGCCGGGGCGGGCGCCGCGGCCGCGGGCACGATCAGCACCGCGCCGGAGGCATCGCGCTGGGCGCGGAAGCCGCTGCCCTTCAGCAGCCGGTCGAGGCCGCCCTGGCTGGAGACCGCGCCGCGCACGCCGGCGCTGCGCGCGCCCTTGAGCTGGTCAGCGCGATACACGAGCTGGGTGCCGGACTGGCGGGAATAGGCATCCAGCGCGCTGGCGAGGTCGCCGGCGGGGATGTCGAGGGTGATGGTGGCGGTCTGCGCCTGCGCGGCCAGCGCGGCCGAACAGGCCAGCGACAGCAGCAGGGCGCGCAACGGGCGGTGCGAAGTCATGCAGGTGGTTCCCCCAGGGCGCTCGACGTGGCGCCATCCGCCACCAAGACGAACGAACCCGGAAAATCCCCCCGGTGGCAGGGGATCAGCGGCTGCGCAGGACGATGCGCTGGTCCTGGCGCTCGGCGCGGACCGGGAAGCCGGCTTCCAGCAGGCGCACGAAGCCGTCGGCGTTGTCGCCGCGGAAGTTGCCGCCGATCCGCAGCGCGGCCACCCCGGCGTCGCCGATCACCAACTGGCGCGTGTTGTAGCGGTTGAACTCGGCCACCGCCTGCGACAGCGGGGTATCGCGGAACGCGAGCATGCCGTCGCGCCAGCCCAGCAGGTGGTCGGCCTCGCTGGCCGCCATGCTCTGCACCAGCACGCCGTCGGCGGTGACCAGGGCGACACTGCCGGCCGGCAACAGCGCCGAGGGGCGCGCGGCGCCGCCGGCGGCGGGGGACTGCAGGCGCACGGTGCCCTCGGTCACCACCACCCGCAGCCCGGGCTCGTCGCGGCGCACCGAGAAGCGGGTGCCCACCGCGACCACGTCGTAGCCGTCGGTCGCGACCACGAACGGCCGCGACGCATCCTTGGCGACCGCGAAGATCGCCTCGCCGCGCAGCAGGTCCACCCGGCGCTCCCCGCGCGACAGGCGCACCTCGATCCGGCTGTCGCCGGCCAGGGTCGCGCTGGAGCCGTCGGCCAGGGCTTGCGTCGCGACTTCGCCAACCGCGGTGCGGAAGCTGGCGGCATCGACATGCTGGCGATCGCGCCAGGCCCAGCCGGCGAACAGCGCGCAGGCGACGATGCCCGCGGCGGTCGCCAGCCGCCAGCGCGCGCCCGTGGCGCGGGGACGGGGCCGCGCCGGCGGTCGCGCGGCGATCGCCTGCAGCAGTTGCGCGCGACGGTCGCCGGGGGCGGCATGCCAGATCCCGCGGGGCGGCACGCCCTGTCCTTGCCAGCCGGCGCCCAGTGCCTGCAAGCGCCCGGTCTCCTGCCATGCGGATTGCAGGCGCAGGAACGCCACACGGTGCGCGGTCGCGGCCTCCAGCCAGGCCGCCAGCGCGGCGGCGTCGGCATCCGACCAGCCGTCGCCGTCCAGGCGCGCCAGCCAGTCCGCCGCCTGCGCCTCGACGCGGTCGGCGTGGCCGGGCGCGGGATCAGTCGGCGTGCCGGCGGACATCGTCCAGGTCCTCGTGGCCGCCGCCGGCGCGCGCCGCTTCGTCGCCCCCGAACAGGTGCGCGGCGAGCATCCGCATGCCCTTGGCGATGTGCTTCTCGACGGTTTTCTCGCTGATGCCCAGGCGCATGGCCACGTCCCTTTGCGACAGATCCTCGACGCGGCGCAGCCACACCACCTCGCGGCAGCGGTCCGGCAGCCGGTCGAAGGCGTCCGCCAGCCGCAGCAGGGCCTGGCGGCCGCCGCTCCAGCGTTCGGGCGACACGTCATCCACCAAGACGGACGAGGGCTCGAAATCACCCATCGGCTCGATCGAGACCACCCGGCTGCGGCGCAGGCGGTCGGTCATCAGGTGGCGTGCGCTGGCGAACAGGAACGACTTCGGCTGCGCCGGCACCACCCTGGCGGCCGCCTCGTAGACGCGCACGTACAGTTCCTGGCGCAGGTCCGGGACCTCGTCGCGGGCGGGCCAGTGGCGCAGCAGGTAACGCGTGAGCGCATCCTCGTGGACGAGGACGTGTTCCAGGAACCAGCGATCGAGCGCGTCGGGCATCCGGGCACCATAGCGGATGCGCCGGCCGCGCGGACGGGGGAATTCGCGCCGCCGTTCGTCCAGCATGGGGGACGGCATACATGGGAGACGCGGGACGATGAAGCGACGCACGGGATGGTCGATGCTGCTGGCGGCGGTGCTCGCGCTGCAGCCGGCGATGGCGGCGATGGCGGCCGACGTGGGGCATTACGTGCTGGGCGACACCCGCGCGAAGACCCCGGGCAAGGTCCAGCCGGGCCTGCTGCTGATGGGCGGCGGCGACCGCAACTTCGACGCGATGCGCTGGTTCATGCAGCGCGCCGGCAACGGCCACATCGTGGTGTTGCGCGCATCCCAGGGCGGCGAGATCGGCGAGGAGTTCTACCGCGAGGTCGGCGGCATCCAGTCGGTCGAGACCTTCGTGTTCAAGGATCGCGAGGCCGCCACCGACCCCGCGATCCTGGCCGCGCTCAAGCGCGCCGACGGCATCTTCCTGGCGGGCGGCGACCAGTCCCGCTACGTGCGTTTCTGGCGCGGGACGCCGGTGGCTGCGGCGCTGGATGCGCATGTGCGCGCCGGCAAGCCGCTGGCCGGCACCAGCGCCGGCCTGGCCATCCAGGGCGAGTACCTGTACGGCGCGATGGACGGCGGCAGCCAGGTCACCCCGGCCGCGCTGGCGGACCCGCTGGGCGACGGCAACACCATCGAGACCGACTTCCTGCACTTCGCCGCGCTGAAGGGGATCATCACCGACACCCATTTCAGCGAGCGCGGGCGGCTTGGCCGCCTGGTCGCGTTCGTGGCCAAGGGCGAGCACCTCGCCGGCCGGCCGCTGGTCGGGCTGGGCGTGGACGAGGACGCGGCGGTCGCGGTCGCCGGCGACGGCACCGCGCGCATCTACGCCACCGCGCCGGGCGCCGGCGCGACCGTGGTGCGCGGCGGCTTCGCCCAGCGCCAGGCCGAGGACGCGCCGATGAACCTCGACCGCGTGGACGTGGTGGTGGCCGGCGTCGACTCGGTGTTGCACCTGCCGTCGGCGCGCGTCGAGCGGCCGCTGGCGGAACGCCGCTACGCCGTGCGCAATGGCGTGCTGGTGGCGCTGGACCAATCGCGGCTGGTGATCCATGGCGGCGCCGGGGTCGAACCCGGCGACCTCACCCCGGACGAAGAGCAGGCCGCGCGTGCCGCGCTGGAAGCCGCGCTGCGCGCCGGACACGCCAGGCTGCAGGCCGGCGGCTCGCCAGTGGATGCGGTGACCGCCGCGATCACCGTGCTCGAGGATGCGCCGCAGTTCAACGCCGGGCGCGGCGCGGTGTTCACCCACGACGGCCGCAACGAGCTCGACACCTCCCTGATGGATGGCGCGACCGGCAAGGCCGGCGCGGCGGCCGGGCTGCACCGGGTGAAGAACCCGATCCTGCTGGCGCGCGCCATCATGAACAAGTCGAAGCACGTGATGATGGTCGGCGACGGCGCCGAGGCGTTCGCCAAGGCGCAGGGCATCGCGCTGGTCGACCCATCCTACTTCCGCACCGAGAAGCGCTGGAAGGCGCTCCAGGACGCGCTGAAGCAGGAGGCGCAGGCGCAGGCAAGCAACACGCCGCTGGTGCTGCCGGGCAAGGCCTATTTCGGGACCGTCGGGGCGCTGGCGCTGGATGCACGAGGCCATCTCGCCGGCGGCACGTCGACCGGCGGCATGACCAACAAGCGCTACGGGCGCGTCGGCGATTCGCCGATCATCGGCGCCGGCACCTGGGCCGACGACCGCTGCGCGGTGTCCGGCACCGGCTGGGGCGAGTACTACATCCGCGCCGCGGCCGCCCACGAGATCTGCGCGCGGGTGCGGCTGGCCGGCGATCCGCTGGCGCGCGCGGCCGACCGCGTGATCAACCAGGACATCCCGAAGGCCGGAGGCGACGGTGGCGCGATCGCGCTGGGCGCCGACGGCAGCGTCGCCTTCCCGTTCAACACCGGCGGCATGTACCGCGGCTGGATCGGTGCCGACGGCGTGCCGCACGTGGCGATCTACAAGACCGACGCGCTGGAGATGCCCGGCCGCTGAGGCCCGCGTGCGTGGCGGGTGCCGGGGTCATCGCTCCGAGTGCCCGCCCTCGTCGTAGTCGCGCGGGGCCAGCACCTCGGGCTTGATCAGGTCGACGAAGGCGCGCGCCTGCGCCGACAGGAACTTGCCCTTGCGCATCACGATGCCGTAGCTGCGCGAGGGGAACCAGCGCGCCAGCGAGCGTGCCGCCAGCCGCTGGCGGTCGGCCTCGGTCAGGCAGATCGCGGTGACGATGCTGATCCCCAGGCCCATCGCCACGTACTGCTTGATGACCTCCCAGCCGCCGACCTCCAGCGCCACCGTGTACGGCACGCGGTTCTGCTGGAACACCAGGTCGACCAGGCGATAGGTGGTCAGGCGCTTGGGCGGCAGGATCAGGCCATACGGCGAGAGATCCTCCAGCCGCAGGTCGCGCTTGGCCGCGAGCGGATGGTCCGGCGGCATGATCAGCATCGGCTCGAAGCGGTAGACCGGGGCGTAGCCGAGGTCCGCGGGGACATCCAGCATCGAGCCCACCGCCAGGTCGACGGCGTCGTTGCGCAGCAGGTCCAGCCCGCCCGCGCCGGTGACGTTGTGCAGGGTCAGGCGCACGTCGGGGTGGCTGCGCCTGAAGGCGTCCACGATCCCGGGCAGCAGGTACAGGATGGTCGAGCTGCCGGCGGCGACGTTGAGCTCGCCGGCATCCAGCCCGCGCACCTGCTCGCGGAAGTGGGCGGCCAAGTTGTCCAGGCCTTCCACCAGCGGGCGCGCCATCTCGTACAGCAGCTCGCCCTCGCGGGTGGGGGTGAGCCGGCGCCCGCTGCGCTCCAGCAGGCGCACGCCCAGTTCCCGTTCCAGCGCCTGCAGCTGCAGGGTCACCGCCGGCTGGCTGAGGTAGAGCGCCTCCGCCGCACGGCTGACCGAGCCCAGGCGCGCGACCTGGCAGAACGCCCGTAGGGGCTTCAGGCGGGAGCCCTTGTAGGCGAAGCGGAGGGCGCCGGAACCGCTTTCGGCCATTGATCTGATTACAGTATTTGGAAATTTCATAGTACGCATTGACAAATCTGGTTTGTCAAATACCAGACGCGGGCGGATGGTTCGTTTCCCCACGATGCCGCTGTCCCGGAGTCCCCGATGTCCGCAGTCCTGCAAGCCCAGCCGCAGCCCGCCCACGTCCTCCAGCGCCTGCCCGGGCAGGACGCGTTGCTGACGCCGGAGGCGCGCGCCTTCCTCGCCGACCTGCACCGCCGCCACGAGGGCGAGCGCCAGGCTCGGCTCGGCGCCCGCCGGGCCCGCCAGCAGGCCTTCGATGCCGGCGCGCTGCCCGACTTCCGCCGCGACACCGCGGCGATCCGCGCCGCCGCCTGGCGGGTCGCGCCGGTGCCGGCCGCGCTGGCCGACCGCCGGGTCGAGATCACCGGGCCGGTCGACCCGAAGATGGTGATCAATGCGCTGAACTCGGGCGCCAGTTGCTACATGGCCGATTTCGAGGACAGCACCAGCCCGACCTGGGAGAACCTCGTCGCCGGCCAGCAGGCGCTGCGCGAGGCCGTCGCCGGCACCCTGCAGTTCACCGCCCCCGCCGCCGACGGCGCGCCCGGCAAGCAGTACGCGCTGGGTCCCGAGGCCGAGCGTGCGGTGCTGATCGTGCGCCCGCGCGGCTGGCACCTGGACGAGAAGCACGTCGAGGTGGACGGCGAGCGGATGTCGGCCTCGCTGTTCGACCTCGGCCTGTTCGCCTTCCACAACGCCCGCGCCCTGGCCGCGCGCGACCGCGGCCCGTACTTCTACCTGCCGAAGCTGCAGTCGATGGAGGAGGCCGCGCTGTGGGACGCGGTGATGGCCGACATCGAGGCCCGCCTGGGCCTGCCGCGCGGGCAGATGAAGGCGACCGTGCTGATCGAGACGCTGCCCGCCGCGTTCGAGATGGACGAGATCCTGCACGCGCTGAAGGACCGCGTCGTCGGCCTCAATTGCGGGCGCTGGGACTACATCTTTTCCTACATCAAGACCCTGCGCCGGCATCGCGACCGGGTCCTGCCGGAGCGCGGCCAGGTGACCATGGTCCAGCCGTTCCTGCGCGCGTACTCGGAGCTGCTGATCCAGACCTGCCACCGGCGCGGCGCCCACGCGATGGGCGGGATGGCCGCGCAGATCCCGATCAGCGGCGATGCCGCGGCCAACGAGGCCGCGCTGGCGCGGGTGCGCGCGGACAAGCTGCGCGAAGTCACCGCCGGCCACGACGGCACCTGGGTGGCGCATCCGGCGCTGATCCCGCTGGCGCGCGAGGTATTCGACGCCGGCATGCCCGGGCCGAACCAGTTGCACGTGGCGCGCGACGACGTCCATGTCGAGGCCGCGGACCTGCTGCGGCCGTCGCTGGGCACGATCACCCGCGCCGGCTTCGAGGGCAACGTCGAGGTCTGCGTGCGCTACCTCGCGGCCTGGCTGGACGGCAACGGCTGCGTGCCGATCCACCACCTGATGGAGGACGCCGCCACCGCCGAGATCGCGCGTGCGCAGCTGTGGCAGTGGCTGCACTACGCGGATGCCGGTGGCGAGCCGCTGCACCTGGACGACGGCACCCCGGTCGATTTCGCGCTGCTGGAGCGCGCCTTCATCGGCCTGCCCTCCCGCCTCAACGACCGCCTGCGGATGCCCGGCGCCAGCCGCGTCAACGAGGCGATCGGGCTGCTCGACCGGCTCACCCACGCCGACACGCTCGCCGATTTCCTGACCCTGCCCGCCTACGAACGCCTCGACTGATCGTCGACCCCGCCCCCTTTTGCAGCACCCCCACGAGGACACCACCATGAAGAGCCACCTGCCGACCGCCGAACAATTGAAGCTGGACTGGGCGAACAACCCGCGCTGGGCCGGCGTGACCCGCACCTATTCCGCCGAGGACGTGGTCCGCCTGCGCGGCACCGTGCACATCGAGCATTCGCTGGCCCGCCTCGGCGCGGAGAAGCTGTGGAAGTCGCTGCACAAGGAGGACTTCGTCAACGCGCTCGGCGCGATGACCGGCAACCAGGCGATGCAGCAGGTCAAGGCCGGGCTGAAGGCCATCTACCTGTCCGGCTGGCAGGTCGCCGCCGACGCCAACCTGGCCGGCGAGATGTACCCCGACCAGTCGCTGTACCCGGCGAACTCGGTGCCGCAGGTGGTCAAGCGCATCAACAACACCCTGCTGCGCGCCGACCAGCTGCACCACGCCGAGGGCGACGACAGCATCGACTTCCTGCAGCCGATCGTGGCCGACGCCGAGGCCGGCTTCGGCGGCGTGCTCAATGCCTACGAGCTGATGAAGGGGATGATCGAGGCCGGCGCCGCCGGCGTGCACTTCGAGGACCAGCTGGCCAGCGTCAAGAAGTGCGGCCACATGGGCGGCAAGGTGCTGGTGCCCACCCGCGAGGCGGTGGAGAAGCTGACCGCGGCGCGCCTGGCCGCCGACGTGATGGGCGTGCCCACCCTGATCGTCGCCCGCACCGATGCCGAGGCCGCCGACCTGCTGACCTCCGACGTCGACGACAACGACAAGCCGTTCTGCACCGGTGAGCGCACCGTCGAGGGCTTCTACAAGACGAAGAATGGCCTCGACCAGGCGATCAGCCGCGGCCTGGCCTATGCCCCGTACGCCGACCTGGTCTGGTGCGAGACCGGCAAGCCCGACCTGGAGTTCGCGCGCAAGTTCGCGGAGGCGATCCATCGCAAGTACCCGGGCAAGCTGCTGGCCTACAACTGCTCGCCCAGCTTCAACTGGAAGAAGAACCTCGACGACGCGACGATCGCGAAGTTCCAGAAGGAACTCGGGGCGATGGGCTACAAGTTCCAGTTCATCACCCTGGCCGGCTTCCACGCGCTGAACTACGGCATGTTCGACCTCGCGCACGGCTACGCCCGCCGCCAGATGAGCGCGTTCGTCGAGTTGCAGGAGAAGGAGTTCGCCGCCGCCGACCGTGGCTTCACCGCGGTCAAGCACCAGCGCGAGGTGGGCACCGGCTACTTCGATGCGATCACCCAGACCATCCAGGGCGGACAGAGCTCGACGGTGGCGCTGAAGGGCAGCACCGAGGAAGAGCAGTTCCACGGCGAGCGCGTCGCCGCCTGAGCCCGCGCCACGTCCCCGTTCGCCGGCATGCGCCGGCGGATGGACGATGCGGAAAAATCCCGTCCCCGTGCAGGCCGGCCGCGAGACCGGCCTGCGTTGCTTCGGGGAGATGAACGCGGTGCTATCCTCCAAGCTCCTAGGGATCCGGGACTGGCGCGGGGCAGGGACGGGCGTGGTCGCACATGCACACATCGCCGATGCGCGCGCGGACGACGACGTCAACGCGTCCGCGCTGACCGCCGACGAGTACGCCTTGTTCGCGCAAGTGGCGCGCACGCGTCGGGTCGAGGCCGGCCAGCGGCTGTTCCTGCGCGGCGACTTGGGCACGTCCATGTTCGTGATCGCGCGTGGCGCGGTCGACCTCGATTTCGGAGACGACCTGGTCGGCAAGCGCCTGGGCATGCGCGCGTTCTTCGGCGAACTGGGCCTGCTGATCGGTGACCATGCGCGCAGCGCCGACGCGGTGGTGGCCGAAGACGGCGTGCTGCTGGAGCTGGGACGCAGCGAGTTCGACGCATTGGCCGGACGCGACCCGGCCCTGCTTTCGCAGTTCCTGCGCCGCGCGATCATGCGCGTGGTGTTCAACGAGCAGGCGCTGATCGGGCGCCTGCGCCGGCGCAATCAGGAGCTGCAGACCGCGCTGGACACGCTGCGCGCCACCGCGCACCGGCTCAACCAGACCGAGGTACTGACCCGCACCGACGAATTGACCGGCCTGTTCAACCGCCGCGGTTTCGTCGCGCACCTCGACCAGCGCAGGCGGCACAGCAGCCTCGCCGGGCTGACCTTGCTGCTGGTGGATTGCGATCGCTTCAAGGACATCAACGACGCGCACGGCCACCTGGCCGGGGACCGGGTGCTGCAGGGCGTCGCCAACCTGCTGCGGGCGGTGGCCGGGCCGGACGACGTGGCGTGCCGGCTCGGCGGCGACGAGTTCTGCCTGCTGGTCCACGGGCGGGGCCAGGACGAGCTGCTGCGCATGGCCGACTACGTGGTGGACAGCGCCCGCGTGCTGCGCGGCATGCACAGCAAGGCGCCGCAGATGACCACGCTCAGCATCGGCGCCTGCACCATCGTCGCCGGTCGCGAGCCCGACCCCCGTGACGGCGACGAGTGGGAACGCTGGTACACCCAGGCCGACACCGCGCTCTACCGCGCCAAGCGCCTGGGCGGCGATCGCGTGGAGTGGCAGGACTAGGCGTGCAGGCCTTCCCGCAAACCCCGCAGGTGCGCACCCTGCTGCTCACCGACCTGGTCGACTCCACGCAGTTGGTGGAGCGACTCGGCGATACCGCGGCCGCCGAGTTGTTCCGCGCGCACGACCGCATGGTGCTGGACCTGCAGCAGCGCTGGCGCGGGCGCCTGATCGACCGCAGCGACGGCCTGCTGCTGTTGTTCGAACGGCCGATCGACGCACTCGGCTTCGCCCTCGACTACGTGCGCGGGCTGCGCGACCTTGGCCGCGAGCGCCAACTCAAGCAGCCGTTGCAGGCCCGCGCCGGCCTGCACGTGGGCGAGGTGTTGGTGTGGGAGAACAGCCCGGATGCGGTGCGCCTGGGCGCCAAGTCGTTGGAAGTGGAGGGCCTGGCCAAGCCGCTGGCCGGGCGCCTGATGGCGTTGGCGCGCCCTGGGCAGATCCTGCTGTCCGCCACCGCCGAGCCGCTGGCCCATCGCGCTGCGCGCGAACTCGGCGAGCGCGGCGAACTGCTGGTGTGGAAGTCCTATGGCCGCTGGCGCTTCAAGGGCGTGCCCGAGGCGCAGGAGGTGTTCGAGGTCGGCGAACCCGGGCTGGCGCCGTTGCGGATGCCGGCGCATACGCCCAAGGCCTGGCGCGACCTGCCGCTGTGGCGGCGCCCGGTCGCGTTGGCGGCCGAGGCGTTGCTGGTGGCCGGCATCGCGCTCAGCGGCTGGTTCCTGACCCGGCCGCAGCCGGCGATCGCCTTCAACGAACGCGACTGGGTGGTAGTCGGCGACTTGCGCAACCTCACCGGCGACCCGCGCCTGGACGACGCGCTTGAACAGGCATTCCGGATCAGCCTCGAGCAGTCCCGCTACGTCAACGTGCTCAGCGACCTCAAGGTGCGCGACACGCTGGGGCGCATGCAGCGCAAGCCGGACGACCGCGTGGACCGCAACCTGGGCTCGGAGATCGCCCTGCGCGACGGCGCGCGCGCCGTGCTGCTGCCCACCGTCGCGGAAGTCGGCGGGCGGCTGCGGGTGAGCGCCGAGGTGATCGATCCGCATACCCAGACCACGGTCTACGCGGTGTCGGCCGATGGCCGTGGCGTGGAGTCGGCGCTGGGCTCGATCGACACCGTCACCGACCAGTTGCGCGAGAAGCTGGGCGAGGCGATGCAGAACGTGCAGAAGACCTCGGTGCCGTTGCCGAACGTGGCCACGCCCAGCCTGGAGGCATTGAAAGCGTTCGCGGTGGCGCGCAACGTGGCCAGGACCACCGCCGATCGCGAGCAGGCGCTGGGCTTGTACCGGCGAGCCCTGCAGCTGGACCCGGAGTTCGCGCTGGCGCATGCGGACATGGCGCGCGTGCACGCATCGCTTGGCGAGGTCGCGCTGGCGGCCGCCGAGTGGCGCAAGGCGTTGCAGTTCCCGCAACGGCTGTCGCCGCAGGAGCGGCAATCGATCGAGTTGATGCTGCTGCAGCATGGCGCCGTCGACGCCTATTTCCGCAAGGCGAACGAGTACGTGGCGCTGTATCCCGACGACTACCGCACGTTGAGTCGCCTGGCGACCAACATCTGGCACCAGCGCAACGATTTCCGGGCCGCGGAAGCATTGGCGCGTCGTACGCTGGTGCCGCAATACGACCGACTCGCCATCAGTCACGACACTCTGGGCACCTACCTGCTGGGGCAGGACAAGCGCGATGCGGCGTTGGTCGAGTATCGCAAGGCGAGAACCCTCGGCTTCTCGGCATACGCCGAGTTCTATGCGCGCGCTTTCGATCTGCACGGCCAGCATGCCGAGGCCGACAGGGTGTATCTGGCGAGCACAAGCGGTCGCAAGGGCTGGCAGGGCGATGCCGGCGTGGTCACCTGGATCGATCGCGGCGATTGGCGCAAGGCGGGTGAGGCTGCGCGCCGTTGGGCGGCGGAGGCCGAAGCCTCAGGCGATACGGTCGAGTTGCTGCGCGCGCGGGCGGCGGAGGCCAGTGTCGCCAGCTTGGGAGGCGGGGGCAACGACGCGGCCGCCAGGCGCGTGCTGCTCGAGTCCGCGGGCAAGTGGGGCGCGGAGGCCGATGCCGCATTCCCGCCGACGTCGACCGAGGTCCGCTTGTATGCCGGCCTGCTCGCGGCCCACGCCGGTGATCGCGCCGGGGTGGACGCGGCGCTGGAGGCGACCCGTGCCAGCCCGATCCTGCGCGACTATCCGACCGTGACCCAGCTGCAGCAGGTGCTGTTGGCCGAGCAGTCGCGCCTGGATGGCAAGCCGCAGGCGGCGGTCGAGCGCTTGGCTCCGCTGGCACGACAGGACACCGCGCTGGTGGCCGTGCACTGGGCGCTGATGCGCGCCGCGCATGCGTCTGGCGATGCGGCGATGGCCGATGCGCAAGCGAAGTGGCTGGCAACCCATCGCGGGCGGGTCTTCACCGAAAGCACCACCAGCGAAGTGCTGCGCTTCTTCAACATCGCGGTGTCGAACGACGCGCGCGACAAATCAGCGCCTGCCGGCAATAACTGATACCTGAAAACGAGGCTGCCCCGGCAGCCAGGCGGCCGGGGCATCGCATCGCGTGGTGGCGCAGGTCAGTAGCCTTCTTGGGCCGACAGCGCGCAATCGTATCCTTGGATCCCCACCATCAACGCTTCGATCTTGCTGCGCTGTGCCTTGATCTGCGCCGGCGACGCCAGCGTGGCGCCGGGCTTCAGCGCGATGCACGGCGCTTCCTCGGTGTGGCCGAGCGTGCGCAAGGCATCGGCAGGCGCCTTCGCGAACGCGGCGCGGAACGCCTCGTCGCTTTCCAGCTTGTCCAGCAGCTTCTTGGCGATGCCTGGCGGCAAACCCGCCGGTCCGTCCTGTGCCATGGTGTTCCCCCGTGTGAATGGAACCCGGACAATATCACCGCAACGAGGCAGTGCGGTGGTGGGCCATGGCGATCAGGCGTTGTGCGGTGGCGTGGCTGGAGCCGCGCGAGGTGGCGAACTTCCAGCTCGACGACCTGCTGTCCGGAGGCACCGGCATCGTCAGCCGGCTAGCGTGGTTCGCGCATGCGCCGCACCTGCCGGAGGCGATCGAGATCGATGCCGCGCTGGTGCCGCTGGTCGGCGCGCTCGGCCCGCTGGACTGGATCGAACGTGGCGACCTCGAGGCGCGCTTCGGTGCCGAAGCGGTGGAGGCGATGCTCGCCAACGGCGTGTGGGTCAGCAACGCGGCGGACGATCCGCTTGCGGCTGCGGATGAGGCCTTGCGCACGCAGGGCTGGTATCCGGCCACTGCGGTGGCACACATGGCCTCGCGCTGGGAGGGCGTCGACGGTCCGAAGGGCATGGCCGAGCAGGACCTGGACAGCAACGAAGGCATCCTGCGCAACCATGGCATGCCGCCATCGCATGCATTGCCTTCCGCGACCACGGCAGCCGATGTCGCCCTGCCGGCCATCGCCCGCGACGACTTCGACGCCCTGCTCGATACCCGCACGACCTGCCGCAACTACGACCTCGACGCGGTGTTGCCGCTGGCGACGTTTTCGCAGCTGCTGGCGCGGGTGTTCGGCGCGCGCGGGATCGGCCGCCCGGCACCCGGCTTCGAGGTGTTCAAGCGCACCAGCCCGTCCGGCGGTTCGCTGCACCCGACCGAGTGCTACCTGATCGTGCAGCGCGTGGACGGGATCGCCCCCGGGCTGTACCGCTACCGCATCGATGGGCACGCGCTGGAAGCGGTGATGCCGGGGGTCGCCCCGCCGCAGCCCGGTGATGCTGGTACCTGTGCACGGGGTGATGCCGCGCCGCGTGCGTGGAGCGCAGACGAATTGCGTGCATTCGCGCGAATAGCGGTGGCCGGGCAGGACTTCTTCGCCGACGCGGCGGTGCTGTGCGTACTGGCACCGCGCTTCCATCGCAATTTCTGGAAATACCGCAACCACGCCAAGGCCTATCGCGTCTGCGTGCTCGACGTCGGCCACCTGTCGCAGACCTTGCAGCTGTGCGCCACGCAGGCCGGGCTGGGCCCGTTCGTCACCGGCGCGATCAACGAGGTCGACCTCGAGCGTGCGTTCGGCATGGCGGGTTACGCGCAGAGCCCGCTGGTGGTCTGCGGCTTCGGCAAGCGCGCGGCCACGCTGGTGAAGTCCGAGTTCGATCCCAACCGCAGGGCGTGGCCGCGCGGGTGACCCCGCGCGGCCGCCGTCGCGTTACTTCTTCACCTCGGCGGTGTGCGACTTCAGGGCCTCGGCGAGCCCGGGCACGCCGTCGGCGCCGGCCGGCACCTGGATGCTGGAGCCGGTGAAGTCGCTGCCGATCGGCTGCGATCGCCCGCCCAGGCACTGGCCCAGGAAGCCCTCGGTGACGGCGTTGAAGGCCTTGTTGTTCTCCGGCCGCGCGAAGCCGTGGCCTTCGTCCGGGAACAGGACGTAGGTGACCGGGATCTTCTTGTCCTGCATCGCCTTGACGATCTGGTCGCTCTCGGCCTGGTTGACGCGCGGGTCGTTGGCGCCCTGGCCGATCAGCAGCGGCTTGCTGATCTTGTCGACGTGGCTGATCGGCGAGCGCTCCGCCAGCAGCTGCTTGCCGGATTCGGTGCGCGGGTCGCCGACGCGCTTGGCGAACTGCTCGAAGAACGCGGCCCAGTACGGCGGGATGGTGGCCAGCAGGGTGTTGAGGTTGGACGGCCCGACGATGTCCACGCCGCACTTGAACGCGTCCGGGGTGAAGGTCAGCCCGACCAGCGTGGCGTAGCCGCCGTAGCTGCCGCCCATGATCGCGACCTGGTCCTTGGTGGTCACGCCGCCCTTGACCGCCCAGTCGACCGCATCGATGAGGTCGTCGTGCATCGCCGCCGCCCATTGCTGGTCGGACTTGTTGATGAAGGCCTTGCCGAAGCCGGTGGAGCCGCGGTAATTGACCTGCAGCACGGCATAACCGCGGTTGGCCAGCCACTGCGTGTAGCCCGAGTAGCCGTAGCCGTCGCGGGCCCACGGACCGCCGTGCACCAGCAGTACCATCGGCACGGCGGTGTCGGCCTTGCCGTCTGCATTGGCATCCGCGTGCCTGGGCAGGGTGAGGTAGCTGACCAGGGTCAGGCCGTCGCGCGACTTGATCTCCTGCGGCCACATCGGCACCAGCGGCTTGCCCTCCAGCGCCGGGCGCGCGGAGAACAGCTTCTCCGGCGTGCCGCCGCGTACGTAGCGGTAGTACGCCACCGGCGTTTCAGCCGCGCTGTAGGCGACGATCCAGGTCTTGTCGTCGAGCGTGCGCGCGGTGACGCTGAAGTCGCCCGGGCCGATCGCCTTGAGCTTGTCCATGTCGGCGGCGATCGCGGGATCGACCACCTTCCATTCGTTCTTGAGGTAGTCGACCGCGACCGCCTGCGCTTTGCCGGTCTTCGGGTCGTCCAGCGATCCGCCGATGTCGGCGCGCGCGTCCTCGGCGACCAGCGTCTTCGCGCCGCTGGCGGTGTCGATGGCGTACAGCGCGGCGGTGTCGCGGCCGCGCGAGTCGATGAAGTACTGGGTCTTGCCGTCCACCGTGAAGCCGCCCGGCGCGGTGGTCAGCGAATCCGAGAACGGGATGTCGCCGACCAGCTTCCAGCCGCCCTTGCCATCCGGTTCCAGCAGGTCGCTGCCGCCGTCGGCGCGCGACTTGGTCGCCATCCGCACCTTGAAGTCGGGGTCGGCGATGTAGCTCGCGAACTCGCCGGTGTTCTTCTGCACCAGAGTGCGCTGGCCGCTGGCGAGGTCGACTTGGTACAGGTCGTGCCAGCTGGGGTCGCGGTCGTTCATCCCGACCAGCACCGACTCGGGGTGCAGGTAGCTGACGCCGACGACGTAGGCGCGGGTCTTGGGGAAGTTGCTGAGGTCGCGCGCCTGCCCCGAGGCGAGGTCCACCGAGAACAGGTGGAAGTTCTCGTCGCCGCCGGTGTCGCGCATGTACAGCAGGGTGTCCGCGCGGTGACTCCAGAAATACTCGCGGATGCCGCGCGCCTTGTCGTCGGTGACCGCGCGGGCCTTGGCCGGGTCGTCGGCGGGCGCGACCCAGACGTTCATCACGCCGTCGACCGCGGCCACCCAGCTGAGGTACTTGCCGTCCGGGCTGATCTGCACGTTGGCGCGCTCGGGGTTGCCGAACAGCGCGTCACGCGGGATCAGCTCGACGTCGGCCAGTGCGACGGGCTTGCTGGCCGGCGGCGTGGCGGCATCGGCGGCGGGGTTGGAGCGCTCGCAGCCGGCGAGCACGCAGGCGGCGAGGGCGGCGGAGAGCAGGGTGCGGTGCAGGTGCGCGTGCATGGACGATCCCCGGTGGTGTGTACGACACCAATACGCGATCCCGGGGTGGTCGCGGACGTGCCGGAAGTTCAGGCGGCCTCGCGGGCGCTGCCGCGGTCCAGGCGCCGGTAGCCGATCGCCTCGGTCAGGTGCGGGGTCTCGATGCCCGCGCTGTCGGCGAGGTCGGCGATCGTGCGGGCCACCCGCAGGATGCGGTGCAGCGAACGCGCCGACAGCTGCAGGCTGTCCACCGCGCGTTCCAGCAGGGCGGTATCGCGCGGGGCGAGTCGGCAATGCGCCTGGGTCTGGCCTTGATCGAGGTGGGCATTGGCCGCGCCGGCACGGGCCAATTGGAGTGCGCGTGCCGCGACCACCCGCTCGCGCACCCGTTCGCTGGCTTCGCCGCCGGGCGCCTCCGGGCGCAGCGCGGTCGGCGGCAGGCGCGGGACCTCGACGTGCAGGTCGATGCGGTCGAGCAGCGGACCGGAGAGGCGATGGCGGTAGCGCCGGATCATCTCGTCGTTGCACAGGCAGCGGCCGGAGGGATCGCCAGCCCAGCCGCAGGGGCAGGGGTTCATCGCCGCCACCAATTGGAAGCGCGCCGGGAAATCGCAGTGCCGTGCCGCGCGCGAGATGCTGACGCTGCCGGATTCCAGCGGCTCGCGCAGCACCTCCAGCGCGTGCCGGCTCCATTCCGGGAGCTCATCGAGGAACAGCACGCCGTGGTGGGCCAGCGAGATCTCGCCCGGGCGCGGATCGGCGCCGCCGCCGACCAGCGCGACCGCGCTGGCGGTGTGGTGCGGGGCCCGGAACGGGCGCTGGCGCCAGCGCGCCAGGTCCAGGCCGCGGCCGCTGGCGGAGGCGATCGCGGCGGCTTCCAGGGCTTCGGCGTCGGTGGGTTCCGGCAGGATCCCGCACAGGCGCGAGGCGAGCAGGGTCTTGCCGCTGCCGGGCGGCCCCACGAACAGCAGGTGGTGGCAGCCGGCGGCGGCGATCTCCAATGCTCGACGCGCATGCGCCTGGCCGCGCACGTCGGCGAGGTCGGGCGAGGGGCCGGGCTGCGCGGTCGCGGGTTCGGCGCGGGGCAGTTGCCTGCGCCCGTCGAGCGCGGCGCAGACTTCGAGCAGGGTGCGCGCGGTGTGCACGTCGACGTCGGTGGCGAGCGCGGCCTCGGCGCCGTCGCCGGGTGCGACCAGCAGGCGATGGCCGGCGGCGCCGGCGGCCAGCGCCGCCGCCAGCGCGCCATCGACGCCGCGGATCTCGCCGGTCAGGGCCAGTTCGCCGACGAATTCCCAACCGGCCAGCGCCTCGTTCGCCAGTTGCCCGCTGGCGGCCAGGATGCCCAACGCGATCGCCAGGTCGTAGCGCCCGCCGTCCTTGGGCAGGTCCGCCGGGGCGAGGTTGACGGTGATCCGGCCGTTCGGGAAATCCAGTTGCGCGCACTGGATCGCCGCACGCACGCGGTCCTTGGCCTCGCGCACCGCGGCCTCGGGCAGGCCGACGATGTGCATCGCCGGCAGGCCGCCGGCCAGGTGCACCTCGACCCGCACCTCGGGCGCGCGCACGCCCACCCGCGCACGGCTGTGCACGATCGCAAGTCCCATGGTGGCGGCCCTCAGTGCTGGGGCGGCTTGGATGCGTCGCCGGCGGCGGCGAGTTCGGCGAGCTGCCGTTCCAGCGCCTCCAGCTTGTCGCGGGTGCGCGCCAGCACCGCGCGCTGCACGTCGAATTCCTCGCGGGTGACCAGGTCCAGCTTGCCGAGCCCGGCCTGCAGCACCGACTTGAAGTTCTGCTGCAGTTCCTCCCGGCCCTCGCGCAGGCCCGGCGGGACCAGGTTGCTGAGGCGGCGGGCGAGGTCGTCGAGTTGGGCGAGGTCGATCATCGAGGCGGTCTTCATGGGCGGCTCCTGCGGCCGGCGGGCCGTTCCCGACAGGCTGCGGCGCCGGGGGCGCCGCGTCCGTCGGCGCAGGACGCGTCGCGGGGTGGGGGAATTCCCAGCCTTGCGCGGCGCCAGTATGCAGGGTCGCCGCGCGCTATGCTCGCGCCATCGAGCGAAGGAGCACGCGATGAAAATGGTGATGGCCATCATCAAGCCGTTCAAGCTGGACGATGTCCGCGAGGCGCTGGCGGAGGTCGGCGTGGCCGGCATCACCGCGACCGAGGTCAAGGGCTTCGGCCGGCAGAAGGGCCACACCGAGCTCTACCGTGGCGCCGAATACGTGGTCGACTTCCTGCCCAAGATCAAGCTGGAGGTGGCGGTGACCGACGACCGCGTGGACGTGGTCACCGAGGCGATCATGCGCGCGGCCGGCACCGGCAAGATCGGCGACGGCAAGATCTTCGTGTGGGGCCTGGACCAGGTGGTGCGGATCCGCACCGGCGAGATGGACGCCGACGCCCTCTAGCGCGGTCAGGCTTCGGCGCGGTCGCGGCCGCGCTGCTTGGCGCGGTAGAGCGCCGCATCGGCGCGGTCGAGCAGGCTGTCGCGGTGCTCGTCGCGCCGGCATTGGGCGATGCCGATGCTGACGCTGACCCGCAGCTCCGGGTCGATCTTCGGGAAGCGCAGCCCGCGCGTCGCCTCCAGCAAGCGTTGCGCGACCACGGTGGCCTGCGCGAGGCTGGTTTCCGGGCACACCACCACGAATTCCTCGCCGCCCACCCGGCCCAGCGGGTCGCGCCCGCGCAGCTGGGCCTCCCACGCGTCGACCGCGGCGCGCAGGACGGCATCGCCGGCCGCGTGCCCGTAGCGGTCGTTGACCGTCTTGAAGTGGTCGAGGTCGAGCATCAGCAGCGACAACGGTTTCTCCTCGGCATGCGCTTGCGCCAGCGCGCGCGCGGCCTCGTCCTCGATCCCCATCCGGCTGGCCGCCCCGGTGAGGGGATCCCGCATCGCCAGCGTGTGCATCGCCCGCGACCTGGCGCGCTGGCGCCAGGCCAGCGATGCCAGCAGGGCGACCAGCAGCGCGCCCAGCGCCAATGCGGCGGTTTGCCAGCGGCGAACGCGTTCCAGCACCGCCACTTCCTGCTGCTTGCCCAGCGCTTCCGCGCGCAGCCTGCGGTTGTCCCATTCGCGGCGCTGGATCTCGGATTCGTACTCCAGCAGGAGGCCCTGTTGGAGCCGCATCTTGCCCTGCAGCTTGAGTTGCAGGCCGGCGTAGCGCTTGTAGTCTTCCAGCGCGGCGGCGGTCCAGCCGAGCGCCTCCTCGCTGGCGGCGCGCGCCTTGAACAAGTCGGCGAGGTAGCGCTGGTTGCCGTTGCGTTCGATCAGCGGCTGCGCCTGCCGGTACCGTTCCATCGCGCCGATATGCTGCCCTTGTCGCGCCAGGGCTTCGCCGGTGAGCAGCAACAGCATGTCGTCGTTGGAGGTGTCTTGTTCGGCGGCAAAGCCGGCCCGCGCCAGCGCCAGCGTCTCCAGCGCGGCCTTCGGGTCGCCGAGGGCGACCTGCGCCCCGGCGAGGCCCAGGCGCGCGGCATTCGCGCTGTAGTTGTCGCGTTCGCGCTCGGCGATGGCGAGCGCGCGCCGGAATGCATCGCTGGCCTTCTCGGGGGCGCCGGATTCGTCGTGGAGGAAGCCGAGCTGGATCAGGTTGGTGGCCACGGCCTCCCAGTCGCCGCGCGCTTCCAGGCGCGTCGCCGCCGCCTCGAAATGGCGGCGCGCCTGTTCGAAATCGCCCATCCGCCGGTAGCCGATCGCCATGCTGAGCATCAGCGATTCGACTTCGCCTTCGATCCCCGCGCCGCGATAGGCGGCACGCGCGCGCTGGAAATCCAGCATCGCGCGCGCCTGCTCGCCGAGCAGGGACAGGATGTCGCCGCGTGCATGCAGCGCCTCGCCGAGGAGTTGCTGCTCGGGCCCGCCTTGCAGCAGCGCGATGGCCTTGTCGATCTCGGGCAGGCCGCGCTGCGAACCGCTGGCGGCCATCAGGTAGGCGGTGCGGCACAGCATCGCGCGCGCCTCGGAGGCCACGTCGCGGACGTCGCGCGCGCGGCGCAGCGCTTCGTCGGCGTAGGCCAGGCCCTGCGCCGGATCCTTCCAGCGATCGCTGCCGCAGTACAGGGCGCGGAAGCGTGCGTCGCGGAGCGGATCGCCGGCCGGCAGCTGGGCGCGCAGGCGTTCCAGGTCGGCGTCGTAGGCCGCGCGGGTGGCATCGAGCGAGGCGGGACCGACCACGCGCTGGAAGGTCTGGTCGAATGCAGCGGCGCGGGTGCTGCCGGGCTCGGCCTCGTCGCGACGGACGACGTCGCTGGCATGCGCCGCCCGCGCGCCCGCCAGCGCGGCCACGAGCAGGATCGCCGTCAGGATCGTCAAACGGCCTCGCACAGCCTGTCTTCCATCGCCCGGGAACGCCACCCTATCCAGCCGAGGATACCCGCACCGTGCGCCCGGTCGCACTTCGTCCGCGGTCAGCCGGCGGCCAACGCCTCGGCCACGAACGGCGGCAGCGCCTGCGCGCCCTTGTGCAGGTCGGCGCTGTAGTAGGCGGTCTTGAAGCCCTTGGCGCGCGCGTCGGTTTCGCGGAAGCCGAAATCGGCGCCGGCGGCCTTCTTCGCCATCGTGCAGCTCCACCAGCCGGTGGGGTAGCAGGGCTGCGGGAACGGCAGGGTCTGGAAGCTGGCGAAGCCGGCCTTGCCCATTTCCGCGCGCATCTCCCTGATCAGGTCGAGCAGGACCAACGGCGATTCCGACTGCTGCACCAAAATGCCGTCGTCCTTCAGCGCGCGGTGGCAGCTTTCGAAGAAGGCCTGGTTGAACAGGCCCTCGGCCGGCCCGACCGGATCGGTGGAGTCCACGATCACGATATCCACGCTGCCGGGCGCGCAGTTCGCCATGTAGGCGATGCCGTCGTCCCACAGCAGTTCCGCGCGCGGGTCGCCGTTGGCCTCGCACAGTTCGGGGAAATACTTCTCCGCCATCCGCGTGACCTGCTCGTCGATGTCGCACTGCACGGCCTTTTCCACGCCGGGGTGGCGCAGCACCTCGCGCAGCGTGCCGCAGTCGCCGCCGCCGATGATCACCACCCGCTTGGGATCGGCGTGGGTGAACAGCGCCGGGTGCGACATCATCTCGTGGTAGAGGAAGTTGTCGCGGGTGGTGAGCATCATCGCGCCGTCGATCAGCATGACGTTGCCCCAGTCGGTGCTCTCGTAGATCTCGATGTGCTGGAACGGCGACTGCACCTCGTCCAGCTTGCGGGTCACGCGGAAGCCGATCGCCGAGCCGGCCTTCTCGAAATGCTCGTGCAGCCAGGTGGTCTCGGTCATCGCGGTGGGTCCGGGCAGCCAGGTGGGGCGCGGATTGTAGCGGATGCCCGATGACCGGGACGCCGGCGCGGCGCACGCCCGGGGCGCAAGGCCTACAATGCGCTCCCCCCGATCCCCGGCGCTCCCGACATGACCGATTGGTCGCCCGACCAGGCCCGCAAGACCTACTCGATCCCGCACTGGGCCGACGGCTACTTCGACGTCGACGCGCAGGGCCGGATCGCGGTGCGTCCGGCCGGCGCCGACGGCCCGGTGGTCGCGCTGCCGGAGATCGTCGACACCGCGATGAAGTCCGGTGCCAAGCTGCCGGTGCTGGTGCGCTTCCCCGACATCCTCGGCCACCGCCTGCGCAAGCTGCAGTCGGCGTTCGCCCAGGCCCAGCAGGACTGGGACTATGCCGGCGGCTACACCGCGGTGTACCCGATCAAGGTCAACCAGCACGCCGGCGTCGCCGGCACCCTGGCCTCGCACCACGGCGAGGGCTTCGGCCTGGAGGCCGGCAGCAAGCCGGAACTGATGGCCGTGCTGGCGCTGAGCCGCCCGGGCGGGCTGATCGTCTGCAACGGCTACAAGGACCGCGAATACGTCCGCCTGGCGCTGATCGGCCGCAAGCTGGGCCTGCAGACCTTCATCGTCATCGAGAAGCCCTCCGAGCTGAAGCTGGTGCTGGAAGAGGCGCAGGCGCTGGGCGTGCAGCCCTGCCTGGGCGTGCGCATGCGGCTGGCCTCGCTGGGCGCGGGCAAGTGGCAGAACAGCGGCGGCGACAAGGCCAAGTTCGGGCTCGACCCGCGCCAGCTGCTCGACCTGTGGAAGCGCCTGCGCGACGCCGGCCTCGGCGACTGCCTGCAGCTGCTGCACTTCCACATGGGCAGCCAGATCAGCAACGTGCGCGACATCGCCAACGGCATGCGCGAGGCGACCCGCTACTTCGTCGAGCTGTCGCGGCTGGGCGCGCGCGTGCGCTACCTCGACGTCGGCGGCGGCCTCGGCATCGACTACGAGGGCACCCGTTCGCGCTCGTACAACTCGGTCAACTACAACATCGGCCACTACGCCTCCAGCATCGTGCAACCACTGGCCGAGGCCTGCGCGCAGCACGGGCTGGCGCCGCCGCGCATCGTCACCGAGTGCGGGCGCGCGATGACCGCGCACCACGCGGTGCTGGTGGCCAACGTGTCCGAGGTGGAGCGCGCGCCGGAGGGCCGCGTGCCGGAGTCGCACGCCGACGAGTCGCACCCGGTGCGCCAGCTGCGCGACCTGCACGCGGAGCTGCCGCAGCGCCCGGCGGTGGAGGTCTTCCACGAGGCCGCGCAGGCGCACGCCGAAGGCCTCGCGCTGTACGCGCTGGGGCAGGTCGACCTGGTCCAGCGCGCGCGCATCGACGACCTGTTCTACGCCATCGCGCACGCGGTCAAGGCGCGCCTGACCTACGACGAGAAGAGCCACCGCGACCTGCTCGACGAACTCAACGAGCGCCTGGTCGACAAGTACTTCGTCAACTTCAGCGTGTTCGAGTCGATGCCGGACGTGTGGGCGATCGACCAGGTGTTCCCGATCGTGCCGATCGAGCGCCTCGATGAAGCGCCGACCCGGCGCGGCGTGATCGCCGACCTGACCTGCGACTCCGACGGCAAGATCGACGTGTACGTCGAGAACGAGGACCTCGACTCCTCGCTGCCGCTGCACGAGTTGCGCCCGGGCGAGCGCTACCGCATCGGCTTCTTCCTGGTCGGCGCGTACCAGGAGATCCTGGGCGACATCCACAACCTGTTCGGCGACACCGACGCGATCGAGGTGCGCACCGACGGCGACGGGTGCCGCATCGTCCAGCAGCGCCGCGGCGACACCACCGACGTGATGCTGGACTACGTGGGCTACAAGCTCGACGACCTGCGCCGCCGCTACAAGGCGCTGGTGACGTCGGCCGGGCTGGAAGGCCCTGAGGCCGACCGCCTGAACGAGGCGCTGGAGCGCGGGTTGACCGCCTATACCTATCTCAGCGACGAGCCGCTGGACTGAGCCGGGCCGCGGGGCCGCGCTGCGGCCTAGCGGTCGATGCGTGCCTGGGTCGCGGGGGGGGGGGGGGGGCCCCCCCCCCGCCCCCCCCCCCCCCCCCCCCCCCCCGCCGCCAGCGCGCCATCGACGCCGCGGATCTCGCCGGTCAGGGCCAGTTCGCCGACGAATTCCCAACCGGCCAGCGCCTCGTTCGCCAGTTGCCCGCTGGCGGCCAGGATGCCCAA
>NZ_JAPEVV010000005.1:0-19065 GCF_028201335.1 Thermomonas mangrovi
TGCGGTCGCTGCGTGCCGGGGTCGCGGTGGCGCGGGTGGCACCCCGCCACGGCGCCACCACCAGCACCACGCCGACCAGCACCAACACCGCGCCCAACAGGCGCAGCGCGTCCACCGGCTTCGCCGCCTGCAGCACGCCGAACTTGTCCAGCAGCAACGAGGCGGTGACCTGCCCGAGCACCGCCAGGCAGACCATGCCGGCCGCTCCGATGCGCGGCATCAGCAGGGTGAAGCAGGCCACGTAAACCGCGCCGATCGCGCCGCCGGCCCAGATCCACGCAGGCAGTTTCAGGCTGCCCTGCAGGGTGACTGGGGTACGGGTGGCGAGCAGGTACAGTCCCAGCATCACCGTGCCGACCAGGAACGAGACGAAGGCGGCGGCGACTGGTCCGCCGACGTGGGTGCCGAGCCGCGCGTTGACCAGGCCCTGCAACGGCAGGATCGCACCAATCAGCACCGCCACCAGCAACGCCGCGACGAGGTTCATGCGGACGCCTCGCGGTGGACCTGGAAGCCGGCCACGGACTGCGAGGTCGGCATCAGCTCGATCCGATTGATGTTGAGGTGCGGCGGCAGCGTCGCGATCCAGAAGATGGTGCCGGCGATGTCCTCGGCGGTCATCGGGTTGGCGTTGGCGTAGAGCGTGTCCGACGCCGCCTGGTCGCCATGGGTGCGCACCACCGTGAACTCGGTTTCGGCCATCCCCGGTTCGATCGTGGTCACGCGCACGCCGGTGCCGTGCAGGTCGCTGCGCAGGCCCAGCGAGAACTGGCTGACGAAGGCCTTGGTCCCGCCATAGGCGTTGCCGCCGGGGTAGGGATACACGCCGGCCACCGAACTGATGTTGATGATGGCGCCCTTGCGCGCGACCAAGGTTGGCAGCAGCGCGTGGGTCAGCGTGGCCAGCGCGGTCACGTTGGTGTCGATCATGGTCTTCCAGTCGGACAGCAGCGCGTCCTGTGCGGGCTTGGTGCCCTGCGCCAGCCCGGCGTTGTTGACCAGCAGGTCGATGCCGCGGAAGCGTCCAGGCAGGGCGTTTAGCGAGGCGCGCATCGCGGCCTCGTCGCGGACGTCGAAGCAGGCCGTGTGCAGGGCATCGCCAAGCTCGGCGTGCAGGGCGGCGAGGCGGTCCGCGCGGCGGCCGGTGGCGATGACCTGCCAGCCGGCAGCGACGAAACGGCGCGCGGCGGCGCGGCCGAAGCCGGCGGTGGCGCCGGTGATCAGGGCGGTCTTGGGCATGGCGGGATCGAAGGCGATGGCGTGGGGGTGTCCACGATACCCGCCCGCGTCAGCCGGCGGTGGTGGCCAGCGCGACGACCCAGGCCAGCGCGTGCAGGTGCACCGCGGCGAGCATCGCGATGATCGCCGGGCGCAAGCGGGCGGGGTGGGCGAGGTCCCGGTGCAGCCGCAGGCTCGCGTAAAGCGCGGGCGGGAGGCTCGCCAGCGGTGCCCATGCCCAGCCGCCGGGCAGGAAGCCCGCGGCCCACCACGCCACCGCATGCGCCGCGAACACCAGCGCGCTGAACAGCCATGCGGCGTGGCGGGCACCGAGGACCACGCGCAGCGTGCGCTTGCCGGCGGCGGCATCGGCGCGCGCGTCCGGGAATCCGTTGAGCAGCAGGACCGATGCGACCAGCAGCGCGAAACCGGCACCGCAGGCGACGGGTGCCGGCGACGGATGGCCGCGCACCAGCGCATCGGCACCGACCACCACCAGCCACCAGGCGATGCCCACCGTGGCCTCGCCGAGGCCGCGCGCCATCAGCGCCAGCGGCGGCGAGGAATAGGCCCAGCCCAGCGCCACGCCCAGCCCGCCGATGACGAGCAGCTCGGGTTGCCGGCGCCACGCCACCAGCAGCAGGCCTCCCAACGCGCAGGCGAGCAGCAGCAGGCGTGCGTAGCGGCGGGTCGCCTCGATCCCCACGGCGCCGTGCTGGATCAGCCCGCTGCCGCCGGTGAACGGCGCGATGGCGTCGTGGTTGCCGGCATCCGCCCCGCTGCGGGCATCCTCATAGTCGTTCAGCACGTTGCCGGCGGCATGCCCGAGCAGGGCGATCGCGAGGCCGGCCAGCAGCACCCCGACGGGCGCGCGGGCGCCCGCGTGCCAGGCAATGGCCACGCCCAGCGCATAGGCGACGAGGGTCAGGCCAAGGAAACCCGGCCTGGTCATCCGCCAATAGGGCACCCCTTGCCGTGCCGGCGTCATGCGCCTGGCTTGCGCGGCGGCGCGGGTTTGCGGCGCGGGGTGGCGGCTGCAGGGGAGGCGGGGGTTGCGGGCTTGCGGCGGCGACCAGTGGCCGCCTTGCCGGAGGTCTTCGCCTTGGTCGCGCGATGCTTCTGCAGCATGTCCTCGGCCAGCACCACATCCTCGGACAGGATGCCGGCGGCCTTGGCGATCGCGATCCGCGCCTGCGCCTTGTTCTCGTCGGGATTGGCCAGCAGCAGTTCGCGGATCGCCTCGCGGATCGCGGCCTCGGCGTTGCGCTTCAGGTTGGCCTGTTCGCCACGGCGCAGCAGCGCCATCAGGGCGTCGACCACGGGCTTGATGAGGGCGGATTCGATCGGCACGGCGGGGTTCCTGTCCGGTCGGTCAGGCTAGCGCCGGAGTGTCTCAGGGATCGCGATGCTGCGCGAACAGCCAGTCCCGCCATGCGTCGCCGGGCACCAGGTCGCCGGGCGGCATGTGCTGCAGGCCGGCGTAGCTGCGCAGGCGCACTTGCCGACCACCGGCAGTGCGGATGGCGGCGACCATCGCGCGGTCCGCATCGATCGGGTTTTCGGTGTCGGCATCGCCGTGCAGGACCAGGATCGGCATGTGGATCAGGTCGATGGCGTGCGAGCGCTCGGGCGCGATGCCGGCGATCGGCACCGCGGCGGCGAACAACCCGGGCCTGGCCAGCAACGAGAGCCAGGTAGAGGATCCACCCATCGAGAAGCCGCTGGCATAGACGCGCGACGCATCGACCGGCTGCCGGGCGATCACGTCATCGACCAGTTCCAGCGCCGCCGCCAGGGCCGGCGTGGCGATCGCGACGCGCGGCGCGGTTGGGTCGTCGTAGTTCGCGCTGCGCACCGGGAACTGCGGCACAAGCACGAAGGCGGGATGGCGCGCACGGATGGCGGGAATCGCCCAGGCGCGCGCCGCGAAGTCACCTGCGATTTGCGCACGGTTGTCGGTGCCGACTGCCCCCGAGCCGTGGAATTGCACGACGAGCGGGTAACGCCGGCCGGGTTCGAGCCGGGCGGGCACCAGCAGCCGGTAGGGCAGGGTCGTGCCGTTGCGGGCGGTGAACGATCCGGCGGCGAAATCGTCCGCGGAAATCGCCGCTGCCACGCTGCGATCCAGGGGTGGCGTGCCACGCACCAGGAGCTCGCCGGCGTCCCGGGTGCAGCTCGACAGCAGCAGGGCTGCGCAGGCGAGCAGCCCGAAGCGCATCACTGGGTCTTGACCGCCATCGCGGGGAGGCCGCCGCCGGCAAGCTTGGACTTGGCTTCGGCCAGTTCGGAGGCGCTGCCGTACGGCCCCATACGCACGCGGTACACGGTCTTGCCGCCGATCTGCGCGGATTCCACGCGGGCGTTCAGGCCGAGCAGGGCGATCTTGGCCTTGACTGCTTCGGCATCGCCGGAGGCGCCGAACGCGCCGGCCTGGAGGATGTAGCGGGCGTCCGCGGCGTCGGCCACGGCGGCGGGCTTCGGCTCGACCGCGGGCTTGGCGTCGGCGGGGGCAGGCGCGTCGGTCGCGGGCGCGGTCCCGGCGGTCGCGCTGTCGCCGATCGGGGTCGGCAAGGCCTCCGCGCCTGCAGCTGCGGCGGCCGCGGTCTGCTGCGCTGCCTTGGCCTGCGCGGCGGCTTCGGCTTGCGCGCTTGCCGCGAGCTCGGCGTCGCTCACCTCGACTTCTTCGCCGGGCAGCAGGGTGTAGAAATCGTACTGGGTGGGCTTGGCCGTGCCGGCGTCGCCGGCTTCGCCCGCAGGCGCGGTGTCCGGCGCGATCGCTTCGCCCTCCGCGCCGGCGCTGGCTGGCTGGGCATCCGGGTTCGGCTTCGGACGGAAGAAGCCGTCGGTGCCGCCCTCAGATTTCAGCAGGCGCGGCGCGGCCAGCACCACGGCCAGCGTCACCAGCACGCCGATCACCAGCCAGGCCCAGCCCGGCAATCCGTTGGAGCCGTTGCGTCGCGCTTGCGACTTGCCGCGTCGTGCCGCCATCACATGCTCTCCGGTGCGCCCACGCCCAACAGGTCGAGGCCGTTCGCCAGCACCTGCCGGGTCGCCAGGGCCAGGGCCAATCGCGCGTCGCGCAGGTCGGCATCTTCCACCAGCACCGGGCTGGCGTGGTACCAGCCATGGAAGGCATTGGCGAGTTCGCGCAGGTACTGGGCCACCAGGTGCGGTTCCAGCGTGGCGCCGGCGGCTTCCACCACCTCCGGATACCGCGACAGCTCGCGCATCAGCTCCTGCGCGGGCGCGTCGTCGAGCCGGTGCAGCGCGGCATCGCCGCGGGCCGCGTCGTGCGCGTAGCCCTTCTCGCCGGCCTGGCGCAGCAGGCTGCAGATGCGCGCATGCGCGTACTGCACGTAGTAGACCGGGTTGTCGTTCGACTGCGAACGCGCCAGGTCGATGTCGAAGGTCAGTTGCGAATCCGGCTTGCGCGCGACCAGGAACCAGCGGGTCGCGTCGCGGCCGGCTTCGTCGATCAGGTCGCGCAGGGTCAGGTACGAACCCGCGCGCTTGGACAGCTTCACTTCCTCGCCGCCGCGCATCACCGTGACCATCTGGTGCAGCACGTAATCCGGGTAACCGGCGGGAATGCCGCAATCCAGCGCCTGCAGGCCGGCCTTCACCCGCGCCAGCGAACCGTGGTGGTCGGCGCCGAGTTCGGTCACCGCGCGCTGGTAGCCGCGCTGCCACTTGCTGAGGTGGTAGGCCACGTCCGGCACGAAGTAGGTGTAGGTGCCGTCGGACTTGCGCATGACGCGGTCCTTGTCGTCGCCGAAGTCGGTGGTGCGTAGCCACAGCGCGCCGCCTTCCTCGTAGGTGTGGCCGTGGGCGATCAGCTCGCGCACGGTCTCCTCCACCTTGCCGTCGGCGTACAGCGAGGACTCCAGGAAGTAGCGGTCGAACGACACCCCAAACGCGGCGAGATCGCTGTTCTGCTCGCGGCGCAGGTAGGCCACGGCGAACTTGCGGATGGCATCGAGGTCGTCGGCGTCGTCCTTGCCGGAGACGACATGACCCTCGATCTCGATGCTGTCGCCGCGCAGATAGCTGGCCGCGACATCGCCGATGTAGTCGCCGTTGTAGGCGTCGGCCGGCCAGTCGGCGTCGCCCGGCTTCAGGCCCTTGGCACGCGCCTGGGTGGAGATCGCCAGGTTGTTGATCTGCACGCCGGCGTCGTTGTAGTAGAACTCGCGCTTCACGTCCCAGCCGTTGGCGGCCATGACGCGGGCGATGCAGTCGCCGATCACCCCGGCGCGACCGTGGCCGACATGCAGCGGGCCGGTGGGGTTGGCGGAGACGTATTCGACGCCCACGGTCTTGCCGCCGCCGCTGGCGTTGCGGCCGAACACGGGGCCGCCCGCGTGGATGTCGCGCACCTGCTGCTGCCAGGCGCCGGGCGCCAGGTGGAAGTTGATGAAGCCGGGGCCGGCGAGCTCGATCTTCGCCACCGCATCCGATGCCGGCAGCGCATCGACCAGCTGTTGCGCCAGCGCACGCGGATTGCTCTTCGCGGCCTTGGCCAGCAGCATCGCGGCATTGGTCGAGAAATCGCCGTGCGCGCGTTCCTTCGGCCGCTCGACGGCGAAGTCGGGCGAGGGCAGGTCGGCGGGCAGGGTGCCCGCAGTGCGCAGGGCGGTCAGGCCCTGTTCGATCAGGGCGCGGAGCTGGGCTTTCACGAAGGCTGTGCGATGCGGTTCAACGGTCGGGCATTGTACGCGAGGCGATGCGTAGGCCTCCCGACGATGCAGGTCGGGCCAGCGGGCCGGGGCTACCGCAAGTCGCTCCCCGATACTCGCTTGGTTGCGCCAGCCCCGGCCCGCGGGCCTGACCCGGGCATCGCAAGAAGCTCACACCAATCCCCGCGCCGCCATCGACACCGGCGCGCCGTCGCCGACCACGAAGTGGTCCAGCAGGCGCACGTCGACCAGCGCCAGCGCCTGCTTCAGGCGGGTGGTCACCGCGCGGTCGGCGGCCGAGGGTTCCGGGTTCCCGCTGGGATGATTGTGGCCGACGATCACCGCCGCGGCGCCGCGGGCGAGCGCGCGTTCGACCAGGGTGCGTGGGTGGACTTCGGCGCCATCCAGCCCGCCGCGGAACAGTTCCTCGAAGCCGAGAGCACGGTGGCGGGTGTCGAGGTAGAGCGCGGCGAACACTTCGTGGCCGAGGCCGCGCAGGCGTTGCGCGAAATAGCGGCCGGCCGCGGCGGGGTCGGCCATCGCCTCGCCGCGGGCCAGCTGCGCGGCCAGGTGGCGGTGCCCGAGCTCGAGCGCCGCCGCCAGCGTGCAGGCGCGGGCGGGCCCGATCCCGTGCAGGCGGACCAGCGCCTTCGGCTCGCGGTCGAGCAGGCCGCGCAGGCCGCCCTGTCCCGCCAGCAGGTCGCGCGCCGCGGCCACCGCGTCGCGGCCGGCGGTGCCGGAGCCGAGGAAGATCGCCAGCAGTTCGGCGTCCGACAGGCTGCCGGCGCCGCGGGCCAGCAGCTTCTCGCGGGGGCGTTCGCCTTCGGGCCAGTCGCGGATGTGCATGGCTGCAGGATTGCCGTGCGCGGGATGTCGCGGCATCGGCGCATGCGGTGCCTTCGGGTAAGCTGGCGGCCACTCCCACGGTCAGGAAACGACCCGATGCCTGCCGCCAGCGGCCCCTTGCACGCGCGTCGCGTGCTGCTCTGCGTCTGCGGCGGGATCGCCGCCTACAAGAGCGCCGACCTGGTGCGCCGGCTGCGCGATGCCGGCGCCGAGGTGCAGGTGGCGATGACCGAGGCCGCGCAGCGCTTCGTCGGGGCGCAGACCTTCCAGGCGCTCTCGCACCGTCCGGTGCGGACCTCGTTGTGGGACGCGCAGGCCGAGGCGGCGATGGGCCACCTCGAACTGGCGCGCTGGGCGCAGCGGGTGGTGGTCGCGCCGGCGACCGCGAACACCATCGCCAAGCTGGCCTGCGGCCTGGCCGACGACCTCGTCTCCACCCTGTGCCTGGCGACCACCGCGCCGATCGCCATCGCGCCGGCGATGAACCACATGATGTGGCGGCATCCGGCGACCGTGGCCAACGTGGGCACCCTGCGCACGCGGGGGGTGGCGGTCATCGGGCCGAACGACGGCCCGCTGGCCGAGGGCGAGTCTGGTCCGGGGCGGATGGCCGAGCCTGCCGAGATCGTGGCCGCGCTGGCGGGGCGCGCATGAGCGCAGCGCTGGCGGGCAGGCACCTGGTGGTGAGCGCCGGGCCGACCTTCGAGGACATCGACCCGGTCCGCTTCATCGGCAACCGCAGCAGCGGCAAGATGGGGTTCGCGATCGCGGCGGTCGCCGCCGCGCGCGGCGCCCGGGTCACCCTGGTCGCGGGACCGGTGCACCAGCCCACGCCGGCCGGCGTGCAGCGGGTCGACGTGCGCAGCGCGGCGCAGATGCACATGGCGGTGTTCGCGGCGTTGCCTTGCGATGCCTACATCGGCGCCGCGGCGGTGGCCGACTTCACCCCGCGCGCCTTCGCCGCCGGCAAGCTGAAGAAGACGCCGGGCCAGGACACCCTGGTGCTCGAACTGGTCAAGACCCGCGACATCCTGGCCGAGGTCGCCGCGCATCCGCAGCGTCCGCGGCTGGTGGTCGGCTTCGCCGCCGAAACCGACAACGTGGCCGGCTACGCGCGCGGCAAGCTCGAGCGCAAGGGCGTGGACCTGGTCTGCGCCAACCGGGTCGGGGTGGGCGCCACCGGCTTCGAGAGCGACGACAATGCGCTGCTGGTGCTCGGCCACGACGGGTTCGAGCGCGCCCTCGGCCCCGCCGCGAAATCCGCGCTGGCGGGCCTGTTGCTGGACCTGGTCGCGGAGCGGATCGGCCGATGAGTACGCATGTCGAACACGTGCTGCAGGTGAAGGTGGTGGATCCGCGCTTCGGCGCCGAATGGCCGCTGCCGGCCTATGCCACCGCGCACAGCGCCGGCATGGACCTGCGCGCCGCGCTGGATGCGCCGCTGCTGCTGCCGCCGGGCGAGGCCGCGCTGGTGCCTTCGGGCCTCGCCATCCATGTCGCCGACCCGGGCCTGTGCGCGGTGCTGTTGCCGCGTTCGGGGCTGGGCCACAAGCACGGCATCGTGCTGGGCAACGGCACCGGCCTGATCGACGCCGATTACCAGGGGCCGCTGATGATCAGCACCTGGAACCGCGGCAGCGCGCCCTACACGATCGAGCCCGGCGACCGCATCGCCCAACTGGTCCTGCTGCCGATCGTGCGCGCGACGCTGCAGGTGGTGGATACTTTCGAGGAAAGCGCGCGCGGTGAAGGTGGCTTCGGCCACACCGGCATGCGCTGACGGGGGGCGACATGGACGACGAAGGGAAGCGCAAGCTGCAGCTCGGGCGGGAGCAATCCGCGCGCGCGCTGCCGGTGCTGGTGTTGCTGATGCTGGTGCTGGCGGCCTGGCTGCTGGTCTCCGGCGGCTTGCGGATGCGCGACGGCGCCCGTGCGACCAGCCTCGAGCAGGCCCGTGACGACGCAGCGGTCGGCGTCCAGCGCAGCCTTGAAGCCGAGCAACGCACGATGGCCGCGCGCCTGGCATCGCCCGAGGTGCTTGCGGCGCTCGCGGCGGGCGATCCCGACAGGGCGGCCAAGGCGCTGGCCGCGGGCTGGCCTGGCGCCGCCCGCAGCGCCTTCTGGCCGGCGGACCTGCAGGCGCAGTACGCCGCGCTTCCGCGCAGCGGCTACGGCACGCTGGCGGTGGCGGAGGCGGCGCTGGCCGCGGGCAAGCCCGTGGGCCGGATCGTTCGCTCGGCGGGCGGCGAGCACCTGGCGCTGGCAGCGCCGGTGCCGACGGCAACATCAGCGGTGGTCGCCTATGCGGAGGTGCCGCTCGCCCGGATCACCAAGGGCCTCGATGCCGTGCCGCTGCCGCCGGGCGCCTACCTCGCGTTGCGGCAAGGCGGCCGCAACGTGAAGGAGCGCGGCGACGTCGAACTCAACGGCAGCGCGGAAGCGCTTGCCGCCAAGGTGCCGGACAGCGACCTGCGGATCGCCGCGTCCATGCACGATCCGGTCGCCACGCCCTTCGAACTGGAGGCGATCCCGGCGCTGGGGCTGGGCGCCTTGCTGCTGGCCACGGCGCTGCTGCTCTGGCTGGTGGTGAGGCCGCGCCTGCTCGGGGTGCAGGGCGGCGCGGTCGATGCCGCCCCCACCCTGGCCGACTTGCAGGCGGAGCAGCCGGATCTCGTTGCTGCGCAGACGCGCGCGCGCGCGGAGGGCGAACGCCCCGCGGAGGTCGCGCCGGTGGCGATCGACCGCGGCATCTTCCGGGCCTATGACATCCGCGGGATCGTCGGCCAGACGCTGGATGCCGGCGTGGCCGAACTGATCGGCCAGGCGATCGGCTCGCTCATGCACGAAAAGGGACTGGACGACATCGTGGTCGGTCGCGATGGCCGCCTGTCGGGCCCGGAGATGTCGGAGGGCTTGATCGCTGGCTTGCGCAAGGCCGGGCGCAACGTGATCGACCTCGGGTTGGTGCCCACGCCGGTGGTCTACTTCGGGTGTTTCCACCTGCGCACTGGTTGCGGCGTGGCCATCACCGGCAGCCACAACCCGCCCGACTACAACGGCTTCAAGATCGTCGTCGGAGCGGAAACGCTCTCCGGCGAGGCGATCGTGGACCTCTACGCGCGCATCGCCGAGGATCGCCTGCACGAGGCCGCGCGCCCGGGCACCAGCAGCGAGCGCGACATCAGCGAGGACTACGTCGAGCGCATCGCCGGTGACATCCAGATCGGTCGCAAGCTCAAGGTGGTGGTCGACGCCGGCAACGGCGCGGCGGGCGTGATCGGGCCGCGGGTGCTGGAAGCGGTCGGTGCCGACGTCGAGCGGTTGTTCTGCGACATCGACGGCACGTTCCCCAACCACCACCCCGACCCCGGCGACCCGCACAACCTCGACGCGCTGGTGCAGATGGTCGAGCGGCTGGACGCCGACTTCGGCCTGGCCTTCGATGGCGACGGCGACCGCCTCGGCGTGGTGACCCGCGGCGGCAAGGTGGTGTTCCCGGATCGCCTGCTGATGCTGTTCGCGGCCGACGTGCTGCAGCGCAACCCCGGCGCCGTGGTCCTGTACGACGTGAAGTGCACCGGGCACCTCGCCGCGCACATCCTGCGCCACGGCGGCAGCCCGCTGATGTGGAAGACCGGGCATTCGCTGATCAAGGCGAAGATGGCCGAGACCGGCGCCGAGCTGGCGGGCGAGATGAGCGGGCACTTCTTCTTCGCGGAGCGCTGGTACGGGTTCGACGACGGCATCTACGCGGCCGCCCGCCTGCTGGAGATCATGGACGGGTCGGCGCACGCCCCGAGCGAGTTGCTGGAATCCGTGGTCGACGGCGTGTCGACGCCGGAACTCAAGCTGCAGGTCCCGGGCGACGATGCGCATGGCTTCGTGGAGCGGTTCCGCGCGATCGCGCGCTTCGAGGGCGCGCGCGCCTCGACCATCGACGGCTTGCGGGTGGATTGGCCGGATGGATGGGGCCTGGTCCGTGCCTCCAACACCACGCCGGTGGTGGTGATGCGCTTCGATGCGGATTCCAATGCGGCGATGGCGCGCATCCAGCAGGTGTTCCGCGATCAACTCCTCGCGGTCGAGCCGGCGCTGCAGCTGCCGTTCTGAGGTCGCCGGGCGGCGAGGTTCACCGTTGGGTGGCGGCCTCGCTGCCGGTCGCGCTGGCGGCCTGCGCGGACGGCGGATCCTTCAGCGCGCGGTAGCGTTGCAGGGCATCCGCGAGTTCGACGTCGAGTGCGGCGCGATCGCGCGCCTGGTCGGCCAGGATCCGCTGCTGCCGCAGCAAGTCGTCGTGTTGCTGGCGCACCGCGTCCCGGAACGACTTCGGCACGACCTCGCCGGCGAGCTCGCGATCGCCCGCCTGCCGCAGCTGGCTCAGCAGGCTGAGGCGCAGGTTGGCGATCCCGAGCCGGCTTGCCTTGAGGGTTTCGTCGAGCAGTGAAATGCGCTCGCCGTAGGCGCGGCGCAGGTCCGCCTCGGTCATGTACGACTCGACCATCGCCAGGTCGCGGCGCTGGCGCATGGCCTCGGCTTCCGCGGCCTGCCGCGCGGCGGCCTCGGCCTGCTCGGCGAGGGCTTGCTCGTCGCCGCTCAGGGCGCGGGCCACCCGTCGTGTCGCCAAGCCGCTCTTGCCGCTGATTTCGGTGCGCGCGCTGCTCGCGGCCTCCGCAGGCAGCGCGTCGCCGCACACCTTGCGGCCACCTTCGTCCCAGCAATAGATCTTGCGCTCGGGTGCCTTCTGCGCGACGGCTGCGGCGCAGGCCAGCAGTCCCGTGGCCAGCGCGGTGGCAAGCATGGTGCGGTGCAGGTGCTGCATGGCGGCGACCCCCTGTCGTCTGCGTCAGGCGACGCCGTAGCGCGCGCGGTAGGCGAGCAGGGCATCCCGATGCGCGGAAAGTTCCGCGCTTTCGCCGGCGAATGCAAGCAGGTCGCCGAGGGTGGCGACGGCGACCACCGGGATGTCGTGTTCCTCGGCCACCGCCTGCGCCGCGGAGCGCCGGCTGGCGGCGCTGCCGTCGTCCTCGCGCACGCGTTCCTGCCGGTCCAGCGCGATCACGATCGCGGCCGGGGTGCCGCCGGCGTCGGCGATGATCGACAACGCCTCGCGGATCGCGGTGCCAGCGGTGATCACGTCGTCGACCACCAGCACCCGGCGGCCGGCCAGCGGCGCGCCGATCAGGCTGCCCCCCTCGCCGTGCGCCTTGGCTTCCTTGCGGTTGAACGCCAGCGGCAGGTCGCGCCCGCGGCGTGCGTACTCGCAGGCGAGCGCGGTGGCCAGCGGGATGCCCTTGTAGGCCGGGCCGAACAGCAGGTCGAAGTCGAGGCCAGCGGCGTCGAGCGCATCCGCGTAGCAGGCGGCCAGCCCGGCCAGCGCCGCGCCGGTGTCGAAGCGGCCTGCATTGAAGAAGTACGGGCTGCTGCGCCCGGACTTGAGGGTGAACTCGCCGAAGCGCAGGGCTTCGGCGCGCAGGGCCAGCCCGAGGAAGCGGGCGCGGTGGTCGGCGTGCAGGTCGTTCATGCCGCGATTCTCCCACGCGTCGCACTGTCGCGGCAGGCGGGGCATCGGCTACGCTGCGGGCCATTCCACGGCAGGCCACGGCATGCGCATCCTCAGCTTCAACGCCAACGGCCTGCGCTCGGCCGCCAGCAAGGGCTTCTTCGACTGGTTCGCGGCGCAGGACGTGGACGTCCTGTGCGTGCAGGAGACCAAGGCGCAGGAGCACCAGTTGGCGGATGCCGCCTTCCGCCCGGCGGGCTACCGCGCCTGGTTCAAGGACGCGTCCACCAAGAAGGGCTACAGCGGCGTCGCCATCTACAGCCGCCGCGAACCCGACGAGGTGCGCACCGCGCTCGGCTGGGCGCCGTTCGACGACGAGGGCCGTTACATCGAGGCGCGCTTCGGCAACCTCAGCGTGGTGAGCTTCTACATCCCGTCGGGCAGCTCCGGCGAGCTGCGCCAGGGCTTCAAGGAAGAGGTGATGGCGTGGCTGAAGCCGATCCTCGATGGGTGGCTCGCCAGCGGCCGCGAGTACGTGCTGTGCGGCGACTGGAACATCGTCCGCGCCCGCAACGACATCAGGAACTGGACCGGCAACCAGAAGAATTCCGGTTGCCTGCCGCACGAGCGCGCCTGGCTGAACGCGATGATTGCCGATGCCTGTGGCGACGGCTTGGTCGCTCCACCGGCGCATGGCTGGAAGGATGCGTTCCGGGTCGCCAAGCCCGACGCGGTCGAGTATTCGTGGTAGTCGCAGCGCGGCGCCGCCCGCGCCAACAACGTGGGCTGGCGGATCGACTACCAGTTCGCGACGCCGGGCATCGGATCGCGCGTGATGCGCGCCGGGATCTTCCCGGAGCCCAGGTTCTCCGACCACGCGCCGGTCCTCGTGGAGTATGCGGAATGAGCGATGGCAAGAAGCCCCGGGTCTGGCAGGCCTTCACCCAGCCCGCGGCATGGACGATGTTCTTCTTCGGCTTCGCCTCCGGCTTGCCGTTCCTGCTGGTGGCCGGCACCCTCGCGTACTGGCTCAAGGACAACGACATCGACCTCAAGTCGATCACCCTGATCGCGAGCGCGGGCCTGTCCTACACGCTGAAATTCGTGTGGGCGCCGCTGGTGGACCGCTGGACACTCCCGGTGTTGGGGCGCCTCGGGTTGCGGCGCGGCTGGATCCTGCTGGCGCTGCTGCTGGTCATGGGCGCGCTGCTGGTGATGGCGCAGGTCACGCCCGCGAACCTCGCGCCGTTCGTGTGGGTCACGCTGGTGGCGGCCTTCGCCGGCGCAACCCTCGACATCGGCGTGGATGCCTATCGCGTCGAGATCGCGCCGCGGGAAGCGCAGGGCGCGCTGCTGGCGACGTATTCGCTCGGCTACCGCATCGCGCTCATCGTCACCGGCGCCTTGGCGCTGGCGATGGCGGACCACCTGCCGTGGCCGATGGTGTACCGCACGATGGCGGCCTTCCTGCTGATCCCGGTAGCCGCGGTGTTCTTCGCCCGCGAGCCGGAGGTCGCGCGCGTGCGCACCGAGACCTGGCGCGCGGGCATCCGCGAGGGGATGGTCGAGCCCTTCGCCGATTTCTTCCGCCGCTTCGGCCCAGCGCTGGCGGTGGGGCTGCTGGCCTTCATCCTGATCGCCAAGATCTCCGACCAGTCGCTGGGCGGCGGGATCATGGCGCCTTTCTACATCGACCAGGGCTATACCAAGACCGAGATCGCGGCGATCAGCAAGGTCTACGGCATCTGGGTCGGCATCGCCGGCGTGTTCCTGGCGGGTTTCGCGATCGCGCGCTGGGGCGTCCGCTGGCCGCTGCTGGCCGGCGTGGTGCTGGGAGCGGTCAGCAACCTGCTGTACGTCTGGCTGGTGGGCGCCAATGGCAACCTGACCATGCTCACCCTGGTGATTTCGGGCGAGAACCTCGCCCAGGGCTTCCAGGGCACCACCCTGGCGGCGTTCCTCACCGCGCTGATCAACCATCGCTTCTCCGCGACCCAGTTCGCGCTGTTCTCGTCGCTGGTGATGCTGCCCGGCAAGCTATTGTCCGCGGTGTCCGGCGGGATCGTCGAGCAGACCGGCTATGCGACGTATTTCTGGATCACCGCAGTGGTCGCGATCCCGGCGGTGCTGCTGTTCTTCTGGATCCAGCCGCGCATGCACCTGGGCGATGGCGATGAACCCGCGCGCGTCGCCGGACCGCCGCAGGCGGGCTGATCCTCGCCCACGACGCAGCCGGGACGCCGCCACTCGCCCGCCGCCAGGCCATGGATGTCCGCCCGCACGGACGCGTGGGCGGCCGGCACGTGGTGCGAGCGACGCCGGGCGGGACCGCACTGAACTTGCCCCGCGGCACGTGGCGGGGTAGATAGAGCCTGCGTCTCCCCCGGCGCAAGCACGGACGTCCACCATGACCGACCTGGTCCTGCGCGACATCGCCCCCGACATGGCGGCGCGCATCCGCCGCCTCGCCGAGGCCCAAGGCTGCACGTCGCACGACGTCATCGTCGAAGTCCTGGACGCCGGCGTGCGCGCTTGCGAGGACGCCCTGCGCAAGCGCCTCGACCTGGAGGAGCAGGCGGCGCTCCAGCACGCCATCGCCGCGCTGGAAGGGGTGCCCGACGACCCGGGTTTTGGCTTGATCGGGCGGGTCGAGCTGCCGACCGGTCAGGCCGGGTAAATCGCGCCCAGCACGCGCGGCCCCGCCGCACCGGTGACCGAGGGCAGGTTGCCGGGTGCGCCGCGCAGCGTCTGCCGGGCCAGCCATGCGAAACCCATCGCCTCCACGTGGTCCGGGTCCAGGCCGAGGCTGGCGGTGGAGGCGATCGCCACGCCCGGCAATGCCTCCCCCAATTGCGCCATCAGTGCCGGGTTGTGCACGCCGCCGCCGCAGGCCAGCACGCGTGAGGTGCCCGGCTGGGTGGCGTGCAGCGCGTCCGCGATGGTGCGTGCGGTCAGGGCGCGCAGGGTTGCCTGCACGTCCACCGGGGCGATGCCCGGCCGCAGCCGCTGCGCCAGCCAGCGGCGCTGGAAATGTTCGCGGCCGCTGCTTTTCGGCGGTGGCTGGGCGAACCACGGATCGTCGAGCAAGCGTTCCAGCAGCGCGTCGTCGGCGCGGCCGGTCGCCCCCCAGGCGCCGTCCTCGTCGAAGTGGCGCCCGGTGTGCTCATGGCACCACAGGTCCATCAGCGCATTGGCGGGGCCGGTGTCGAAGCCGCGTGCCTCGCCGGCGCGTGGCAGCAAGGTGAGGTTGGCGATGCCGCCCAGGTTGAGCACCGCGCGGTCTTCGCCGGGATCGTGCAACAGGGCCTGGTGGAGGGCGGGCAGCAGCGGCGCGCCATGCCCGCCGGCGGCGACGTCGCGACGCCGGAAATCGGCGACCGTGGCGATGCCGGTGCGCTCCACGATGCGGCTGGCATCGCCGATCTGCATCGTGAAGGGCGGCGTGGCGTAGGGTCGATGGCGCACGGTCTGCCCGTGCGAGCCGATCGCCGCGACGTCGGTCGCCGCCACGCCGGCACCGGCCAGCACCGCGAGCGCGGCCTGCGCGAAGGCCTCGCCCACCTGCGCATCGAGCTCGCCGAGTTCGTCCAGCGAGTCGAGGGCGCCGCCCTGCCCCAGCCAGACCAGGCGGGCGCGCACATCGGAATCCCACGGATGGGTATGCGCGGCGACCAGCTCCGCGCGCAGCGGGCCGTCGTCGTCGCCGAACCGGACCAGGGCGGCATCGATGCCGTCGGCGCTGGTCCCGGACATCAGGCCGATGAACAACCTGCCGGTCATGGGGAACCTCCGCCGGGCGTCGCGCGGCGCGGCGTCAGCCGCGCTTGCGGGCCGGCCGCGTGGCGGGCTCGGCGCTGGCGACGTGGGTGTCGTCGAGCTGGAACACCACGTCCTCGACTTCGCGGATCTTGTCGAGTGCACGGCGGGTTTCGTGCTTGAACGCGACGAGCGCGCTGCCCTGCAGCGGGGCTGGCGGCGGCAGCGTCATCTTCAGCGGGTTCATGTGCACGCCGTTGACGCGGAATTCGTAATGCAGGTGCGGCCCGGTGGACATGCCGGTGCTGCCGACGTAACCGATCACCGTGCCCTGCGCGACGCGCTGGCCGACGCGGATCTTGGCGAAGCGCGACATGTGGCCGTACAGCGTGGTCTTGCCGCCGCCGTGGTTCAGCACCACCGCGTTGCCGTAGCCGCCCTTGCGGCCGACGAACTCGACGCGCGCATCGCCGGCGGCCTGGATCGGCGTGCCGGTGCCGGCGGCGTAGTCCACGCCCTTGTGCATGCGCATGCGGCCCAGCACCGGGTGGCGACGCCCGCCGAAGCCGGAGCTCAGGCGCGCGTACGGGATCGGCATGCGGATGAACGGACGCTTGAGCGAGCGTCCGTCGGCGGTGAAGTATTCCGGCTTGCCGTCGCGCAGGTGGCGGAAGGCGCTCTTGAGCTTGCCGTCCACGGTGAACGTCGCCGCCAGCACGGGGCCGGTGCTGGCGAGCTGCCCGTTCTTCCAGGTCTGGTCGACGACCACGCTGAAGCGGTCGTTGGCGTCGAGGTCGGAATCGAAGTCGATGTCGTACTTGAACATCTCGTCGGTGAGCTGGCGCAGCTGCGCGCTCCCCAGGCCCTGCTTGCGCGCGGAGGCGAACAGCGAGTCGCCGACGGTGCCGGTGAGCACCACGGTGCGCGTGGTGACCTCCTGCGGCACGGCGCGCTCGCGCAAGGCGTCGCCATTGAACTCCAGCTCAACCGGCTCGTCGCCGATGCCCGGGGCCGCCTCGATGCGCATCGCGCGCACCGAGCCGTCGGCCGGCAGGTTGAAGCTCAGCGCGGTGCCGGGCCGCAGCCTGCGCAGCGCCGGCTTGATCTTCGGGTGCTGCATCACCGTCTGCAGCTGGCTGTAGGGGATGCCGAGCTCGTTGAACACGCTGCTCAGGGTCTGCCCCGAGCGCAGGGTCACCGACTGCCAGCGGTCGACGTTGTCGCCGCTCAGCTGCAGGCGCGGCAAGGGCAGCGAGAGCACCGTGCGCTGCACGCCCTGGGCCGGTTCCAGCACGGTCGAGAAGCCGGGCACGATCGCCGCGACGAGCATGCCGATGGTGGCGAACAGGCTGGCGTGGGCCCAGTGGCGCCGGGTCCAGCGACCGTTGAACGCAGCGGGGAGGCGGATCGTCGCGGCATCGCGGGCGGCGTCGGCCCGGGCCTGTTCGAGGTTGCCGCGGAGGATGTCCGCGTGCGTCGCAACCTTCGTCGAATCCGTCATGTGCCCGTCCCCTCGCGTGACGAATGCGTCAACGCGCTACCATAGTCAGGCGAAAAACATGCGTCAACTCGTTGAATCCAAACCGGTTTTTCGGCGCATTCATTTAACGCTACCTTAACTCCCTTCAGCAACCCGGTCACGTTTCGCGTGGCCGCCCCCGCGAGATCCCCGTGTCCGACCACCTGCACGCCATCGACCTCATCGCCCGCGGCGCGGACGAAATCCTCAAGCGCGAAGACCTGGAAGCGCGCCTCGCCACCGGCCGTCCGTTGCGGGTCAAGGCCGGCTTCGACCCGACCGCGCCCGACCTCCACCTGGGTCACACGGTGCTGCTCAACAAGATGCGGCAGTTCCAGGACCTCGGCCACCAGGTGATCTTCCTGATCGGCGACTTCACCGGGATGATTGGCGACCCCACCGGCAAGAACGCCACCCGCAAGCCGCTGACCCGCGAGGACGTGCTGGCCAACGCGGAGACCTACGCCGAGCAGGTGTTCAAGGTCCTCGACAAGTCGCGCACCGAGGTGCGCTTCAACAGCGAATGGTTCGGCAGGATGACCGCCGCCGACATGATCCGGCTCGCCGCACAGCACACGGTCGCGCGCATGCTGGAGCGCGACGACTTCGCCAAGCGCTACGCCGCGCAGCAGTCGATCGCGATCCACGAATTCCTCTACCCGCTGGTGCAGGGCTACGACTCGGTGGCGCTGGAGGCCGACGTCGAGCTCGGCGGCACCGACCAGAAGTTCAACCTGTTGATGGGGCGCGGCCTGCAGGAAGCGCACGGGCAGAAGCCGCAGGTGGTGCTGACCATGCCGCTGCTGGAGGGCCTGGATGGCGTCAACAAGATGTCGAAGTCGCTGGGCAACTACATCGGCATCGCCGAGCCGGCGATCGACATCGTCAACAAGACCATGAAGATCGGCGATGAACTGATGTGGCGCTGGATCGACCTGCTGAGCTTCGAGATCGGGATCGACGAGGCTGTGCGCCTGCGTGCCGACATCGGGGCTGGCGCGCTCAACCCGCGCGACGTCAAGCTGCGCCTGGCGCGCGAGCTGGCGACGCGCTTCCACGATGCCGCCTCCGCCGAGACCGCGATCGCCGGCTGGCATGCCGCGGTGACCGGGCAGGGCGACACCTCGCTGCTGCCGTTGCAGGACATCGTGGTGCCGGCGGAAGGCATCCGCATCGCCGCGCTGCTCACCGCGGCCGGGATCACGCCCTCCAACTCGGAAGCCAACCGCAAGCTCAAGGAGCGCGCGGTGAAGGTCGAGGGCGCCGTGGTCGAGGATGCCGGGACCCTGCTGTCGCCCGGGTTCGAGGGCGTGGTGCAGGTCGGCAAGCGCAATTTCGCCAGGGTCCGGCTGGTTTCCGGCTGACCCCTTGCTGCATCGCAATAAGCGCTGCTAGAATCATCGACCCGCCCCGGCCATCGGTTGCGGCGGTAAGCAAAAATCATCATCACGGGGTGTTGACGTTCTTCAAAACCCTTGTATGATGTGCGGCTCCCTCGGGCTGATTGATGTTTCGGGGGTTGGGCAAGGCGCTGAGGCCGAAGCCCGGGA
>NZ_JAPEVV010000006.1:0-310730 GCF_028201335.1 Thermomonas mangrovi
TCCGGCTCCGGGATCCAGCTGTCCAGCGCTTCCACCAGCTTGATGATCGACGGCACGCCGATCTCCGACTGGTCGCCTTCCAGCGCCAGGCGCGCCGAACCCGAGATGATCGGGGTGTCATCGCCCGGGAACTCGTACTTGCTCAGCAGCTCGCGGACTTCCATCTCCACCAGCTCCAGCAGCTCGGCGTCGTCCACCATGTCCGCCTTGTTCAGGTAGACCACGATGTACGGCACGCCCACCTGGCGCGACAGCAGGATGTGTTCGCGCGTCTGCGGCATCGGGCCGTCCGCCGCCGAGCACACCAGGATCGCGCCGTCCATCTGCGCCGCACCCGTGATCATGTTCTTCACGTAGTCCGCGTGACCCGGGCAGTCCACGTGCGCGTAGTGGCGCGTCGGGCTCTCGTACTCCACGTGCGCCGTCGAGATCGTGATCCCGCGCGCCTTCTCTTCCGGCGCCGCGTCGATCGAGTCGTACGCCTTGAACTCGCCACCAAAACGCTCCGCGCCCACCTTCGTCAGCGCCGCCGTCAGCGTCGTCTTGCCGTGGTCCACGTGACCAATCGTGCCCACGTTCACGTGGGGCTTGGTGCGCTCGAACTTACCCTTTGCCATGGTTGCGTCTCTCGGAGTGCCCGACTGGAGCAGGCGTGAAGTTGCTTGGAGATGGTGCTCACGAATGGAATCGAACCATCGACCTCCTCCTTACCAAGGAGGTGCTCTACCGACTGAGCTACGTGAGCAGATTGTGCGAGGCGGGCCTGACGTCGCGATGCAATGGTGGAGCGGGAGACGGGAATCGAACCCGCGCTAGTAGCTTGGAAGGCTACAGTTCTACCATTGAACTACTCCCGCGCCGGGAGCCCTGCCTGTGTTGCGCCGGTGGCTGGTAAGGCCGCCGGGTACCGCGAAATCCGGGTGGAGCTGGTGGAGGGAGGTGGATTCGAACCACCGAAGGCGTAAGCCAGCAGATTTACAGTCTGCCCCCGTTGGCCGCTTGGGTATCCCTCCGATTTTCCTCGATGGCGGGCGATGAAGCCCTCCAAAGAGCCCGCAATTTTGACCGCCGGGTTCCGGGCTGTCAACGGTCTCGCGCGGAAATTTCCCGGTTCGACAAATCAGCAAGCGCGCGAGCTCCGCGCTGCCGGTCAGACGTTGAAGCGGAAATGCAGGACATCGCCCTCCTGCACCCGGTACTCCTTGCCCTCCAGGCGCAGGCGGCCGGCGTCGCGGGCGCCCGATTCGCCGCGGTACTTCACGAAGTCGTCGAAGCCGATGGTCTCGGCGCGGATGAAGCCCTTCTCGAAATCGGTGTGGATCACCGCCGCGGCCTGCGGCGCGGTGGCCCCGGCCCTGACCGTCCACGCCCGGACTTCCTTGACCCCGGCGGTGAAGTAGGTCTGCAGGCCGAGCAGCTTGTAGGCCGCGCGGATCAGCCGGTTCAGGCCCGGCTCGTCGAGCCCGAGGTCGGCCAGGAAGGCGTCGCGGTCGGCATCGTCGAGCTGGCTGAGCTCTTCCTCGATCGCCGCGGACACCGGCACCACTTCGGCGCCTTCGGCCACCGCGTGCGCGCGCACCGCGTCGAGGTGAGGATTGCCCTCGAAGCCGTCCTCGAGCACGTTGGCGACGTACATCACCGGCTTGAGGGTCAGCAGGAACAGCTCGCGCACCGCGGCCTTCTCGTTCTCGTCCAGCGCGACCGAGCGCGCCGACTTGCCCTGGTCCAGCGCCACCCGCAGCTTCTGCAGGACCTCGATCCGCGCCTTCGCGTCCTTGTCGCCGCCCTTGGCCACCCGCTCGTAGCGGGCGATCGCCTTGTCCACCGACTCCAGGTCGGCCAGCGCCAGCTCGGTGTCGATGGTCTCGATGTCGGCGATCGGGTCGACCTTGTTCGCCACGTGGATCACGTCCGGGTGCTCGAAGCAGCGGACCACGTGGCAGATCGCGTCGACCTCGCGGATATGGGCCAGGAACTTGTTGCCCAGGCCTTCGCCGCTGGCTGCGCCGGCCACCAGGCCGGCGATGTCGACGAACTCCACCGCGGTGGGCACCACCTTCTGCGGCTTGACGATGTCGCTCAGGGCGACCAGGCGCGGGTCCGGCACCGGCACCACGCCGACGTTCGGCTCGATGGTGCAGAACGGGAAGTTGGCGGCGGCGATGCCGGCCTTGGTCAGCGCGTTGAAGAGGGTCGACTTGCCGACGTTCGGCAGGCCGACGATGCCGCATTTGATGCCCATGTCGCGTTTCGCTCCGTTGCCGCACGCGCCGGGGCGCATGCGAGAGAAATCAGTGCGGGCGCGGCGTGTGCAGCCGCGTCATCGCATCCATGAAATTGCCGGCGACGGCGATCGGCAGCGCGTCGAGCGCGTCGTCGATGGCGCGCAGGATCGACGCCTCGTCGTCCTTGCCGGGCCGCCCCAGGACCCAGGGGGTGACCTTGTCCTTGTGCCCGGGATGGCCGATGCCGACCCGCAGGCGGTGGAACTTGCCATGCCCCAGCAGGCGCATGGTGTCGCGCAGGCCGTTCTGGCCGCCGTGGCCGCCGTCGAACTTGAGCCGGGCCACGCCCGGCGACAGGTCCAGTTCGTCGTGCGCCACCAGCATCTCCTCGGGCTCGATCTTCCAGTAGCGCAGCGCCGCCGCGATCGACTTGCCGGAGAGGTTCATGAAGGTGGCCGGCTTCAACAACCAGACCGGTTGCCCGGCGATCTCGACCTTGGCGGTCTCGCCGAACAGCTTGCTTTCCAGCCCGAAGCGGGCGCGCTCACGCTCGGCCAGGGCGTCCACAAACCAGAACCCGGCGTTGTGCCGGGTTCGGGTGTGTTCGGGACCGGGATTGCCCAGCCCGACGATGAGGCGCAAGCCAGCCATCGAGAGCTACATCCTTCGAATTCAGCTCGGTGCGAGGCAAGGAGCGCCGGCGAAGACAGTACATCCAGTACGGCAAGCCGGTGCGACGCAGCCTCGCGCCGAGATGGATCGAAGGATTACTTGTCGTCCTTCTTGGCGGCCTTGGTCGCCGGCACTTCGGCGGCGTCCGGCGCAGCGGCGTCGACGTCCTCTTCCTTTGCATGCTTGGCGATCACGACGGCGACGTCGTGTTCCTTGCCCAGCTTCAGCTCCGGGATCTCCACGCCGGCCGGCAGCTTCAGCTCCGACAGGTGGATGATGTCGCCGACGCTGAGCGCGCCGAGGTCGACCTCGATGAACTCCGGCAGGTCCTTCGGCAGGCAGCTCACTTCCACTTCGTTCAGCTCGTGCAGGACCAGCACGCCTGCGGTCTTGCCGGCCGGCGACTTGTCCTCGTTGAGGAAGTGCAGCGGCACGCTGGCGCGCAGGGCCTGGTCGGCGCTGACGCGCTGGAAGTCCAGGTGCATGATCAGCTGCTTGAACGGATGGCGCTGGATGTCGCGCAGCAGGACCTGCTGGACGTCGCCAGCGAGGCTCAGGTCCAGGATGGAGGAGTAGAACCACTCGTTCTGGCTGGCCAGCCAGACCTTCTCGTGGTCGAGCTGGATGGCGACCGGGTCCAGGCCGCCACCGTAGACGATGGCCGGGATCTTGCCGGCGGTACGGAGGCGGCGGCTCGCACCCTTGCCCTCGACTGCGCGGCGTTCGACGTTGATTTCATGCGTTGCCATGTTGTTTCACTCTCGTTGCATTGGAGCCGCCTCGCGGCGGCAGTGGACGCTCACCCGCGACCAGGCGAGCGTGGGTGCGGCGTCGGCGCGGGGCCGGCGTCGCGGATCGGTGTCAGTCGACGTACAGCGAACTGACGGATTCGCCGAACGCCACCCGGCGGATGGTCTCGGCGAGCAGCTCGGCGACGCTGAGCTGGCGGATCTTGCCGCAGGCGCGGGCGGCGTCGGAGAGCTTGATGGTGTCGGTCACCACCAACTCGTCCAGCTGCGACCTGGCGATGTTGTCCAGCGCCGCGCCCGACAGCACCGGATGGGTGCAGTAGGCCGCGACTTTGCGCGCGCCGCGCTCCTTCAGCGCATTGGCGGCGGCGCACAGGGTGCCGGCGGTATCGACGATGTCGTCGACCAGCACGCAGGTCTTGCCGTCGACGTCGCCGATGATGTTCATCACCGTCGCGACGTTGGCCTTCGGCCGGCGCTTGTCGATGATCGCGAGGTCGGCGTCGTCCAGGCGCTTGGCGATCGCCCGCGCGCGCACCACGCCGCCGACGTCCGGCGAGACCACGATCAGGTTGTCGGTGCCGTGCGCGCGCCAGATGTCCGCCAGCAGCAGCGGCGAGGCGTACACGTTGTCCACCGGGATGTCGAAGAAGCCCTGGATCTGGTCGGCGTGCAGGTCCACCGTCAAGACCCGGTCGGTGCCCACCGCGCCGAACATCTTGGCGGCGACCTTGGCGGTGATCGGCACCCGCGACGAGCGCGGGCGACGATCCTGGCGGGCATAGCCGAAGTACGGCACCACCGCGGTCACGCTGGCCGCCGACGCGCGCTTGAGCGCGTCCACCAGGACCAGCAGCTCCATGAAGTTCTCGGCGGTCGGCGCGTTGGTCGGCTGGATGATGAACACCTCCTGCCGGCGCACGTTCTCCTCGATCTCGACCTGCACCTCGCCGTCCGAGAACCGGCTCACCAGCGCCTTGCCGGGGCGGATGCCCAGCTCGCGGCACACGGCATCGGCAAGCGGCCGGTTGGCGTTGCCGGAGAACACCAGGAGATTGCGATCGTCTTGCATGGCTTCGGGTACCCGCTGCGCTCTGACCGTGGCGGTGCGATGAACCGCGCGATGGCTTGCGCGGCAGGGAGGTACGCATGGACCGGGCGCACCTGACGGGTGAATTGGCAGGGGCGGAAGGATTCGAACCTACGCATGCCAGGATCAAAACCTGGTGCCTTAACCGCTTGGCGACGCCCCTTCGTTGTAGCGCTCCACCGCATCCAGCAGTGGCGACCGATCCGCGCCGCGGGCCAGCCAGGCATGGAGGCCGGGCGGCAACGAGGCAAGCGCGCGCTCGGCGGAATCGCGGTCGGCGAATTCGACGAAGCAGGCGCTGCCCGAACCCGTCAAGCGCGGCGTGCCGATGCCGGCCAGCACGGCGAACAGGGCCTCGACGGCGGGTTCGCGGCGGCGCAGCACCGGCTCGAACGCATTGTCGAGCACGGTTCCGGAAAGGAAGCCGCCTATTGTCGCGGGCACGGCATTCCGCGTCAAATCAGGCGCTTGGAACAGCGCCGCGGTCGCGGCATGCACCCCGGGATGGGCCAGCACATACCACGCCGGCGGCAGCTCGATCGGCGTCAGCCGCTCCCCCACCCCTTCCGCCCAGGCGTTGCGCCCGCGGACGAACACCGGGACATCCGCGCCCAACGCCAGCGCCAGGGATTCGAGGCGGTCGCACGGCAGCCCAAGCCCCCACAGCCGATCCAGCGCCACCAGGACGGTGGCGGCATCCGACGAGCCCCCTCCGAGGCCGCCGCCCATCGGAATGCGCTTTTCGATGCCGATATCGACACCTTGCGCGCACTTAGCGTCATCTTGCAGCAATTTCGCGGCACGCACGAGCAGGTCGTCGGCTTCGGCGACACCGTCCGCGCCTGGGCCGATCCGCCGGACCAGACCATCCGCACGCGGTCGCAACCGCACCTCGTCGCCCCAGTCCAGCAGGCGGAACACGGTCTGCAGGGCGTGGTATCCATCCGCGCGCCGGCCGGTGATGCGCAGGAACAGGTTCAGCTTGGCCGGCGCCGGCCAGCGGCTCCAACCCGCCGCATCGATGCCGGCGCTCATGGCCGTGGGCAGGTCATTCCAGCCCCCAGCGCTCGACCAGCACGCGCACCCGGTCCTCGCCGCGGCTGGCGTTGATCCGGTGCGGCATCGGTTGGCGGCTGGAGGGATCGATGCGCCAGTCGTCGTACTCCAGCACCCAGCCGCCCTGTTCGATCCGTCGCGGCAGCAGGTCGGCGCCGACGCCGGTGCGCGGCGGGCCGAACCGCGCCGGATCCGCCTCGACGCCGCGCATCCAGCAGCCCAGCGCGTCCAGCGGCACGTCCCAGCCGGTCGCCTCGCGCAGCAGGCGGGCCGCGTCGTCGCCCTGCAGGGGGCCCTGCGGACCACCGCTGAGGGTGATGCCGGCGCGATTGCGCTCCAGCAGCCAGCCCTGGCGGGTGATCGGGGCCGACAGCAGCAGCCGCAACTCGCCGCCGCCCTGGGTCCATTCGATGTTGCCGCTACCGCCCTCGCGCCCGTTCGACAGCGCGAAGCGCCCGGTCATGACCCAGGCAGGCGCGCCGCAGGCATGCGCCTGCAGGCCGAGCGCGGCCGCGCGGCTGCGCTGGGCAGCGTCGCCCTCCGCGGAGCCGTAGGCCAGCGGTGGCGGGGCCGGCAGGCTGGCGCAACCGGCCAGGCACGCGGCCGCGAGCGCGGCAAGCCCCGCCCTCACGCGCCGGTCTCCCGCAGCGCGCGCTGCAGCGAGCGGTTGTCCGGGTCCAGCCGCCGCGCCTCGTCGAAATAGTGCCGTGCCTCCTCCTTGCGGCCCAAGGTCCACAGCACCTGGGCGAGGTGGCTGGCGATGTCCGGGTCGGCCTGCAGCGCATAGGCCTGGCGCAGGTGGTCCAGCGCCTCGCGGGCGCGCCCGAGGCGGAACAGCACCCAGCCGTAGCTGTCGATGATCGCCGCGCTCCCCGGCTGGGCCACGCGCGCGCGGTCGATCAGCTGCAGCGCTTCCTGGTAGCGGTCGGTGCGGTCGGCGAGCGTGTAACCGAGCGCGTTCAGCGCATCGACGTCGTCGGCATCGATCACCAGGATGCGGCGGAAGTCGGCTTCCGCCTTGGCGATGTCGTCGCGCCGCTCCCACAACAGGGCGCGCGAATACAGCAGCGCCTTGTCGTCCGCGAACGCGGCCAGGCCGCGCCCGTAGGCGTCCAGCTCGCCGGCGGCATCGCCGTCCTTCAACCGCAACTCGGCCTCGAGCAGGTACGCATCCCGCTGGGCCTGATCCTCGACGGTGACGTCGGATTGCAGCGCGCGCAACACCTCGAATGCGGCCGGCTTGCGCCCCAGCGCGTGCAGCACGCTGGCGCGTCGCAGGTTGGCGACCGCCTGGGCCTCGCCACCCGGGACGTTCTGGTACCAGGCCAGCGCTTCCTCGTTGCGGTCGAGGTATTCGGCGACCTGCCCGAGCAGCAGGCGCCGGGTCGGCGAGGGATGGGTGGCGCCGGCCTTCAGTTCCTCGTAGAGCGCGGCCAGCCCGGCCGGGTCCTTGGCCTTGTCGAGCAGGAAGGCGCGCTGCCCATAGCGCGCATCGTCCTGCGGCCCCTGCGCGAGCAGGCGGGCGGCTTCCGCGGGGTCGCCGAGGGCATCGTATTCGGCGGCGATCGACAGCCGCAGCGGGGGCGGCAGGGTCGGCTGCGCGGCCAGGCCCGCCAGCACGCTGCGCGCCTCGCCGAGCTTGCCGTCCTCGCGCAGCAGTTGCGCGCGCAACAGCACGACCCGCGGCTCGCCGGGGAACTTGGCCACCACCTTCGCCACGATCCGCTCCACCAGCTTCGGCTGGCCCAACCGCTGGGCGAAGCCGCCGAAGCCGAGCCAGGGCTCCAGGCTGTCGGGCAGGTCGCCATCGTCGACGACCTCCTCCAGCAGGCCCACCACCAGCGCGGGCTGCTTGCCGACCGCGGCCATCATCGCCGCGAGCACGTTCTTCCAGCCTTCCGATTCGTCGGCCAGCAGCGCGCGCACCGCCTTGCGCGAGGCCCGCCGGTCGCCCGACCGCAGCGCGAGCGTGGCCGCCACCGTCCGCTGCATGTCGCCGCCCGCGGGCGCCATCGCGGTCCACGCCTCATAGGCCTCGCGCAACAGGACATCGTCGCCGGCCAGCAAGGCGATCCGCGTGGCGCGTTCGGCCAGCACCGGGTCGTTGGCGGCGCGCGCCGCGGCCAGGTAGCCACGCGCGGCCTCCTCCAGCTGGCCATCCTGCAGGGCGAATTCGCCGGCGAGGCTGGCGGCCAACGGGTCCGCGGGCGCGGACGGCGGATCGGCTTGCCGCGCGGGCACCGACCACGCGGGCAACAACAGGGACGCGGCCAGCAACAGGCGGGCCATCGGTCGACGCGGCATGGGCATGGGGGCGGGCCGGTACAATAGTCGTTCGTGCCCGCAGCTTAGCGCAGGCACCTGAATGGAATGACCCGCTGCATGAGCCTGCACGTCCTCGGCATCAACCACCAGACCGCGCCGGTTGCCCTGCGCGAACAGGTGGCGTTCGGCCCGGACGCGCTGGCCGGCGCGCTGCAGTCCTTGCGCGCGCTCCCGCAGGTGCACGAGGCCGTGCTGCTGTCCACCTGCAACCGCACCGAGCTCTACGCGCACGCCGACGGCGACGGCCAGTTGCTGGCCGACTGGCTGGCCAGCCACCCGGACGCGGGCCATGACCTGCATGCCTATCTCTATCGACACCGCGACGCGGATGCGGTCCGCCATCTGTTCCGGGTCGCGACCGGCCTGGATTCGCTGGTGCTCGGCGAACCGCAGATCCTCGGCCAGGTGAAGCAGGCGTGGGCGGTCTCGCGCGAGGCCGGCGCCCTCGGCGGCCAGCTGGACCGGTTGTTCCAGCACGCCTTCGCCACCGCCAAGCGGGCCCGCACCGACACCCGGATCGGCGCCAACCCGGTGTCGGTGGCGTCGACCGCGGTGCGCCTGGCACAGGACAACTTCGCCCGCCTCGACGAATCGACCGTGCTGCTAATCGGCGCCGGCGAGACCATCGAACTGGCGGCGCGCCACCTGGTCGAGGCGCGCACCCGGCGGCTGCTGATCGCCAACCGCACGCTGGCGCATGCGCAGGAGCTGGCCAGCCGCCACGGCGGCTACGCACTGCCGCTGGCGGAGCTGGACAAGCACCTCGCCGAGGCCGACATCGTGATCGCGGCGACCGCCAGCCGCGAGCCCGTGCTGCATCGCCCGCAGGTGGAGCACGCGCTGCGCCTGCGCCGGCATCGGCCGATGCTGCTGCTCGACCTCGCGGTGCCGCGCGACATCGCGCATGACGTGTCCGGCCTGCGCGACGTGTTCCTGTACACGGTCGACGACCTGGAACGGGCGATCGAGGACAACCGCCGCAGCCGCCGCGAGGCCGCCGAGCAGGCCGAGGCCATCGTCGAGCTGCAGACCGCCCGCTTCGTCGAGCAACTGCAGGCGCAGGGCCGGCAGCAGCCGGTCGTGCGCCTGCGCGCGCATGGCGAGGCCGCGCGCGCCGAGGCCCTGGCCAAGGCGCGCCAGCAACTGGCCGCGGGGATGCCGCCGGAGCAGGCGCTGGAACTGCTTGCGCACACCCTGACCAACCGCCTGCTGCATGCCCCCACCATCGCCCTGCGCGAAGCCGCGCTCAGCGGCGACGGCGAACTGGGCCGCGCCGCCGAAAAGCTGTTCCCCGCTGCCGCCCGGGACGCCGGCGACGCATGACCCCGGGCCTGCGCCGCAAGCTGGAAGCGCTGCTGGAGCGGCGCGAGGAAGTGGAGCGCCTGCTCGCCGACCCCGCGGTCGCCGGCGACCAGGCCCGGTTCCGCGGCCTGTCCCGCGAATTCGCCAGCCTGCAGCCGGTGGCCGATGCGCTGGCGGCGGAAGCCAGGGCGCGCGCCGACCTCGCCGCCGCGCAGGCGATGCGCGAAGACCCGGAACTGCGCGAACTGGCCGACGACGAGATCGACGCCGCCACCGACCGCCTGCAACAACTGGAAGGCGAACTGCTGGCGCAACTGGTGCCCAAGGACGCCCGCGACGACGGCGGCCTGTACCTGGAAGTGCGCGCCGGCACCGGCGGCGACGAAGCGGCGATCTTCGCCGGCGACCTGTTCCGCATGTACGCGCGCTACGCCGAACGCCAGGGCTGGCGGGTCGAGGTGGAATCCGCCAACCCGGGCGAGCACGGCGGCTACAAGGAAATCGTGGCGCGCATCGAGGGCGACGGCGCCTATGCCCGGCTCAAGTACGAATCCGGCACCCACCGCGTGCAGCGCGTGCCCGCCACCGAGTCGCAGGGGCGCATCCACACCTCGGCGGCGACGGTCGCGATCATCGCGCTGGAGGCCAGCGACGAGGTCGAGGTCGCGATCAACCCCGCCGACCTCAAGGTCGACACCTTCCGCTCCTCGGGCGCGGGCGGCCAGCACGTGAACAAGACCGAGTCGGCGATCCGCATCACCCACGTCCCCAGCGGCGTGGTCGTCGAATCGCAGACCGAGCGCAGCCAGCACGCCAACCGCGACAAGGCGATGAAGCGCCTGCAGGCGATGCTGGTCGAGGCCGAGCTGGAGAAGCGCGCCGCCGCGACCGCCGCCGACCGCAAGCTGCAGGTGGGCAGCGGCGACCGCAGCCAGCGCATCCGCACCTACAACTACCCGCAGGGCCGGATCACCGACCATCGCGTCGAAGGCCTGACCCTGTACGACCTGCCGAACATCCTGGAGGGCGACCTCGACGCGCTGGTGGCGCGGCTGCGCCAGGAACGGCAGGCCGAGGAACTCGCGCGCCTGGCGCAGGAGCACTGACATGACCGAGCTTTCGATCTCCCGCGCCGGCCCCGCCGACCTCGATGCACTGGCCCTGTTGTTCGACGCGTATCGCCAGTTCTACGGGCAGGCGACGGACGTGCCCCGCGCCCGCGACTGGCTGCGCAGCCGGCTGCGCGTGGGCGAGTCGGTGGTGCTGGTGGCGAAGCGCGGCGCGGATGCGGTGGGCTTCGTCCAGCTCTACCCGATGTTCTCCTCGGTGCGCACGGCCAGGACCTGGATCCTCAACGACCTGTTCGTCGCTCCGGCGGCACGCCGCGGCGGGGTGGCGCGCGCGCTGCTGGAGGCCGCGGCCGCATTCGCCCGCGAGGACGGCGCCGCCGGCCTGTCGCTGGAAACCGGCCGCGACAATGCCGCGGCGCGCGCGCTGTACCGCGCCGCCGGCTGGCACGAGGACGAGACCCAGTGGTACTCGCTGTCGTTCTCGAAGCAGCACCACTGATGCAGCGCGGGCGGGGCCGGCCTACACTCGGCCGATGACCGCCGCCCCCGACTTCCACGCCCTCTCGCTCTGCGTGCTGACCGTCTCGGACACCCGCACGCCCGCCAACGACACCTCCGGCGACTACCTCTGCGCCGCCCTCGCCGACGCCGGCCACGCGCTGCACGAGCGCGCCATCGTCCGCGACGACAAGTACGCGATGCGAGCGCTGGTCTCGCGCTGGATCGCCGACGACGCGGTCGACGGCATCCTGGTCACCGGCGGCACCGGCTTCACCGGGCGCGACTCCACCCCGGAGGCGCTGCTGCCGCTGCTGGACAAGCTGATGCCCGGCTTCGGCGAGATGTTCCGCGTGCTCAGCTACGACGAAATCGGTAGCAGCACGCTGCAGTCCCGCGCATTCGCGGGGATGGCCAACGCGACCTTCCTGTTCGCGCTGCCCGGTTCGACCTCCGCCTGCCGGACCGCCTGGGAGCGGATCATCCGCGCCCAGCTGGACGCCCGCACCAAGCCCTGCAACCTCGCCAACCTGCGCCCCCGCCTGAAGGAGTGACGATGGCCATCGATACCACGCTGCGCCTGCTCAGCAAGGCCTCCGGCCTGACCGTCGCCGACATCGCGACCGCCATCCCGCGCGCCGGCATCGGCACCGTCAACGCCTGGCTGAAGGGCGAGAAGATGCCCGGCCGCGACCAGGTCGATGCCCTCGCCCGGATGTTTGGGGTTCCCGCGGGCGCGTTGCTGTCGGAACTGGCCAGCACCCTGGACCCGGCGCGCACCAAGGGCGAGCACGACCTGCTCGCCGCCTACCGCAGCCTCAATACCCGCCAACAGGGCGCGCTGCTCGAGGTCGCGCGCAGCATGAAGCCGGCGCGCAAGGCCGCACGGTGAGCAAGCTCAAGCGCAAGCAGTACGAGGCCCTGCTGGAACCGATGCAGGTCGAGCTGGCGAACGCGGCGCGCTGGCTGCAGCACACCGGGCGGCGGCTGGTGGTGGTGTTCGAGGGTCGCGACACCGCCGGCAAGGGCGGTGCGATCGATGCCATCCGCCGCCACCTCAACCCGCGCCAGTGCCGGGTCGCGGCGCTGCCCAAGCCGACCGAGCGCGAAGCCACCCAGTGGTACTTCCAGCGCTACGCGGCGCACCTGCCCGCCGCCGGCGAGATCGTGCTGTTCGACCGCAGCTGGTACAACCGCGCCGGCGTCGAGAAGGTCATGGGGTTCGCCAGCGATGCGCAGGTCGCCGCATTCCTGCGCGATGCGCCGGTGTTCGAGCGCCAGCTGGTCGAGGACGGCATCCTGCTGTTCAAGTACTGGCTGGGCTGCGACCAGGCGGTGCAGGAAGATCGCTTCGCCGAGCGCCTGGAAGACCCGCTGAAGGGCTGGAAGCTCTCGCCCATCGACCTGCAGGCGCGCGAGCGCTACCGCGCCTACACCGATGCGCGCGAGGCGATGCTGGAGGCGACCCACACCGCGCATGCCCCGTGGACGCTGGTCGACTTCAACGACCAGAAGCGCGGCCGCCTGACCCTGCTGCGCGACCTGCTGGACCGCCTGCCCGACACCGCCATCGACGCGCCGCCGCTCGTCCTGCCGCCGCTGGCCGGCAAGCCGGCCAGAGAGCGCTACCGCGTCCTGAAGCCGCTGCCGCCGTTCAAGGCGCCGCGACGGCGCTAGCGCCCTGCGGCGGCCACGGCAGCCCGACCGAGCGCGCGAGCGCGGCATAGCGCGGATCGTCCCGGTATCGCAGCAGCAGGGCGTCATACAGCAACGACTGCATGCCGGGGTCGCGCGCCGCGCGCGCCTGCTCCAGCGCGGCGAACATCGCGTCGGGTTCGCCGCGCGCGGCATGCAGCTGGGCGATCTGGAAACTCCAGCCGCTGGGGTAGCGGGCCGTGAAATCGCGCAGGGCCCCGTCGGCCGCGCCACGGTCGGCGCCAGCCTGCCGTGCCAGCGCGAGGGCGAAGTCGCGCCATGGCCCGGGCGGCTCGCCTTCCGCGGCCTTGCCCGCGCCTGCCGCGTCCTTGCGCAGGAGCTTCGCGGTCGCCAGCAAGGCATGGTTGGACACCGCCTGCGGCTGCAGTTCGATCGCCTTGCCGATCGCCTGCTCGGCGGCGTCGAGTTCGCCGAGCGGCATCAGGTAAGACGCCAGCCACGGATACCAGAGCGCCTGCAGCGGATCGCGCTCCAGCGCGCGCCGGGTCAGCGCCACCGCTTGCCGCAGGTCGCCCTGGCTGGCGCGGGCCACGCCCAACTGGTACAGCGCGTCGGCATCACCCGGGGCGACCTGCACCGCACGTTCGAACTCGGCCTGGGCGCCGCGCCAATCTAGGTCGCGGGTCATCAGCAGCCAGCCGCGTGCGATCCGGGTGGACGCCGCGTCGGGCGCCAGCCGCATCGCGGCGGCGACCGCGGCGTCGGCTGCGGCATAGGCGTCGCGGGCCTCCACACCCGCCATCTGCGAGGCCGCCGCGACCAGCGCGCGCGCCTTCTTCGCGTGCGCGAGGCCGTAGGCCGGATCGAGGGCGATGGCCTCGTCGAACGCGGCAAGCGCCTCCGGCAATTCGGCAGCGGCCACGCCGCGCAGGTAGGCGTTGTAGGCCTCGACATTGCCGCCCGGCGGCCGGTCGTTGCCGCCCGCCTCCCGCGCCGGCGGGCGCAGCTTCGCCTGCAACGCCTTGGCCACCGCCGCCGTCACCTGGTCCTGCAGCGCGAACAGGTCGCGATAGGGGCGATCGTACTGTTCGGCCCAGACCGTACTGCCGTCGTCCGCCTTCACCAGGCTGGCGCTGATGCGCACGGTATCGCCCAGCCTGCGCACGCTGCCCTCGAGCAGGTGGGTGACCCCGAGGCGCGCGGCGATGGCCTGGCTGCCCTCGCGGCTGTCGCGGAACTGGAACGAGGAGTTGCGGCCGATCACGCGCAGGCCGTCGATCCGCGACAGCGCGATGATGAAGCCTTCGGAAAGGCCATCGGAGAAGTATTGCTGGGCATCGTCGCCACTCTCGTTGGCGAGCGGCAGCACCGCGATCGAGCGCTCCCCGGGCACTGCAGCAGCGCGCGCGGGCGCGACGGGCGCGGGGCGTTCGACCAAGCGGTCGGTGAGCAGGAGGACCACGGCGATCGCGAGCACGCCGATGATCGCGAGGTCCGCGCGCCGGTTGGCGGTGCGGCGTTCGGCCGCCGGCGCCTGGGCCGCCTCGCTGTCGGGCTTGATCCCGTGCGCGGTGAACTCGAAGCGCCAGGAGAACACCAGCCAGAACGGGAGGCCGATGGCGGCCGCCGCCAGGAACCATCGGGTCACGCCTTCAGGGGCGCCCACCACCGGTGCAAGCGAAGCGATGCCCTGGGCGAGCGCCCATACCGAGCCGATGTAGAGGATGGCCGCACGCGGCACGTTGCGGCGCTTCAGTTCGCCGAAGAATCCACCGCCCATGCCTCGCCCCGTGCCGCCCCTGCCAAGATTCTTGCACGACGCACCGGCGCCGCCTCCTCACGCCACCTCGAATCCCGCCACCGCTTCCACCGCCGCGGGTTCGCGCACCACGCCATCCACCCGCGCACCCGGCGGTCCCTGCTGCAGCCACGCGGCCAGTGCCTCGATCGCGTCGGCATCGCCGACCGCCAGCACGTCCACCCGCCCATCGGCAAGGTTGCGGGCATGGCCGGAGAGGCCAAGCCGGGTCGCGACATCGCGGGTGCTTGCGCGGAACCACACGCCCTGCACCCTTCCACGCACGAAGAAGCGGGCGGCGGCCATCAGCCCGCCGGAGGGCCGCCAGCGGCGGCGATCGCGGCCTCGATGTCGCGTGCGGTGACCGGCCCGGTGAACTTGCGCGCGACCTTGCCGTCCGGCGCCAGCAGCCAGGTCATCGGCAGCCCGCGCGGGACCTCGAAGTCCTTCGGCGGCGCGTACACGTCGACCAACGCGACCGGATAGACCACCGGGTGCTTCTCGAGGAAGGCGCGCATCGCCTCGGGCGTGGTGTCCTCGTAGGCCAGGCCGACCACCTCGATGTGTTCGCGCATCGCGTCCAGCGCCGAGAGCTCCGGCATCTCCTTCAGGCAGGGACCGCACCAGGTCGCCCAGTAGTTCACGACGACCCACTTGCCGCGATGCGCGGCCAGGTCGAAGGTGCCGCCATCCACGGTCGCAAGCCGCAACGCCGGGAAGTCTGCGGTGGCCTCGCGCGGCGCGGCGGCGGCCGGCGCGGGCGTGGCCGCCGGGGCTGGCTTGGCGGGAGGCGCCTGGGCAGGTTCGCGCTTGCAGGCCGCGAGGGCGGCGAGGCAGAACATGGCGGCGAGCGCCCTGCGCTGGATCGCATTCAAGGTCAGGTCACTCCTTCGTAGATGCTGGACACCGGCTGCTTGAGCAGGTCGCGCAGCGGCATGCGCAGTCCGTCGAGGACGCGCATCACCGCAATGCCCAAGGGATCCTCGTGGTGCGGCAGGCGCGCCTCGGCCACCGGCACGCGCAGGCGCGCGGCCTCGTAGAGCTCGCCCAGGCTGACATCGTCCAGGTCGCGGGCGAGCAGCCATTCGCCGCCCTCGGCGCGGCTGACCACGCCGATCTCGCACAGCTGGCCGAGCAGGCGTTGCACCAACTCGTCGGTGAGGATCGGCTCCTGCGCCTGGATCTCGTCGCTGTGCAGGCCGCGGCCACGCTCGCGCGCCTGGTGGAAGCGGCCGAGCATCCGCAGCAGGCCATACAGCTCGAATCCGTGCGGCAGCCGCAGCGCGGCGGGCTGGTAACGGAACGCGGACATCGACGACGCAAACGACGCGCCGAACAGGATCGTGGCCCAGCCCAGGTAGATCCACAGCATGAGGATCGGCACCAGCACGATGGCGCCATACACCTTCTGGTAGGAATCGACGCTGCCCAGGTACAGGCCCAACCCGGCCTTGACCGCTTCGAACAACAGCATCGACAGCAACGCGCCGGCGAAGGCATGGCGCCACGCAACGGTCCGGTGCGGCACGACCTTGAACAACGCCGCGAAGGCCAGCAGTTCGATCGCCATCGGGGTCAGCCGCAGCATCAGGGCTTCCGCCCAGCGGCCCGGCTCGGTCTCGAACACCTCCAGCGCGAAGAACCGGGTCGAGAGCGCCAGGCTCGCGGCAGCGACCAGCGCACCGAGCGTCAGCACCGTCCAGTACACCAGGAACCGGCTTAGCTTCGGGCGCCCCGTCGGTACCCGCCAGATCCTGTTGAAGACCGCCTCGACGCTGCCCAGGGTCACCAGCAACGAGACGATCAGCGCCAGCGCACCGAAGGCGGTGAGTTGCTGCGTGTTCTGGATGAAACCCATCAGGTAACCCGAGACCGCACTGGCGGCGCTGGGCACGAAATTGGCGAAGATGTAATCGCTGAGGCGGGTACTCCAGACATCGAATACCGGGAACGCCGACAGCACCCCGAACACCACCATCGACAACGGCACGAGCGCGAACACCGTGGTGTAGGCAAGCGCGCCGGAGGCCTCGAACAGGCGATCGTCGAGGAACCGGCGCAGCACGAAGCGGGCGAAGCTGCCTGCGCGCACCGGGTCGCGCAGGCGTTCGCTCCAGCGATTGAGGGAATCCAGCGGCTCCATCCGGCAAGCCTAACCGATGCCCCGCGGCCGACGCGTGGTCGGCTGCCGGGGCGCGGCGCTGCATGCGACACTGCGCGCCCGCCCCGCCGACACCGCCGCATGCCCGAGATCCTCGTCCTGTACTACAGCCGCGGCGGCTCGGTCGCCCGCCTGGCGCGCCAGGTGGCGCGCGGCATCGGCGAGGTGGACGGGATGCAGGCGCGTCTGCGCACGGTGCCGCCGGTCGCCCCGGTCACCACGATCGCCGCCCCGCCGGAACCCGAGGACGGCGCGCCCTACGTCGAACGACGCGACCTCGCCGAATGCGCCGGCCTGCTGCTCGGCAGCCCGACCCGGTTCGGCAACATGGCCGCGCCGATGAAGCACTTCATCGACACCCTCGGCGCGGAATGGGCCAGCGGCACCCTGGTCGGCAAGCCGGCCGGCGTGTTCACCTCCACCGCCACCCAGCATGGCGGGCAGGAGTCCACCCTGCTGACGATGCTGGTGCCGCTGCTGCACCACGGCTGCGTGATCGCCGGCATCCCGTTCACCGAACCGGCGCTGAGCACCACCCGCGGCGGTGGCACGCCCTATGGCGCCAGCCACGTGGCCGGCGCGCAGGACGCGCCGGAACCCACCGACGAGGAAGCGCAACTGGCCCGAGCACTGGGCCGGCGGATCGCGCTGCTGGCGTCGAAACTCCACGCATGAGCATGGCCCGTCCGCTCGCCCTGGTGCTGTTCGCGCTGGCCATGCTGTACGCGGCGTGGTTCGCGCAGGACAAGCATCGCGAGGCTGCGCTGCTGGTGTTCGCGGCGCCGCCGCTGGTGCTGGCGCTGCTGGCCTGGAGAGCCTGGCCGCGCGCTGCCTTCGTGGCCGGGCTGTTCGCGCTCGCGTGGTTCAGCCACGGGGTGATGGTGGCCTGGAGCCGCCCCGGCGAACGCCTGCCCGCCCTGCTGGCGATCGCACTGTCGGTCGCGGTGATCCTGTTGCCCAGCTTGCCGCGCCTGCGCGCACGCCAACGCCGGTGAGCGCCGCCAACCCGCGCATGGCCGGGCTGGGCGCGGCCGATATTGAACGCCTGCACGCCGCGGCACGCGCCATCCGCGACCGCCAGCCCGCGCTCGCCGACCGCCTGCTGGGCGAGGTCCTCGCGGCGCATCCCGCGCACGCGGAGGCGCTGCGCCTGCGGGCCATCGGGCAGCTGCACGGGCGGCGCCCCGACCTCGCCATCGCCACCCTCGGCGACGCCCTTCGCACGCACCCCGGCGATGCGCTGCTGCATTGCGAACTCGGCAACGCCTGCAACGCCACCGGCGACCAAGTGGCGGCGATCGCGGCCTGGCGCGAGGCGGTACGCCTCGATCCCGCGCAGGGCGTGGCGTGGTTCAACCTTGGCCGCGCGCACCAGTTGCGCGGCGAGACCCCCGAGGCAATCGACGCCCTGACGCAGGCGCGCGCATTGGCACCCGAGGTGCTGCCGGCGGCGATCCTGCTCGGCGATGCGCTGGTCCATTCCGGCGACTTCGATGCGGCGCAGGCGCAGTACCGCGACGCCCTGCGCCTGCATCCCGGCTGCGGCGACGCCTGGCGCGGCCTGGCCAACATCAAGACCCGTCCGCTCACCGATGCCGACGCCGACGCGCTGCGCGCGCAACTGGCCCGCCCCGGGATCGCCGACGCCGATGCCATCGCGATGGGCCACGCGCTCGGCAAGCTGGAGGAAGACCGCGGCCAGCCGGCGCGGGCCTTCGCCGCCTTCGTCGCCGCGAATGCGCGGCAACGTCGGCTCGCACCGTACAGCCTGGGCGCACTGGAGGGCTACGTGGCGCAGGCCCTCGCCGCCACCGAGCGGCTGCCGCCGCCGCAGGACCCGACCCTGGGCCGGGAGGCGATCTTCATCGTCGGCATGCCGCGCTCGGGCTCGACCCTGTTCGAGCAGGTGCTGGCCGCGCATCCGCAGGTCGAGGGCGGCAGCGAATTGCAGGACCTCGGCATCGTCGTCCAGCAGGAATCGCGGCGACGCAACCAAACTTATCCCCATTGGATCGCGGAGGCGACGGCTGCCGACTGGCACCGCCTCGGGGCCGACTACCTGGCGCGGACCGCGCGCTGGCGCGGGCGGCGGCCGCGCTTCACCGACAAGCTGCCGGAGAACTGGAAGCACGTGGGCATCCTGCGCGCGATGCTCCCCGGCGCCACCGTCATCGAGACCCGGCGCGACCCGCTGGAGACCGCGTGGTCCTGCTTCAAGCAGCAGTTCTACGTACAGCCGCACTTCGCCTGCGACTTCGCCGACCTCGCGGGCTACCTCCGCGCCTGCGAACGAGCGATGGCGGCGTGGCGCGCGCGCGATCCCGCGCGGATCCGGCTGCACGCCTACGAGGACCTGCTGGCCGACCCCGCGCAGGGCATCCGCCGCCTGCTGGACGATTGCGGGCTGGACTTCGATGCCGCCTGCCTCGCGCCGCATGCCGGCACCCGCAGCGTGCGGACCGCCAGCGCGGCGCAGGTGCGCGAGCCGCTGCGCGGCGATACCGCGCGAACCGCTACCTACGGCCCGTTGCTGGATCCGCTGCGGACCGCCCTCGGCCTGCCGCCCGCCTGACGCCCGCCCGCGCTTGGCGGATAATGCGCGGATGGACACCCTCCTCATCGTCACCACCGGCGGCACCATCGACAAGGTCTACTTCGACGCGAAGTCGGATTACCAGGTCGGCGAGCCGCAGATCGGCCGCATCCTGCAGGAACTCGGCGTGGCCTTCCGCTTCCACGTCATCCCGCTGCTGCGCAAGGACTCGCTGTTCGTCGACGATGCCGACCGCCAGCTGTTGCGCGCCACCATCGCCGCCCAGGCCGAGGCGCAGGTGCTGGTGACCCATGGCACCGACAGCATGGTCGAGACCGCGCGCGTGCTGGCCGGCCTGCCCGGCAAGACCATCGTGCTGACCGGCGCGCTGAACCCCGCGCGCTTCGAGGGCTCGGACGCCGAGTTCAACATCGGTTGCGCGGTGGGCGCGGTGCAATCGCTGCCGCCGGGCGTCTACATCGCGATGAACGGCCGCATCTGGGATCCGGCCAAGGTCCGCAAGAACGTCGACGCCAACCGCTTCGAACCTGCGGGCTGACGCACCGGACGGGGATGCGGCAAGCGAAGCCCGGCGATGCCGGGCTTTTTCTTTGCGGGATCGCGCCCCCCCAAAAAAGCAGGACCCCGGCCGAAGCCGGGGTCCTGGGGGTACTTCGTGGCGCTCCCGCTTACATCGTGATCGACCAGCTGTTGATGTAGCCCGTGTCGCTCGCCGCCGCATCCTTCACCCGCAGCTTCCAGGTGCCGTTGATGGTCTCGGTGGACAGGTTGACGGTGAAGGTCTTGACGATGTTGTCGGCGCTGCCGCCGCTGCGGTTCTGCAGGTTGTACACCGAGCCGTCCGGCGCGATCAGGTCGACCACCAGGTCGCCGATGTACGGGTGGACGATGTTGACCGCCACCGCCGTCGCGCTGGGCGCATTGCCGGAGCGACCCGACACCGTGATGCTGCTGGTCACGCCCGTGGTGTTGTTGTCCGGGATGTTGACGTCGGTGCCGTTGGTGTAGGTCTGCGTGGTGCCACCACCACCGCCGCTGGCGGTGTAGTCGGCCAGCAGGCTGACCCCGGAGAACGCGCTGTAGGCCTTCAGGCGCACGTAGTAGGTGCCCGCCGACGGCGTCGCGAAGGTGCAGGTCTCGGCATTGCCGGACTTGTACGGACGGCAGTCGTAGACGGTGTCGGTCGGCGCGCTGCCGAGCTTCACGTACATGTCGGCATCGCCGGTCCCGCCCGACATGGTGAAGCTCAGGTTGGTCGCGCCCGACGGCACGGTGAGCGTGTAGTTCACCGAATAGCCCGCGGTCGACTGGGCGATGCCGGTCTTGGCCACCGCCTTGGTCAGGGCGCCGCCATTGATGTCGCCGCCCGTGCCGCCACCGCCGCCCGCGCAGCTCACGCCGACCGAGGTGAACGCCGCGGTGACGTCGGCGACGGTGAAGCCGAGGTCGGTCGCCGCGGTCTGCACGCCGCATGCCGCCTGGTTGAAGGTGCTGCTCGCGGTCCAATACAGGTCGTTGGCGCGCGCGAACACCTGGAACGCCTTCTGGGTGTTCCAGCCGGCCTTGTTGGCCAGCAGGTAGAACGCCTTGTTGTAGACGCCCGAGCTGTAGTGCACGTCCATGCTGCTGGTGAAGTTGGCGGCGTTGTCGATCGACGCGCCATCCTGCGGCGGGTTGTTCATGTAGCGCAGCGCACCGGTGCCCTTGAAGATCTCGGCGCCGACCAGCCAGTCGTTGCTGCCGCGCATGTAGTACTCGGCGGCTTCGCCGGCCATGTCGGAGAACGCTTCGTTGATGCCGCCGGACTGGCCGGAATAGGTCAGGTTGGAGTTCTGCTCCGTGAAGCCGTGCGAGACCTCGTGGCTGGACACGTCCAGGCTGACCAGCGGGTAGAACGTGGTGGCGCCATCGCCGAAGGTCATGGCGCTGCCGTCCCAGTACGCGTTCTCGTAGTTGGTCTTGTAGTGGACCTTCATCACCAGCTGGAAGGTCAGCGGCGCGCGGCCCAGGTAGGCCTGGTACATGTTGAAGATCACGCCGCCGAAGTAATGGGCGTCGTTCAGCGGCGAGTAGGCGCCGTTGATGGTCTTCACCGTGTTGCGCGGGCAGGTGTAGGAGAACGCGGTGGTGCTGGTGTTGGTGGTCGCGTTGTTGAGGTTGACGGTCTTGACGTTCGTGCTGTTCATCGTGCACGTCGTACCGCTCTGGGTGACGTCCAGGTAGCCGTAGTTGGTGCCGTACTCGTACTGGCCGGTCTTCTGGTTGCCGCCCGGGCCGGTGCCGATCAGGCTGTGCTGCAGGTTCTCCCACTGCTTGATGACCTGGCCGCTGTTGGCGTCGATCAGCATCATCGGGCGCGTCGGGCGCACGCTCTGGCCGTCGGCGAAGAAGCTCACCGCATAGGCCAGGCGGCCACGGCCATTGTCGTCGATGACGATGACGAGTTCGGACTTCTCGTTCTCGGTGCGATAGGCGGACAGGCTGTTGCCGAGGTGCAGGCGCTTGCCCGCGGCCAGGGCGTTCATCGCGGTCATCGCCGGGCGGGTCGAGGCGATGTCGTTCTCCAGCCCGGAGACGAGGTTGCCGAACAGCGCGCGGGCGTTGCCGGCCCCGTCCTCGCTGACCACGATGCCCTCGCCGAAGACGGGGATGCCGCGCCAGGTCTGGACGTAGCGGTAGTTGTTGACGCCGAGGTCGCTGCGGCGCGAGTGCATCAACAGGCGACTGTTCGCATCCGCCCCGATCAGCTGTTCATGCCGGCTGTGGGCCATCGGCGCCGCGGCGCCCCGTGCGGAAACCAGCGCGCGGTACTGCTGCTTGAGCTGGGCGAGGTCCTTCTTGTTGAGGTCGGCGCGGCCGGCGGCATTGGCGCCGGTGGCGGACAGCGACAGCACGACGGCTGCCGCAAGCAGGTTGATGCGACGTTGATTCACTGGTGGTTCCCCTAGCTGGTGAAAGAAGCGGCCCGCGTCCTGGGCCATGTCGACGACTACCCCATCCCACGCGGCGGACCGGACTTTTGTCCAACCGATTCGCGCCGCGGGAGTCGCCCCAGGAAGCTGAATCAACCCCGAAGCGATGGGCAACAGGTAAGGGAACCGACAAATTGCGTCAAGCGCGCGCCGGCATGTCGATATAACGCACGGTCATATGCAAGACTGCATACGTTTGCAATGGCGCTAATGCTTCGTTTCACGCATTGCTGCGACGCACCACGAGCGGGCCGGGTGGCCGGTCAACGGGGGAAACTGCTGCATCGCACCACCCGATTGCGCCACCGCACAACGGCGAAAAGTGACGTACTACGACTAGTCCGATGGTCACGCGGCCGTGATTGCCATCACGCCAGCGACAGGCGCGCACTGGCGGACACCGCTAGAGCATCCCGGTTTCCAGCTTGGCCACGTCCGACATCAGGGTCTGGTTCCACGGCGGGTCGAACACCAGCTCGACATCGGCCTCGGCCACGGTCGGGATCAACTCGACCTTGCTGCGGACATCGTCCACCAGGACTTCGCCCATCCCGCATCCCGGCGCGGTCAGGGTCATGCGCACGCGCACGTCGCGCCGGCCGTCGTCGCGCGGCACCACCTCGGCGGCATAGACCAGGCCGAGTTCGACGATGTTCACCGGGATCTCGGGGTCGAAGCAGGTGCGCAACTGCTGCCAGACCAGGCGCTCGACGTCCTCGTCGGTGGCGCCTTCGGGCAGTTCGATCGGCGCCGGCGGCTCCTTGCCGATGGCGTCGGCATCCTTGCCCGCGATCCGCATCAGGTTGCCCTCGACGAACACGGTCCAGCTGCCGCCCAGCGACTGGGTGATGTAACCCACCGTGCCGGCCGGCAGGGTGACCTGGTCGCCCGCGGGCACCAGGACGGCCTCGCAGTCGCGCTCGAATCGGACGGGTTCGCTGTTGCGGGAGTACATCGTCGGGGCCGGGATCTGGAATCCGTACCATTCTAGTCCCGATCCAGCCGCAACCCCAGCGCGGCTATGATGCGCGGCCACCCGCCGCCGGCCCGTACATGCCCGCCCCCACTTCTTCCCGCTGGCTCGCGTTCGCCCTGCTGGCGCTGGGCAGCCTCGGCTTCGCCGCCGCCTGGCTGCTGGTGGCGCTGAAGGCGGAGCGCCAACTGGCCTGGCTGGCACCGTTGGCAGCGGCCGACATGGTCCTGCTGCTGGCGGTCATGCGCTGGCCGCCCGGATGGCCGCGCGCCGCGCTCGCGACGGTGGCGACGCTCGCCACGATCTGCTTCGCCAACTATGCGATCGTCGCCGGCGAAGTCGGTCGCGGCATGGGCCTGCGCCCTTGGGAATCGGCGCTGCGGCTGGGACCGGCCTATGCCCGGGAGCTGTTGCAGCTGGCGACCCGACCCCTCGACCTCGCGTGGTACGGCCTGGCCTTGCTGGTCGCCGCCTGGGCCGGGCTCAGTGCCCGCCGCCGTCCAGTGCCTTGAGTTCGCTGACCAGCGCGTTGGCCATCTCGCTGCCGTCGCCGTACAGCATGCGCGTGTTGTCGGCGTAGAACAGGGCGTTCTCGATGCCGGCGAAGCCGGTGCCCTTGCCGCGCTTGATGACGATGGTGTTCTTCGAATTGACCACGTCAAGGATCGGCATGCCGTAGATCGGGCTGGCCGGGTCGGTCTTGGCGACCGGGTTGACCACGTCGTTGGCGCCGATCACCAGGGAGACGTCGGTATTGGCGAATTCCGGGTTGATGTCGTCCATGTCGGCGATCAGGTCGTAGGGCACGCCGGCCTCTGCCAGCAGCACGTTCATGTGCCCCGGCATGCGCCCGGCCACCGGATGGATCGCGAACTTCACCTTGACCCCGCGGTCCTGCAGGCGCTGGGTCAATTCCCAGATCTTGTGCTGCGCCTGCGCCACCGCCAGGCCGTAGCCGGGCACGATCACCACGCGCTCGGCGTAGGCCATCATCGCGGCGACGTCGGCGGCCTCGATCGGCTTCATCGAGCCGCCGATCTCCTGCATCGCCCCGCTGCTCCCACCGAAATTGGAGAACAGCACGTTCTTGATCGAGCGGTTCATGGCCTTGGCCATCAGCCGGGTCAGCAGCATGCCGGCCGCGCCGACCATGGTGCCGGCGATGATCAGTGCCTCGTTGCCGAGCACGTAGCCTTCGAACGCGACCGCCAGCCCGGTGAACGCGTTGTACAGCGAGATGACGACGGGCATATCGGCGCCGCCGATCGGCAGCGTCATCAGCACGCCCAAGGCCAGCGCCAGCACGAAGAAGGCGATGATGATCGGCAGCGACATCGTCCATACTGCGGCGATGCCCAAGCCAACCGTAACCAGCGCGACCAGGGCGTTGAACCACTGCTGGCCGGGGAAGGTATAGCGCTTGTCCATGCGCCCATCGAGCTTGGCCCACGCGATCACCGAACCCGAGAGCGACACCGCGCCGATGAGCCCGCCCAGTGCGGCCAGCCCGAACTTGAGTGCAAACGGCCAGGTCGGTTCACCAGCAAGACCAGCACCCACAATTGCCAACCCGGCCATGGAAGACGACGCGAATCCGATCAACTCCATCGCGCCGATCGCCGCCGCGCTGCCGCCGCCCATGCCGTTGAACAGGGCGACCATCTGCGGCATGTCGGTGATCGCGACCTTCTTGCCCCAGGCCCAGTTCAGGCCGACGCCAAGCACGATGGCCACCAGCATCAGGCCGATGTTGTGCAGGCCGGGCAGGAAGAAGGTGGCGCCGGTGGCGATCAGCATGCCCACGCCTGCCCACTGGATGCCGCTGCGCGCGGTCTTCGGGCTGGCCATGCGCTGCAGGCCCAGCAGGAACAGGGTCGCGGCGACGAAGTAGCTCAGCTTGACGAGGGTCAGCACGGTCACTTGGCGCCCTCCTTCTTCGAGGACTTGAACATCTCCAACATGCGTTCGGTCACCACGTAGCCGCCGGCCGCGTTGCCCGCGCCGAGGAAGACCGCGATGAAGCCCAGCGCCTTCTCCAGCGTGGTGTCGGCGTGGCCGAGGACCACCATCGCGCCGATCAGGACGATGCCGTGGATGAAGTTCGACCCCGACATCAGCGGGGTATGCAGGATCACGGGGACCCGGGAAATGATCACGTGCCCGGCGATCGCCGCCAGCATGAAGATGTACAACGCCACGAAGCCGTCGCCCACGCCCGCCTCCTCCCCGAATGCCTGCCCGCATCATAACCACGGATCGCGGCGTTCCCACGCCTGTCAACCGCATCGCCCGGCAAGCGTTCCCCTTCCCGACGCCCGGCGATCCCCGGGCAGGGACCGGGCCATGCACGACGGACATCGACATGCTGGTGGATGCGGCTAATCTGGCGCGGATGCGCGACGCCGAGCCCACCGCCGAGGCCTGGACCGGCCCGGCGACGCTGGCGGAGTTCCTAGCCGGCATCGAGGGCCGGGCGTTCCGCTTCGCCGAGGTGGCCCTGCGCCAGCGCGACGACGCGCTCGACGCGGTCCAGGACGCGATGATGAAGATGCTCGCCTACCGCGATCGCACGCCGTCGGAATGGCAGCCGCTGTTCTGGAGCATCCTGCGCAACCGCATCATCGACGTGCAGCGGCGCGGGCTGTTCCGGCTGCGCTGGTTGGTCCCAGGCAGCAGCGATGCCGATGGCGAGGTGATCGACTGGGCGGACGAAGCCAACCCGGACCCGTCGCGCAGCCACGACGGGCAGGAAGCCTGGGCGCGCATCCGCCAGGCCCTGCGCGGACTGCCCGCCCGCCAGCGCGAGGCGTTCACCCTGCGCGTGCTGGAGGACCTCGACGTCGCCCAGACCGCGCAGGCCATGGGCTGCAGCGAGGGATCGGTGAAGACGCACTTGTCGCGCGCCCGCGAGGCGTTGCAGAAGCAACTGGAGGAATTCCGATGAACACCGGCGAGCACGCCCCTTTCGATGCCGCCCTCCGCGACCGCCATGCCGAGGCGCTTGAGCAGCTGTCCCCGCGGGTACGCGCGCAACTGGCGCAGCGCCGGTATGCGGCATTGCGCGGCCAGGCCCAACCCCGGGCGCGGCGCAATGGCCTGCGCTACGCCATCGCCGGGTTCGCCGCGATCGGCGTGCTGGGGCTGGGGTTGCAACTGCAGCCGGCCCGCATCGCCCCGCCGACGACGCCCAGCACCTCCGTCGCCACGGTCGCAACTGCGGAGACGCGTGGCGACACCCTGCTGGACCAGGATCCCGAGTTCTACGCGTGGCTGGCGTCGCCCGACGCCCAGCAGCTCGCAATGGAGTAAGCCATGACCCGCACCGCCCGACTCCTCTTGCTCACCCTGCTGCTGGCGCCGCTCGGCGCATTCGCGCAGGCCGCGCCCGTGGCGCCTGCCGCGCCGCTGGTGGAATGGGACAAGCTCAGCCCGGCCCAGCGCGAGATGCTGGTGGCGCCGCTCAAGGAACGCTGGAACGCCAACCCGGAGGAGCGCGCGCGGATGCTGGAGCGCGCCAGGCGCTGGCAGGCGATGCCGCCGGCGCAGCGCGATCGCGCGCGCCACGGGATGTCGCGCTGGGAACACATGCCGCCGAAGCAGCGCGACGAAGCGCGCGCGCTGTTCCACTTCATGCGCGGCCAGCCCGAGGCGGAACGCAAGGCCTTCCTGGCGCAGTGGCGGCAGATGACGCCGCAACAGAAACGGGACTGGCTCTCGACGCACCCCGCCCCGGCGCGGCGCGAACGCGACTGAGTCAGGACGCCACGGCCCGCTCAGGCCATACCGTCTTCGCCAGCAGCTCGTCGTCCCAGTCGAACGCCAGCGCGCCGTCCTTGAGCAGCAGCGAGACGAAGTTGTAGACGTTGCGCGCGTACATCTCGCTCGCGTGCTGCGCCCCCATCGACGCCAGGTCCAACGGCCCGGCAATGGTCACGCCCCCTACCACCACGGTCGCGCCAGGGCGGGTGAGCTCGCAGTTGCCGCCGGTCTCGGCGGCGAGGTCGACGATCACGCTGCCGGGCTTCATCCCGGCGACCATCGCCGCGCTGATGATCTTCGGCGCGGGGCGCCCCGGCACGGCAGCGGTGCAGACGATCACGTCGATGTTCTTCAAGTGCTCGGCCAGGCGGCGCTGCTGCTCGGCGCGTTCCTCGTCGGTCAGCGCGCGGGCGTAGCCGCCCTCGCCGGCCGCGGACACCCCGAGGTCGAGGAACTTGCCGCCCAGCGACTCGATCTGCTCGCGGGTCTCCGGGCGTACGTCGAAGCCCTCGACCTGCGCACCCAGGCGCTTGGCGGTGGCGATCGCCTGCAGGCCGGCCACGCCGGCGCCGACGATCAGCACCTTCGACGGCCGGATGGTGCCGGCCGCGGTGGTCAGCATCGGGAAGAAGCGCGGCGCCAGTTGCGCGGCGATCAGCACGGCCTTGTATCCGGCCATGCCGGCCTGCGAGCTGAGCACGTCCATCGCCTGCGCGCGGGTGGTGCGCGGCAGGCGTTCCAGCGGGAACGCCAGCAGGCCGCGGTCGCGGATCGCCGCCGCGCGGCCCTCGTCCGCCTGCGGCTGCAGGCTGCCCACCAGCACCGCGCCGGGCTTCAGCCCTGCGAGCACCGGGGTCGCGGGCGGCTGCACGCACAGCACCGCATCGGCCTCCGCGAGCGCGTCCTCGCGCAACTCGGCGCCGGCATCGGCATAGGCCTGGTCCGGGAAATGGGCGCCATCGCCGATCCCGGGCTGGATGCGCACGCTGGCGCCGGCCGCGACCAGCTTCTTGCAGGTTTCCGGGGTCAGCGCGACGCGCCGCTCGCCCGACGCCGTCTCGCGTGCCACGCCCACGATCACCGCCATCGCCCACCCCTGCATCGACCCGTTGCCTGCATCCTAACCAAAGCGGCCGCTACCATGGCGAGTCCCGCCCCCATCCGATGCCGATGCTGACCCTCGCCGCCCTCGACAGCCGCCGCTCGGTGCCCACCCGCCAGCTGGCCACGCCCGGCCCCGACCCCGACCAGTTGCTGCGCATCCTGCGCAGCGCGTCGCGGGTACCGGACCACGGCAAGCGCGTGCCGTTCCGCTTCCTGCGCGTCGCCGGCGTGGACCGCGCGCACCTGGCCGACGCCGCCTCGGCGCGCCTGCGCGAGCGCGAGCCGGAAGCCAGCGACGCCGCCCTCGACAAGCTGCGCACGCGTTTCCTGATGCCGCCGCTGACCGTGTGCGTAATCGCCCGCCTCGGACCCGACGAAAAGATCCCCGAATCCGAGCGCCTGGCCACCGCATCCTGCGTCTGCCTGCTGCTGCTGCAGGCCGCGCAGGCTGAAGGTTATGGCGCGCAGTGGCTGACCGGCTGGATCGCCTACGACCGCGCCTTCCTCGAGGGCACCCTGGGGCTGGCCGAAGACGAGCAACTGGTCGGCACCATCGCGATCGGCACGCCGCTGGTCGAGGCGCCCGAACGCGAACGCCCCGACCCAGCGACCCTGCTGTCGGACTGGACCGGCGCGTGACCGCCGGGCACACGCCAGCCGCGCCGACGCTGCACCTCGTCGATGCCTCGATGTACGTATTCCGCGCCTGGCATTCCATGCCGGACGAGTTCCACGACGCCGACGGCTGGCCGACCAACGCGGTGCATGGCTTCGCCCGCTTCCTGCTGGAGCTGCTGGAGCGCGAACGCCCTCGGCACATCGCCATCGCCTTTGACGAGGCGCTGGACTCCTGCTTCCGCAACGCGCTGTACCCGGCCTACAAGGCCAACCGCGACCCCGCGCCGCCGGAGCTGCGCCGCCAGTTCGCCTGGTGCAAGGGCCTGTGCCAGGCGCTGGGGCTGCAGACCCTGGCACACCACGACTACGAGGCCGACGACCTGATCGGCAGCGCCGTGCACCGCGCGCGCGGACACGGCTACCGCAGCGTGATCGTGTCCGCCGACAAGGACCTCTCGCAGCTGCTGGACGTGCACGACGAGCAGTACGACTTCGCCAAGGGCCAGCGCTGGGGCCGCGACGGGGTCAAGGCGCGGCACGGCGTGCATGCGCACCAGATCGCCGACTACCTGGCGCTCACCGGCGACGCGGTCGACAACATCCCGGGCATCACCGGGATCGGCCCGAAGTCGGCCGCGGTCCTACTCGCGCATTTCGATTCGCTGGATGCCCTGCTTGCGCGGATCGACGAGGTGCCGTTCCTGCGCCTGCGCGGGGCCGCACAACTCGCCGTGCGCCTGCGCGAACAGCGCGAGCACGCACTCCTGTGGCGGCAACTCACCACGATCGCGCTGGATGCGCCGCTGCCGGAGGGCCATTTCGCGCGCGGCAACGGCGACGCCGACGAACTGCAGTCGCTGTCGGACTGGATCGGCTTCGGTCCGCTGACCCGCAAGCGCTTGGCGGAGGCGGCGGGACTTTCCGCTTAAGCATCCGAGCGGCGGAGGCGACGCAACTTGGCTGATCGCACGCCGGCCCCGGGTGGCGGGGAGGCGTGCGCCGCTTAGGCTCCGCGTCCGGCTCCGATGCGCGGCCGCGCGCCGTCCATGGCGCGCTCGAACGCCTCCCCGCCACCCGGGGCCGGCACCCAACTCTGTCGCCATGCGTGTGAGGTAGCATCGAGGCATGGGCCACAACCTCAAGACCACCCTCTACGAAGGCGACTGGCTGCGGCTGGTGAAGATCGGCCACTGGGAATCCTGCGAGCGCACGCACGGCCAGGGCATGGCGGTGATCGTGATCGCGGTGACCCCCGCCGACGAGGTGCTGTTCGTCGAGCAATACCGCGTGCCGCTGGGCGCGCGCACCATCGAGATGCCGGCGGGCCTGGTCGGCGACGACCATGCCGAGGACACCCTGGCCGACGCCGCCCGTCGTGAACTGATCGAGGAGACCGGCTGGGCACCGGGGCGGGTCGACGTGCTGCTGGTCGGCCCGACCAGTTCCGGCATGAGCAACGAGCGCATCGCCTTCGTGCGCGCGCTGGACTTGGTCCGGGTCGGCGATGGCGGCGGGGTGGACAGCGAGGACATCACCGTCCACCACGTGCCGCGGGCCGAGGCGCCGGCCTGGCTGATGCGCAAGCATGCCGAGGGCTTCGAACTCGACCTCAAGCTCTGGGCCGGGCTGTGGATGATCGAGCACGAGCCGGACGGTAGCCCGCGCCGCTGACCCGGGATTGACGGCGGTCAAGGCCGCGGCCTGCGGCCGGTGCGATGGTGGGGTCTCGCCATCGACCCAGGAACGCGCCATGGCCCGTCGCCCGACCGCCAAGCCCCCCGTCCCCAAGCCGCGGGCCGCTCCCGCCGCGCGCAAGCCGCGCAACCGGCTGCCCGCGCCCGATCCGGTCCCCACCCCCGCCGCCGCCGCGGTCGCGCAGGCCGAGGCCGAAGCCTGGGCCGGCACCCATGCGCCGCCGGCGGTGCCGCCGATAGGCATCGCGCCCGCAGAACTCGGCGTGCCGGAGGCCACCGCGCGGGAGATGGAGGCGATGCCGGTCACCGCCGAAGAGAGCACCTCCGCGCCGCTGCCCGCCGGCTATCCCTACCGCGTCCGCCTGCGCCGCAGGGAATACGAGGCGGAGAAGAAGAAGCTGCAGATCGAGCTGCTGAAGGTGCAGAGCTGGGTCAAGGAGAGCGGGCAGCGCATCGTGATGCTGTTCGAGGGCCGCGACGCCGCCGGCAAGGGCGGCACCATCAAGCGCTTCACCGAACACCTGAACCCGCGCGGCGCGCGCGTGGTCGCGCTGGAGAAGCCCAGCGAGCGCGAACGCGGGCAGTGGTACTTCCAGCGTTACATCGAGCACCTGCCGACCTACGGCGAGATCGTGCTGTTCGACCGCAGCTGGTACAACCGCGCCGGGGTCGAGCGGGTGATGGGCTTCTGCACCCCGGCGGAATACCTCGAGTTCCTGCGCGAGGCGCCGGAGTTCGAACGCATGCTGGTGCGCAGCGGCGTCCGGGTCTACAAGTTCTGGTTCTCGGTCAGCCGAGAGGAACAGCTGCGGCGCTTCAACTCGCGCCGCAACGACCCGCTGAAGCACTGGAAGCTCTCGCCGATCGACGTGCAGTCGCTGGGTAAGTGGGACGACTACACCGACGCCAAGGAAGCGATGTTCTTCCACACCGACACCGCCGACTCGCCGTGGCTGGTGATCAAGTCCGATGACAAGAAACGCGCGCGCCTCAATTGCATGCGCCACGTGCTGTCGACCCTGCCCTATCCGGGCAAAGACCCGAAGGTCGCCTACCCGGCGGATCCGCTGATCGTCGGCTCGGCGGCCAATGTGCTCGCTGCGGACGGCCAGTAGGCGGCGCGCGCTTCAGCCAGCGAAGCGGTCGGTCGCCTCCACCAGCGCGGCGGCGTTCTCGGCCTCGAACGCGGAGTGGCCGGCGGTCGCGCTGACCAGCAGCTCCGCCTTCGGCCAGGCCTTGTGCAGGTCGAAGGCGTTCTGGATCGGGCAGACCACGTCGTAACGGCCGTGCACGATCACCCCGGGGATGTCGGCGATGCGATGGGCATCGCGCAGCAGCTGGTCCTCCACCTCGAAGAAACCACCGTTGACGAAGTAGTGGTTCTCGATCCGCGCGAACGCCAGCGCGAACTCCGCGTTGCCGTGGGTGTCCGCGTAGTCCGCCGGGATCCGCAGGTAGCTGGTGCCGCCTTCCCAGATCGCCCAGGCGCGCGCGGCCGCCAGCCGCACCCCGGCATCGTCGGAGGTCAGGCGGCGATGGAAGGCCGAGATCAGGTCCGCGCGCTCCACCTCCGGGATCGCCGCGACGTAGTGCGCCCACGCATCCGGGAACAGGCGGCTGGCGCCTTCCTGGTAGAACCATTCCAGCTCCCAGCGGCGGAGCATGAAGATGCCGCGCAGGACCAGCTCGGTGACCCGCTGCGGGTGGGTCTCGGCATAGGCCAGCGCGAGGGTCGAGCCCCAGCTGCCGCCGAACACCTGCCAGCGCGCGATGCCGAGGTGCTCGCGCAGCTTCTCGATGTCGGCGACCAGGTCCCACGTGGTGTTGCCGACGAGGTCGGCGTGCGGGGTGCTGCGCCCCGCGCCGCGCTGGTCGAACAGCACGATGCGGTACTTCGCCGGGTCGTGGAAGCGCCGCATGTTGGCATTGCAGCCCGCGCCGGGGCCGCCGTGCAGCAACACCACCGGCTTGCCGTCGGGGTTGCCGCATTCCTCCCAGTACAGGGTGTGGCGGCCGTCGACCGCGAGGGTGCCGGTCCGGGAAGGAGCGAGTTCGGGATACAGCGTGCGCATGGCGGGATCCGGCGGTGGAGAATCCCGGATTCTAGCCGGCGCGGTTCAGGGCCTGCGCCCCAGGCTCACGCGGTCGCGGCCTTCGAGGTCGGGTTCGGTCCCCACCTCGACGAAGCCAGCCGCGGCCATCAGCGCACGCACGGCCTGGCCCTGGTCCCAGCCGTGCTCCAGCAGCAACCAGCCCGCGGGCGCCAGGTGCGCCGGGGCGTCGCGGACGATGCGGCGGATAGCGTCCAGCCCGTCGTCGCCGGAAGCGAGCGCGTCGGGCGGTTCGTGGCGGAGGTCGCCCTGGTCGAGGTGCGGATCGCCGAGCGCGATGTACGGCGGATTGCTGGCGATCAGGTCGAAGCGGTCGCGCCCCAGCGCCTCGCACCAGTCGCCGCGACGGAACCACGCATTGTCGATGCCGTTGCGTTGCGCGTTGGCCACCGCCACCGCCAAGGCCGCCTTGCTGGCGTCGGTGGCGACCACCGCGGCCATCGGCCGCTCGCGGGCGATGGCCAGCGCGATCGCCCCGCTGCCGGTGCCGAGGTCCGCGACCCGGCAGGGGGCGTCGGTGGGCAGCCGCGCCAGGGCGAGTTCGACCAGCCGTTCGGTTTCCGGGCGCGGGATCAGGGTGGCGGGCGTCACCCGGAGGTCCATCGACCAGAAGCCCTGGGTCCCGGTCAGGTAGGCGACCGGCTCGCCGGCGGCGCGACGCGCCAGCAAGGCCTCGAAACGCTCCCGGGCAGCCGCCTCGACAGCGTCGTCGGCATGCGCCCACAGCCAGCCCGGCGGGCGGTCCAGTGCATGCGCCAGCAGCCACTCGGCATCGACGCGCTCGATCATGGCGCTGGCGCGCTGCAACAAATCCCGGACCCGCGGCGTGGTGCTCTGCATGCGTGCAGTGTCGCATCGCGTGGCGGGAAGCCGCATAGACGCGCCCGGTCGGCGACCTCGACCAATTCAATAGCTCTTAACTATTGTTTCGATAGAATCAATTTTATTGATTGATTGAATGCCACGCCATAGATTTGTCGCGTCGCATCATCCCCCCGTCCACACCGAGGAACCACGATGTCCCTGATCAATACCAAGGTCGCCCCGTTCAAGGCCAATGCCTTCCACAACGGCAAGTTCGTCGAGGTCACCGACCAGTCCCTGCAGGGCAAGTGGTCGGTCCTGATCTTCATGCCGGCGGCCTTCACCTTCAATTGCCCGACCGAGATCGAAGACGCCGCCGAGCATTACGCCGAGTTCCAGGCGGCCGGCGCCGAGGTCTACATCGTCACCACCGACACCCACTTCTCCCACAAGGTGTGGCACGAGACCTCCCCGGCGGTCGGCAAGGCCGCGTTCCCGCTGGTCGGCGACCCCACCCACCAGCTGACCCGCGCGTTCGGCGTGCACATCGACGAGGAAGGCCTGGCCCTGCGCGGCACCTTCATCATCAACCCCGATGGCGTGATCAAGACCATGGAAGTGCATGACAACGCGATCGCCCGCGACGTCAAGGAGACCGTGCGCAAGCTCAAGGCTGCGCAGTACGTCGCCTCGCACCCCAACGAAGTCTGCCCGGCGAAGTGGAACGAAGGCGCCAAGACGCTGAAGCCGTCGCTGGACCTGGTCGGCAAGATCTGACCCCAAAGCCGCAGGCGGCGTTCCTGTCCGACGCCCGCGGCCCGCCCCTCTCCCCGCCCCGGGGAGAGGGCTCCGGCCAGCCCCCCGCGGGCGGTTGGCCGCAGCCCTTTCCATCCCCCTCCATCCCTCCCCCAGAGGATGCCGCCATGCTCGACCAGGACCTGAAGGACCAACTGGCCACCTATCTCGAACGCCTGCAGCAGCCGATCGAACTGGTCGCGTCGCTGGACGATTCCGAGGCCGCGCGCGAACTCGACGCACTGCTCGACGACATCGCCGCGCTGTCGCCGAAGATCAGCCGCGCGACCGGCGACGACGCGCGCAAGCCGTCGTTCCTGATCCGCCGCGCCGGCACCCAGGTGCAGGTCGGCTTCGCCGGGATCCCGCTGGGCCACGAGTTCACGTCCCTGGTGCTGGCCCTGCTGCAGGTCGGCGGCCACCCGGTGAAGATCGACGAGGCGCTGGCGGCGCAGGTGCGCGCGCTGCCCGGCGACTACCGCTTCGAAACCTACATGTCGCTGCATTGCCAGAGCTGCCCGGACACCATCCAGGCGCTCAACGCGATGAGCGTGCTCAACCCGCGGATCCAGCACGTCGCGATCGACGGCAGCCTGTTCCAGGCCGAGGTCGAGGCGCGGCAGGTGATGTCGGTGCCGACGATCTACCTCGACGGCGCCGAGTTCGATGCCGGCCGCATGAGCATCGAACAGATCCTGGCCAAGCTCGATACCGGCGCGGCGGCGCGTGCCGCTGACGCCCTCAACGATGCCGCGCCCTACGACGTGCTGGTGGTCGGCGGCGGCCCGGCCGGTGCCGCGGCCGCAATCTACGCCGCGCGCAAGGGCATCCGCACCGGCATCGTCACCGAGCGTTTCGGCGGGCAGGTGCTGGACACCATGGCGATCGAGAATTTCCCCTCGGTCGAGTACACCGAGGGCCCGAAGCTGGCCGCGTCGCTGGAGGCGCACGTGCGCAGCTACGGCGTGGACGTGGTCACCGCGCAGCGCGCAAAGGCCTTGCAGCCTGCCGCGCAGGCGGGTGGCCTGGTCGGCGTGGAACTCGAAAGCGGCGCGACCCTGCGCGCGCGCACCGTCATCCTCGCGCCCGGCGCGCGCTGGCGGCAGACCGGCGTCCCCGGCGAGGACACCTACCGCAACAAGGGCGTGACCTACTGCCCGCACTGCGACGGCCCGCTGTTCAAGGGCAAGCGGGTGGCGGTGATCGGCGGCGGCAACTCCGGCGTCGAGGCCGCCATCGACCTCGCCGGCCTGGTCGAGCACGTCACCCTGCTGGAGTTCGACGGCAAGCTCCGCGCCGACGAGGTGCTGCAGCGCAAGCTGCGCAGCCTGCCGAATGCCAGCGTGCACGTGAACGCGCAGACCACCGGGATGACCGGCGCCGCCGGCAAGCTCGCCGGCCTCGCCTTCACCGATCGCGGCACTGGCGAGAAGCGCGAGCTGCAGGTCGAGGGCGTGTTCGTGCAGATCGGCCTGCTGCCCAACACCGACTGGCTGAGGGGTGCGGTGACCCTGAGCCAGCGCGGCGAGATCGAAGTCGACGACCGCGGCCACACCAGCCTGCCCGGCGTGTTCGCCGCGGGCGACGCCACCACCGAGCCGTACAAGCAGATCGTGGTGGCGATGGGTGGCGGCTCCACCGCTGCGCTGTCGGCCTTCGATTACCTGATCCGGCATTCGACGCCGGACGCCAACGACGCACAAGCGGCCTGACGCATGCACGCTGCACGGCGACCGGTCGTGCGGCGCGCCATGGGGGTCGCACCGATGGAAGCCACGCCATGAACCTGCGCGACCTCAAGTACCTGGTGGCCCTCGCCGACCTCCGCCACTTCGGCAAGGCGGCGGACGCCTGCTTCGTCAGCCAGCCCACGCTGTCGACCCAGATCCGCAAGCTGGAGGACGAGCTCGGCGTGGTGCTGGTGGAGCGTGCACCGCGCAAGGTGATGCTGACCGCGGCCGGCCTGGACGTGGTCCAGCGCGCGCGCCGGATCGTCGCCGACGTCGAGCAGATGCGCGAGGCCGCCCGTCGCAGCCGCGACCCCGAATCCGGCACGCTGCGGCTGGGCGTGTTCCCCACCCTCGGCCCGTACCTGCTGCCGCACGTGGTGCCGACCCTGCGCGCGCGGTTCCCGCAGCTCGAACTGCTGCTGGTCGAGGAAAAGAGCGACGAACTCCTGCAGCGCCTGCGCGAAGGCAAGCTGGATGCGGCGCTGCTGGCGCTGCCGCTGCACGACGACCAGCTGCACGCGGAATTCCTGTTCGAGGAGCCGTTCGTGCTGGCCGCGCCGCAGCAGCATCCGTTGGCCCGCCGCAGCGCGCTCGACGCCGCCGAGTTGTCGGACGAAACCCTGCTGCTGCTCGAGGACGGGCACTGCCTGCGCGACCAGGCGCTGGATGTCTGCCGCCTGTCCGGCGCGCGCGAGAAGTCGGGCTTCCGCGCGACCAGCCTGGAGACCTTGCGGCAGATGGTCGCGGCAGGCGTGGGCGTGACCCTGTTGCCGGCGTTGTCGGTCCACGAGCCGATCGCGCAACCGGCGAACATCCGCCTGGTGCCGTTCCGTGGCACCGCCCCGAGCCGACGCATCGCGCTGGTGTGGCGCAAGTCCTCGGCGCTGGACGCCTTCCTGCACCAGCTCGGCAATGCCATCGGCAGCGCGACCCGCGCCCAGCTCGCGGCGGCCTGAAGGCGCGCCGGCGTGAACGCGCGGCATCTCGTGCTGCTCGCCGCGCTGGCCTGCAGCGCCGCCTGGTGGCTCGCGTTGCGCCCGGATCCGGTCTCCCGCGAGGCGACTGCAATGCCATCGGGCTGTCCGCTGCCGCCGCGCGTGGCGAGCGGGGCATCGCCGCTGCAAACCCCCGTTCCCGACGGATTGACGCTCCCCGGCGTGGGCGACGCCGGCACGACGCCGCTGGCGGGCTTCAGCGTCGAGGCACGCGTGCTCGGGCGCGAGGACTACCGCTTCGACCGCGAAGCCGACTACGCGCCCATCGACCTCGCCCTGGGCTGGGGCCGGATGACCGAGGACGCCGTGCTCGACCGGCTCGACATCCGCCAATCCGGCCGCTGGTACCGCTACGGTTGGCAGGGCGAACCGCCGATCCCGCTCGCCGAGATCGTGCGCAGCAGCGCCAACATGCACATGGTCCCCGCCAACGCCACGGTGGCGGCCGACCTCGCGCGCGTCGGGGAAGGCGACCGCGTGCGCGTTGACGGCTGGCTGGTCCAGCTGGACCGTCCCGGCGGCTGGCGCTGGCGCAGTTCGCTGACCCGCGAGGACAGCGGCGGCGGCGCCTGCGAACTGGTCTACGCGTGCGCGGTGACCAGCCTCTGATCCATCGGCGGCGGATTTGCGCGATGATCGGTGGATGACGAACCGACACGCCTGCGCTGCCCTCGCCTGCCTGCTCGCCCTCCCCGCCGCCGCGGCCGACCGCGAGGCCTCGCTGGTCTTCGTCGGCGACATCATGGTCGCCGAGCGTCCCGGGGAACTCATCGCGGGCGGCGTGGATCCCTTCCAGCCGTTCGCCCCGTTGCTGGCGTCCCACGACCTGCGCATCGGCAACCTGGAATGCGTGGTCGCCACCGGCGGCACCGCGCTGGCCAAGCCCTACACCTTCCGCGCGGACCCCGGCGTGCTGCCGGTGCTCAAGCGCCACTTCGACGCCATGTCGCTGGCGAACAACCATTCCGGCGATTTCGGCAAGGCCGCCTTCGCCGAGCAACTGGACCTCATGCGCGGGGCGGGTCTGGCCGGCTTCGGCGGCGGCCGCAACGCCACGCAGGCGCATGCGCCGCTGGTCGTCGAGCGCAACGGCCTGCGCATCGCGCTGCTCGGCTACCTCGAGTTCAAGCCGCGTTCGTTCGAGGCCGATGCCACCCGCCCCGGCGTCGCATGGAGCGGCGAGGACGAACAGGTGCTCGAGGACATCGTCGCCGCACGCACGGTGCACCATGCCGACATCGTGATCCCGTTCATGCACTGGGGCTGGGAGGAAGAGGCGCAACCCAGCCCGCGGCTGCGCGCGTTCGCGCGGCGGATGATCGATGCCGGCGCGGACATCGTGGTCGGCGGCCACCCGCACGTCACCCAGGGCGCCGAGGTCTACCGGGGCAAGCCGATCGTCTACAGCCTGGGCAACTTCCTGTTCAACGGGTTCGAGACCGAGGCGACCACCACCGGCTGGGTGCTGTCGCTGAAGGTCGGGCCCGACGGCGTGCGCAGCTGGCGCACCCACGTCGCACGCCTGGATGCGGACGGCGTGCCGCATCCCGCGCCCGCCGTCGCCAGCCCCTGCGGCCGCGCCGGCGACGGCGAGATCCGCCAATGCACCGGAGCGCCCTGATGCCTCGCCTCGCCCCCTCGCTGCTGCTCGCCGCGCTCGCCGCCACCGGCACGGCACACGCGGAAACCGCGCGCTGCCACGTGGTCTATGGCGGCGAGGAATGGACGGTGGACGCCGCGCCGACCACCACGCCCTACCAGGTCGCCGGACGCAAGATCGGCCGCTACTTCGAGTTCAAGCTGGTGTATGCCGACCTGCCGACCACCGGTCGCTTCATCCGGGTCTATACCTACGGCATGACCACCGGCGACCCGGTGTTGATCCACCAGGCCACCCACCGCCCGCCGTTCGACGGACGTGCCGACGCCTACGGCTTCACCGGGTTCCAGTCCGTGTACGAGCCGAGCAAGAGCAGCGAGCTGCAGTACTGGTGCCAATACTTGCCCTGACCACGGTCGGCGTGCGCCTCCGCTACTCGGCATAGGCCGAAGCGGCGCGCACGCAGTTCCGACCCTCGCGCTTGGCCTGGTAGAGCGCCTTGTCGGCGCGGGCGAGCAACGATGCAAGGCCGGTGTCCTGTTCGCGCATGCCGGCAAGGCCGAAACTGGCGGTCACCCGGATCCGGCGCCCTTCCCATTCGATGCTCAGCCCCTCGATGGTCCGCCGCAAGCGCTCGGCAAGCACGCGCGCCGCGGCGGCATCGGAACCGGGCAACAGCACCAGGAATTCCTCGCCGCCATAGCGGCCGACGACATCGCCCGGGCGCAACTGCCCGCACAGGGCCTGCGCCACGACCCGCAGGCAATGGTCGCCGCAGGCATGTCCATGGGTATCGTTGATCGGCTTGAACCAATCGAGATCGATGAACAGGACCGATAGTGGCGATGCGGTGCCCTGCCGCGCGGCGAAGGCATCGGCAGCCACGCGGTCCAGCGAATGCCGGTTCAGCGTGCAGGTCAGGGAATCGAGTTCGGCGGTGCGTCGCAACTGCGCGGCGGCATGGGCCTCCTGCGCGTGCAGCACCACCAGGCGCGCGATGCCGTCCAGCGCCGCCAGTTCCGCCTGGTCCGGCACGCATTGCAGCGGCAGGCGCACCACCAAGGCGCCCCAGCCACCTGCACGTGCGGCGAGCGGGACCACCACGTGGTCGGCGCCGGCACCATCGCCGCCGCGCGCGCCGTCGCCGAGGCGCAACACCACCGGCGTGCCCGCGAGGGCTGCCTCGCGGATGCCCCCGCGCTCGGCCATGGCCGAGCGCCCCACGGCGGACGCCGGGTCGGTGCCGTGCAGGCGCAGGCCGGGATCACCCAGGTAGGCCTCGACCAGGACCGCCGCGCTTCCGCACCCCAACAGGCGCTGCGCCGCGTCCGCCAGCAGGCCAAAGGCCGTGGACGCCACCGCGCCGTCGTCGGTATCGCGCAGCGCCGCCTGCAACTGCGAGGCCAGGTCGCCGCGGACCTGCTCACGGCGCAGCCTCTGCTCGCTGGCCCGACGCGCCTGCGCCTCGTCGTCCAGCCGCTGCCGCACCGCACCCACCCGGCTGCACAAGCCGACGTAGAGGACCACCGAGAACAGCACGAGGGCGCACTGGTACCCGTAGCGGGTCCACGCGTTGTCGGGCAGGCGGCCGGACTGCATCAGTTCATGCGCACCACCCGCGAAGCCGACCAGTCCCAGCAGCAGCAGCATTGCGACCGCCATCGAGACGCCGCGCCGCGCCGCCGCATACACCAGCACGAAGGACCCCGACACGGCGGCGATCCAGCCGAGGCTGGCGAGCCAGCCGATCCAGGCGGCCCAGGCGTGCGGGGCCAGCAGGGCCACGACCGCTGCCGCCACATACGCCCAAGGCAACAGCCGCCATGCGCCCAGCGCTTCCGACTCGCCCGCGACCGCGTAGCGCAACACCGTGCGCACGCCCACCCCCGCGAAGACGAGCATGGTGGCCCAGAACCCGCCCGCACCCGCGGCAGCGAGGAGGGAACGTGGCAGCACGGCGACCAGGTGGCCGTTCATCGCCGCAGCCAGCAGCAAACCGGTGCATGCGTAGAGGGCGAACCACAGGAACGCGCGGTCGCGCACCGCGGCGTAGAGCGCCAACGCGGCAATGGCCAGCGTCAGCATCGCGGCGTAGATCGCCGAGGCGATCGCGCGATCGCGCGCCACGATGCGCAGCATGGTGCGATCGCTGATGATCCGTGGCCGCGGCGCGGCGCGTACCCCGCCTGCCAGCGACAGTTGCACCACGTGCGCGCCACGCCACTCCGCCGGCAAGGGGAACGCATAGCCGGCCGGGAATGCATCATCGGGCGCAGCGTGGAAATGCTGCGCCGGCGGCGCCCATCCCGGTGCCCAGGCCCGCACCTCGTCGAGGGCATCACGGGACAGCCACAGGACCCAGCGATCGCCATCCCCCTCGGGCAAGGTGAATGCCACGCGTGCGGTGATCGCTCCCTCCCCGGTGCTGCGGAAAGGCAGGCGGCCGTCGACGGCGCCGGCGGCGCTGACCTGTACCCGGACCGCATCGTCGGTCCCGCCCTCCGCACCTACATCGGCCAGCCAGGCCAACGCAGCGGCGGGCAAGGCCAGCAGGAGCGCCAGCCCCACGCCCCGCAGCGCGTGCCTCAGGCCGGGCACGCGGCCTCCCCGCCCGGATCGTCCACGGCAGGCGCTTCCTGTCCGCCGGCCAGCCCCATCGCCTCGACGAGGGCGCGCGCGGCTGGCCAGGCCGCCTCCGGCACCATGACCGCGACCAGCCCGAACACGCCGAGTTCGCCGATCCCGCCCGCCAGTGCCTCGCCGCGCACGTAGGCGGGGATGCCTTCGGCCTCCAGGGCCTGGCGGACCAGGTGGGCGTCGATCACGTTCGCCGCTTCATAGACCGTCTGCATGTCCCCCCTCCAGAACCATGCCAAGCATGAAGCGTGCCAGCCGGGCCGAAACCGCATCCGGACGCGCCTCCGCTACACTAACCGGCTCCCAACGCCAGTCCGTGCCCGTGCCCTCCAACCCCTCCGCGAACGCCGCCGACGCCCCCGTCCGGACCGACTTCATCCGCCAGATCGTCCGCGAGGACCTGGCGAGCGGGAAGCACGCGGCGATCAAGACCCGTTTCCCGCCCGAGCCGAACGGCTACCTGCACATCGGCCATGCCAAGGCGATCTGCCTGGACTTCGGGGTCGCCGCCGAGTTCGGTGGCAGCTGCAACCTGCGCCTCGACGACACCAACCCCGCCAAGGAAGACCCCGAATACGTCCGCGCGATCCAGGACGACGTGCGCTGGCTTGGCTTCGACTGGGCCAGCCTGCGCCACGCCTCCGACTACTTCGGCGTGCTCTACCTGGCCGCCGAGAAGCTGATCAAGCAGGGCGACGCCTTCGTCTGCGACCTGTCCGCCGAGGACGTGCGCGCCTACCGCGGCACCCTCACCGAACCGGGCCGCAATTCGCCGTACCGCGAGCGCACGGTCGAGGAGAACCTCGACCTGTTCCGGCGCATGCGCGCGGGCGAATTCGCGGATGGCGCGCGCACCCTGCGCGCGAAGATCGACATGGGCAGCGGCAACATCAACCTGCGCGACCCGGCGCTGTACCGGATCAAGCACGTCGAGCACCAGAACACCGGCAACGACTGGCCGATCTACCCGATGTACGACTACGCGCATTCGCTCAGCGACGCGATCGAGGGCATCACCCATTCGCTGTGCACGCTGGAGTTCGAGGACCACCGCCCGCTGTACGACTGGTGCGTGGCGAAGGTGGACCTCGCCGGCAATCCCTGGCTGCTGGAACCGCTGGCCGCCAAGGGCCTGCCCCGCGAGGCCGGCACCCCGCGCCAGATCGAGTTCTCGCGGCTGAACTTCAACTACCTGGTGATGAGCAAGCGCAAGCTGCTGGCGATGGTCGAAGATGGCCTGGTCGACGGCTGGGACGACCCGCGCATGCCGACCCTGCAGGGCATCCGCCGCCGCGGCTACACCGCGTCCGCGCTGCGCCTGATGGTCGACCGCGTCGGCATCAGCAAGCAGAACTCGCTGCTCGACATCGGCATCCTCGAAGGCGCGCTGCGCGACGACCTCGACGCGCATGCGCCGCGGCGGATGGCGGTGCTCGACCCGCTGAAGCTGGTGCTGACCAACCTCGCGGACGGCCACGAGGAATCGCTGGCCTTCGCCAACCACCCGAAGGATGCATCCCAAGGCGAGCGCGCGATCCCGTTCTCGCGCACGCTGTGGATCGAGCGCGAGGACTTCGCCGAAGTGCCGCCGCCGGGCTTCAAGCGCCTCACCGTGGGCGGCGACGTGCGCCTGCGCGGCGCCGGCATCGTCCGCTGCGACGAGGTGGTCAAGGATGCCGACGGCCGCGTGGTCGAGCTGCGCTGCACCCTGGACCCCGAGTCCCGCCCGGGCATGGAAGGCGCCAACCGCAAGGTCAAGGGCACCATCCACTGGGTCAGCGCGACCCGCGGCGTGCCGGCCGAAATCCGCCTGTACGACCGCCTGTTCACGGTGCCCAATCCCGACACCGACGAGGACGGCAAGACCTACCGCGACTACCTCAACCCAGCCTCGCGCCAGGTGGTGACCGGCTACGTCGAACCGGCCGCCGCCGACGCCGCGCCGGAACAAGGCTTCCAGTTCGAACGCAACGGGTACTTCGTCGCCGACCGCTACGACCACGCGCCCGGCAAGCCGGTGTTCAACCGCAGCGTGACCCTGCGCGACACCTGGGCAGGCAAGTAAGCGTGCTGTACGCGCAGGTCCACCTGACCCTGCCGGCCTGGGTACACGACACCGTGGACGCCACCCGCGCGTATCGGTCCGATGCCGAGAAGGTCGCGCTGGCGATCGACTTGTCGAAGCGCAACATCGAGGCGAATTCGGGCGGTCCGTTCGGCGCCGCGGTGTTCGGGCCCGACGACCGCATCATCGCGGTCGGGGTCAACCGCGTGGTGCCGCACGCCTGCAGCGTCGCCCACGCCGAGATGATGGCCTACATGCTGGCGCAGGGCCGCACCCAGCGGCTGCGCCTGAACCGCGATGCCGAGGACCGGCCGGTCGGGCCGATCACCCTCGCGACCTCCTCGCAACCTTGCTGCCAGTGCTATGGCGCCACGGTCTGGGCCGGCATCGACCGCCTGCTGATCGGCGCGCGCAGCGAGGACGTGGAAACGCTCACCGAGTTCGACGAAGGCCCGCTGCCGGCGGACTGGGTGGGCGAACTGCAATCGCGCGGCATCGCCGTGGTCCGCGACCTCGAGCGCAACGCCGCGCGCGCGGTGCTGCGCGCCTACGGCGAAAGCGGCGGCGCGCGCTACTGAGCGGCCGGATGGACGGCCTGCTCTGCTATTGCCGCGCAGGCTTCGAACCGGAGCTCGCGGGCGAGTTAAGCGACCGCGCGGCGGAAGCGGGGTTCGCAGGTTACGCGCGCACCGAACGCGACAGCGGCCACGTGGTCTATGCCTGCGAAGATGCGGATGGGTTGTCGCGCGCGCTGCCGTGGGCCTCGCTGATCTTCGCGCGGCAGAAGCTGCGCCTGCTCGCCGACCTGCGCGGGCTGGACCCGCGCGACCGCATCGCGCCGATGCTCGGCGCACTGCAGGGCCGGGCCCGGTTCGGCACGTTGGTGATGGAGCATCCCGATTCCGACGCCGCGAAGCCGTTGGCCGGCCTCGCCCGCAGCCTCGGCAACGCACTGCGCCCGGCGCTGCGCAAGGCCGGGCTGCTGTCGGCCCAGGATGATGCGCGGCTGCCGCGCCTGCACGTCTGCTTCGTCTCCGGCGACCACGCCCTGCTCGCCGCCAGCGATCCCGCGGACAGCGCGCCATGGCCGCTCGGCATCCCGCGCCTGCGCATGCACGCGGACGCCCCGTCGCGGTCGGCGCTGAAGCTGGAGGAAGCGCTGCTGGTGCTGCTCGACGAGGGCGAGCGCCGTCGGCTGCTGCGCGACGGCATGCGCGCGGCCGACCTCGGTGCTGCGCCGGGCGGCTGGACCTGGGTGCTGACCCGCCACGGCCTGCGCGTGCAGTCGATCGACAACGGGCCGTTGCGCCAGCACGTGCTGGACACCGGCCTGGTCGAACACCTGCGCGCCGACGGCTTCAGCTGGCAGCCGGCGCAGGCGCTCGACTGGATGGTCTGCGACATGGTCGAGCAGCCGCGCCGCGTCGCCGAACGCATGGCCACCTGGCTGCGCGAGGGCTGGTGCCGGCACGCGATCTTCAACCTCAAGCTGCCGATGAAGAAACGCTGGCAGGAAACCCGGCTGTGCCTGGACCTGTTCGCCGCGCAGGCCGGCGAACCGCTGGCGATCCGTGCGAAGCAGCTCTACCACGACCGCGAGGAGATCACCGTCTTCGCCACCCGATGAGGCGAAGCGGGATGGGCTACACCCCCGCGGCGTGCCGCCACAACGCACGCGCCAGCGGCGGCAGCTTGCCGGCAATGGACAGCGCATGCCCGCGCAACAGGGTGGGGAGCAGCGCATCGTTGCTGTACGCGCGGTTGATCGCCTCGAAGGCATGGGCGTTGACCGCGTTCTCGCTCTTGCGGGTGCGCGCCCAGCGCGCCAGCCGCGCGGGGCTTGCCCAGTCGCTGGCGTTCGCCCTGGCCTGGCGCACCAGTGCCTGCAGCGCGGCGACGTCGCGCAGCCCCAGGTTGACGCCCTGCCCGGCCAGCGGATGCACGCGGTGCGCCGCATCGCCGAGCAGCAGCACGCGCCCGGCCACGTAGTCGTCGGCCAACTGCCGCAGCAACGGGAAACCAACCCGCGGCGATTGCAATGCGAACCCGCCCAGTTCGCCGCCGAAGGCCTGCGCCAGCGCGCGCGCGAAAACCTCCGGCGCGGCGTCGATGAGGCGCGTCGCCTCGGCATCGGGCAGGGTACACACGATCGAGCCGAGGCGGCCGGCGCGCGGATCGCCGTCGTCGGTCGCGAACGGCAGGAAGGCGACCGGCCCGGTCGGCAGGAAGCGCTGCCAGCAGGTGGCCTGGTGCGCATGTTCGCTGGCCACGAATGCGACCACGCCCTGCTGGCCGTAGGCGTGGCGCGGCGCGGCGATCCCCGCCATCTCGCGCAAGGCGGATGCCCCGCCATCCGCGGCGATCGCGAGGCGCGCCTCGAGCGTGCTGCCGTCGTCGAGCCCGACCCGCACCCCGCCTTCCTCCTGCTGCAGCGAGGCGATGCGCGCCGGGCAGTGCAGGCGCACGCCGGCGGCGGCGAGCCGCTGCCACAGTACGTCCACCAGCAGGCCGTTCTCGACGATCCAGCCGAGCTGGCGCTGGCCGAGCGCATCCGCCTCGAACACCAACGGATCGCCGCCGCCGGCATCCCACACGCGCATCCCACGATACGGCTGCGCACGCGCGGCGAGCACCGGCGCCCAGGCGTCGAGCCCATCGAGCAAGGCCGCGTTGTCCGGGGCGAAGGCATACACCCGCAGGTCTGGGTCGTCGCGACGCCAGGGCGCGGGGCGCCGGGCCTCGACCAGCGCGACCTGCAGGCCCTCGCGGGCCAGCACCAGCGCGGCGGCCGCGCCGACCACGCCGCCGCCGGCGACCACCACGTCGAGCTGGCCGCGCCGGCTCACGCCGCGCCCCGGCACAGGGCGGGCACGTCGCCGCGATAGCCCATCGCGCCGCCGACCAGCCATGCCTGCAGCCAGCCGGACACATCGCCGGCCAGCAGGCCCGCGCTGCGCAACGGCCGCAGCAGCGGCGCATCGTTGGCGGTGAGGCGCGCCAGCCCATCGGAGAACGCCAGCGTGCGCGCGCGGTCGTCGGCGCGACGCGCGGCATGCCGCCGCAGGACGGCGGCGTCGCCGGCATCGCCAGGCGCGGCGGCAATGCACTCGGCCAGGGTCAGCGCATCGCGCAGCCCCAGGTTGAAGCCCTGCGCGCCCAGCGGATGCAGCGACTGCGCGGCGTTGCCGACCAGCACCGCGCGCGGCGCGACCAGCGCCTCCGCCACGCTGCCGACGATCGGGTACGCGCTGCGCGGACCGACCGCGAGGAAACGCCCCGCGCGCCAGCCGAATGCCGCCTGCACGCGGGCGAGGAAGCCGGCATCGTCCAGCGCCGCGACCGCCGCGGCCTCCGCGCCCGCGACGCCATGCACAAGCCCGTAGTGCCCGTCGCCGCGCGGCAGCAGGGCGGTCGGGCCGCTCGCCGTCAGCCGCTCGTAGGCGGTGCCGTCCGGCGGCGCCTGCGTGCGCAGCCGGGCGACGAACAGGGTCTGCTGGTAATCGTGTTCCCGCGCGGCGATGCCCAGCGCGTCGCGCACGCTGCTGCGCGCGCCATCCGCGGCGACCAGCAGGCGGGCATGCAGCACGCGCTCGCCGTCGGCGCCGGCGATGCGCACACTGCGATAAGCGGCATCGGAAACCTCCAGGCCGAGGAATCGCGCCGGGCGGTAACGGCTCAGGCTGCGCAACTGCGCCAGCCGTGCTTCCAGGGCCTCGCCGAAATCGCGCGCCACCACCACCCGCCCGAATTCCTGGCGGCCATGCGTCGCGGCATCGAGGCGGATGCGCCCGAAGTCGCCGGCGCGGCTGGCGTGGATGCGGCGGATGCGGCCGGTCGGCGCACGCAGCAGGGGCAGCACGCCCAGGGCGTCGAGCGCGTGCACGGTGGCTTCGGCGAAGCTGAGGTTGCGCTGGTCGAACACCGCGGGCAGCGCGCCGGGCGGGCTGGCCTCGACCAGGCCCACGTCCAGGCCCAACGGCGCCAGCGCGATCGCCAGGCTGGCGCCCACCAGCCCGCCGCCGACGATGAGGACGTCGTGCACGCGCGGGGCATCCGGGGCGATCGGGGGCATTGCGTTATGCTACCGGCTCCGCTCCGCCGCCCGCATCACGACCGCATGAATCGCCCCGCTTCGCTTCCCGCCCCCGGCCCGCTGGTCCTCGCCGCGCTGATCTTCATCGCCGCGCTCAGCCGGGTGCTGCCGCATCCGCCGAACTTCTCGCCGATCGAGGCGGTGGCGCTGTTCGGCGGCGCGTATTTCGCCAGCCGGCGCTGGGCGCTGCTCGTGCCGCTGGCCGCGATGTTCGCGTCCGACCTGGCGTTGGGCCTCGCCAATGGCGGCATCTACTGGGACTACTTCGCGAGCGCCGGCTACCTGCTGGTCTACGCCTGCATCGCGCTGTCGACCCTGCTCGGCTTCGGCCTGCGCGGCAAGGTGAACGGCACCCGCGTGCTGGGCTACTCGCTGGCGGGCTCGGTGCTGTTCTTCGTGGTAACCAACTTCGGCGCCTGGCTGGGCAGCCCGATGTACCCGCAGACGCCGGCGGGACTGGCCGCGGCCTACGTCGCCGGGATCCCGTTCTTCCAGTGGACCGTGCTCGGGACCCTGGCGTACGCCGCGCTGCTGTTCGGCGGGTTCGCGCTGCTGCGCCAACGGCTGCCGGCGCTGCACGCCCGCACCGTCTGAGCCCGGCGGTGGGCAACCGTCTTTCGAAGATCTACACCCGCACCGGCGACGACGGCACCACCGGCCTCGGCGACGGCACCCGCGTGGCCAAGGATTCGGCGCGGGTCAATGCGTACGGCACGGTCGACGAGGCCAATTCCTGCATCGGCCTGCTGCTGGCCGCGGATGTCCCCGACGACATCCGCGTCCTGCTGACCCGCGTGCAACACCAGTTGTTCGACCTTGGCGGCGAACTCTGCATCCCAGGACACGCGGCGATCCACGATGCCGACATCGACGCGCTCGAAGCCCGGCTGGACCACTACAACGACGCGCTACCGCCGCTCAAGGATTTCATCCTGCCCGGCGGCGGCGAGGCCGCGGCGCGCTGCCATGTCGCCCGCACCGTGGTGCGCCGGGCCGAACGCGACACCGTCACCCTGTCCCGGCACGACGCCGTGCGCCCGCAGGCGATCCGCTACCTGAACCGGCTCTCGGACCTGCTGTTCGTGCTGGCCCGCGTGCTGGCCCGCGCCAGCGGGCATGGCGAGGTCCTCTGGGACCACGACCGCCGCAAGTAGGGCGCCGGGAGGACGATGCACATGCCGCTGCGCGTCTACACCCACGAGGCTTGCCTGCTGCACGACACCGGGCCCGCCCACGCCGAGCGCCCGGAGCGCCTGCGGGTCGTCGTCGATGCCTTGCGCGAGGCCTATCCCCACCTCGACTGGCGGCAGGCGCCGATCGCGACCCGTGGCCAGCTGCTGCGGGTGCACAGCGAACACCTGCTGGAGGCGGTGCTGGAAAGCAATCCCGCCGAGCTGATGCAGCTCGACCCCGACACCGTGCTCTCGCCGCGGTCCGCGGAGGCGGCCCTGCGCGCCGCCGGGGCGGCGGTCGCGGCGGTGGATGCGGTCATGATCGGGGCTGCCCGGCGCGCGTTCTGCGCGGTGCGCCCACCCGGCCACCACGCCACCAGCGACGCGGCGATGGGCTTCTGCCTGTTCAACAGCATCGCGGTGGCCGCGCGCCACGCGATCGACGCGCATGGCCTCGAGCGCGTGGCCGTGGTCGATTTCGACGTCCACCACGGCAACGGCACCCAGGCGATCTTCGAGCACGACCGGCGCGTGCTGTACGCCAGTTCGCACCAGGCCCCGCTCTATCCCTGGACCGGCGATCGCAGCGAGACCGGCGCCGGCAACATCTTCAACGCGACCCTGCCCCCGGGCAGCGATGGCGCCTTGTTCCGGCGCATCTGGGGCGACCGCCTGCTGCCGGCGATCGACGATTTCGCCCCGCAACTGCTGCTGATCTCGGCCGGTTTCGACGGCCATCGCCGCGACCCGCTGGCGGAACTGCAGCTCGATGCCGCCGATTTCGGCTGGCTGAGCGAGGCGTTAGTGGCGCTCGCCGACCGCCATTGCCAGGGGCGCGTCGTATCGGCGCTCGAAGGCGGCTACGACCTCGACGCCCTGGCCGAATGCAGCGTCGCCTACCTGCGCGCGCTCGGCGCCTGAACCCGCCACGCGGTTTGCCGGCCCGGCGGGCTTCCGGCAAGCTAGCCGCCTGAATTTCGCCTCTGGATTCCCCGTGCGCCCAGTCCTGCGCCTGCTTCCCCTGCCCCTGTGCATCGCCCTGTCGCTCCAGGCCCATGCCGCCGACGGCATGCCGCCCGACTGGGGCCTGTGCCCCACCGTCGACGCGGTCAAACCCTTCGTCGACGCGCAATCGTTGCCGGACGGGTTGAAGATCGACAACACCCGGCAGGAAACCGAGATCGAGGGCGATGCGCTGAGCGGCACCGAGGAGAACCCGGTGTTCAACGGCAACGTGACCCTGCGCCGCGGCTCCCAGTTCATGGGGGCCGACCAGCTGACCTACGACAAGCAGCAGGAGCGGTATGTCGCCGAAGGCAGCATCCGCTTCCAGGGATCCGGCCTGCGCGTGGTCGCGGCTCGGGCGCAGGGTGACCAAGCCAGCGACACACATACCATCGAGCAGCTCGATTACCAGCTACTGGATCGGCGGGGCAATGGCGGCGCGGACAGCGTGACCCTGGTGGGCAACCAGGGCAGCCTCAAGGGCGCCACGTATACGACCTGCGCGCCGGACCAGCGCCAATGGCAATTGAGCGCGCGCCAGATCGACATCGACACGGACAAGGGCTTCGCGGTCGCACGCGGCGCCACCCTGCGGGTCGGCAAGGTCCCGGTGTTATACATGCCCTGGTTCATGTTCCCCACCGACGAACGCCGGCGCACCGGCCTGCTGTTCCCCTCGATCTCCAATTCCAGCCGCAACGGTTTCGACTGGCGGCAACCGATCTACCTGAACCTGGCACCGAACTACGATGCCACCCTGTCGCCGCGGATCATGACCTCGCGCGGCTTCCAGCTCGGCGCGCAGTTCCGCTACCTGGTGGAGGGCGGCAAGGGCACGCTGGAAGGCGCCTACATGCCCGACGACGACCTGCGCGGCCGTGATCGGGGCATGTTCCGCTATACCGCGTTCCAGAACGTCGCCAGCCACTGGCAGGCGCGCGCCAACGTCAACTGGATCAGCGATACGCGCTATTTCGAAGACTTCAGCAGCAGCCTGGACGGCCTGTCGCAATACACGGCCTTCAGCGAGATCGGCCTCTACGGACGCGGGCGCGGTTGGGACGCGGCGATCACCGCCGACCACTGGCAACTGGCCGACTACACGCTGTCCGAGTCCGACCTCCCCTACGACCGCCTCCCGCGCGCGTACCTCAGCGTGGACCGTCCCCTGGTCGGCCTGTTGCATTGGGGCGTGAACGCCGAGACCGTGCGCTTCCAGCACGAGACCGAGCCCGCGGGCTCGCGCGTCGACCTCAAGCCCTGGCTCAGCCTGCCCTTGCGCGGCGATGCCTGGTTCCTGACCCCCACCCTCGCCTATCGCTACACGCAATACGACCTCGACGACGCGCTGGCGCAGTCGCTCGGCGGCTCCTCGCCATCGCGCGGGCAGTCGATCTTCAGCGTCGATGGCGGCCTGTTCTTCGACCGCGAGACCCGGGTCAAGGGCAAGGACTACCTGCAGACGATCGAACCGCGCATCTTCTACCTGCGCGTGCCCTACACGGACCAGGCGGACATGCCGCTGTTCGACACCCAGCCGCTGACCTTCAGCTGGGGCCAGCTGTTCCGCGACAACCGCTACTCCGGCGCCGACCGCCAAGCCGATGCGAACCAGGTGACCGTGGCGGTGAGCACCCGCATGATCCGCCAGTCGGACGGGCGCGAGCGTTTCTCGGCCAGCCTCGGCCAGATCCACTACCTGGACGCCTCGCGGGTATTCCTGCCAGGCGAGCCGATCACCGAACAAGGCCGGTCGGCATGGGTCGCCGACGCGAACTACGCACCGACCGACCGCTGGACCTTCGGCGCGTCCTACCAATGGGAGCCCAAGTTCAAGCGGACCGACCTCGCCAGCGTGCGCGCACGCTACCTGCTGCCGGACGACGGCGTGTTCAACCTCGGCTACCGCTACCGGCGCGACGTGCTCGAACAGGTCGACCTGTCGTTCCTCTATCCGATCAACGACAGCTGGAGCGCGGTGGGTCGCTACTACTACTCCCTTTTCGACAACAAGGCGCTGGAAACCGTCGCCGGCGTGCAGTGGGACAGCTGTTGTGTCGCCGTTCGGGTTGTGGCGAGGCGCTACGTGCACAATCGCGCCGGCGACCTGAGCAACGCCCTCATGTTCGAGATCGAACTGAAGGGGCTGGGATCGGCCGGGCAGGATACCCAGCGGGTCCTGCGCCGTTCCGTCCTCGGCTACAATCGGGACGACCTGTACCTGGTGCCGCCGCAGACCGCCACGGGCCAGCCTTCCCCGCCGGACATCGACGACGCCTCCCCATGATCCACGCCCCCCGCTTGCGCACTTCCTGTTCCATGCTGGCCGTCGTCCTGGCCGGGCTGCTCGCCGCCGGCGGCGCTTCGGCGCAGTCCTACGCAGGGATGGAGTCCGTCGACCGCATCGCCGCGGTGGTGAACGAGGACGTCATCCTGCGCAGCGAACTGGATCGCGCGATCGCCAACATCCGCGCCCAGTACGCCGGCAAGGAAGACCAGCTGCCGCCGGCCGAGGTGCTGGAGCGCCAGGTGCTCGAACGGCTGATCCTGACCCGCCTGCAGATCGAGCGGGCCACCGACGCCGGCATCACGGTGAGCGACGAGGAGCTGGAGCAAGCGGTTCGCAGCGTCGCCCAGCAGAACAGCATGGACGTCGACCAGCTGCGCGCGCGGCTGGCCCAGGATGGCATGTCGTTCACCAGTTTCCGCAACAACCTGCGCGACGAGATCGTCACCCAGAAGCTGCGCCAGAGCTTCGCGCAAAGCCGCATCAACGTGAGCGAGGCGGAGGTGGATGCCGCGCTCGCCACCGCGTCGGCTGCCGCCAGCCAGCAGTTCCACCTCGCCCACGTGCTGGTGGCCACGCCCGACGGCGCGACTCCCGAGCAACTGGCCACCGCGCAGAAGAAGATCGAGGGCGTGAAGGCGCTGATCGACAAGGGCGAGATGACCTTCGCCGCCGCGGCGGTGCGCTACTCGGACAGCCCGAACGCGCTGGAGGGCGGCGACCTCGGCTGGCGCGGCCTGAACGAGATCCCGCCATCGTTCGCCGCGACCATCCAGCAGATGCAGCCCGGTCAGGTGATCGGCCCGATCCGCGGCCCGAGCGGCTTCCAGCTGCTGCAGCTGGTCGAGACCCGCACCCAGGCCGCCGGCGGCGGGGAGCAGGTCACCCAGTTCTCGGCGCGCCAGATCCTGGTCAAGGTCGATGAAAAGACCGACGACGCAGCCGCCAAGGCCAAGGCGGAAACCCTGGCCGCCCGCATCGCCGGCGGCGCCGACTTCGCCAAGCTCGCGGCCGAGGACTCCGACGACGCCACCACCAAGCGCCGCGGCGGTGACCTCGGCTGGTTCACCAGCGACACCTACGGCAATGCGTTCGCGATGCAGGTCGCGGCGCTGTCGGACGGGCAGTCCTCCGCGCCCTTCAAGACCGACGCCGGCTGGATCATCGTGAAGCGCGTGGGCAGCCGCCAGGTGGCCTCGGGCGACGAGACCCGACGCGCCCAGGTGCGCGACACCATCGGCCGCCGCAAGCTCGAGGACGAGTGGAACCGCTTCCTGCGCGAAATGCGCGGCGAGGCCTACGTCGACGTGCGCGGCGCGCAGGCCGCGGCTGCGCCCGCCGCCAGCGGCGGCTGATCGCCCCGTCCATGCGCCCCCGGCTCGCGCTGGTCCCCGGCGAACCGGCGGGCATCGGTCCGGAACTCGTCGTCCGCGCGCTCCAGCGCGACTGGGACGCCGACCTGACCGTACTCGGCGACCGCGCGTCGCTGGTCGCCGCCGCCCGTTCGCTGGACCTGCCGCTGCCGCCGCACCTGGCGCTGGTCGACATCGCCAACGCGGTCCCGGCTACGCCCGGCACGCCCGACCCGCGCAATGCGCCAATGGTCGTCGATGCCCTCCAACGCGCCGCCCGGGGCTGCCTCGACGGCGATTTCGACGGGCTGGTGACCGGGCCCGTGCACAAGGGCGTCATCAACGACGCCGGCATCCCGTTCAGCGGCACCACCGGCCTGCTCGCCCGGCAGGCGGGCTGCGAGGTGGTGATGATGCTGGCCAATCCGGGCATGCGGGTCGCGCTGCAGACCGTGCACCTGCCGCTGCGCGCCGTGCCGGACGCGATCACCGCGGAGGCGCTGGCATCGACCCTGCGCATCGTCGACGCGTCCTTGCGCCACGCCTTCGGCATCGCCGAACCGACCATCGCCGTGCTGGGATTGAACCCGCATGCAGGCGAGGACGGCCACCTCGGCCACGAGGAACGCGAGGTGATCGCACCCGCCCTCGCGCGCCTGCGCGGCGAAGGGATGCGCCTGGTCGGGCCGCTGCCGGCCGATACCGCCTTCCTGCCAGCCAAGCTCGCGGGCTTCGATGCGGTGCTGGCGATGTACCACGACCAAGGGCTGCCGGTGCTCAAGCACAGCGACTTCGCGAATGCGGTCAACCTCACCCTCGGGCTGCCGTACCCGCGGGTCGCGGTCGACCACGGCACCGCGCTCGACCTGGCCGGCACCGGCACCGCCGACCCGTCCAGCCTGTTCGCCGCCATCCGCACCTGCGCCCGCCTGGCGACCGCCAGCGCGCGCCCGAGGCCGGCGCCGTGAGCCGCGCCTACCCGCCGCGCACCGATGCCGCGGGGTTCGCGACCGAGGCGAAGAAGCACCTCGGCCAGAATTTCCTGCACGAGAAGGGCGTGATCGCGAAGATCGTGCAGGCGATCGACCCGAAGCCGGGCGACGTGGTCGTGGAGATCGGTCCGGGCCAGGGCGCGCTGACCTTCCCGCTGCTGCAGCGGCATGGTGCCTTGACGGCGATCGAGTTCGACCGCGACCTGCATGCGCCGCTGCAGGCCGCGGCCCGCGCGCACGGGACCCTGCGCCTGGTCGAGGGCGACGTCCTCGGCGTGGATTTCAGCGCGCTCGCCGCCGAGCTCGCGCCCGCCGACGGCCGCATCCGCCTGGTCGGCAACCTGCCCTACAACCTCAGCTCGCCGATCCTGTTCCACGCGCTGGACCACGCCGGCGCGATCCGCGACATGCATTTCATGCTGCAGAAGGAAGTGGTCGAACGCATGGCCGCGGGTCCGGGCAGCAAGGTCTACGGGCGCCTGAGCGTGATGCTGCAGGCCTACTGCGCGGTGACACCGCTGTTCACGGTGCCGCCGGGGGCGTTCCGGCCGGCGCCGAAGGTGGACTCGGCGGTGGTCCGGCTGGTCCCAAAGCCCGCGGACCGCATCGAGGTCGCCGATCGCGTGATGTTCGCGCACGTGGTCCGCGCGGCCTTCGGGCAGCGTCGCAAGACCCTGCGCAATGCCCTGCAGGGCGTGGCCGACGCGTCCGCGATCGAGGCCGCCGGCCTGCGCGCGGACGCCCGCGCCGAGCAGGTCGAGGTGGCCGGCTTCATCCGCCTGGCCAACCTGCTGGCCTCGCGCTGAGCGCCGTGCGCGCGGCGTGATGCCGGCACCCGCGCCGGCTCGCTAGAATGCGCGCATGGGCAACACCGACTACCAGTTCGACATCGACGTCGACACCCGCTTCCTCGACGACCAGTCGGCCCCAGAAGAGGGCCGCTACGTCTTCGCCTACACCATCCACATCCGCAACGAGGGCAAGGTGCCGGCGCGCCTGCTCGGCCGCCGCTGGCTGATCACCGACGGCAACGGCAAGGTGCAGGAAGTGGTCGGCGAGGGCGTGGTCGGCGAGCAACCCTGGCTGCGCCCGGGCGAGGGCTTCGAATACACCTCGGGCGCGGTGCTGGAAACCGACATCGGCACCATGCGCGGCAGCTACGACGTGCTGGCCGACGACGGCACGCGCTTCGCCGCGCCGATCCCGCCGTTCACGCTGTCCGTGCCGCGCACGCTGCACTGAGATGGCGGTCTGGGCCATCGGCGACCTGCAGGGTTGCCACGACGTCACCCAGCGCCTGCTGGAGCGCATCCGCTTCGACCCGGCGGTCGACCGGCTCTGGTTCTGCGGCGACCTGGTGAACCGCGGCGGACAGTCGATCGAGACCCTGCGCCTGGTCCATTCCTTGCGCGCGTCGGCGCACGTGGTGCTCGGCAACCACGACCTGTCGCTGCTGGCGATCGGCGAACGCACGCCGGACGAGCAGCGCAAGGTCAACCCGGACCTGCAGGGTGTCCTGTTCGCCGAGGATGGCCCGATGCTGCTGGCCTGGCTGCGCTCGCAGGAGCTGGCGCACGTCGATCGCGAACTCGGCTGGATGATGGTGCACGCCGGGCTGGCCCCGAAGTGGACCACGCAACTGGCGGAGAAGCACGCCCGCGAGATCGAGGCGAAGCTGCGCGGCGACCAGTACCGCAAGTTGCTGAAGAACATGTATGGCGACGGCCCTGACTGGTCGCCGCGGCTCAACGGCAGCGAACGCGACCGCGCGATCATCAACATCTTCACCCGCATGCGCTATTGCAGCCCGCGCGGGCGCATCGCCTTCGAGCACAAGGGCGAACCGGGCAGCCAGCCGCCGGGCCTGTACCCGTGGTATTCGGTGCCGGGCCACGCGGCGCGCGACCTCAAGGTGGTCTGCGGGCACTGGAGCACGCTCGGCCTGTTCGTCGGCCATGGCGTGCACGCGATCGACACCGGCGCGGTGTGGGGCGGCAAGCTCACTGCATTGCAGCTGGATGCCGAGGGCCTGCACGTGGTGCAGGTGCCCGGCCGCGACGTCCCCGCCCCGCCGCCGAAGAAGCGCGGGCCGCGCCCGCACGACCGCCGCCGCGACCCGAACCGGCGCCCGCCGGCGCCCGCCGCCGATCAGGCGCGCACGTAGTCCACGAAGGCGAACGCGTGGGCGTGCGCCGCATCGGCCGGATGCGCGACGCGCGCCACTTCCCGCCAGTCGGCCGCATCGAAGCGCGGGAAAAAGGCATCGGCCTGGTCGACCGTGGTGTCCACCCAGGTGAGGTGCAACTGCGTGGCCCGCGGCAAGGCCTGCGCATACACCTCGCCGCCGCCGATCACGCACAGTTCGCCGGCCTCGCCCGCCGCCAGCGCGATCGCCTCGTCCAACGAGGCCACCGCCTGCATGCCCGCGAACGGCACCCGGCCGCCGCGGGTCAGCACCAGGTTGCGCCGCTTCGGCAGCGCGTGACCGAGCGACTCGGCGGTCTTGCGCCCCATCAGCACCGGCTTGCCCAGGGTCAGCGCCTTGAAGCGCCTCAGGTCGTCGGGCAGGTGCCAAGGCAAGGCATTGCCGCGGCCGATGGCGAAATTGCGATCCAGCGCGGCGATCAGCGACACATGCATGCGAGTTGCCGGCATCAGACCGCGACCGGCGCCTTGATCGCCGGCCACGGGTCGTAGCCGTCGATGGCGATGTCCTCGTAGCGGAAGCCGAAGATGTCGCGCACGTCGGGATTGAGCCTCAACCGGGGCAACGCGCGCGGCTCACGCGCGAGCTGCTCGCGGGCCTGCTCGAAATGGTTCGAGTACAGGTGCGCGTCGCCCAGGGTGTGCACGAAATCGCCGACCTTGAGCCCGCAGACCTGCGCGACCATGTGGGTGAGCAGCGCATAGCTGGCGATGTTGAACGGCACGCCGAGGAAGATGTCGCCGCTGCGCTGGTAGAGCTGGCAACTGAGCTTGCCGTCGGCCACGTAGAACTGGAACAGCGAATGGCAGGGCATCAGCGCCATCCGCGGCAGCTCCGCCACGTTCCAGGCGCTGACGATCAGCCGGCGCGAATCGGGGTTGCGGCGGATCTCGTCGACCAGCCACGCGATCTGGTCCACGGTCTTGCCGTCGGCGCCTTCCCAGCTGCGCCACTGCTTGCCGTAGACCGGGCCGAGCTCGCCGTCGGCATCGGCCCACTCGTCCCAGATGCTGACCTTGTTCGCCTTCAGGTAAGCGATGTTGGTGCTGCCCTGCAGGAACCAAAGCAGTTCATGCACGATCGAGCGCAGGTGCAGCTTCTTGGTGGTGACCAGGGGGAAGCCCTCGGCCAGGTCGAAGCGCATCTGCCAGCCGAACACGCTGCGCGTGCCGGTGCCGGTGCGGTCCGACTTCTCGGTGCCGTGTTCCAGCACGTGGCGCAGCAGGTCGAGGTACTGCTTCATCCGTCAGGCGTCATGCTTGCCCCTCTCCCCTGGCGGGAGAGGGTGCCCCGAAGGGGCGGGAGAGGGGTTCGGCATCAGGGTCGGCGAGGTCCGCGACTTCCACAGCCAGAACAGCCCGAGCAGGATCAACGGCGTGCTGAGCACCTGCCCCATCGTCACCCAGCCGAACGCCAGGTAGCCCAACTGCGCGTCGGGTTCGCGTACGAACTCGACCAGGAAGCGGAAGCTGCCGTAGAGCAGGGCGAACAGGCCCGACACCGCGTAGCGCGGGCGCGGCCGGCGCGAGTACCAGACCAGCGCCGCGAACATCGCCACGCCCTCCAGCGAGGCCTGGTAGAGCTGGGAAGGATGGCGGGCGAAGGCATCCAGCAGGCCGGCATCGAACTGCGCCTTGAGGGTGGCGGCATCCATCGATGCGAACGGCTGCGGCAGCGCGCGCGGGAACACCACGCCCCAACCATCGAAGGCCGTGCCCTGGGTCGGCTTGCCCCAGAGCTCGCCGCCGATCCAGTTGCCGAGGCGGCCGAAGCCGAGGCCCGCGGGTACCAGCGGCGCGACGAAATCGACCACGTCGAAGAAGTGCAGGCGATGCTTGCGCGCCCACCACGCGACCGCGACCAGCACCCCCAGCAGGCCACCGTGGAAACTCATGCCGCCTTCCCACACCTTGAAGATCGACAGCGGCGCGGCGGTGAACGCCGGGAAGTCGTAGAACAGGATGTAGCCGAGGCGGCCGCCCAGCACCACGCCGAGCATGCCGTAGAACATCAGGTCGCCGAAGCCCTGCTCGTCGACCCCGGGCAGGCGCCCTGCGCGCACGCGCCTGCGCCCCAGCCACCAGGCCACGAGGAAGCCCAGCAGGTACATCACGCCGTACCAGTGGACCTGCGGATGCACGCTGCCGAGCAGCGGCAGGTTCCAGGTCCCGAGGTCGAGGGCGATGGGATCGATCTGGTGGAGGTAAGGCATCCGGCTATTGTGCCCCAGCGTCGCGACCGCGCGCGCGTCGATCAACGTGGATGCGCCCTCAGAGCATCACCGGCCGATTGGGCAATTCATCGATGTCGCCGTCGCCGGGTTCGCGTGGATAGTGGCTCGCCAGCAGGTCGCCGATCGCCTCGATGCCGGCGACCACCGCATCCACGTGCTCGCCGCCGGCCAGCGCCCCTTCCATCAGCTGGCAGACGCCGCGCCACTGGGCCTCGCTCACCCGCCCCGCCAGGCCGCGGTCGGCGACGATCTCGATCCGGTGGTCGGCCATCAGCAGGTAGACCAGGACGCCGTTGTTGGCGGCGGTGTCCCAGACCTTGAGCTGCGCGAACGCGCCCTCCGCCCGTTCGCGCGCCTCGACGCCACGCAGCAGCGCACCCCAGGGCAGGGTCGCCTCGACCGCGAAACAGACTTCGGCGGTATGGCAGCTCTCGCTCATCGCGATCGCCGCGGCGATGCGGTCCATCGCCTCGGCCGGGAACCAGGCCGGGGCCGCCGGCGTCGCCAGGTGGCGCCATGCACGGGCCAGGACGCCGGCCATCACCAACTCCCCGAGGCGCCACCGCCCCCGGACATGCCGCCGCCACCCGACCAGCCGCCGCCGGACGAACCTCCGCCCCAGCCGCCACCGCCCATCCCGCCGCCGCCCCAGCCACCCCAGCCGCGGTCGCGTGCATACCGACCGCCGCCCCCGCCGCTGGCCAGGCCCAGCAACACGCCGATGAAGGCACCGAGGCCGCCCACCAGCAGCACCGAGGACAGCATCCAGGCGACGCCGCCGCTGGCACCACCGCCCAGCACGGCGCGCACGCCCGCCGGCAGCCGGGAGAACATCCCGCGCGCGACCTGGCCCACGATGAAGGCGACGAACAGGGCGAACAGCCAACCGGCCCCGCGATCGGCACCGGTCGGGTGGTCGGCCACGGGGTCCGGCAGCGGCTCGCCGTCCACCAGCTTCACCAGCTGCGCCGTCGCATCGACGATGCCGCCGGCGTAGTCGCCTTGGCGGAACCGCGGCACCAGGTATTCCTGGATCACCCGGCCGGCGGTGATGTCGGGGATCGCGCCCTCCAGGCCGTAGCCCACTTCGATGCGGACCTTGCGGTCGTCCTTGGCGACGACCAGCAGGACGCCGTCGTCGATGCCCTTGCGCCCCAGCTTGAATGACTCGAACGCGCGCACGGCATAGGCCTCGATGCTCTCCGGCTGGGTGCTGGGAACCATCAGCACCTGCAGTTGCGCGCCCTTGCGTTGCTGCAAGTCGAGCGCCTGGCGTTCCAGTTGGCCGCGCACCTGCGCATCCAGGGTGCCGGTGGTGTCGACGACCGGCGAATCGAAGCGCGGGATCGGCGCGTCCTGCGCCGAGGCGAATCCCCCCACGGCCAGCAGGACGCAGGCGAGAAGCACCTGCCGCCAACGCGGGGGGTGGGCGAGCGTCGACACGGCGCGTGCCGTTGCGACCGGCGGCGGCTTACTGGGTTTCCGCGGCCTGCGGCGCGTTGCCGCCCTGCACCGGCGGACTGGCCGGCTGCGGCGGATTGACCACCCCGCCCGGGGCGGGCGCGACCGACGGCGCGGCGGCCGGGGCCACCGGCGGCGCGGAGAAGTCGACGCTCGGCGCCTGCTGGATCTGCGCCTCGTTCTCCACCGTGAAATTGGGCTTGGCCTTGTAGCCGAACAACATCGCGGTCAGGTTCACCGGGAACTTGCGGATGTAGGTGTTGTAGTCCTGGACCAGCTGGATGTAGCGGCCGCGGGCCACGGTGATGCGGTTCTCCGTGCCTTCCAGCTGCGTCTGCAGGGCCAGGAACTGCTGGTCCGCCTTCAGGTTGGGATAGGCCTCGGTGACCATCATCAGCCGGCCCAGCGCCTGCGCCAGTTCGCCCTGCGCGGCCTGGTACTGCGCCAGCGATGCCGCGTCGTCGGCGTTGACGGTGATCTGGCTGACCTTGGCGCGGGCCTCGGTGACCGCGGTCAGCACCTGCTGTTCGTGCCCGGCATAACCCTTGACCGTGGCGACCAGGTTGGGGATCAGGTCGGCGCGGCGCTTGTACTGATTGAGCACTTCCGACCAGCCGGCCTTGACAGCCTCGTCCTTGCCCTGGATCTGGTTGTAGCCGCAGCCGCTAAGCAGGAGCACCACCAGCGCCAGCAGCAGGCCTCGGACGAACGGAACGGCACGCATCGGGATCTCCGGGATGGAAGTGTTGGAAGCAGGATCAGTGGGGGGCACGCCGCGTTAAGCCCGCGTGCACGCGGTCACCATTCGCCGGCACCGGGGACGTGGTGTTCCACCGCCTTGCGCCGCATCAGCAGGTTCAGCCACTCGACCATCACCGCGAAGCCCATGGCGAAATAGATGTAGGGCTTGGGCACGTGGCGGTCGAAGCCGTCGAGGATCAGCACCGCGCCCACCAGCAGGATGAACGCCAGCGCGAGCATCTTCACGGTCGGGTTGGCGTCGATGAAGCGGCCCAGCGGGTTCGCCGCCAGCAGCATCACGCTCACCGCCAGCAGGATCGCGAACACCATGATCGGGATATGGCTGGCGATGCCCACCGCGGTGATCACCGAGTCCAGCGAGAACACGATGTCGATCACCGCGATCTGCGCGATCACCATGCCGAAGACCGCCGAGGCCTTGGTCGTGCGCGGATCCTCGTCCTCGCCGCCGGTGATCAGGTCGCGGATCTCCAGCACGCCCTTCACCAGCAGGAAGGCGCCGCCCAGGATCAGCACCAGGTCGCGGATGGAGATGCCCATCCCGAACAGCACGAACAGGTCCTGCGCCATCCGCGCCAGGAACGCGAGCATGACCAGCAGCAGGATGCGGGTGACGCAGGCCACCGCGATGCCGATCTTGCGCGCCAGCGGGCGCTGCTCCGGGCGCAGCCGGCCCACGGCGATCGAGATGAAGACCAGGTTGTCGATGCCGAGCACGATTTCCAGGGCGCTGAGGGTGACCAGGGTCAGCCATGCGTCGGGGGAGGCCAGGAAACTCAAGTCCATGCGTTGCTCGTCGTTCGGGCGCCCAGCGGGCGGTTACAGGTAGCGCGGCCCCAGGACCAGCGCCCACACCAGGATCACGTTCATCATCAGCACGAACACCGCCGCGGACCCCATGTCCTTGGCGCGCCCGGCCAGTTCGTGGTGTTCGGCGCCGTAGCGCTCGATCACCGCTTCCATCGCCGAATTCATCAGTTCCATCGCCATCACCAGCAGGCAGCTGCCGACCAGCAGGGCCCGCTCGACGCCGGTGTCGCCGAGCAGCACGCCCAGCGGACCCAGCACGAGGAACAAGTAGACCTCGAGGCGGAAGGAGGATTCGTGAAGCCATGCCGCCCGCAGGCCCTGCAGCGACCACACCGTGGCCCGCCAGATGCCCGCCGGCCCGCGCGGCAGGTGCCCGTAGATGTCCGCCATCAGCCACCGCCCCCGAGTCCCGGATCGCGGCGCATGCCCGGCAGGTCGCCGGGCGTCAACGCAGGGATCGCCATGCCATTCCAGTCCGGCCGCATGGCCGCAGGCGGCGATTCTGCCATACCGCCGGGGTCGGGCAGGCCGACCCGGTGGGCGGGCTACTGCGAGCGCAGTGCCTCGATCGGGTCCAGCAGGGAGGCCTTGCGCGCCGGGTAGTAGCCGAAGAACAGGCCGGTGGCGATCGCGAATGCGGCCGCCAGCCCGATGACTTTGAGGTTCAGCTGCACCGGCAGCTCGCTGAACTTGCCGACCAGCAGCGCCCCGGCCACGCCGATGGCGATGCCGATCACCCCGCCGATCAGCGAGATCAGCATGGCCTCGGCGAGGAACTGCCGGCGCACGTCGCGCGGACCGGCGCCCACCGCCATGCGCAGGCCGATTTCGCGGATCCGCTCGGTCACCGAGACCAGCATGATGTTCATGATGCCGATGCCGCCGATGACCAGGCAGATGCCGGCGACCGCGCCCAGCAGCTTGGACATCAGGTTGGTGGTCTGGGTGCGCGTCGCCACGATCTGGCTGATGTTGCGCACGGCGAAATCGTCGTCGTCGCCCGGCTGGATCCGGTGGCGCTGGCGCAGCAGGCCCTCGATCTCCGACTGGGCGGCCTCCAGGTTGCGGGCGTCGTCCACGCCCACCGAGATCTGCTGCACCGCGCCGGGCGGCATGCCCTGCGAGGTGGACAGGCGCCGCCGCGCGGTTTCCAGCGGAACCACCACCAGGTCGTCCTGGTCCTGGCCGAAGCCGCCCTGGCCTTTCGACTTGAGCGTGCCGACCACGGTGAACGGCACCCGGCCCAGGCGGATGGTCTGGCCGATCCCGTCGTCGTCGCCGAACAGGGTGCGGCGCACGGTGTCGCCGAGGATCACCGGCTTCGCCGAGCCGCCGTAGTCGGCGGCCTGGAAGGCGTCGCCGCTGGCGATCTGCCAGTCGTTGATGGTGAACCAGTCGGGCTGCACGCCCTGCCACTGGGTCGAGGCGTTGTTCTCGGCGAACACCACCTGGGTGCCGCCGCGCAGCGAACCGGAGACGTACTGCACCGACGGCACCTCGGCGCGGATCGCGTCGGCATCGCCCTCGCTGAGGCTCCAGCGGCTGCCCTGGGCCAGGCGCGCACCGCCGGGCCCCATGCCGCCGGCGCCGCCGATGTCGAGTCGCTGCGAGCCCAGGCCGGACACCAGCTTGTCTATCTCGGCCTGGGTGCCCTGGCCGATGGACACCATCACGATCACCGCGGCGATGCCGATGATCACGCCCAGCGAGGTCAACGCGCTGCGCATCCAGTTGCCGCGCAGGGCGAAGAACGCAGTGCGCAGGATGTCGGTGGGGTTCATGCGCGGGCTCCCGGGGTGCGCGGACCGAGCACGCCGTCGCGGATCTCGTACACCGTGTCGGCGTGTTCGGCGACGTGCGCGTCGTGGGTGATCAGCACCACCGTGTGGCCGTCGTCGCGCAGGCGCTTGAACAGGGCGAGGATCTCCTCGCCGGTCTTGCTGTCCAGCGCGCCGGTGGGCTCGTCGGCGAGCAGGATCGGCGGTTGGTTGACCAGCGCGCGCGCGATCGCCACGCGCTGCTGCTGGCCGCCGGAGAGTTCGGTGGGCAGGTGGCCGGCGCGTTCGCCCAGGCCGACCGCCTTGAGCATCGCCAGCGCCTTCTCGCGGCGCTGCGCGGGCGGGATGCCGACATAGCCCAGCGGCATCGCCACGTTCTCCAGCGCATCCATCCGGGTGAGCAGGTTGAAGCCCTGGAACACGAAGCCGATCTTGTCGCGGCGCAGGGTGGCCAGCGCCTCCGCGTCGAGGGTGGCGACATCGACGCCGTCGCAGTGGTAGCTGCCGGAGGTCGGCGTGTCGAGGCACCCGATCAGGTTCATCAGGGTCGACTTGCCGGACCCCGAGGGCCCCATGATCGCGACGAATTCCCCGCGGTTCACGACGAGGTCGGCGCTGCGCAACGCGACCACTTCCGCCTCGGTGCCGGCGGAATAGACCTTGGTCAGCTGGCGGGTGGCGATGACCGGCGGGATCGCGCTCACGGCGTCCCCGCGCTGCGCTCGCCGCTGATCACCTCGTCGCCCTCGCGGATGTTGCCACTGACCTCGGTGGCGGTGCCGTCGCTGGCGCCGACCCGCACCATCGCCAGTTGCGGCTTGCCATCGACCAGCTTGTAGATGGTGACGCGCTTGGCGTTCAACTGTTCTTCCAGCGCGGCGTCCCAGCGCGCGCGCTGGCCGTCATCGAGGCTGGCGCGGAATGCCGCGAACTGCTGGTTCATGCGCTCGCGCATGCGGGCGCGCATCTGCGCCTGCATGCTGGCGTCGGGGCCCCCGCTGCTCGGGCCGCCGAAGCGCATGCCACCGCCACCGAACAGGCGGCTGCCGCCTTGCTGCCCACCCTGCTGGCTGGCTTGCGCGGCGCGTTGCGCCTGGCGCTGCTGCATCTCCTCCAGGGTCTTGTCGAACGCCGCCTGCTGCTGCGGATTGAGCGACAAGCCGGCCACCGCGGCGCGCAGGCCTTCGGCCATGCCACCACCGGCGCGCCCGCCCTGGCCGCCGCCCTGGCCCGGGCCCTGCGGCTGCAGTTGCGCCAGCGGCGAGGTGTCGCTGGGCTTGAAGCGCAGCGCTGCGTTCGCCAGCTTGAGCACGTTCGGCTTCTTGCTGACCTCGATCTCGGCGTTCACGGTCAGGCCCGGCAACAGCGTGCCGTCGCTGTTGTCCACGGTGACCACGACCGGGTACGTCACCACGTTGTTGTTGGTCGCGGCAGCCAGCCGCACCTGCTCCACCGTGCCCTTGAACTGGCGGTCGGGGAAGGCATCGGCCGTGAAGCCCACCGACTGGCCGACCTTGACCTGGCCGATGTCGGATTCGTCGACCAGCAACTCGATCTGCATCTTCGAGAGGTCTTCGGCGATCGTGAACAGCTCAGGTGCCTGCAGGCTGGCGGCCACGGTCTGGCCGGGCTCGATCTTGCGGGTCAGCACCACGCCGTCCACCGGCGAACGGATCACGGTGCGTTGCAGGTTGACCCGGGTGGTCTGGGTGGAGGCCGTCTGCTGGCGGATCTGCGCCTGCGCCGAATTCACCTGCGCCTGCGCCTGCTCCAGCGCGGCGCGGGCCTGGTCGACGTCGCTCTTGGCGACCAGTTGCTGCCGCCCGAGGTCGGCCTTGCGCTGGTAGTCGAGGGTGGCGTTGCGCAGCCCGGCCTGGGCCTGCCGCAGCTGCGCCTGGGCGCTGGCGATCTGCGCCGCGCCCTGCTCGATCTGCGCCTGGTAGGTCGACGGGTCGATGGTGGCGAGGATGTCGCCCTTCTTCACCGGCGAATTGAAGTCGACGCGCACGTCGGTGACCTGGCCCGAGATCTGGCTGCCCACCGTCACCGTCGAGATCGCGCTGAGCGTGCCCGTGGCGGAAATTGCCACCCGGATGTCGCCGCGCTGCACGGCCTCGGTGCGATACCCGCCGTCCGCGGCGGCCTTGCGCCCGCTCCAGTATTTCCAGCCCAGGCCGGCGATGACGATGACGGCAAGGACGATGCCGATCTGCCGGAGCGGCAGGGCGTTGCGGCGGCGTGGCTGGGTCATGGGAGACGATCTGATGGGGGCAAAGGGAGCGGAACGCGCCAGCGGCGCGTCCGTTGACAGCCGGCGATGCTAGCGGCGCGACACCCTGCGCGCCACGTGTCAGAGGTCTTGGGTCGATGCGCCGAACAGGATCGCCGCACGCGTGCCGACCCCGGGCGTGCTCTCCAGTTGCAACGGCCAGCCGCAGCGCTGGCCGAGCCGATGCGCGATCGACAGGCCGAGCCCCGGCCCGCCCTGGCCGCCATCGCCGCGCTGGAAGGGCTCGAACGCGCGCGCGAGCAAGGCGGCGTCCATGCCGATGCCGGTGTCCTCGACCTCCAGTCGGTTGTGCCCGAGGCGAACCCGGATGCTGCCGGCGTCGGTGAACCGCGCCGCATTGCTGAGCAGGTTGCCCAGCATCACCCCGAGCACGCGCGGCGGCGCATGCAGCACGGGATCGGCGGCGTACTCCACCTGCAAGTCCACCGGCTTGCCCTCGAGCTCGTCGCGCAACCTCGCGACCGCATCCTCGACGATGTCGCGGGCCGGGAAGTCCTCGGTCTCCAGCGGCACCTGCTCGTCGCGCGCCAGCAGCAGCAGGGCTTCCATCAGCGCTTCCATCGAGGCATTCGCGGCCTGGATGCGCGCCAGCGAGCGCCGCGAACGTTCCGACAACCCGTCATCGTGCGCCATCAGGTCCGCGGCCATGCGGATCACCGTGAGCGGCGTGCGCAGCTCGTGGCTGGCATCGCGGGTGAAGTCGCGCTCGCGCGCCACGCAGGCATCCACGCGCGACCCCAGCCCGTGCAGGGCGTCGGCCAGCTTGCGCGCGTCGCCCTGCAACCCCGGCGGGATGCGCTCCGGGGCGAACACATGGGTGTCGGGCCGCGCCGGATCCCAGCGCGAGACTTCGCGCAACAGCCAGTGCACGGGGGTGAGCATGCGCTTGGTGGCACGGTAACCCAGCCAGGTCGCGGCGGCGATCGCGCCCAGCGCGACCAGGATCGCCGCCAGCACCGGCCCCGCGAAAGGCAGCTGCCCGTAAGCCGCGGCCAGGCCCAGCATGCACAGCAGCACCACCAGGCTGGCGATCGCCACCTGGAGCAGGAACACCACGCGGATGTTGCGCCACGAAAACGACACGAGCCCCCCCCCCCCGCGCGGCTCAGCCCGGATGGCCGGACAGGTCCGCGATGCGGTAACCGGCGCTCTGCACCGTATGCAGGAGGGAGCTGTCGAACGGCTTGTCGATCACCTTGCGCAGGTTGTACAGGTGGCTGCGCAGGGTGTCGGAGTCCGGCAGGCTGTTGCCCCAGATCTCGCGTTCGATTTCCTGACGGCTCACCACCCGCGGCGATTCGCGCATCAGGATGGTCAGCAGGCGCAGGCCGATCGGCGACAGCTGCAGTTCCATGCCGGCGCGGGTGACGCGCAGCGACGCCGGGTCCAGCACCAGGTCGGCGACCTTCAGCACCTCGGATCCCACCTGGCGGCGTTCGCGACGGATCAGCGCACGCAGCCGCGCCTCCAGCTCCTGGATCGCGAACGGCTTGGTCAGGTAATCGTCGGCGCCCGACGACAGGCCGGTGAGCTTCTCGTCGAGGGTGTCGCGCGCGGTCAGCATCAGCACCGGCGTGGACTTGCGCGCCTCGTTGCGCAGGCGCTTGCAGACCTCGACGCCGTCCAGGCGCGGCAGCATCAGGTCGAGCACGATCACGTCGTAGCTGTTCTCCGCCGCCAGCCGGTAGCCGTCCAGGCCGTCCGAGGCGTAATCGACCTCGAAACCGCGGCTCTCGAGGTACTCCCCCACCATTTCCGAGATGTTGCGATTGTCCTCGACGATGAGGACCAGTCCGGCTTGTTCCTGGGTGCGCATGCGTGGCGTGTCCGTGATGGCTTCAGTTTTGTGAAGCATCCGGGTCGACGGGTGGATGACGCGTGAAGGGCTACCCTAGCGCGGCCCAAAGGACCCCTCCCATGCCCTACGACCGTTTCCTGCCCCCGCTGCTGCTGGTCTGCTCCAACATCTTCATGACCTTCGCCTGGTATGCGCACCTCAAGCACAAGGAGGTCGCGTTGCCGAAGGTGATCCTCGCAAGTTGGGGGATCGCGTTCTTCGAGTACCTGTTCATGATCCCGGCCAACCGGATGGGCAGCAACCTGTACAGCGCCGCGCAGCTCAAGGGCATGCAGGAAGTGATCACCCTGCTGGTGTTCGCCGGGTTCTCGTTCTGGTACCTGGGGCAGCCGCTGAAGTGGAACCACTGGGCCGGCTTCGCGCTGATCGTGGCGGCGGCCTGGCTGATCTTCCTGGAATGACGCGGGGCGGCGCGTCGCGGGCGTGGCCGGCGGCTAGAACGGGATCCTGCCGAGCAGCATGTCCCGGTACATCACCCAGTCGCCGGCGAACGAGTAGAACGGATGCTTGAACGTCGCCGGGCGGTTCTTCTCGAAGAAGAAGTGGCCCGCCCAGGCAAAGGCATAGCCCGAGGCCAGCGCGGCCAGCAGCCAGCGTGGCTCGGCGCGGACGATCGCCAGCACGATGAAGCCGAGGGCGAAGCTGGTGCCGACGAAATGCAGGCGCCGGCAGGTGCGGTCGCGGTGCTCGCCGAGGTAGTACGGGTAGAACGCGCGGAAGCTGGTGAATCCTTCGCTCATCGCCGTCCTGCCTTCTCCGCCGCCTTCGCCAAGTCCCAGTAGCGATCCTGCGCCTCCAGCGACTGCCCGGCAAGGCCGCCATCGGCGGCGGCCAGCGCTTCCATCGCGCGGAAGCGACGCTCGAACTTGAGGTTGGCGCGACGCAGCGCGGCGCCGACGTCCACCTTCGCGTGCCGCGCGAGGTTGGCGCAGACGAACAACAGGTCGCCCAGTTCGTCCTCCAGCCGGTCGCGTGCGGCGGGATCGCCGGGGTCTGCCGCCACCGCCGCGAATTCCGCGCGAACCTCTTCGATCTCCTCGTGCAGCTTGGCGATGACCGGATCCGGCCCCGGCCAGTCGAAGCCGACCTTGGCCGCCTTGTGCTGCAGCTTCACCGCCCGCTGCCATTCCGGCAGCCCGCGGGAAATGCCGGCCAGCGCGGACGCATCGGCATCACCCCTGGCCTCGCGTTCGGCGCGCTTCAACGCCTCCCAGGCGCGGGTCTGCTGCTCGGCATCCGCCACCGCCACCGCCCGCGCGGCGGGATCGAGCGGGCGGCCCGATGCATCGAACACATGTGGATGCCGGCGCACCATCTTGTCGCAGATCGCCGCGACGACGTCGCCGAAGGCGAACGCGCCGGTTTCCTCCGCCATCCGGGCATGGAAGACGACCTGAAGCAACAGGTCGCCCAGTTCGTCCTTCAGCTCGCCCAGCTCGCCGCGGTCGATCGCATCGGCGACCTCGTAGGCTTCCTCGATGGTGTAGGGGGCGATGCTGGCGAAATCCTGTTCCAGGTCCCACGGGCAACCACCGGCGGGATCGCGCAGCGCCGCCATGATCCCGAGCAGGGCGGCGATGTCGCGTCGATCGTGTGCCCGGGGATCGCTCATGCCGGCAGCACCGCGCGCAGCGCAGGGTCGCCCAGGGCGACGAAATCGCCGTTGAGCAGGCCCTCGCGCTGGTTGTAGCGAAACGGACGCCCGCGCGGGTCGAGCACCGCGCCGCCGGCCGCCTCGAGGATGGCCTGGCCGGCCGCGGTGTCCCACTCGCTGGTCGGGCCGAAGCGCGGGTAGAGGTCGATCTCGCCCTCGGCGATCCGGCAGAACTTGAGCGAGGAGCCGCAGGCAAGGGTTTCGTGCGCCGGCAGGGCGTCCAGCAACGCCTGCGTGCGCGCGTCGCGATGCGAGCGGCTCGCCGCCACCCGAAGCGGTCGGGCGGCGGGCACCCGCGTGCGCAACGCGAGGTCGCCACCCTCCGTGCGACGGAACGCACCGCCACCGGGCACGCCGTGCCACAGGGCGCCAGTGACCGGCTGCTGGATCACACCGAACACGGCCACGCCCGCTTCCACCAGCGCGATGTTCACGGTGAACTCGCCATTGCGCTTGATGAACTCGCGGGTGCCGTCCAGCGGATCGACCAGCCAGAACCGCTGCCAGCCGCGGCGCGCGGCGATCTCCACAGTCGCCGATTCCTCGGAGAGCACCGGCACGCCCGGCGTCAGCTCCGCGAGGCCGTCGACGATGCAGCGGTGCGAGGCAAGGTCGGCGGCGGTCAGCGGCGAACGGTCGTCCTTCTGCCGGATCGCGGCCTCGTCCTCGAACGCGGCGCTGTCGTACACCGCGAGGATCCGCGCGGCGGCGCGATGGGCAAGCGCGATCACGCCCTCGCGCAGCGCCTCATCCATGCGCATGCTGCTGCAGCCACTCGCGCACCAGGAACAGCGCGGCGATGCTGCGCCCCTCCGAGAATTCCTCGCGCAGGATCAGCTGGCCGAGGTCGGCCAGCTTCCATGGCACCAGCTCGAGGGCCTCCGGCTCGTCGCCGGGCAGGCGCTGCGGGTAGAGGTCGCGCGCCAGCACCACGTGGGTCTGGTGGCTCATGTAGGTCGGCGCGAGGGTGAGGTTGCGCAGCACGCGCACGTCGCGCGCGCCGTAGCCGGCCTCCTCCATCAACTCGCGGTTGGCGGCCTGCTCCGGGGTTTCGCCGGCGTCGATGCGGCCCTTCACCAAGCCCAGTTCGTAGCGGTGCATGCCGGCGGCGTATTCGCGCACCAGCAGCACGGTGTCCGCATCCAGCATCGGCACCACCGCGACCGCGCCGTGGCCGCGCCCGTGCAGGCGTTCGTAGAGGCGGCGCTCGCCATTGCTGAACTCGAGGTCGAGCCGCTCCATCCGGTACGGCCCGGCATCGTGCTCGGTGACGCGATGGATGATCGGCAAAGGGCGGCTCATCGGGCGCCGCCCGCGGCGATAATGGGGGGATGGAAGGCCTTCACGATGCCGACATGATAGCCGCCGCCGACCGCTGGCGCGCCCGCGACCTGGCCGTGCTGTGGCATCCCTGCACGCAGATGCGCGAGCACCCGCATGCCCTGCCGCTGTTCCCGGCGGCGCGCGGCGAGGGCGCCTGGCTGGTCGGCCACGACGGCCGCCGGGTGCTGGACGGCGTCAGCAGCTGGTGGACCAACCTGCACGGCCACGCGGAACCGCGCATCGCCGCGGCGATCGCGCGGCAGGCGGGCACGCTGGAGCAGGTGATCCTCGCCGGTTTCTCGCACCCGCCCGCGGTCGAGCTGGCCGAACGCCTGCTGGCGCGTGCCCCGCGCGAACCGGGCCGCGCCCCGCTGGCCAAGGTGTTCTACGCGGACAACGGCTCGGCCGGCGTGGAAGTCGCGCTGAAGATGGCCTTCCACTGGTTCCACAACCGGGGCGAGACCCGGCGCACCCGCTTCGTGGCGCTCACCGGCAGCTACCACGGCGAAACCCTCGGCGCGTTGTCGGTGGGCGACATCCCGCTGTATCGGCGGGTCTACGCCCCGCTGCTGCTGGACGTGCTGTTCGCGCCGTCGCCGGATGCGTTCGGGGCCGCCGATGCCGCCGATGCCGAGGCCCGCGCGCTGGCCGCGGCGGACGCGCTGGCCGACCTGCTCGACACCCACCCGGGCGAAGTGTGCGCGCTGGTGCTCGAGCCACTGGTGCAATGCGCCGGCGGCATGCGCATGCACCATCCCGCCTACCTGCGCCGCGTGCGCGAGTTGTGCGACGCCCACGGCGTCCTGCTCATCGCCGACGAGATCGCGGTCGGCTTCGGCCGCACCGGCACCCTGTTCGCCTGTGAGCAGGCCCCGGGCGGCGGCATCCAGCCCGACCTGCTGTGCCTGTCGAAGGGCCTCACCGGCGGCTTCCTGCCGCTGTGCGCGGTGCTCGCCACCCAGGCGATCTACGACGGCTTCCTCGACGACTCGCGCGACCGCGCCTTCCTGCATTCGCACAGCTACAGCGGCAACCCGCTGGCCTGCGCGGCCGCGCTGGCCTCGCTGGACATCCTCGAGGGCGACGATGTGCTCGCCCGCAACCGCGCCACCGGGGCGAGGATGGCCGCCCTGGCCGCGCCGTTCGCCACCCACCCAGCGGTCGCCGAGGTGCGGCAAACCGGGATGATCCTGGCCATCGAGCTGCATCCGGATGCCGCGTCCGCGGAGGACGGGCATGCGGTGGAAATCGCCGGCCGCCGCGGCCTGCGCATGTATCGCGCGGCGCTCGACGCCGGCGTGCTGCTGCGCCCGCTCGGCGACGTGCTGTACTGGATGCCGCCCTATTGCGTGGATGATGCGCAGCTTGCGCTGATGGCCGACGCCACCGCCGCCGCGCTCGCCGAGGCCGTCCGATGCGCCTGACCCGCAGCCATGTCGCGATGCCGCTGGCGGTGGGAAGCGAGGTCGTCCTGCCGGAGGATGCCGCCGCACACCTGGTGCGCGTGCTGCGCCTGCAGCCCGGCGATGCCTGCGTGCTGTTCAATGGCGACGGCCACGACTACGAGGCGCGCATCGTCGCCGCCGGCAAGCGCGAGGCGCGCGCCGACGTGCTGTCGGCGCGCCGGGTCGACAACGAGGCGCCGCTTCGGGTCACCCTGCTGCAGGGCATCGCCCGCGGCGAGAAGATGGACTGGATCCTGCAGAAGGCGACCGAGCTGGGCGTCGCGCGGATCCTGCCGGTGGACAGCGAGCGCAGCGAGGTGAAGCTCGATGCCGCCCGCGCGCAGAAGCGGCTGGCGCACTGGCGCGAAGTGGTGGTCGCGGCCTGCGAGCAGAGCGGTCGCGCCGTGGTCCCGGACGTGCTTCCGCCGCAGGCGCTGGCGCAGGCGGCGCCGCTGCGCGAAGGCCGTGGCCTGCTGCTGGACCCGCAGGGCGCGGCATCGCTGGCGACCCTGGGCGGGCAGGCGTTCGATGCATGCACGCTGGCGATCGGCCCCGAGGGCGGATGGTCGCCACGCGACCGCGGCCAGCTGGACGCCGCGGGCTACGAGGGCGTGCGGCTCGGGCCGCGGATCCTGCGCACCGAGACCGCCGGCATCGCGGCGATCGCGGCCTTGCAAGCCCTGCGCGGGGACCTCGGCTAGGCCGCTTCCGCCAGCGCGTGAGTCACGTGCTGCTCCAGCGCGGCGAGGTCGGGCAGCAGCGCCTCGTCCTCGTTCAGGCGCACGCGCGCGAGCACGCCCTCGGGGAGTTCATCGCCATCGTCCACCGCCTGCAGCGCGGACTCGGCCACGGTCACCAGGCGCGGGAAGCCTTGGGTCAGCAGCGCGATGTAGGGATGCTTGGGGTCGCCGCCGAGCGCCTTCAGCACGATCACCTTGCTGCCCAGCCCGCCCTCGTCGCGGCCGGTGCCGGTGAAGCGCGAGAAGCCCACCAGCGGCAGCTGCCAGCCGCGCCAGCGGATGCGGCCGAGCAGCCAGTCCGGCGCATCGGCGATCGGGTCGGGCTCGGAGAACGAGAGCACCTCGGCGATGGTCGCGTTCGGCAGCAGCAGGCGCGCGTCGGCGACCTGGATCAGCACCCCGCGGATGATCTGGGCGGAATCGGACATGGGTTACCTCAGGCAGGCCAACGTTGTTGCAGGCGGTGGACGAGGCCGGCAATGCCGTCCGCCTGGCCGCCACGGGCGACCAAGGCCTGGCTGGCCGCCGGGTCGAAGCAATTTTCCGCCGATTGGCCCAGCGCCAGTCCGCCACCGAGGGCCACGGACAGCGCGCGTTCGACCAGCATCGGATCCGCGCCACTCAGCAGGAGGATCGCGCTGTCGCCAGGCGGTAACGCGGCGAAACGGGGCTCCCCTTCGCCGGGCACGACGACCAGGCCGGCAGGCGCGGCGTGCACGTCCATGCCGTCCGGGAGGACATGCACGGTCCCTGCGGCCAGCGTGTCGCCCGGCTGCGCCAACACCACGCGCAGGCTGCCCGCGCGCTGCATTTGCCGCACCAGCTTCTCGTACTGGCCGCCGTCGATCCGCTGGCGCAGCAGCACCGGGCGCGGGAAATCGCCAGGCAGGCCGCCCAGCAGCTGCCGTACCGCATCCGGGCCGCCAACGCCGGCCGCCACCGCGACTGCGCCCTGCAGGCGAGGCGCCTGGGCCAGTTCGTTGCCGTGCGGCAGTGCCGGCATCGCCGCCACCCGCAATTGCAACGCGGCGATCTCGTCGTGGAACCTCGCATCATCGTCGGCCGCGGCCACGGGGGCATCGGTGGCGAGAGGCGCGGCAGTCCGCGGCAGCACGTCGTCGTGGCCCTGCAGCTTGGCGGCGAGGTGCCGCGCCCAGCGCGCGGCTTCCCAGCCCTCGCGGCGCATCGCGACATCGGCATCCTCGAAGATGGCTTCGATCGAGGGATCGCCGAGGATCCCGTCGAAGCGTTCGAGCGCGTGCTCGACCGCCGGATCCAGCACCACCATCAGCACGCCGGGATCGGCGGCGCGCACCGCGTCCTCGTCGGCTTCGCCCGGGTCGAGGCAGGCGACCACGTCGCCGCCGGCATCGACGATCGCCGCCTGCGTGCGCTCGCGCGCGGCCCCGGCGCGCGCGAGCAGGACGACGCGCTTGCGTTTCATTGCGCGGGACCGTCGCCCACGCGCTCCAGCTTGAGCAGCTCGAACACGTTGCGCATGAGCTCGGCCTCCTGGTAAGGCTTGCCGAGGTAGCGCTCGACGCCAAGCTGCAACGCGCGCTCGCGGTGCTTGTCGCCGGTACGGGACGTGATCATGATGATCGGCACGTCGCGCATCCGCGGGTCGCCCTTCATCGCGGTCGCCAGCTCGTAGCCGTCCATGCGCGGCATTTCGATGTCGAGCAGCATCAGGTCCGGGATCACGTCGGCCATGCGCTCGAGCGCGTCGAGGCCATCCTTCGCGGTCGCGACCTCGAAGTTGTGGCGCTCGAGCACGCGCCCGGTGACCTTGCGCATGGTGACCGAGTCGTCGACCACCATGACCAGCGGCACCCGCCGCTGCTCCACCGCCTGGCGCACCGGCACGGCATCGCGCGGCATCGCGATGGACCTGCGCACCAGCGGGGCGACGTCGAGGATCACCACGACCGAGCCATCGCCCATGATGGTGGCGCCGAAGATGCCCGGCACCGACGCGAGCTGCGGACCACCCGGCTTGACCACGATCTCGCGGTTGCCCACCACCTGGTCGACCGCGACCGCGGCGCGCAGGTCGCCCGAGCGCACCAGCAACAGCGGCACCTGGAGCTGGCCCTCGGCCTTCGCCGTGGCGCCACCGACCAGCGTCCCGAGATCGTGCAGGGCATAGTCTTCGCCGCCGTAGCGATAGCTCGCATCGGGCTTGGCCATGTCCTCGCGGGAGATGCGGCCGACGCCGCGCACGGACGCGATCGGCACGGCGTACTGCATCTCGCCGATCTTGACGAACACCGCCTGCGTGACCGCGAGCGTCTGCGGCAGGCGCAGGGTGAACGTAGTGCCCTCGCCCGGGCTGGACGCGATGTCGAGCGAGCCGCCCAGCTGGCGGACTTCGCTGGCGACCACGTCGAGGCCGACACCGCGCCCGGCCAGCCGGCTGACGGACTGGGCCGTCGAGAAACCGGGCTCCAGGATCAGCACGTCGAGGTCGGCATCGGCGAGGATCGCGTCGGGCTTGAGCAAACCGCGCTCGACCGCACGCGCGCGGATCGCCTGGCGATCCAGGCCGGTGCCGTCGTCGGCGACCTGCAGGACCACTTCGGAGCCTTCGCGCCGCACCGACACGCGGATGCTGCCTTCCTCGCCCTTGCCCGCCTTGCGACGCGCGTCGGGAGCCTCTAGGCCATGCGCCACTGCATTGCGGAGCATGTGCTCCAGCGGCGCGGTCATGCGCTCCAGCACGTTGCGATCGAGTTCGCCCTGCGCACCCTCGAGCTTGAGCTGGGCCTGCTTGCCGGTTTCGCCGGCGGCCTGGCGGATCACGCGGCGCAGGCGCGGCACCAGCGAATCGAACGGCAGCATGCGCGTGCGCATGAGGCCTTCCTGCAGGTCCGAGCTCACCCGCGACTGCTGCAGCAGCAGGGTCTCGTACTGGCGGGTCAGGTCGTCCATCGACTCGTGCAGGCTCTGCAAGTCGGCGGCGGACTCGGCGAGGCCGCGAGACAGCTGCTGCAGGTTGCTGAAGCGGTCGAGCTCCAGCGGGTCGAAGGCTTCGTTGCCGGCTTCGCTCTCGCGCTGGTAGCGGGCGATGATCTGCGCTTCCGTTTCCGCGTCCAGGCGGCGCAGCTGGTCGCGCAGTCGGATGTTGGTGCGCTCCATTTCCTGCGCGGTGGCGCGGAATGCGGCGAGCTGCTGCTCCAGACGGGCGCGGTAGATCGCGACCTCGCCCGCGTAGTTCACCAGCCGGTCGAGCAGGTCCGCACGGATGCGGACTTGTTCCTGGGGCGCCCGCACGCCGATGTCGTCGTCTTCGCCGAGCCCCTCCACCAGCATCGGCGCGGACAAGGGCTTGAGCTCGACCTTGGGGGTCGCCTGGGCGGCCTGCAGCGGTGCTTCCGCCCGCGCATTGAACTCGTCGATCAAGCCAACCGGCATGCCGACCGCACGGCGCGCCGCGACGCGGGTCACCATGCCGTGCAAGCGGTCGAAACCACGTTCCAGCAGCGGCACGCCATCGGTGCCGAGCTCGGCGCGCTGGGCCACCACGGCCTCGAGCAGGGACTCCATGGCATGGCCCAGCTCGCCGATGGGCATCATGCCCGCCATGCGCGCACCGCCCTTCAGCGTGTGCAAGTCGCGCTGCAGCCCCACCATCGCTTCGCGATCGTCCGGCGTCTCCCGCAGCTGCGCGAGGAGGCCATCGGAATGGTCCAGCAGGTCCCCGCCTTCCTCCACGAAGATGTCGACCAGTTCAGCGTCCAAGCCGGCCATGTCGAGGGCTTGATCCGGATCTTCGGCGGATGTCGCCGCGGACAGCAACGCCGCCAGTGCCGCCTGCTCGCGCGCCTTGGCGGCTGCAGCCGCTTCTGCTGCGCGACGCTCCGCTTCCAGACGTTCGGCCTCGGCGCGGGCTGCGGCGATGCGCTCCGCTTCCAGGCGTTCGGCCTCGGCGCGGGCTGCAGCGATGCGCTCCGCTTCCAGGCGTTCGGCCTCGGCGCGCTCCGCGGCCACTCGCTCGGCCTCCAGGCGGGCTTCTTCCGCAGCCAGGCGCTCGACTTCGGCCTGTTCGGCGGCCACGCGCTCGGCTTCCAAGCGCGCCGCTTCTTCCGCCGCAGCCTGCACGGCTGCTTCCGCAGCCAGGCGTTCGGCTTCGGCCTGTTCGGCGGCCACGCGCTCGGCTTCGAAGCGCTCGGCTTCCAGGCGCGCCGCTTCTTCCGCCGCAGCCTGCGCGGCTGCTTCCGCAGCCAGACGTTCCGCTTCCGCCTGTTCGGCGGCGACGCGCTCGGCTTCCTGGCGCACCGCTTCTTCTTCCGCCGCAGCCTGCGCCGCCGCTTCCGCCGCCAGGCGTTCGGCTTCGGCCTGCTCGGCGGCGACGCGCTCGGCTTCCAGACGGGCCGCTTCTTCTTCCGCCGCAGCCTGCGCTGCCGCTTCCGCAGCCAGGCGCTCGCTTTCGGCTTGTTCGGCGGCCACGCGCTCGGCGTCCAGGCGCGCCGCTTCTTCTTCCGCCGCAGCCTGCGCAGCGGCTTCCGCAGCCAAGCGTTCGGCTTCGGCCTGTTCGGCGGCCACGCGCTCGGCCTCCAGGCGCGCCGCTTCGGCGGCCTCGTCGGCTGCATCGGTCGTGTCCACCACGAACGGGAGGCTTGCCTCCGGCAGGGTATCCCGCAGCGCGGCGATGCTCGCCGCCAGGCCGGCATACACCGGCACTCGATCAGGTGTTGCCTGCAATGCGTGGGTCGACGCACGGATCGCCTCGGCCATCTCCCCGAGTGCCGCAACGCCGACGCCATCGGCCGGTGCGCGCGCGGCGAGCAACCGCTTCACGTAGGTTTCCGCAGGCGCCGTGAATGCCGTGACGGAGGGCACCTCGGTCATCGCGAACGCGCCGTTCAGCGTATGGATCGCGCGCAGCAGGCCATCGTTGACCGCCGCGTCGCCATCGCGCGCTGTGGCGAGCCACGCATCGATGGTTTCCAGGTGACCGCCGACCTCGGTACCGAGGATCTCCAGCAAGACCGGATCCACCCGAACCGTGGTGGTATCGCCGGCTGCATCGCCCGGCAGCGCTGCTTCGAACTCGGTCGATGGCACCGACGGTTCGCGAGTGGGCGCGACATCCAGCAAGACTTCCTCGCCAGCGCCGAGGCGATCTGCCACGCCCTCCATCGCGGCAAGGTCCACCGACAGGCTCGTCTCCCCGCGCAGGGCCGCATGCAGTTGCGGCAACACGTCCCGCACCTGCGACACGAACGCGACGACGGCGGGGCTCGCGGAACGCGAGCCGTCGAGCACGCGGTTGAGCATGTTCTCGACATGCCAACTGAACTCGCCGAGGGTCTTCGCGCCGACCAGGCGGCCGCTGCCCTTGAGGGTATGGAAGACACGCCGGATCGGGCGCAACTGTTCCAGGTCGTCCGGACCGCGGCGCCAGACGGGCAGGAGCTCGTCGAGGTTGGCGATCTCCTCCTGGAACTCCTCGAGGAAGATCTCGCGGATCTCGTCGTCGATCTCGTCGCCCGCGGCATCGAATCCGGCGCTCAGCGCCGGCGTCCCCGACTGCGCGGTCACCACGACCGCAGCCGTGGGTTCGACGGTGGGCTGCGCGGACACTTCTGGCACTGCAGGCATGGCCGGTTCGGCCTCGGCCCCATGGTCCGCCGGCGCCTGGCCATCATCGTCGAGCGGCCAATACCCGAGTCCCTCGATGCTGGCGCGGGCACGATCCAGCAGGTCCAGGCGTTGCCCGAGCGGATCGCGCAAGGACTCCAGGTAGTACTCCATCCCCGCGAGGGCTTCGGCCAGGGTGTCGAGCTCGCGACCACCCGGGACCTGCCGTTTCTCCAGCAATTCCGCCTGGCTGTAGCGTCTGAGTGCCTCCAGGTACCCGGCCGGCTCCGGCAATTGCAGGATGCGCATGGCACCGGCGACCTCGGCGAGGAGGCGCGGCACCGGGTCCAGGCTCGCGTGGTCCCAGTTGGTCTCGACGAAGGCCACGAAGGCGTTGCGGACCTCAGTGAAGTTCGCGGCGGCCTCGCGCGAGAGCGCGCCCATGACCTTGCGCGACTCCAACGCGAGTTGGTCCTCGCCGCCCTCCGCGGGACCTTGGCCGAGACGCGAAACCTGGTCGTCAAGCGAGTGATCGATCTGGATCAGGGCGCCCGCAACCTCCAACAGCGCGTCTTCGCTGGGCGGCCGCACGCCGGTGGCGATGTCCCGCACCACCCGCCGCTGCTCCAGCACGACGCCGCGCGCCGCGTCCAGGCCCACCATGCCCAAGGTCTCGCCGATGCGCTCGAGCGCATCGGCCTGCGGTTGCAGGCCTGCAACGTCGGTCAAGCCCGCGCGCAGTTGCAGGTCCAGCGCATCCTTGACCCGGAGCAGGTCTTCCTTGAGCGCAGCGGCCACGGTATCCAGCAGCGCGCGGTTGCGACCCGCCAGGCTTCCGCGGGCATGCTCCAGTTCTGCCTCGGTCGGTTCGACCAGCAGGCTCGGCAGTGCCTCCTGCGCCAGCGCTTCGACCCCGCGCGCGTTGCGCAGCTCGTTCAGCAGGGGCAGCAGCACGATCGGGATGTCGCGATGGCCGCCCTGCAGCCGTTCCAGGTAATCGGGAAGCTGCACGATGCCGCGCATCAGCGCGGCGCAACCTTCCTCGCGCGCCTCGGCTCCGCCGGCAGCCAGCGCACGCGCGAGCTGCTCCATCTCGTCGGCGACCATCGCCGGCGCCTGCAATTCGAGCATGCGCAGGGTACCCAGCACCTGGTGCAGGTGGTCGGCGCAAGCACGCATGGACGCGCCATCGGCGGCATCCTCGAGGTGGGCTTCGATCTCGATCCGCGCCTGGCGCAGGGTCTCGTCGATCTCGGGCTTCACCCATCCGAGCGCGGTGTGGTCGATGGCATCACGCAACGCCGTCGTCATCGGGACGCTCCGCTATGGCCCCGCGCACGGTCGGGGCGAGCCTGGTGGACGGGGCCGTTCATGCCGGGGCTACCTTTCCGTCAGGCCGGCAGCTTGAAGTCGGCGACCGAACGACGCAGGTCGGCGGCGAGCTGCGCGAGGTTGCCGATCGATTCGGCGGTCTGGCTGGCGCCCTGCGACGTCTGCGCGGTGATCGACTGGATCGTGTTCATGGTCTGGGTGATGTCGGTCGCGGCATGCGACTGCTGCGCCGCCGACACCGAGATCCCTTCAATCAGGTTCGACAGGTCCGCCGACACCTTTTCGATCTCACCCAGCGCGGTACCCGCGTCCTCGGCGAGGCGCGCACCCGCGACCACTTCCGAGGTCGTCTGTTCCATCGAGCTGACCGCCTCGTTGGTGTCGGCCTGAATGGTCTGGACCAGCGATTCGATGCGCTTGGTCGCGTTCGACGAGCGCTCCGCGAGTCGTTGCACTTCGTCGGCCACCACCGCGAACCCGCGGCCCGCCTCGCCGGCCGAGGCCGCCTGGATGGCCGCGTTCAGCGCCAGGATGTTGGTCTGCTCGGAGATGTCGTTGATCAGTTCCACGATCGAACCGATTTCCTGCGAGCTCTCGCCCAGTCGCTTGATGCGCTTGGAGGTCTCCTGGATCTGGTCGCGGATGCTGTCCATGCCGGCGATCGTCTGCCGCACGACGCCGGCGCCGTTGGTCGCGATCTGCACCGAACGCCGCGCCACTTCCGCGGAGTCCGCCGAACTGCGGGACACCTCGTTAATGCTGGTCGCGATCTCGTTGATGCGGTCGGTCGCGGAGTTGATCTCCTGCGCCTGGTGCTCGGCGGCATCGGCCAGCTGCATGGCGGTGGCCTGGGTTTCCTGCGCGCTGGCGGAGACCTGCACCGAGGTGTCGTTGATCGTGGCCACCAGGGTACGCAGCTGCTCGACCGCGAAGTTGATCGAGTCCGCGATCGCGCCGGTCATGTCCTCGGTCACGGTCGCCTTCACGGTCAGGTCGCCTTCCGCGAGCGAGCCCATCTCGTCCAGCAGGCGCATGATCGCCTCCTGGTTGCGGTCGTTGAGCTCCTTGGTGGTCTGGTAGCGCAGCCGGTTGGCACGCCCCAGCGACCAGATCAGGCCGGCCAGGGCGGCCAGGGCCAGCAGGCCGGACAGGATGCTCACCCAGACGCCACCGATGACGCTGGTGTCCTTCAACGAACCGAAGGAGGTGAACGCCGCGAACAGGTTCTCGCTGTCCGACAGCAACTTGTCGGAACCGGTCGCGAGCGCTTCGGCGGAACTTTGCGCCTTGATCAGGTTGCCCGAGCTGGCCACGATCGCGTTCAGGTCCGTCTTCATGCCCTGCCAGAGCGTGAAGGCCTGGTTCAGCGGACCGACCGCGCCGGCGGCGGTGACCTTGGTGATGTCGGCGCCGCCATTGCGCAGCGCGTTCATCGAACGATCGAACACCGCGGCGTCGCGGCCCAGCGCGCCGGCCGCGACCTGCGCACCGGAACCACCCGCCCGCAATTCGGCGATGCGGCGGGCCATGGCCGCCGAGGTCACCACCTGCTGCAGCGCGGTGAACACCTGGCCGGAGCCGGCGCCACCCGTGGCCAGGCCGCGGACGACTTCGTTCAACTGCGCCTGCAACTGGGGCACCTTGGCGGTGAAGCTGTCGGCCTTGCCTGCGAGCCCGAGCACGGCCTGCTGCGAACCGGTGACCTCGTCGGCGCGCTTGGACAGCGGATCCCACGTGGCGCTGACGGTGCGGATCGGCCCGGACACGCCCACTTCGTCGCCGAAGCGTTCGTTGAGGGTCTTGATGTCCGCGTCGACTTCCGCCTTCGTCGCCTTGAACGCTTCGAATGCCGAGGCATCGCCACCGATCGCTTCGCGCCCCTGGTTCGCGAGGCGCTGGGAATTCAGCTGCAGGCGCGAGGCCGCGGTGCTGGCGCTACCGAGTCGCGATGCCTTGGTCGTGGCATACAGGGTATTGCCCGCGAACACCACCAGCGACCCCACCAGCAGCGCGATCCACGCATTGGTGCTGAGGTTGCGGCCCTTGCCGGCGACGGAATCCATCAGAGTGCTCATGTTGCGACCTCAGGCTTGCGGAGTTGGCCGCGGATCACGCGGCGGCTTGGCGGAATTCGGGGGTGCGGGTCAGGCGCTCGAGGCTGAAAACGCCCCAGGCCTGGTCGTTCACGCGGTAGGCACGATCGATGAAATGCGCGTAACGGCCATCCGCCACGCCATCGAGGTCGACGCCCTGCGCCTCGACGAAGCTGCGCTGGCCGAACAATTCGTCGATCGTCACCGCGACATCGCCGCCCGACTGGCGGACGACCAGGACGCGCTGGCTCTCGTGGATGACCGTGCGCTCGCCCTCGAGGAACTGCTTGAGGTCGACCACCGGCAGCAGGGTGCCGCGCACGTTGGCGACGCCCAGCATCCACGACTCGGCGCCGGGGATCGGCGTCACCGCCGGCATCGACAGGATCTCGACCACCTCGTCGAAACCCGAGGCCAGCCGGTGCGCGCCGACCCGGTAGGCCACGCCGCGCCAGAGGCCGGGCGCATCAAGCTGCTCGGGCAGGCCCGCCACGTGGGCCAGGCTGCGTTGTTCGTAGTCGGCCAAGACCAGGAAGGGCGAACGCGCGTCGCGTGCGCGCCGGGGCACCTCGCGCACGCGCTTCGAGGGCCGGACATCCGCCGTGGGCTCGCTTGCGGCCGGCGTTGCAGCCGGCTCGATCTCTGCCCCAGGCCCAACGTCCGCGACCGGTTCGACCGCCGCGGCTGCTTCGTCGGCGGCCGCTGCAAGCTCCACGGCCGGCTGCTCCGCCTGCGCAGGCAGCGACTTGGCGGACTTGTGCTTGTTCTTGCCGCGCTTGGCCATCGCGTCAGTGCCCGACCAGTGCGTTGATGCGCGCGACCAGGTCCTGTTCGCGCGGCGGCTTGACGATGTAGTCCTTCGCACCCTGCCGCAGGCCCCAGACGCGGTCGGTATCCAGCCCCTTGGTGCTCACGATCAGGACCGGGATGTGGCTGGTCTCGGCGTCGCGCGATAGCGCGCGGGTGGCCTGGAACCCGTTCATGCCGGGCAGGACGACGTCCATCAGGACGAGGTCGGGCTTGTCGCGCTTGCAACTGGCGATGCCGTCCTCGGCGTTGCCCGAGGTGGTGACCTGGTGGCCGTTGCGCTCCAGCAACTGGACCATTACCGCCGCTTCGGTCGGCGAATCCTCGATCAGCAGAATGCGTGCCATGCGTGCCCTACCCCCCGGTCAGGCGTTGACGTACGTCCGAATCGCTCCGAGCAGTTCTTCCCGCGTGAACGGCTTCGTCAGGTACTGCTCGGACCCGACGATACGTCCCCGGGCCTTGTCGAACAAACCGTCTTTCGACGAAAGCATGATGACCGGCACAGATTTGAAGGTCTGGTTGTTCTTGATCAGTGCGCAGGTCTGATAGCCGTCGAGCCTCGGCATCATGATGTCGACGAAGATGATCTGCGGATGATGGTCCGCGATCTTGGACAACGCCTCGAAACCGTCCGTGGCGGTGACGACCTCGCAGCCCTCGCGCGCAAGCAGCGTTTCCGCCGTGCGCCGGATGGTCTTGGAGTCATCGATGACCATCACCCTCAAGCCCTTGAGGCTGATGTCCTGTCCGTTCTGTTGCGACATGCAATCCCCTTCGCCCGCACGTACCAGCCACGGCGGATGGCCGCTGGGCAGACCGCTTATATCCCAGCCTCGACGTGCACTGTCAAGCGCCGCGACATGGCGCCAGCCGGGCGCCTCGCGGCCGCTGGTAACATGCGGGGCCACCCCTGCTGAGCGCTCGCCCGCCGTGAAACCGCTCGACGTGATCGTGGTCATGGATCCGATCGGAACCATCAAGACCGCCAAGGATTCGACGTTTGCGATGTTGCTCGAGGCGCAGCGCAGGGGGCACCGGCTGCACTACGTCAAGCCGGGCGGGCTGGCCGTCGCCGGCGCGCTGGCGGTGGCCCGGGTGGCGCCGCTGGGGGTGCGCGACGACACCCACGAGTTCTTCGAATTGGGCGATTGGTCTCAAATCGCCTTCGGGCCCGGCCAGGTCGTCCTGATGCGGAAGGACCCCCCGGTCGACGCGGATTACCTGCACGACACCCAATTGCTGGGCATGGCCCAGCGGCAAGGTGCGCTGGTGGCGAACGATCCGCAGGGCCTGCGCGACTTCAACGAGAAACTGGCCGCGCTGCTGTTCCCGCAATGCTGCCCGTCCACGCTGGTCAGCCGCGACGCCGCCGCGCTCAAGGCCTTCGTCGGCGAGCACGGCGACGCGGTGCTGAAGCCGCTGGACGGGATGGGAGGGCGCTCGATCTTCCGCGCACGCGCCGGCGAGGCGAACCTCAACGTGATCCTCGAGACGCTGACCGCCGGTGGCCGGCACCTCGCCATGGCGCAGCGCTACCTGCCGGAGATCACCGATGGCGACAAGCGCATCCTGCTGGTCGATGGCGAACCGGTGGACTACTGCCTGGCGCGCATCCCGCAAGGGGACGAGTTCCGCGGCAACCTCGCCGCCGGCGGCCGCGGCGAAGGCCGGCCGCTGACCGAACGCGACCGCTGGATCGCGGCCCAGGTGGGGCCGGAAATGCGCCGCCGCGGCATGCGATTCGTCGGCCTGGATGTCATCGGCGACTGGCTGACCGAGGTCAACGTCACCAGCCCGACCTGCATCCGCGAGCTCGATGCCCAGTTCGGGTTGAACATCGCCGGCACCCTGTTCGACCGCATCGAGGCGGGGCTGGCGGGCGCATAGGCGCATGCAGGCCGAGGCTGCATCCGCGCTCCCGGCACCGCCGGCGATCGGCGAGTCCTCCCGGCTCGGCGCCACCTTGGTGCTGTCGGCGCTGGTGCACGCGATGCTGGTGCTCGGGATCGGCTTTGCCGCGGAGGACGCGGCGCCGATGGTGCCGACCCTGGACGTGATCCTGTCGCAGACCCGCACCGAACTGACGCCGGCGCAGGCCGATTTCCTGGCCCAGGCCAACAACCAGGGCGGCGGCGAGCACGACCGCAGCACCCGCCCCACCGCGCCACAGGCCGGTCCGCTGCCGCAACCGGAGGATGGCCTGGCGCCCCGGCCGCTGCGCGCGCAGACCCCGGCGCCCAGCCCGCCACCGGATGCCCGGGTGATCTCGTCGATCCGCGCCGAGGAGACGGTCCCGACGGCACAGCCCACGCCCGACGTGGCGCCGGCACCGTTGCCGCCCGGCCAGGAGAAGATCGCGCGCGACATCGAGATGGCACGGCTCGCGGCGGAGATCCAGCTGCGCTCGCAGCAATACGCCAAGCGCCCGAAGCGCAAGTTCGTGTCCGCCAGCACCAAGGAGTACGCCTGGGCGCAGTACCTGCGCGGCTGGGTCGACCGGGTGGAGCGGGTCGGCAACCTCAACTACCCGGACGAGGCGCGCCGGCGCCGGATCGGCGGACTGGTGGTGATCAGCGTCGGCGTGCGCCGCGACGGCTCCGTCGAGAGCACCCGCATCATCCAGTCCAGCAACATCCCGATGCTGGACAACGCGGCGATCCGGATCGTGCAACTGTCCGCGCCGTTCGAACCCCTGCCGAAGACGCGCGAGGACCCCGATGTCCTGCACGTGACGCGCACCTGGCAGTTCCTGCCGGGCGGCGAACTCCTGGATCGCTAGCGACCGCTCACAGGAACATGCAGTCGACCAGCGCCTGTTCGACGCCGATCAGCGCGGCCAGCGCCGGTTCCCATCCGGAATCCGGGCGCATCGCCAAGGGCTGGAACACCTCGTCGCCGTTCGCATCCGCAGCGCCCTGCCGGATCCCGAGGTTGCCCAACACGACCTGGAACCCCCCATCGCCCGCCTCCAGCGCGAGGCGTCCCTTGGCCAGGCCGCTCCCCGCCGCGTCGCGGAACTCGACCCGGCTGATCGCGACCAGCCGCCCGCCCTCGGCATCCACCGAGACGATGCCCGCCTGGCTGTCCGGCCTCGCCAGGCAGACTTGCGCCTTGCGCACGATCTGCGCGGGCATGCCGGGAATGGCATAGCGCGTCCCCTTCGCACGCAGCACCTGCCGGGCGTCGGCAGCGCCGTCCGTTTCGATGGCATGCCCCAGGAATTGCGCATCGTCGGCCAATGCCGGCGCGGTCGCCAGCAGCACGAGCAGGATGCCGTGACGATAAGCCATGGGGAGTCGCGTCCTTGGAATGCCCAGCCGCACGATATCGACCCGACATGACAGGCGCGCTGCACTGGATCACGGTCCGCGCAAGTGGTGCCGCGCGATACCGCTCACCCCGACGCTGCGCGCAACGCCTCGCGCTCGGAGATGGTCTGGGCGACGTTGTCGCGCAGGTAGGCGGGTTCGACGCGTTCCGGGGCGACCGCGTGCCCCTCCGCCAACAGCCGCGCGCCCAGGCGGGCGACATCGGCGGCATGCGGCAGCGCAGCCGCATCGACCGCAACGAGGCGATCGCCCATCCGCGCCTGCAGCAGGCCGTCGGCGGCCGCGAAGCCGGTGCCGACGCCCTGCCAGCCCGTCCCGGCGGGCAGCACGCAGGCGGCGGGTGCGACCACGCGTTCGTCGCTGCAGGCGTCGACGGCATCGCCCGAGCGACGGAACGCGGCGACGTAGACCTCGCCCATGCGCGCGTCGATCGCGGCGAGCACGTCGCCATCGCCCGGCGCGCGCATCGCCAGCGCGGCGAGGGTGGACACCGGCAGCAGCGGGCGATCCAGTCCCAGCGCGATCCCCTGCGCGATCGCGATCGCCAGGCGCACGCCGGTGAACGCGCCCGGGCCACGGCCGACCGCGATCGCATCCAGCGCGCTGCGGGCGATGCCGGCCTCGGCCAGCACCGCCTCCGCCCAGGGCAAGGCCAGTTCCGCATGGCGGCGCGGCGCAACCTCGAAGCGCTCCAGCACGGCACCATCGGCGTACACGGCGACCGAACAGGCCTCGGTCGCGGTCTCGAACGCGAGCAGCTTCATCCGGCGTCGTCGGCGGCCGGCTGCCACAACTCGACCACCGCGCCCTCCGGATCCTGCACGTAGCCGAACTTGCCCTGCTCGGTCTCGTCGTAGCGATCCAGCACCGTGCAACCGGCGGCACGCAGCGACGCCAGCATCGCGTCGAGGTCGTCGACGCGGAAGTTCAGCATGTAGGGCTTGTCGCCGGGTTCGAAGTAGCGGGTGTCGGCGGCGAACGGCGACCACACGGTCAGCGCATCCGCGCCGGTGTCCGCGCGCTTCCAGGGCAGCAGCGCGCCGGCCCAGCCGGTCGGCACGTCCAGCCCCAGGTGGCGGCCATACCAGTCGGCCAGCGCCTGCGGGTCGTTGGCCTTGAAGAAGATCCCGCCGATTCCGTGGACGCGTGGCGTGTCGCTCATGGGTGCCCTCCCGCGGGCATCGGGTGTGGCCCGGATTGTGCCGAAAAGAACGCCTGCACGTCGGCGAGGTCGCGGGTGGTGGGCAGCGGCGGCAGCGAATCGAGGAACACGCGGCCGTAGGTCTTCTGGGTCAGCCGCGGGTCGCACAGCACCAGCACCCCGCGGTCGGTCTCGGTGCGGATCAGGCGGCCGGCGCCCTGCTTCAGCGCGATCACCGCCTGCGGCAGTTGTTCGTCGCGGAACGGATTGCCGCCGGCGCGGCGGATCGCGTCCAGGCGCGCCTCGAACACCGGGTCGTCGGGCGCCGCGAACGGCAGCTTGTCGATCACCACCACCGACAGCGCATCGCCGGCGACATCGACGCCCTCGCGGAAACTGGCGGTGCCCAGCAGCACCCCGTTGCCGGACTCGCGGAAGCGCTGCAGCAGCACGTGGCGCGGCTCGGTTCCCTGCACGAACAGCGGCCAGGGCCCGTCGCGCAGCGCCTCGGCGGCCTCGCGCAGGGCGCGATGCGAGGCGAACAGCAGGAAGGCGCGGCCGGCGGAGGCCTCCAGCACCGGGCGCACCGCCTCCAGCACCGCGGCGCCGAACTCGCGCGCGGCGGGTTCCGGCATCCGCGGCGGCAGGTAGCACAGGGCCTGGCGGTCCCAGTCGAACGGACTGGGTTCGATCAATTCCGCGGCGTGCTCGATGCCCAGGCGCTGGGCGACATGGTCGAAGCGCCCGGCCACCGCCAACGTCGCCGAGGTGAACACCCAGGCCGCGCGCGACTGCTCGCGATGCGTGCGCAACGGCCCGGACACGTCCAGCGGCGTGCGCTGCAGGCGGAAGCCCTTCGGCGTCAGCTCGTACCAATGCACGCTCTTCGCGCCGCCGGTGCAGTCGAAGCCGGCGTCGTCATCGTCGTCGCCATCGGCGGCATCCGCCGCCTGCTCGCCCAGCCAGCGCCGCAAGCGGCTGAGCTGGTCGCGCGCGCGCAGGTGGGCGGCATCGAAGCCGGGCGCCGCCTCGCGCAGCGGCGCGAGTGCCTCGACCATGCCGTGCAGGGCCGCGGACAGCGTCGCGAACGCGGGCTCGATGTCGACCTCGTCCAGCGCGCGCCATGCCGTGCCGCGCACCGGCAAGCCGTCCATCGCCGCCCGCAGGCTGCGCGCCGCCTGTTCCAGGGCGAACGCCGGCGCCTGCACGCTGGCCAACGCACCCGGCACGTCCTTGCATTCGCCGACCACGTCGCGCGCGAGTTCCACCAGCGGCCGCGCGCCCAGCCCTTCGCCGAAGAACTGCGCAGCCAGCTCCGGCAGCTGGTGCGCCTCGTCGACCACGAATGCCTGCGCGCCCGGCAGGATCTCGCCGAAGCCCTCCTGCTTGAGCGCGAGGTCGGCCAGCAGCAGGTGGTGGTTGACCACCACCAGGTCCGCCGACTGCGCGCGCTGGCGCGCCTGGACCACGAAGCACTCGCCCCAGAACGGGCATTCGCTGCCCAAGCAGTTGTCGGCGGTCGACGTGACCTGCGGCAGCAGCGGCGAATCCTCGGGCAAGGCATCGAGCTCGGACAGGTCGCCCATGCGGGTGCGCCCGCTCCACGCCACCACCCGCTGGAACTGGGCGGCAATCTCGCGCGACGCGAACGCGCCCTTCAACAGATGCGGCTCCCCCTTCGCCTGCTCCATCCGGTAGCGGCAGAGGTAGTTCGAGCGCCCCTTCAGCAGCGCGGTCTTGAGCCCGGTGCCCAGCGCGTCGCGCACCCGCGGCAGGTCGCGCAGGTAGAGCTGGTCCTGCAGGGCGCGGGTGCCGGTGCTGACGATCGTCTTCATGCCCGAGAGCAAGGCCGGCACCAGGTAGGCGAAGGTCTTGCCGGTGCCGGTGCCGGCCTCGGCGAGCAGGGCGTCGCGGTGCTCGAAGGCATCGGCGATCGCCATCGCCAGCCGCTGTTGCGCGGGACGCGCGACGAAGCCGGGGATGCGCGCGGCGAGCGCGGCCTCTGCCGACAAGGCGTCGCGGACGCCCGCGGCGAGGCGGGAGGCGGGTCCTGCCATCGCGGTCAGCGCGCCGGTTCGGGAACCGGCTCGGGCGGCGCCTGCTTGGCCGGGTCGCCGCCGCCGAACCAGTCGCGGATCGCCTGGCCGGCACGTTCGAGCGCGCTTTCGCCTTCCTCCGGCGGCGCGATCGGATTGCCGAACTCGTCCAGCGCCGGCGGAGGCGCGAAGGCGCAGGCCTGGTAGCTCGGCGCGTAGCCGGCGACGAAGGCGAAGCGGCGCGCGCCGGGGCAACCAGCGTCGGTGCTGTGGCCGTCGGCGACCCACTGCCAGTCCAGGCCATCGCCGGACAAGCGCAACGGCGCGCTCGGCATCCGCGCGAAGGTGTCCGACCACACCCGCATGCCGCCGGTTGCGCCGTACAGGCCGGTAGGCTGGTTCTGGTCGTTGCCGACCCAGACCACCGCCAGGTGGTCGCCGGTGTAGCCGGCAAACCAGCTGTCGCGGCTGTCGTTGCTGGTGCCGGTCTTGCCGGCGGCGGACAACCGCCCGAGGCCGTCGCGCACCAGCGGCCGCCCGGTGCCGGAGCTCACCGCGTACTGCAGCGCGGTGCCGACCAGCCGGGCCGCCACCGCATCGCCGCGTTGCGCCGGCGGCGGCGCCGCGTCGTAGCGCTTGATCGCGCGGCCGCGCGAGTCGAGCACGCCGCGCACCGCATGCAGGGGCTGGATGCGTCCGTCGGCGGCGAGGAACTGGTAGAGCTGCGCCATCGCGTACGGGCTCTGGTCGACCGCGCCGAGGATCAGCGAGGGCTGCCCATCGGAATTGATGCCGGCCAGGGTACGGATCAGGTCCGCCAGCCGCTTCGGCTCGACCTCCATGCCCAGCCGCACCGTGGCCTGGTTGTAGCTCTGCGCCAGCGCGTCCTGCAGGCGCACCGTGCCGTGGCTGCGTCCGTCGGAATTGCCGGGCTTCCACGTCCGCGCGCGGCCCAGGCTGACCGAGATCGGTCCGTCGCTGATGGTGCTGGCCAGCGACCACTTGTCCGGCTGCGCCAGCGCCAGCAGGTACACGAACGGCTTCAGCAGCGAGCCGACCGGGCGCCTGGCGTCGATCGCACGGTTGAACCCGGCCTCGGTGACGTCGCGGCTGCCGACCACCGCCAGCACGTCGCCGTTGTGCACGTCGGTCATCACCAGCCCGGCCTGCAACGGCGGCCTGCCCTTGCTGCCCAGCGACTTCAGGGTGCGCACCACCGCGCCTTCGGCATAGCCCTGCGCGGCCGGCGACATCCCGGTCATCACCGACAAGCCGGCGCCGGAGATCGAATCGGCCGGGTAATCGCGCGCCAGCTGCTTGCGCACCAGGTCGACGTAGGCCGGGAAACGGTTGGCGGCCAGGTTGCCGGCGTTGGTGGTGACGCCGAGCGGGGCCTTGCTGGCGCGCTGCAGCTCCTTGTCGTCGATCAGCCCGCTCTCGTGCATCTTCGTCAGCACGAAGTTGCGGCGCTCGGTGGCGCGCTCGGGGTTGCGCCGCGGGTTGTACCAGGACGGCCCCTTGACCATGCCGATCAGCAGCGCGACCTGCTCGGTCGACAGGTCGCGGAGGTCGCGGCCGAACCAGAACTCCGAGGCCGCGGCCACCCCGCGGATCGCCTGCGCGCCGCGCTGCCCCAGGTCGACCTGGTTGAGGTAGGCCTCGAGGATGGTGCGCTTGTCGTAGCGCGCCTCCAGCAGCAGGGCGAACAGGATTTCCTTGAACTTGCGGGTGTAGGTCTGCTCCTTGCCGATGCCGAGCAGGCCGCTGCGGGCCAGCTGCTGGGTCAGGGTGCTGGCGCCCTGGCGGGTGTCGCCGCCCGATTTCACGTTGACGAAGACCGCGCGCAGCATGCCGCCCAGGTCGATGCCCATGTGGTGGTTGAAGTCGCGGTCCTCGACCGCCTGCAGGCCGGTGACCAGCAGTTCGGGCACCTCCTCGATGCGCACCAGCCGGCGTTCTTCCTGCTGCTGCCCGTAAAGGGTGGCGATGCGCGCCGGGTCCAGCCGCGCGCTGCGCAACGCGCGGCGGTTGGCGATGTCGCGGATGGCGAGCACTTCGCCACCGGACAGCGTCACCTCCAGCCGCGCCGGCGCGATCCGCCCGTCGACGTCGTCGAAGCCGCGGCTGGCGATGTGCCAGCGCCCGCCGTTGCGCGCGTAGGTGCCGGCGCGCTTGCCGTCGCCGGCGTGGTAGGAGGCGGCGTCCAACTCGGTCTTCAGGGTCTGCGCGTCCATCGCCAGCCCGGTGCGCAGCAGCAACGGGCGCGCGTAAACGCGCGTCGGAACCTGCCAGCGCAGCTTGCCGAAGCGCTCGCCGACTTGGTGGTTCAGGTACAGCATGTAGGGGATCAGGAATCCCAGCAGCAGGGCCGCACCGGCCAGGCCCCAGGTCAGCAGACGCTGGCGCCAGCCCGGTTGGCCGCCGGTTTCGCCTTCCTCGTCGTCGTGCAGGTCGTCTTCGTCTTCGATGCGGGGCATGGGTGGGCTGCTGGCGGCCTGTACGCGGAATGCGACAATGGCGGGACGTCGCGGGCGAGTCTAGCGCAGGGGTCGCACGGCCCGGCGTCGGCGTTCGCCCCATCCTTCAGCAGGAGTTCCGCCGCATGCCGATCCCCGCCGACGCGCGTTTCTGGCTCGCGCGCGCGCTGGGACTGTGGCGGCGCGGCTGGGCCAGCCTGCGCACCCGTGGCCTGCGCGCCAGCTGGGCCCGGCTGCGGGCGCAGTTCGCACGCCGGCCAGCACCCACGACCGTGCTGTGGCGCCCCGAACCCACCCCGTTCGCGCCGTTCGCGCTGGCGACCTCCGGGCAGCCGCGCGCCAGCGTGGTGATCCCAGTGCACGGGGCGTTTCCGCACACCCTCGCCTGCCTTCGCGCGCTCGCGGCGCATCCGCCGGCGGTGCCGTTCGAGGTGATCGTGGTCGACGATGCCTCGCCGGACGACACCCTGGCCAGGCTGGGGCAGGTCGCGGGCGTGCGGGTGCATGCGCGCGCGACCAACGGCGGCTTCATCGCCGCCTGCAACGAGGGCGCCGCGCTGGCCCGCGGCGACTGGCTGGTGTTCCTCAACAACGACACGGTCCCGCAGCCCGGCTGGCTGGACGCGCTGCTGCGGACCTTCGACACCCAGACCGATGTCGGCCTGGTCGGCGCCCAGCTGGTCTATCCCGACGGCCGCCTGCAGGAAGCCGGCGGCGTGGTGTTCGCCGATGGCGCCGGCTGGAACTACGGCCGTGGCGAGGATCCGGCTGATTGCCGTTACGCCTACCTGCGCGATGCCGATTACCTCAGCGGCGCGGCGATCGCGCTGCCGCGGACCCTGTTCGAACGGCTGGGTGGTTTCGACATGCGTTACGCCCCGGCCTATTACGAAGACACCGACCTTGCCTTCGCGGTGCGCGCCGCCGGCCTGCGCACGCTGTTCCAGCCCGCGGCCGTGGTCGCCCACGACGAGGGCGGCACCGCCGGCACCGACCTCGCCAGCGGGCCGAAGGCGGCGCAGGCGCGCAACCAGGCCGTGTTCGCCGCGAAATGGGCCGACGCCCTCGCGCGGCAGTTGCCGGCCGGCACCCTGCCGACCCCGGCGCGCCTGCATCGCGACCGCCCGCAGGTCCTGTTGATCGATGCGCTGACCCCGCAACCCGACCGCGATTCCGGCTCGGTGCGCCTGGTGAATCTGATGCGCCTGCTGCGCGACGAAGGGGCGCACGTGGTGTTCCTGCCTGCCAATCGCAGCGCAGACGGCGCGTACACGCAGGCGCTGCAGGCCCTCGGGATCGAATGCTGGCACGCCCCGTGGGCGCCAGGCATCCCGGCCTGGCTGCGCGCGCACGGCCCGCGCTTCCACGCCGCGATGGTCAGCCGTCACTACGTGGCCAGCGAAGTCTTCCCGCTGCTGCGCCGGCACGCCCCGCAGGCACGCCTGCTGTTCGATACCGTGGACCTGCATTTCCTGCGCGAACGCCGCGCCGCCGAACTCGCCGGCGATGCCGCTGCGTTGCGCGCCGCCGATGCCACCCGCGCGCGCGAACTCGCGTTGATCGGCATGGCCGATGCCACCTTCGTCGTCAGCGACGTCGAGCGCGCCCTGCTCGCCCGCGAAGCCCCCGGTGCCCGCGTGCGCGTGCTGTCGAACCTGCACGTCCTGCCCGCGCCCGGACCCGGCCGCGCAGGGCGCCGCGACCTGCTGTTCGTCGGCGGGTTCCGCCACCCGCCGAACGTGGATGCGGTGCGCTGGTTCGTCGAGGCAGTGTTCCCGCGCGTGCGCGCCGCGTTGCCCGGGATCGGCTTCCACTGCATCGGCGGCGACGTGCCGCCCGCGATCGCCGCGCTGGCCGGCATCGATGGCGTGCACGTGCACGGCCACGTGCCGGACCTGCGACCCTGGCTGGACGGCTGCGTCGCCGCGGTCGCCCCGCTGCGCTACGGCGCCGGGGTCAAGGGCAAGGTCAACGAAGCGATGGCGCATGGCCTGCCGGTGGTCGGCACGCCCGCGGCGGTGGAAGGCATGCACCTGGTCGACGGCCACGACGTGCTGGTCGGCGCGGACGCGGAGGCATTCGCTGCCGCGATCGCGCGCCTGCATGGCGATGCCGACCTGTGGACGCGGCTGGCGCGCCACGGCCGCGACAACGTGGCCCGGCACTTCTCGCTGGATGCCGCCCGCGACGTGGTCCGCGAGACCTTCCTCGCGCGCTAGGGCACCGCCTGCCGCGCGCGCTCGACCCGCGCGGCGAAGGCATCGAGTTCCGGCGACGACGGCTCCAGCACGCGCGCCTGCTCCAGCGCGCGTACTGCACGCGTGACCTCGCCGGCCTGCAGGCGCTCGTCGCCGAATGCCAGCCAGCGCTGCGCCAGCCGGTGGCGCGCCTCGGCGCGACGGCTGCCATCGGGATCGAGCTGGCGCCATGCATCCAGGCAGTTGCCGGCCTCGCCCAGGCGGTTGTCGCGCAGGGCCTGTTCGAAGCAATCGCGGGTGGCCATGCTAATCGCCCGCGATGCCGCGACCACGGCGGGATCGCGCGGTGCCAGCGCACGCGCGGCGCGCAACGCGTCCCAGGCGCTGTCGCCCGGTGGGGTGAGCCAGTCGCCGCGGGCCTGCGCGGCACGCGCTGTCGCCAGCAAGGCATGCGCGTCGCGGATCCGCGCCGGGTCGGGCGCGGCTTCCACCCGATGTTCGCTGCGCAACAGCTGGCGGGCCTCGCGCAGGCGTGGATCCTCCGGGGCGAGCCGTTCCGCTTGGGCAATCGATACCCGCACGGCACGCGCATCGCCCGCCTCCGCCTGCCGCCGCGCCTGCGCCAGGAGGCCATCGACCACGGCACCACTGCACGTCGCCGGCAGGACATCGGGCACGCTGCCCAGCAGGCGACGGCAGGCCGCCTCGGCCTGCGCGAGGCGACCCGCCCGCACGTCACGCTGCACCCGCGCGGCCGCCTGTTCCAGCAGGCGCGCGACGCCGGCACGCAGCACCGGCAGGTCGGCATGGCCCGGATCGTAGGCCTCCGCACGCCGCACCACCGCCATCGCTGCGCCGAGGTCGCCGGCGACGAGCGCGGCGTGCGCGGGACGCAGCAAGTCGGCCAACGCATCCTCGCGCCCTTCGACCGCGCGCTGGTTGCGCGGCGACAGCGCGAGCACCCGCCGGTACAGCGGCAGCGCCGCCGCATCGTCGCCATCCAGGCGCCCGGCCGCACGCGCCGCCTCGGCGCGATCGAGCAGCGCATCGACGCCGGCCAGGCCGGCCTCGCCGTCGCGCAGGCTTGCCTCGACCGCGTCGATCCCGGCCTGCGGCGCCTGCAGTTCGCGCGCCAGCCGCAGCGCGATCCGCGCCTGCGCCGCCTGTCCCGCCGCGGCCTTGGCACGCGCATCGGCCAGTGCCGCGCGGGCGACCCGGGCCAGGCCTTCGCGCGCCTCCACCTGGTCCGGCTGCAGCGCGAGCGCCGCCTCGTACAACTCGCGCGCGCCGCTGCCGTCGGCCATCGACAAGCGTCCGTCCTGCAAGGCCCGCTCGGCGCGGGCACGCAACGCAGCGGCATCGGACTCGGGCCACCACCAATCGGCGAGGCGCGGGCCGATGGCGAGCGCCGTCACCACCAGCACGCCCCCGGCAGCCACCGCCCAGCCCCACCCGCGTGGCGGGCGCGACCAGGGACGCGGGCGTTCGCCGGGGATCATGCGCGGCGCGCGGACTGGATCCCGGGCAAGGCCTCCAGTCGCGAGAGCAATTGCCCGAGCTGGCCGAAGTCGGCGATGCGCGCCTGCAACTGCACGCGCACCCGGCCATGGCCGCCGCGCACCGGTTCCGCGTGCAGGCTGGCGACATGCACCCCGACTTGCGCGACCAGGGTGGTGATGTCCTTCAGCAGCCACTTGCGGTCGACGCCCTCGATGCGGATGCCGACCTCCTGCTCGCGCCGGCGGCTGCCCCATTCGACCGGCAGCACGCGCGCCGGCTGGCGCGCGGCCAGCCGGAGGAACGACGCGCAGTCGGGACGATGCACGCTGACCCCGCGCGCACGGGTGAGGTAGCCGACGATCGGCTCGCCGGGCAACGGCTGGCAGCAGCGCGCGACCTGCGCCAGCAGGTTGTCGACGCCCTCGACGGTGACCGCACCCGGGCCCGGTGCCGCAGCGCCGGCCGGTCGCGCCGGCAGCGCAGCGGGCGCCGGTGGCGCCGGCTCCTGCGCGGCACGCTCGAGGTCGAGCAAGGCGCGCCCGACCTGGTTCGGGCCCACGTCGCCCAGCGCCACCAGCACCAGCAGGTCGTCGACGCTGGCCGCGTTGAAGCGCGCCAGCACCGGCGCCAGGTCGGCGTTGAGCAGGCCCAGCCGGCGCAGGTCGCGGTCCAGCAACTCCCGGCCTGCCTGCAGGTTGCGCGCGCGGTCCAGCTTGTTGAACCAGGCGCGCACCTTGTCGCGCGAGCGACCGCTGGCGAGGAAGCCCGCGCCCGCCTGCAGCCAGTCGCGGCGCGGTTCCGCGGTCTTGCCGGTCAGGATCTCCACGCGCTCGCCGGTGTGCAGCTGGTAGTTCAGCGGCACGATGCGGCCGTCCACCTTCGCCCCACGGCAGCGGTGGCCGACCATGGTGTGGACCTGGTAGGCGAAGTCGAGCACGGTGCCGCCTTGCGGCAGGTCGACCACCTCGCCCTTCGGGGTCAGCGCATAGACGCGGTCTTCGGCCAGCTCCGCGTCCATGCCCTGCAGTGGCGTGGCCTCGCCCTCGCGGGCGGCCTCGGCGGCCTGCTCCAGCAGCTTGCGCATCCACGCGATGCGCTTGTCCATCGCCGCGCCGCCGGCCGCGCTGCCTTCCTTGTAGCGCCAGTGCGCGGCCACGCCGAGTTCCGCCTGCGCGTGCATCTCGCGGGTGCGGATCTGCACTTCGAGGGTCTTGCCCTCGGGGCCGATCACCGCGGTGTGCAGCGAGCGGTAGCCGTTGGGCTTCGGCCGGGCGATGTAGTCGTCGAACTCGCTCGGCACCGGCAGCCACAGCGCATGCACCACGCCAAGGGTGGCATAGCAGGCGGCGACGTCGTCCACCAGCACGCGCAAGGCGCGCAGGTCGTAGAGCTCGCCGATCGGCGCATCCTTGCGGCGCATCTTCTTCCAGATGCTGAAGATGTGTTTCGGTCGCCCGGCGACGTCGCCGGAGATGCCCTGCGCCGCCAGCGCCTCGCGCAGCTGCGCCAGGGCCGCCGCGATGTAGCGCTCGCGACCGGCGCGGTTGTCGTCCAGCAGACGCGCGATGGCGTTGTAGGTGTCCGGCTCCAGCACCCGGAACGCGAGGTCCTCGAGTTCCCACTTCAGCTGCCAGATGCCGAGCCGGTTGGCGAGCGGCGCGTGGATGTCGCGGGTGAGCTGGGCCAGCGCCCGCTGCTCGGAGGACGGCAAACGCTCGCACGCGCGCATCCGCGAGAGCTGCCGCGCCAGCACGATCGGCACCACCCGCAGGTCGCGCACCAGGGCCAGCAGCAGCCGGCGCATGCCTTCCGGGTTGCGGCCGCCTCCATGGTCGCGGTGCAGGGCCCAGACCCGGCTGGCGGCACGCTGACCCTCGAGCATCGCGTGCAGGCGCTCGGGAATCGGCACCCCTGCCTCGGCGGCGATCGCCTCGACATCGACCAGCGCATCCAGCAGGGTCGCGGCCATCACTTCCGCGTCGGCGTTCAGCGAGGCGAGGATCGCCAGGGTGTCGGCCAGCACCGCGGGTGGGTCGCGCATCGGCGCGCCGGCTTCCGCGCGGGCCCGCCACAGCGCCGCGAGCGGCCCGGGCAAGGCGCCCGCCGGCAAGCGCGCGAGCACACCGGCATGGTCGGGGGCAGCGGTCTCGGGGGACATGGCCCTACAGTAGCGACGCGCCGGTCGCGCAGCCAGCCATCACGCCCGGCGCAGGCGCTGCACCCGCGCCGCCAGCCGCTTCGGCGACACCCCGCCCTTCGCGCCGAGCTCCTGCGCGAACACCTGGACCCGTAGTTCCTCCAGGTCCCAGCGCAACGCCTGCGCCTCCGGGTCGTCGGGCTCGGCGTCCGCCAGCGCGGCGACGAACGGCGCCAGTTCCAGCATCCGCGCCTGGTCGCGGACCGGGTCGCGCTGCGCACGCTCGCCGCGCAAGGCCAACGCCTTCAGGTAGCGCGGGTACTCGGCGAGCGCCGCGGCCGGAACGTCGCGCAGGAAACCCGGCGGCACCAGCGCATCGAGTTGCGCACGCATGTCGTCGAGGTTGCCGCGCGCCCAGCCCATCAGCGTGGATTCGAGCTTGGCCCGCGCCTCCGCGACCAGGCCCAGGATCGCTTCGGCCTGGCGCAACCGCTGCATGGCTTCGGCGAACAGCGCCTTGGCGAGGACGTCGCGGCGCTGGGCGAAGGCCTCCGCGTCGCGCACCTCGAGCAGGCCGTCGGCGGCCAGCGCATCGAATGCGCCGTCGACGAGGTCCGCGCGCAGGCGGTCTGCGTCCTTCAAGCCATCGCGGCGCGGGTCGGCGGACTCGATGGCCGCGTACAGCAACGAGATCTTCGGTTGTACCGGCAGCTGCTTGCGCGCCTGTTTCAGCTTGTCCGCCAGCGCGATCGCCAGCAGCCGGCGGACGCCTTGCGGGTGCAGGCGTTCGGCGACCTCGCGTTGTGCGTGCAGGGCCAGCGAGACGCTGTGGCCGTCGTCCTGCAAGGCGGGATAGGCCGGCAGCCCGCCGGCGCCGGGCACCGACACCGGGATCCGCGCGTCGGGGAACACGGTCAAGCCGGCCTGCGCCATGCCTTGCGCCGCATGCCGCGCGAACGCCTGCGCAGCGCGCTCGCCGAAGCGGGCGCGGAGGTCGTCGAGGTCGCGCGATTCGGCCAGCACTACCTTGCCGTCCAGCAGGCGCAGGTTGGCGCGCAGGTGCGGCTCGATCGCGGCCGCATCGAAATCGGTCGTGGCCACGGCGACGCCGGTGAGCTTCTTCAGGAAGCGCGCCAGCGCGCCCTCGATGCTGTCGGCGTCCGGCTGCGCGAAGGCTTCCGCGAAGGCACGCGCGAAATCGGGGGCCGGCACGAAGTTGCGGCGCAGCGCCTTCGGCAGCGACTTGATCAGCGCGGTCGCCTTGTCCTCGACGAAGCCCGGCGCCAGCCACGACAGGCGGTCGGCATCCAGCGCGTTGAGCAGGTGCAGCGGCACCGCCACCGTCATGCCGTCGTCCGGCGCACCCGGCTCGAAGCGGTACTGCACCGCCAGCCGCGCATCACCGAGGCCGATGTAGGCCGGAAAGCGCGCGGCGTCGGTCTGGTCGGCCACCAGCAGGTCGTCGCGCGACCACTCCAGCGCGGCCTTCTCGTCCTTCGACAACTTGCCGAACCAGGCGTCCAGCGCCTGCGCGTTGTGCACGTGCGGCGGCAGCCGGTCCAGGTACCAGCGCGCCTGCCAGTCCTCGTCCACCACCAGGCCGACCCGGCGCTGCTTGGCCTCCTCCTGCTGCGCCAGTTCCAACGTGCGCAGGTTGCGGGGCAGGAACGCACTGCGCGTGTTGATCTCGCCGGTGAGCAGGGCCTCGCGCACGAAGATCCCGCGACTCTCCTCGGGGAACAGCGCGCCGTAATGCACCGGCTTCTTCGGCGCCAGCACCAGCCCGAACAGGCTGATCTGCTCGCTGCCCAGCACGCGGCCCTGCGCACGCGACCAGTGCGGATCGTGGTGGCGGCGCGCCAGCAGATGCGGCAGCTCGGCGATCGCCCAGTCCGGCTCGATGGCGGCGTTGGTGATCGCCCAGACCTTCTCGGTGTCCAGCAGCGTGGCCGACAGCAGCCACGGCGGCGGCTTGCTGGCCAGCTTCGAACCCGGGAACAGCTGGAACTTGCGGCCGCGGGGACCGTCGTAGAGGCCCCCTGCCTTTCGATCACCATCGCTACCGCGATGGCCCAGCTGCGTGGGCAGGCCGGCGATCAGCGCGCGGTGGAGCGCCGCGTAGGACTGCCCGCTTGCCTCCTCACCCTGTGCAGCAAGGGCGGAAAGTGCACCTGCTCCCCTTTCCGCCGCCGGCCACAGCTCCTCGCACTGCAGCTTCAGCTGCCGGTGCAGTTCCCACCATTCGCGCAGGCGCAGGAACCCGAGGAAGTGCTTGTCGGCCCATTTGCGCAGCTGGGACTGGGTCAGTTCCTCGTGCGCGCTGCGGTAGCCGTCCCACAGCTTGAGGATGCCGACGAATTCGGATTTCGCGTCGGCGAACTGCGCATGCGCGGCATCGGCGGCGGCGCGCGCGTCGGCCGGGCGTTCGCGCGGGTCCTGGATGCCGAGGAAGCTGGCGATCACCAGCATCTCGCGCAGCACGCCGTGCGCGTGTGCGGCCACCAGCATGCGTGCCAGCTTCACGTCGACCGGCAGCTTCGCCATCGTGCGACCGATGGCGGTGAGCTTGCGGTCGGCATCGATCGCGCCGAGTTCGTTCAACTGCTGCCAGCCGTCGGCGATCGCACGCGGGTCAGGCGGTTCGAGGAACGGGAAATTTTCGATAACGTTCGCATCGTCCGATGGCCGATGCGAACTTGCGCGTTTCGGCGAAGCCGAAACACGGCCTTCGATATTGCCCAGCCCCAGCGACAGCATCCGCAGGATCACCCCGGCCAGCGCCGCGCGGCGGATCTCCGGGTCGGTGAACGCGGCGCGCGCGGCGAAATCGGCTTCCGAATACAGGCGGATACAGGTGCCCGGCGCGATGCGGCCGCAACGACCGGCGCGCTGGTTGGCGCTGGCCTGCGACACCGCCTCGATGTGCAGCCGGTCCAGCTTCTGCCGCGGGCTGTAGCGCTTGACCCGGGCCACGCCGGGATCGACGACGTAGTGGATGCGCGGCACCGTCAGCGAGGTTTCCGCCACGTTGGTCGCCAGCACGATGCGGCGCTGCGGACCCGGATGGAACACCCGGTCCTGATCCTTCGCCGACAGCCGCGCGTACAGCGGCAGCACCTCGGTATGGCGGTACTTGCGCCGTTCCAGCGCCTGGTGGACATCGCGGATCTCGCGCTCGCCCGGCAGGAACACGAGGGTGTCACCGATGCCCTTGTCCTTCTGGATTTCATCACACGCGGCGACGATGCCGTCCACGAGCGTGCGCTGCCCGCCGTCCTCTTCGGCCTCGCCCTCGAGCGGGCGGTAGCGCACCTCGACCGGGTAGCCGCGGCCCTCCACGTCGACGACCGGCGCGCCGCCGAAGTGGGCGGCGAAGCGGGCGGTGTCGATGGTCGCCGAGGTCACCACCAGCTTCAGGTCGGGCCGGCGCGGCAGCAGCTGCTTGAGGTAGCCGAGCAGGAAGTCGATGTTGAGGCTGCGCTCGTGCGCCTCGTCGATGATTAGGGTGTCGTACTTCGACAGCCAGCGATCGGCCTGGATCTCCGCGAGCAGGATGCCGTCGGTCATGAACTTGACCGCGGTGGCGTCGCCGACGGCATCGTTGAAGCGCACTTGGTAGCCGACCGCCCCGCCGATCGGCACCTGCAGCTCCTCGGCCACGCGGCGCGCGACCGAGCGCGCGGCGATCCGTCGCGGCTGGGTGCAGCCGATCATCCCGGCCGCGCCGCGTCCCGCCAGCAGGCACAGCTTGGGCAGCTGGGTGGTCTTGCCGCTGCCGGTTTCGCCGGCGATCACCACCACCTGGTGGGCGCGGACCAGGCCGACGATCTCGTCGGCATGCGCGGCGATCGGCAACGCCTCGTCCAAGCGCGCGGCCGGCAGCGCCGCCGCCCGGGCATCGCGCGCGGCCACCGAGGCCTGCAGCTTGTCGGCGAAAGCATCGCGCAGCGCCGCGTCGCCCGGCTTGGCGTTCCATTTCGTCCACAGGCCGAGCAGGCGCCCTCGGTCGCGGGTCGACGCGCCGTCGATGGCGCGCCGGGCCTGGCGCAGGGCCTTGCGGCCATCGGCTTCGATAGGTTCCATGGATCGGTGATGTTCGCGATTTCATCCAACGGCAACGCCGCAGGAGCGTATTCTGGCGCAAGCCCCCCAGAGGACATCGTCATGACCAAGAAGAAATCGGCCGCGAAGCCCGCCAAGGCTTCCCAACCCGTCCCGCCCGCGCACGCCGACGGCGCGCCCGGCATCGACATCGGCCTGTCGGCCGGCGACCGCCGCAAGATCTCCGAGGGCCTCGGCCACATGCTGGCCGACGCCTTCACCCTCTACCTGAAGACCCACAACTTCCACTGGAACATCTCGGGCCCGATGTTCAACAGCCTGCACGTGATGTTCGAGGGCCAGTACACCGAGCAGTGGAACGCGCTGGACGAGATCGCCGAGCGCATGCGCGCGCTGGGCTACAACGCGCCGGGCTCCTACCCGGAGTTCATCCGGCTGGGCTCGATCAAGGAAGAGCCGGGCCTGGCCGACGCCGCCGACTGGCGCGAGATGGTGCGCCAGCTGGTGGTCGGCAACGAGGCCGTGTGCAAGACCGCGCGCAAGGTGCTGAAGACCGCGGATGGCGCCGGCGACGACCCCACCGTGGACCTGATGACGCAGCGCCTGAACATCCACGAGAAGAACGCGTGGATGCTGCGTTCGTTGTTGCAGTAAGCATCCTGCGGCAAGCACCCGGACGGTCAGGCCTCGCCTGGCCGTTCGCGCTCGAGGGGTGGCGGCAGGCGCCCCGCCGCCAAGCACTCAATCCAGCAGGACCAGCAGGAACACCGCCTCGCCGGAGTCGCGGAGCGCCGCGACTTCGATCCCGGACATCGCCTCGCCGTCGCCCAGCGCATAGATCCGCAACGCGCGGACATCGGGCGCATCGAACACGCCCACCATGGCCGCGCGCGCGCCAGCCGGATCCTCGTGGTCGTCGATGACCCCGCCGGCCACGCCGCGCACGGCTGGATCCGCCACTGCATGCAGCGCCGCCTCGATGCCGCCGTCACCCGCCGCCGGGCGCCGGTAGACCTCGTGGAAGCCCGAACGCCACGCGTCACCGCGCTTCGACCACGCAGCCCCGACGAAGTCCTGGTAACGAGCGAGGGCCAGGGCGTCCAGTTGCGCCTCCGTGGCCGCTGGCACCACGAAGCTTGCGCTGCCGAAGCCGTTCGAGGATGGACCACCGAATACATCCTGCAGGGTTTTCATGGCCATCTCCGGGCGAAGGGCGACGCGGGTGGAAGCCGCGAGCGCGGGTGCAGGCTGCGTCGATCGCGCATTGGCTGGCGATGCCGGAGGCGTCGCGTCTTCGACGGGCGCCTGCGGTCGGCAGCCGGCGACCGGCAGCAATGCCACCGCCAGCAACGCGGACAAAGCGGCCTGCGTTGGCGCGGTCCGCCGCGACGCCGGGTGGGCGGGCGCAGTGCCCACGCGGCACGCGGAGGCTGCCGATGCCGGACCCGCAGGCGCGGGCCGGCTCATGCGGCGGCCCGGGTGGTCGCTGGATCGTTGCGCACCTTGCGCAGCAGGAACACCGCGTACAGGAAATTGGGCAGGACCAGCAGCATCGGGATCGCCCAGCGCATGCCCTGGGTGATGTCGGCCGCCGCCGCGCCGCCATCGGCCGGGCCAGCGGACACCACGAACGTCCCGAAGTCCCACAGCGCGTGGTAGGCGATGGGGACCCACAACGACCCCGTGCGCAGCAGCAGCGCCATCATCACCGTCCCGCTCATCGCGGCGGCGACGGCCTGCACCACTGCCTCGCCGAGGTTGCCGGTGGTGATCACGTTGAGCACGTGCACGCCGCCGAACACCAGCGTGGTGGCGACCAGCGCCGGCCAGACGGACAGGCGGCTGCGCAGCCCCTGGAACAACACGCCGCGGAACGCCCATTCCTCCGAGAGGCCGACCAGCAGGGTATTGACCAGCACGAAGCCCAGCTTGCCGGCTGGCGGCAAGCCCAGCAGCCCGGCGAGCAGGGCGAAGAACAGCAGGTAAAGCACCGGGAACCACAGCAGCCTGGGCCAGCCCGGTCGGCTGGGCGCGACGAATTTCAGGTCGCGCCAACGCCACGCGAAGGTCGCGATCGCCAGCACCGCGATCGCCATCACCAGGTTCCAGGCCACGCCGTGGGTCACGGTGTCGACCAGCGGCTTCTTGCTGCCGTCGCTGGCCCAGCGCATGCCGTACATGGTGGCGAGCAGCCATGCCAGCCACGTCGCGAGCGCCCACCAGGGGCGGCGAGCGTGGCGTGTTTCCGCTGGCGGGGTTTCCTGCGTGTTCGGCATCCGACCGATCCTCGTCCGCAAATCTTCGAAGGTCCGAGGGGGCGGACGCGCGAGCGTCCTGCCCTGCACGCCCCAAGAAAATGCCGCGGCCACTGCAGGCCGCGGCATCCCGGGTCATGCGGGAAGGATCAGCGGCACTTCGGGTGGGTCTTGATGTCGTCGGCGCTCAGGACCTGGCCGTTGGCCATGGTGAGCTGGACGCAGGTGCGACTCGCCGGGTGGTAGTAGATGCCATAGGTGGTGTCGCCGGACGAGATGGTATCGACGTCACGGAACCCCATTTCACTCATCATGTCGATGCCGCGCGCAAAGCCCTGGCCGACGACGTTGCGGAAATTCGGCGCGCTGGAATAGCCGCCACGGCCGCTGTGGTAGCTGGTGTTGCGGCTGCGCTGCTGCACGCCGGCGTCGTAGCCGGTGGCGTAGGCATCGGAACGCGCGACGTTGTGGTAGGGCACGCCGTGGAGGCCGTCGTTGTAGCCGATGTCCCACTGTGCGCCATTGTTGCCGGCGTTGGTGTGCTGGTTGTTCTTGTGCGCCAGCGCGGCGGCGATCGCGGCCGCGCCGATGATCGCCGCGGCGGTGTTGCGGTCTCTGTTGCTGCTGCTGGCGCGCTGGTTGCAGTCGGAGGCGCTGGCGTCGGTGATCGAGCGGAAATGGCCGTCGTAGGTCTCGACCCGCACGCAGGTCTTGCTGCCGCGGTTCCAGTAGTAGGCCTCGACCGAATCGCCATAGGTCTCGCGTTCGTTGATGAAGGTGAAGCCACGGACCTCCAGTTCCGTCTGGCCGCCGGCGGCGCGCGCGCCGACGAGGTCGCCCAGGTTGCGGGCGTTCTGGGCGATGGCGGTACCCGGGCCGACGGCCAAGCCGATGCCGGCGACGAGGGCGGCGGTACGAAGCAGGTTGCGCGTGTTCATGACGACTCCTGGTGGTTGGCGCGCGGATGCGCGGGGGACTTGCGGGAAATGCGGACGGGCCGGGCGTCAGCGCCGCGCACCCGTTTCCGGTGGCAGCGCATCGATGACCGCCTGCGGCCTGCCCGTCGTCGACGGCAGCATGCGTTGGTCGGTGGTGACCACGACGGTGCCGGGCACGACCAGCGGCGCCAGCAGGCGCGCGAACTCGTGCGGCAGGACCAGGTTGTGGATGGCCTCGGCATCGAGTGCCTCGCCATGCTGCTCGCCGTGTCCCGGGATGCCGAGCACGGTCCACTTGGGCATCTTCAGGCCGGGGAACCCGGGCACCTCGCGGTCCATGAACCCGGCATTGGCGATGTAGGCATGGGTCCCGGCCAGCTTGCGCGGGTCGCGCACGTGGACGCGGGCGCGGCCGATCTCGGTGCCGTCGCGCAACACCACGATCCGTTGGTCGGAGGTGCTGATCACCATCGACACCATGCCCTCCGGCGCGCGCTCCGGCTGCCAGCGGAACGGCTGGCCATCGTCCAGGGTAGGCATGACCGAGGACGCGCCGGTCTTCGGATCGATCGGGATCAGTGCGGTGGGGTGGGTCACATGCGCGGGCGACTTGCCCTCGCGCGAGACCACCACGGTCATCCCCATGTTGCTGGCCTCGAACAGCAGCCGGGCGAACTCGCTGGGCAGGTGCACGCAGCCGTGGGACTCGGGGTAGCCCGGCAGGCCGCCGGCATGCAGCGCCACGCCATCGTTGGTCAGCCGTTGCTGGTAGGGCATCGGCGCGTTGTTGTACTTGCTGCTGTGGTGGTCCTTGTCCTTCTGCGAGATGTGGAACACGCCGGTCGGGGTCTCGTGGCCCGGCTTGCCGGTGCTGACCGTGGTGGTGCCGATCAGCAAACCGTTGCGGTACACGTAGCCGCGCTGCTCGGTCAGGCTGACGACGACGGCGATCGGTCCCAGCGTCTTGCGGTCGCCTCCCCAGATCCATTGCCCGGGCTTCAGCTGGGCCGGCGGGGTGTCCGCGGGACTGGAGGTCTTGGCACCCCAGAACGGCACGGCGGCCGAGACCTGCCCGGCACTGGCGACCGCAATCGCGATCGCGACAACCAGGTGCTTCCATTTGCCTTGCATGTCGGACTCCCCTCCGATGTGTGGACGCCCTGCGCGTCCGTCCCCTTCGTCGCGGCATCGTAATGACCGGGCGGTGGCATGCGCCGCCTTGCGACCAAACGATGATACCCGGGACTGGCACCCCGCCGCGGATGGGGACACGCCATCCGCGACGGGGGAACCGATGGAACGCCGGGTGCCTTTACTTCACCGTGCAGATGCCGTTGGCGCCGCCCTTGCCGGTGTAGCTCACCGTGGCCTGGCCCTGCGCGTCGGTCGCGACCGCGATGACCGTGCCGCTGGCCGCGTCGGTGACTTCGTAGTAGCGCGGGTTCTTGATGTCGAGCTTGGCTTCCTTGCCGTTGACGAACACCTGGCCGCCATCGGCGGCGTGCAGTTCCAGCCCGCCCGGGCAGGTCGCGTTGAGCAGCGCGACCTTGCCGGCCGCCGGTGCCGCATCCTCCACGGTGCAGACCCCATTCGCGCCCCCCTTGCCGGTGTAGCTGGCCGACTGGCTGCCATCGGGATTGAGCAGCACGGAGACCGTGGTGCCGGATGCCGCGTCGGTGGCGTCGTAGCCGCCCTGCGGATAGGCCTTGACGGCGGCAGGCTCGCCGTTGATCAGCACTGGGCCGCCATCGGCCGCCTGCAAGGCCACTCCGCCGGGGCAGCTCAGGCGGATCATCTTCACCCCCGCCTGGTCGCCACCCGTGGCCGGGGACGCAGGAGCGGCATCGGCAGGTGCCGCGGTATCGGCGGCGGGGGCCGTCGCCGCCGCATCGGCGGGGGCGGCGGCGGTGTCGGTCGGTGCAGGCTTGCTGCAAGCAGCGAGGGCAAGGCAAACGGCAAGGGCCAACAGGGACTGCTTCATGGACATCTCTCCAGGATCGGGACCGCCGGGTGGATGAAGGGCAATGGGGATGCGGGCATTCGGGAGGCATCGCGCAGGACGGGATCGCGGCGCCGATCCCCGAGCCCGTCGCAAGCTCGCACGCGGCCTTCCTCGTGTTGTTGACGTCGCGCAACCATGGCGTCGCATCCTGCGCTCGAATCCGTGGGTAATGGCGGTGCGAAGGCACCCGCCCCGCAGCGCTGCCTGCGCCGGGGTCGACCGGGCAGGCGCGAGGCCGGCTGCATCGTGCTGCGGCGTTGCTTTCCGCACCTAATGTCGCCCGGTGTCCGCATTGAATGAAGGCGAGTTACGATGATTCACCTTCAATGAAATATTGAAAATGAAAGCGGTCAGCGAACTGCGCCTGTTCCTGCGGGTGGTCGAGTTGGGCAGCCTGTCCGCGGCGGCACGCCAGCTGGAAATCAGCCCGGCGGTCGCCAGCGCAACGCTCAAGCGCCTGGAGGACAAGCTGGACGCCCCGCTGCTGGTGCGTTCCACCCGCAGCCTGCGGCTGACCCCGCAGGGCGAGCTGTTCGTGGCGCATGCCCGCGAGGCACTGCGCCAGGTCGAGGAAGGCATGGCGCGGATGCACGGCACCCAGCGCGTGGGCCGCGGCAAGTTGCGGATCTCGGCGCCGTCGGACTTCGGGCGCAACCAGCTGCTGCCTTGGCTGGACGAATTCCAGGAGCAGCACCCCGGCCTCGAGGTGCGGCTGCAGCTGACGGATCGGATCACCGACCTGTTCCGCGAGCCCATCGACGTGGCCCTGCGCTACGGGGTGCCACCGGACTCGTCGCTGGTGGCGCTGCCGGTGTCCACGCGCTTCCGCCGGGTGCTGGTCGCCTCGCCGGCCTACCTGGCGCGCAAGGCCGCGCCGGCCACGCCGCAGGACCTGCGCCATCACAACTGCCTGCGCTTCGTGGTCGGCGACGAGCACCCCTACTCCGAATGGCGCTTCCATTCGTCCGCAGGCGGGGACGTCATCGTGAAGGTGGGCGGAGACCGCATCAGCGACGACGGCGAGGCGGTGCGGCGCTGGGTCCTGGCGGGCCACGGCATCGCCTACAAGTCGTGGCTGGACGTCGGCCGCGACGTGCTCTCGGGCGGCCTGCGCCTGCTCTGCCGCGACTGGCCCGGTGAACTGGTGCCGATGCACATGATCGTGCCCAATCGCCGCCTGCTGGACGGCACCGTCCACGCGTTGCGCGACTTCCTGCAGCGTCGGTGCGAGGCCTTGCCGTTGCCGCCCGACGACCGCTGATGCGGCGACTCGGCCATCGACGCCCATGCATCGGGATCGTCGCGGAGGGAACGGGGAGATGGTGGGCCGTGATGGATTCGAACCATCGACCAGCGGATTAAAAGTCCGATGCTCTACCGACTGAGCTAACGGCCCACGGGGAAACTCGACGCCCGGCGCGGGCCGGGGCGCGCATTCTAGCGCAGCGCGCTACGCGTACCGCGTCGGGTCGGCGACGCCGGCATCGGCGAAGCCCTGCGCACGCAGGCGGCAGGCATCGCAGTGGCCGCAGGCGCGGCCGTCGGCATCGGCCTGGTAGCAACTGACGGTCTGCGCGAAGTCGACGCGCAGGCGCAGGCCCTCGCGCACGATGTCGGCCTTCGACATCCGCATCAGCGGCGCATGCACGCGGAAGCGGCTGCCTTCGACGCCGGCCTTGGTGGCCAGGTTCGCCAGCGCCTCGAAGCCGGCGATGAACTCGGGGCGGCAGTCCGGGTAGCCCGAGTAGTCGACCGCGTTGACACCGCAGAACAGGTCGGTGCCGCCCAGCACCTCGGCCCAGCCCAGCGCCACCGAGAGCATGATCGTGTTGCGCGCGGGCACGTAGGTGGACGGGATGCCGACGCCGATCTCGTGGCCGTCGGCATCGGTGGGGACGTCGATGTCGTCGGTGAGCGCGGAGCCGCCGATGCTGCGCAGGTCGACGTGCACGGTCTTGTGCGCGACCGCGCCCAGCGCCTGGGCGACGCGTGCGGCGGCATCCAGTTCCGAGGTATGCCGCTGGCCGTAGCGCACGCTCAGCGCATGCACGGCGAAGCCGGCTTCGCGGGCGATCGCCAGCACCACCGCCGAGTCCATGCCGCCGGACACCAGCACCACCGCGGGCCGGATCGCGTTCACTTGCCCTGCTCCTCGCCCCACAGGGCCTTGTGCAACTGCATCTGGAACCGGACCGGCAGGCGCTCGGCGACGATCCAGTCGGCGAGCTGGCGCGGCGCCAGCTGCGCGTAACTGGGCGAGAACAGGACGTCGCAGGCGTCGGCGAGGCGATGCTCGGCGACGACGTCGCGCGCCCATTCGAAATCGGCGCGCGAGCACAGCACGAACTTGACCTGGTCGCGCGCGGTCAGCAGCGGCAGGTTGGACCACAGGTTGCGATGGGACTCGCCGGAATCCGGGGTCTTCAGGTCGAGCACGCGCGAGACCCGCGGGTCCACCCCGGCGATGTCGAGCGCGCCCGAGGTCTCCAGCGACACCACGTGGCCGGCATCGCACAGGCGCGCCAGCAGGACCAGGCAACGCTTCTGCGCCAGCGGCTCGCCGCCCGTCACGCAGACGTGGCGGGCGCCCAGCCGTGCGACTTCGGCCAGGATCGCGTCGATGTCCCACCACTGCCCGCCATGGAAGGCGTAGGCGGTGTCGCAGTAGGTGCAGCGCAGCGGGCAACCGGTCAGGCGCACGAACACGGTCGGCCAGCCCGCATCGCGGGCCTCGCCCTGCAGGGACAGGAAGATTTCGGTGAGCTTCAGCCGGTCGGGCTGGAGGGCGGCCGCCGATGCGGCGGCCGCATCGGCGACTGCGTCCATGCGGCTAGTTTAACGGGCGCCCGCCAGTTGCATGGCGCGCAGCCGGTCGTCGGCGGTGCGCGCCACGTCCGAGCCCGGGTAGCGCTTCACCACCTGGCGCAGGGTCGCCTCGGCCTGCGCCGACTGCTTCAGCCCCAACTGAGCCAGGCCCAGCTTGAGCAGCGCGCCCGGGGCCTTGTCGTGGGTCGGGTAGCGGTCCATCAGCAGCTGGAACTGCTCGCCGGCGAGGGCGTAGTTCTGGGTCACGTAATAGCTCTCGCCCAGCCAGTACAGCGCGTTCGGCGCGAGCTGGCCCGCCGGGAACGCGGCGAGGAAATCGCGGAAACGCCGCGACGACTCCACGTAGTCGCCGCCCTTGAGCGCTTCGAAGGCGTGGTCGTAAGCGCCGCGCTCGCCCTTGCCGGCCACCGCCGCGGGGGCTGGTGCGGGAGATGCCGACGCAATCGGCGCCCCAGAAGCGGGTGCGTCCATCGTCGAGGCCGGGGTGGCGGGCGTCGCCCCCTCGACCCGGTTCAGGCGACCATCGATGTCCAGGTACTGGGTGCGCTGGGCCTGCTTGGCCTGCTCGAGCTGCTGCTGGAGCACCTCGATCTGGCCGCGCAGCTCCTGGGTTTCCGCGCGCAGCTGGCCGATCTGGTTGACCAGCTCGGTGGCGCCTTGGTCCGCCGCGGCGCGCGCCTCGAGGGCGGCGACGCGGTCGGCCAGGCTGGCGCGCTGGGCGAAGGCCGCCGGCGACGCCGCGAGCGTCGCCAGGGCCAGCATGACGGCGGTGCGGGCGCGCATCACTTGGCGCTGTAGACCAGTTCGACGCGACGGTTCTGCGACCAGCAGGATTCGCCCGATTCGTTGCAGACCGGGCGCTCCTCGCCGTAACTGACCACGGTCAGCTGGCTGCCGCTGCCGCCGCTGGCCTGCAGCGCGGACGACACCGCGTTGGCGCGGCGCTCGCCGAGGCCGAGGTTGTATTCGCGGCTGCCGCGCTCGTCGGCATTGCCCTCCAGGCGCAGGCGCGCGGACGGACGGTCGCGCAGGTACTTCGCGTGGCAGGCCATGGCGGCCTGGAATTCCGGCTTCAGCGCGTCCTGGTCGAGGTCGAAGTACACCACGCGGTTGCGCAGGCAGGCGTCGGTGTCGAGGTCGGCCGGCGAATAGGCACCCGGGCGCGGGGTGTCGGCGATCGGGGTGGTGGTGGCGCCGCTGTCGACCGGCGCGGTGTCGGTCGGCGGGGTTTCCTTGACCTTCTTGCTGCAGCCGACGGCGACCGCGCTGGCCAGGACGGCCAGGACCAGGAAGCGGGCGATGCGGGGAGTCTGGGCGTTCATGCGGATGTCCTCGTCGTGGAAGTGATGGCGCGTGTCCGTTGGGGCTCAACGCTTGCGGTAGGGCGACCAGGCCGGCTCGCGGACGTCGCCCTCGGCCAGCACGAGGCGCTGGCGGACGCGACCGTCGGCGGAGACGGCATACAGCACGCCGCGCCGGCCTTCGCGCGCCGCGTACAGGACCATCGCGCCGTTTGGCGCGAAGCTCGGCGATTCGTCCAGCGACCCCGGCGACAGCATGCTCCAGCGCGGGCTGCCCAGGCTGTTGTCGAGCAGCGCGATGCGGTAGACGTTGCCCGCGCCCTGCGCGGTGGCGATCTTCTTGCCGTCGAAGGAGACGCTGGGGCTGGCGTTGTAGCTGCCCTCGAAGCTCACCCGGGTGGCGCTGCCGCCGCTGGCCGCGACCTGGTAGACCTGCGGCCGGCCGCCGCGGTCGGAGGTGAAGTACAGGCGGCTGCCGTCCGGGCTCCAGCTCGGCTCCGTGTCGATGCCGAAGTGGTTGGTGACCTGCGTCAGCTGCTTGCTGCCCAGGTCCATCACGTAGACGTCGGGGTTGCCGCCCTTGGACAGGGTCAGCGCCAGGCGCCCGCCGTCCGGCGAGAAGCTGGGCGCGCCGTTGATGCCGCGGAAGCTGGTGAGCTTCTCGCGCGAGCCGCTGGCGATGTCCTGGATCCACACCGCGGAATTGCCGCCTTCGAAGCTGACATAGGCCAGCCGGCGCCCGTCCGGGCTCCACGACGGCGACATCAGCGGCTCGGTGGAATTCACCACCGTGCGCGGGTTCCATCCGTCGGCGTCGGCCACCATCAGCGCGTAGCGCGCGCCGCGGCCGAGGCCGCTCGAGGTGACGTAGGCGATGCGGGTCCAGAATGCGCCGGGGACACCGAGGATCTTCTCGTACACCGCGTCGCTGATCTGGTGGGCAACGTCGCGCATCGACCCCGCCGGCGCAGTCAGGGCGAAACCGAGCAGGCGCTCCTGCTTGGCGACGTCGAACAATTCGTATTCGGTGCGGTAGCCACCGCCCTCCGCCACGCAGCGACCGACCAGCAGGAAGTCCTGCTTGAGCATGCGCCAGGCCGGGTACGCGACTTCGCTGCCGCGGGTCGGGCGTTCGACGATCTGCGACACGTCCAGCGCGCGGAACTGGCCGGAGCGACCAAGGTCGGCGCGCACCACGCCACCCACGTCGGTTTCCCCGCAATCGCCGCCGAAAGGCACCACGGCGATCGGCAACGCGGCCGCGCGCCCGCCGATCACGTCCAGCTCGAGCATGCCCTTCTGCTGCGCGCCGGCAAGCGGCGCGGCGGCCAGGAGGACGGTGGTGACCAGCGTGCGGATGTTCGGAGCCATGCATTCCCTCGCGTCAGGACCGCCGGCTACTGTGGCGCAAGCGGCGTACGTCCAGGTGAATCCTGCCACACCGGGACTACTCGGAGGGCTCGAACCACAGCACCAGACGACGCTGGAACTCCTGTTCGAAGCCCGCGTAGGGCAGCGGCGAGGCCTTGCGCACGGCGGCTTCCAGCGAACGCCGGCCGAGTTCGTCGAACGGGCAGTTGGGCGAGACCTGCACTTCCACCACGTCGCCGCCGGGCACCTGCACGATCAGGACCTGGCAGCGCTGACCGGCGCGGACGCTGTCGGGGCGGATCCACTGGCGTTCGACCGCCGCGGTAATCGCCACGCCGTATGCCGCCATCTTCGCGGCATCCCCCTCCGGCGTGCCGAGCGGCCGGGCGCCGCTCGACGAGGCGGTGGCGCGCGCGTCCGCCAGCTGCTGCCGGCGCTGCTCGGCCAGCTCCCGGGCCTTGCGCGCCTGCTCGATCTTCTGGCGGATCTCTGCGATGCGCTGTTCCTTCAGGCGCTCGGCCTCTACCTGCTGGCGGGCTTCCAGTTCGGCTTGGTCGGGCTGGCGACGGGTCGCCTCCTGCTCGCGCGGCACCTCCGCGACACCGGGCGCCAGGCCATCGCGTTGCACGGCCTCCTGATCCTGGGGCGCCGGTTCCGGCACCGGCGGCGGCAGGGCCTCGGGCAGCGCCGGCGGTGGCTCCTCGACCGGGGTCGGTAGCGGCTCGACGACCGGCTGCGGCGGCACCCGGGGCGGCTGGCGCAGGGCCCGCTGCATCGCCGCGCTGAGGTCGCCCGCGTCGACCAGGTCGGCCTCGATCACGTCGCCGCGCGCGGCCTCCGGCAGGCTGGGCCGGGTCCAATGCAAGCCGGCGAACATCAGCGCGAACAGCACCGCATGCAGGCCGAGGGCCTGCAGCATCGCCGTCCGGGTATCGGCGCGCGACTCCCTCATCGGGCCTGGCTCACTTCGCCTTGGCGCTGTCGGCCGGCGCGCCCATCAGGCCGGCGCGGCTGACCTTGGCATCGCGCTGGAGCAGGGTCAGCACCTCGTACACCGTCTGGTAGCTGGCATCGCGGTCGCCGGCGACGTACACGGACAGCTGCGGATCGGCCTGCACGAAGCCGCGGACCTTGGCCACCAGCGCGGCGCGATCCACCGCCTGCGGCCGGTCGAGGCCTTCGTAGGTCAGCGAGAGGGCGCCATCCCGCTGCACCTGCACCACGACGGGCTGCTTCTTGCTCTGTTCCAGCGGCTTTGCGTCGGACTGCGGGAGGTTGACGTCCACCCCGACGTTGAGCAGCGGCGCGGTGACCATGAAGATGATCAGCAGCACCAGCATCACGTCGATGTAGGGCACGACGTTGATGTCGGCCTTGAGCTTGCGCTTGCGGTGCCGGCGGGAGGTGGTGGCCATGCGCGCCTCAGTCGTCCACGTGCGCCTGGCGCTGCAGGATCGACGCGAACTCCTCGCCGAAGGTGTCGTAGCGCACCGCGATGCGCTCGGCGCGGGTGGCGTAGCGGTTGTAGGCCCAGACCGCCGGGATCGCCGCGAACAGGCCCATCGCGGTGGCGATCAGCGCCTCGGAAATGCCGGGGGCGACGGTGGCGATGGTGGCTTCCTTGACGTTGGCCAGGCCCTGGAAGGAAATCATGATCCCCCACACCGTGCCGAACAGGCCCACGTACGGGCTGATCGAACCGACGTTGGCGAGGAACTCGAGGTTGCGCTCCAGCCCGTCCAGCTCGCGCGAGGTGGTCGCGCGCATGGCGCGCTGGGCGCCCTCCAGCTGCATGCGGGCATCCACCCCGCGGCGCTGGCGGATGCGGTTGAACTCGCGCATGCCGCCTTCGAAGATCGCCTCGAGCCCCTCGATCTCGCGACCGCGGCCGGCGGCCGCGGCGTAGAGCTTGGGCAGCTCGATGCCCGACCAGAATTGTTCCTCGAAGCGGTCGGCCTCCTGCTCCGCGCGATCGAGCACCCGCTTCTTGCGCAGGATGATCACCCACGAGGCCAGCGAGGCCAGCAGCAGCAGGGCCATCACCAGCTGCACCGGCAGGCTGGCATGCAGCACCAGCTGCAGGATGTCCAGCCCCTGGTCGCCTTGCACCACGGCGGTCCGCGCGCCCTCGGCGGCGAGTTCCACCGTGTTCGCGGCGCCGGCTTCCGGCAGGGCCTGCGGCATGGATTGCAGCATGGTGGACATGGACATCAAACGGTCTCCACGAGAAGGGCAAGGCTGGCCGCGAGGGCCGGCGGGATCGGACATGGCCGGAACGAGGACGCGCGCAGCGCGGCGATGCGCACCGAGGCTTCGACCAGCAGCGCGCCATCGCGTTCCACCCGTTGCGCCAGCACGAGGCTGGCGCCGCGGCATTCAAGCAGGCGCACGCTGACCTGCAGCTGATCGTCCAGCCGGGCGGGTGCGCGGAAGTCGGTGGTCATCGCGCGCACCACGAAGACCAGGTCGTCGCGGCTGCGCAACAGGTCCTGGCCCAGGCCGAGCCCGCGCATCCATTCGCTGCGGGCGCGCTCCATGAAGGCGAGGTACTGCGCGTGGTAGACCACGCCGCCGGCGTCGGTGTCTTCCCAGTAGACGCGGACCGGCCAGGCGAAGGGCTCAGCCATCGCCGGCCTCGAACAGCCCCGGCTCGCCGGCCTTGGGCTTGAACCCCAGGTGGCGGTAGGCCTTGGGCGTGGCCATGCGGCCGCGCGCGGTGCGCACCAGGAAGCCCTGCTGGATCAGGTAGGGCTCGATCACGTCCTCCAGCGTGCCGCGTTCCTCGCTGAGTGCGGCGGCCAGCGACTCCACGCCCACCGGGCCGCCGTCGAAGGCGTCGATGATCGTGCCCAGCATGCGCCGGTCGAGCTCGTCGAAGCCCTCCGGGTCGACCTTCAGCATGTCCATCGCCGCGCGTGCGATGGCGCTGTCGATGCCGCCGCCGGCGCGGACCTGCGCGTAGTCGCGCACGCGCCGCAGCAGGCGGTTGGCGATGCGCGGGGTGCCGCGCGAGCGGCGCGCGACTTCGCCGGCGCCCTCGGCGTCGCAGTCGATGCCGAGGATGCGCGCGGAGCGGCGCACGATCCGGGTCAGCTCCTCGGGCGAGTAGAACTCCAGCCGCTGGACGATGCCGAAGCGGTCGCGCAGCGGCGCGGTGAGCAGGCCGGCGCGGGTGGTGGCGCCGATCAGGGTGAACGGCGGCAGGTCGAGCTTGATCGAACGCGCGGCGGGGCCTTCGCCGATCATGATGTCGAGCTGGTAGTCCTCCATCGCCGGATAGAGGATCTCCTCGACCACCGGCGACAGGCGGTGGATCTCGTCCACGAACAGCACGTCGTGCGGCTGCAGGTTGGTCAGCAGCGCGGCGAGGTCGCCGGCCTTCTCGATCACCGGGCCGGAGGTGACCCGCAGGCTGACCCCGAGTTCGTTGGCGATGACGTGGCTGAGGGTGGTCTTGCCGAGCCCCGGCGGCCCGAAGATCAGCACGTGGTCGAGCGCCTCGCCGCGGCCCTTGGCCGCCTCGATGTAGATCTGCAGCTGCTCGCGCACCGGCTGCTGGCCGAGGTATTCGTCGAGCCGGCGCGGGCGGATGCTGGCCTCGAGGACCTCGTCCTCGCGGGTGGCGCCGGTGCCGATGATGCGGTCGCTGGTCATGCCGGGATTATCGCCCGACGTCCCGTCCCGTGAGCGGATTGGCCCGGTCCGCCCTGCGGCTCAGGCTTCGCATCCTGCTTCGATTCGCCGACGCAGGCCTTCCTTGGCCTGCTCCGGGCGGATCGGGCCAGTCTGCTCCGGCGATTGATGCGCCCCACCTGTCAGATCTGGACCTGGGTCCCCAGCTCCACGATCCGGTTGCCCGGGATGTGGAAGAACCCGGTCGCGGGAGCGGCGTTGCGGTGCATCAGCGCGTACAGCTTGTCGCGCCAGGCCGGCATGTTGCGGTGCGGGCTGGCGACGATGGTTTCGCGGCTGGTGAAATAGGTCGTGTCCATCGGGTCCAGCACCAGGTCGCACTGGTCGCAGGTCTGCATCAGCGCCTGCGGGACGTCCGGCGTCTCCATGAAGCCGAAGCGGATCAGCACGCGGTAGAAGTCGTCGCCGATCGAGGTGACCTTGAGCCGCTCGCCCTTGGCCGCGTAGGGCACGGACAGGGTCTCCACGGTCAGGAAGATGTTGCGCTCGTGCAGGACCTTGTTGTGCTTGAGGTTGTGCAGCAGCGCATGCGGCACCACGCCCTTGTCCGCGGTCATGAAGATCGCGGTGCCCGGCACCCGCACCGGCGGCGACAGCATCAGCCCCGGCAGGAAGCTGTCGAGCTGGATGCCTTCCTTGCGGATCTCCGTGTGGAGCAATTCGCGGCCGCGGCGCCAGGTGCGCATCATGGTGAAGGCGGTGATGCCGATGAACAGCGGCACCCACGCGCCGATGCCGCTCATCAGCTTGGCGCCGTTGGCGAACAGGAAGGCGACGTCGATCAGCAGGAACATCGCGCACAGCGGCAGCACCCATTTGCGGGTGTCCGGCCAGCGCGTGTAGGCGACGATCGCCAGCAGCAGGGTGTCGATCAGCATGGTGCCGGTCACCGACAGGCCGTAGGCCGTGGCCAGCGCCCCCGAGCTGCGGAACGACAGCACCAGCACCACCACCGCCGCGAACAGCATCCAGTTGATCGACGGCACGTAGATCTGGCCGATGGTGTCGCGCGAGGTGTACTTGATCTGCAGGCGCGGCAGGTAGCCCAGCTGGATCGCCTGGCGGGTGACCGAGAACGCGCCGGTGATCACCGCCTGCGAGGCGACCATCGCCGCGGTGGTCGCCAGCACCAGCATCGGCACCTGCGCCCAGCCGGGGATCGACATGTAGAACGGGTTGGCGACCGCGTCCGGGTGGCGCAGCAGCACCGCGCCCTGGCCGTAGTAGTTCAGCACCAGCGCCGGCAGCACGAAGCCGAACCAGCCCCAGCGGATCGGCTGCTTGCCGAAGTGGCCCATGTCCGCGTACAGCGCCTCGCCGCCGGTCACCGTCAGCACCACCGCGCCGAGGATCAGCACCGCGTGCCAGTCGTGGGTGGTGAAGAACAGCCAGGCCCAGTACGGGTTCAGCGCGCGCAGCACGATCGGATGCTGGGCGATGTTCCAGACGCCGAACCCGGCGATCACCACGAACCAGGTGATCATGATCGGGCCGAACGCCTTGCCGACGCTGGCGGTACCGAAGCGCTGGAACGCGAACAACGCGGTCAGCATCACCAGGCTGATCGGCAGCACCCATTGCTTGAACAGCGGCGACACCACCTCCAGGCCCTCCACCGCGCCGAGCACGGTGATCGGCGGGGTGATCATGCCGTCGCCGAAGAACAGCGCCGCGCCGAAGATGCCCAGGATCCCCACCGTGTAGGCCAGCCGCGAACCCTGCTTCAGGCTGCGCTGGGCCAGCGCGGTGAGCGCCATGATCCCGCCCTCGCCGTCGTTGTCGGCGCGCATGATCACCACCACGTACTTCAGGGTCACCACCAGCACCAGCGACCAGAAGCCCAGCGAGAGCAGGCCCTTGACCGTCGCGGGATCCGGGGTCAGCCCGAAATGCGGGTGGAACATCTCCTTGATGGTGTACAGCGGGCTGGTGCCGATGTCGCCGAACACCACGCCGACCGCGCCCGCCACCAGCGCGGCGAGGCCTGCGCCGCCGTGCGCGCCATGCGCCTGTCCGTGGGAAGTCTGTGTGCTCATCGGACGCCTGTGGGCTCTCGGGAAGGATGCCGGCTCAGCGGAGCGCCGACTGTAGCGCCTTGCGGATGATGGCCTCGGCGACGTCGCCCTCGGCGGCCACCTTGCGCGCCATGCGGTCGGCCTCGGCCGGCTTGTAGCCCAGCGCCTGCAGGGCGGTGATCGCCTCGGCCAGCGGGTCACCGGGCAATCCGGGCGACGCCGAAGCAGGGCCGCCGGCGAAGTCGGCGGCCCGGTCGCGCAACTCCACCACCATCCGCTCGGCGGTCTTCTTGCCGATGCCGGGGATGCGGGTGAGCGCGGTCACGTCCGAGGCCTGCACCAGCCGCGCGAACTCGTCCACGCTGGCGCCGGACAGCACCGCCAGCGCGATCTTCGCGCCGATCCCGCTGACCTTCTGCACGTCGCGGAACAGGCGGCGCTCGGACTCGCGCAGGAAGCCGTACAGCAAGACGCTGTCTTCCTTCTGCGCATGGTGGGTGAACAGGAACACCTCGCGACCGACCTCGGGCAGGTCGTAGAAGGTGCTCATCGGCGCCTCCAGTTCGTAGCCCACGCCACTGACGTCGACCACGAGCCAGGGCGGTGCCTTGTGGATCAGGATGCCCTTCAGCCGACCGATCATCGCGTCCCCCTGCCCTTGCGGCCCCACGCAGTACGCGCATCCGTCCCCAGCCGGTTGGCGCTGGCGCGCACGTGGGCGTGGGTGATCGCCACCGCGAGCGCGTCCGCGGCGTCGGCCTGCAGCTTGCCCTGCAGCCCGAGCATGATCCCGACCATGTGCTGGACCTGGGTCTTGTCGGCGTTGCCGCTGCCCACCAGGCCCAGCTTGATCTCCTTGGCGGCGTATTCGCTGACCGGCAGGTCGCGCGCCACGCAGGCGGCGACCGCGGCGCCCCGCGCCTGCCCCAGCTTCAGCGCGGACATCGCGTTGTTCGACAGGAACACCTGCTCCACCGCGACCTCGTCCGGCGCGTACTGCTCGATCAAGGCCCACAGGCCGTCCAGCAGCTTGCGCAGGCGCAGCGGGAAGGATTCGGCATCCAGCAGGTTCAAGGGCTGGTGGTGCACATGCGACACCTTGCCGTCGGCGGCGACGTCGATGATGCCCACGCCGGTGCGCTGCGAGCCGGGGTCGATGCCGAGAATGCGCGTCACGTCGCGGGATCGCGTCGGCGAGGGAGGCTTACGCGGCCGCGCCGAAATCGGCGTTGGAGTAGACGTTCTGCACGTCGTCCATGTCCTCGAGCCAGCGCAGCAGCTTCTGCACCTGCTCCGCGGTCTCGCCGTCCACCGGGGAATCGTTGTCGGCGCGCAGGGTGACCTCGGCGAAGCCCGGCGCCAGCCCCGCGGCCTCCATCGCGGCCTTCACGTCGGCGAAGGCCTCGGGCGCGGTCAACACGTCGATCGCGCCGTCCTCGGGATACACCACCACGTCGTCCGCGCCGGCCTCGATCGCGGCTTCGGTCACCGCGTCCTCGTCCGCGCCGCCGTCGTAGTTGAGCACGCCCAGCTTGCGGAACATGAAGCTGACCGAGCCGTCGGTGCCGAGGTTGCCGCCGAACTTGCCGAAGGCGTGGCGGACGTCGGCGACGGTGCGCACCTTGTTGTCGGTCAGGCAATCCACGATCACCGCGACGCCGCCGGCGCCGTAGCCCTCGTAGCGCACTTCCTCGTAGGTCACGCCTTCCAGTTCGCCGGTGGCCTTCTTGATCGCGCGCTCGATCACGTCCTTGGACATGTTCACGGCCAGGCCCTTGTCGACCGCCGCGCGCAGGCGCGGGTTGCCGTTGGGATCGCCGCCGCCGGCGCGCGCCGCCACCGAGATCTCGCGGATCACCTTGGTGAAGATCTTGCCGCGCTGCGCGTCGACCGCGTTCTTGCGCGCCTCGATGGAAGGGCCACGTCCCATGCACTGTCCAGACTGTCTTGCGGAGGGCGCGGATTATACGGCGGGCGGTTCGACCGCGTGCTCGAACCCGTCGCCACGCAGGAACCCCGCCACCTGCCGCACCACCTCGTCGGAGAACAGCAGGCCGCTGTGGCTGGCCCGCACCACCACGTGGTCGGCCAGGCCCGGGACCCGGGTCTCGGCCACGGACACGGTGCCGTCGTGCGGGCCGTCGAAGCGCGCGACCAGTCCGCCCAGCCCGTGCGGCACGCAGCCGGCGACCATCCCGGCCTCGATTCCGTCCGGGATCCGGCCGATGCCCGCCTGCAGCAGGGCGCGATTGTGGCCGACCAGCTGGGCGCCCGCCGGGATCCGCGCGGCGATCGCGGCCGCGGCCCCGCTGCCTGCCAGCGGCGAGCCCAGGCAGACGATGCGGCCGATCGCGGCGTCGCCGAGGCGCTCGACCGCGCGCAGGGTCAGCAGCCCGCCCAGGCTGTGCGCGACCACGTGCAGGCCCGGATGCGCGGCCAGCACCCCGGCCAGCCGCGCGACCACGGCATCGGTGTCCTGCAGCAGGCTGTAGTAGCCGAAGGTGGTCGGCGCGAAGCCCTGGCTGCGCAACCGCGTCGCCAGCCAGCGCATGGCGATGCTGCGCATCCACAGCCCGTGCACCAGCAGCACGCCGGGCGCGGCGTCAGGCGGCATCGGGCGGGCGCCGGTACATGAACTCGCGGTCGCGCTGGGCGCCGACGATGAATTCGTATTCGCCGGCGAAACCGAAGCCGTAGCGTGCGTAGAAGCGCTGCGCGCCGAGGTTCTCGGACCATACGCTCAGCCACAGGGTGCGTGGCCCGTCGCGCAGCAGCCAGGGCATCGCCGTATCCATCAGCGCGCGCCCCACGCCGCCGTTCTGGGCATCCGCGCGCAGGTACAGGCGCTTGACCTCGCCATCGCCGGGGCGCACGTCGGCATGCGGCAGGCCGCAGGGACCCGCCTGCACGTAGCCGATCGCATGCCCGTCGGCCTCGGCGATCCACAGCGCATAGTCGGGCTGGTCGAGGACGGCGGCATACGCCTGCCGCGAATGACTTTCGTCGAGGAAGGCCTGCAGGTCCTCCGGCGCATACAGGTGGCCGAAGGTCTCGACGAAGGTGCCTGCGCCGAGCGCGGCGAGCATGTCCGCATCGGCGGTGGTGGCGCGGCGGATCGATGCAGTCATCGGGCGCCGCCTGACGGGGACCGGGGATGGGCGGCTGCGGACAGCGGGCCAGGGACGGCCCGCGGCGACGCGTCGGACAGGACGTCCGCACGCGTCGGGCAGCAGTCCCCGGCGCCGGTCACCGGTCGGCGGCCCGCACCTGCACGTGCACCTCGGCCAGCTGCGCATCCGGGATCGGGCTGGGCGCGTCGGTCATCAGGCACTGCGCGGACGTGGTCTTGGGGAAGGCGATCACGTCGCGGATCGAGTCGCTGCCGGCCATCAGCGCGGCGATGCGGTCGATGCCGAAGGCGATGCCGCCGTGCGGCGGCGCGCCGTACTTCAGCGCGTCCAGCAGGAAGCCGAACTTGGCGCGCTGTTCCTCGGCGCCGATGCCCAGCAGGTCGAACACCGCCGCCTGCATCTGCGGGCGGTGGATGCGGATCGAACCGCCGCCGATCTCGTTGCCGTTCAACACCATGTCGTAGCCGCGGCTCACCGCGGTCTTCGCATTCGCGCGCAGGTCCTCGATCGAATCCACCGCCGGCGCGGTGAACGGGTGGTGCAGGGCCACGTAGCGCTGCTCCTCCGCATCCCATTCGAACATCGGGAAGTCGGTGACCCACAGCGGCTTCCAGCCGTCCTGGACCAGGCCGAAGTCCTTGCCGGCCTTCAGCCGCACCGCGCCCATGAAATCGCTGACCTTGCCGTAGGCGCCCGCACCGAAGAACACGAGGTCGCCGTTGCCTGCGCCGACATGCGCCAGCAGCGCCTCGAACGCGCCTTCTGCGAAGAACTTGGCGACCGGCGAATTGATCGCGCCGGACTCGTCGATCTTGGCGTAGGCCAGGCCCTTGGCGCCGAACTTGGCGGCGTGGGCGGCGTACTCGTCGATCTGCTTGCGCGACAGCGACGCGCCGCCGGGGATGCGCAGCGCGGCGACCCGGCCCTCGGGGTCGTTGGCGGCGCCGGTGAACACCGCGAAGTCGCAGTCCTTCACCCGATCGGCGACATCGACGAGTTCCAGGTCGATGCGCAGGTCGGGCTTGTCCGAGCCGTAGCGGCGCATCGCTTCCGCATAGGTCATGCGCGGGAACTCCGTCGCCAGTTCGACGCCCGCGACCTCGCGGAACACGTCGCGGACCATCGCCTCGACGGTGTCCTGCACGTCGCGCTCGGACACCCACGCGAACTCCATGTCGAGCTGGGTGAATTCCAGCTGGCGGTCGGCGCGCAGGGCTTCGTCGCGGAAGCAGCGCGCGACCTGGTAGTAGCGGTCGAAGCCCGCCATCATCAGGATCTGCTTGAACAGCTGCGGGCTCTGCGGCAGGGCGTAGAACTCGCCCGGGTGCATCCGCGCCGGGACCAGGAAGTCGCGCGCGCCCTCGGGCGTGGCCTTGGTCAGGATCGGCGTCTCGATGTCCTGGAAGCCGCGCGCGTCCAGCCAGTGGCGCAGCGCCGAGACCAGCTTCGTCCGCGTGCGCATCTTGCGCTGCATGTCGGGGCTGCGCAGGTCGAGGTAACGGTACTTCAGGCGGATGTCCTCGCCCGGGTTCTCGTGGTGGTGGAACGGCAACGGCTCGGCTTTGTTCAACAGCTCGATCGTCTCGGCCACCACTTCCACCTGGCCGGTCCTGATCCTGTCGTTCACCGACTGGCGCTTGCGCACCGTGCCGGTGATGCGCAGGCAATCCTCGTAGCCCACCTTGCCGGCAGCCTCGAGCACCGCGGCGTTGCCGGCGGCATCCGCAGGTTCGGCGACCACCTGCACGACGCCCTCGTGGTCGCGCAGGTCGATGAAGACGATCTGGCCCATGTTGCGGGCGACGTCCGCCCATCCGCACAGGGTCACGGTCTGGCCGATCAACGCTTCGTCGACCAGGCCACAGAAATGGGTACGCATGGACACTCCGGGAAATCGGCCGGCGCCGGGAACCGGGCAGCCTGAAACGCCATTTTAACGGGCCAAGGCGCTACTGTGCCGGTGCACCGGGGCCCGGCGCCCCGGCGAACACCCACCGACCCACCTGTTCCGGGGATCCGCCATGTCCAGCCTGACACCGCATCGCCTGTTGCTCGCGTCCCTGCTGTCCCTCGGCCTCGCCACCAGTCTGTCCGCCCTGCCAGCCCCCGCCCATGCCCAGTCCCAGCGCGCCTACGCGCCGGAAGACCTGTGGACCCTGAGCACCTCGGAGCAGACCCGGGTGATCTCGCTGGAATACCGCGAGCAATCCAACGGCCGCCAGATCCCGAACGACCAGCTGCGCTTCTATCTCGACCAGGTCCGGCTGTCGCGCTGGACCTTCAGCAAGGTCAAGGCCGACATCGCCAAGTCGCTGGGCAATACCGGGGGCGGCTGGCGTCCGCCGCCGGGACCTGGCCCTGGCGGGCAGTCGATCCGCTGCGAGAGCACCGACGGCCGTTCGCGCACCTGCAACACGCCGTGGAACGGCCAGTCGCGCCTGCTCCGCCAGCTGTCCAACACCAGCTGCGTGGAGGGACGGACCTGGTACGACAGCAACGGCCGGGTCACGGTGACCAACGGCTGTCGCGCCGAATTCGGCCCCGGCCACATGGGCGGCGGCAACACCACGACCCTGCAATGCGAAAGCCGCGACGACCGCTACCGCACCTGCGGCAGCAACATCAGCGGTCGCGCGACCTTGGTGCGCCAACTCTCCGACACCCGCTGCACCGAGAACGTCAGTTTCGGCGTGCGCAATGGGCAACTGTGGGTCGACCGTGGTTGCCGCGGCGTGTTCCAGGTCCGCACCGGCCATTGGGGCGGCAACGGCGGCAGCGATTATTCGGTGACCTGCTCCAGCACCAACAACCGCTACACCACCTGCGCCTGGGATGCGCGCCGCGGCTACCCGCGCCTGATCTCCCAACTGTCCAACGACAGCTGCCGCGAAGGCTATTCGTGGGGCTACAACCAGCGGACCGGCCTGTGGGTCGACAAGGGCTGCCGCGCGCGCTTCGGCGTGCGCTGAGGTCGCTTCAGCCGGCCGGGGCACCGCCCCCGGCCGGTGTCGCCGGCACGGCCGGCTTGGCCTCCGACTTCGCCTCGGGCTTGGCGTCGCCGGCCGTTTTGTCGGCGCCGCCGCCCTCCCCGGCCAGGTTGCGCTTCCTGTCGCCGTCCTTCTTGAAGTCGGTCTCGTACCAGCCGCTGCCCGCCAGCCGGAACTGCGGGGCGGTCAGCTGGCGATGGACGGCGCCCTCGGCCGCGCAGGCCGGGCACCGGTCGGGGTCGGGATCCGACAGCTTCTGCAGGCGGTCGAAGCGGTGCCCGCAGGCGTCGCAGGCGAAGGCATAGATCGGCATCGGGCAGGGTCCACGTCAGGCGTGCAGCGAGGCTGGCATAGTGCGGCCTGTGGCCGGCGTTTCAAGGGATCGCCGTGCTTCCCTCCAACACCCCACCCCGCCGGAGCCCCGCATGCAGTCCCGCAACCTGATCGCCGCCGCCCTCATCGCCCTCGGCCTGGCCGGCGCCGGCTGGTTCGCCGCGCAGGGCATGGCCCACCTGCGCACCGCCGACCGCTACGTGACCGTGAAGGGCTCGGCGGAGAAGATCGTGGATGCCGACCTGGTGGTCTGGCCGCTGTCGCAGACCGTCGGCGGCAACGAACTGGGCGCGGTGCAGGCGCAACTGGACGCCAACACCCGCACCATCCGCGAATTCCTGACCAGCGCCGGCTTCAAGGACGACGAAGTGGTGGTCAGCCCGCCGCGACTCGAGGACCGCTGGACCTACGCCTATGGCGACAACCGCCCGCCGGAGCGCTATCGCTATTCCAACACCGTCACCCTGCGCACCAGCCGCGTCAAGGAAGCGCTGGGCGCGCTGCGCCGCAGCGGCGACATCGTCGCCCGCGGGGTGATGCTCAACACCGAGGAAGGCGGCGGGCCCGAGTTCGACTACACCCAGCTCAACGCGATCAAGCCGACGCTAATCGCCGAGGCCACTGCGGCCGCGCGCAGCTCCGCCGAACAGTTCGCCAAGGACTCGGGGGCGCGCATCGGCGGCATCCGCAGCGCCAACCAAGGCGTGGTCAGCATCGAGAACCGGGATGCCGGCAGCCCGCAGATCAAGAAGATCCGGGTGGTCACCACGGTCGAGTATTTCCTCAAGGACTGAGGATGACGCCGGCACGCCAGTGGGCTGCGGCGCTGGCGATGCTCGCCGGCGCCGCCCTGCTGCTGCAGCTGGTGCTGTCGCTGCGGATGGGGCTCGACGCCGGGCGCGGCGCCCTGCACGGGCTCTGGCAGTTCCTTGGCTATTTCACCGTCCTGAGCAACGGCTTGGTCGCGTGGCTCGCGCTGCGTGGCGCGTTGGCGGCGGATGGCGGCCGCGACCTGCGCTGGCGCGGCTGCGCGGCGACCGCGATCGTGCTGGTCGGGATCGGCTACCACCTGTTGCTGCGCGAAATCTGGAACCCGCAAGGCGCGGCGTGGCTTGCCGACCTGCTGCTGCACTACGCGGTGCCGGCCGCCGCGCTGGCGTGGTGGTGGGTGTTCCCGCCACGGGCCCGCATCCCCGCGACCGCGCCGGGCTGGTGGCTGGCGTGGCCACTGGGGTATGCCGCCTACGCCCTGGTCCGCGGGGCGCTGAGCGGCTTCTACCCGTATCCCTTCGTGGACGTCGCCAGCCTCGGGATGGGGCGGGTGCTGGGCAACGTCGTCGGCCTGTGCATCGTGTTCCTGGCCACCAGCTTCCTGCTGCGCGCGCTGGCGCACGTGCGCCAGCGACCGGCCTGAGCCGGCCTCAGCCCTCGTACAGCGCCAGCAGTTCGGCTTCGGCGGTTTCGAGTTCCTGGCGCAACTGCAGCTGCGTCCGCCCGAGGTCGGCGACCTTGCCGGCATCCGCGTAGACCGCAGGGTCGGCCATGGCCGCATCGCATTCGACCAGCTTGCCTTCCAGCCGCGCCACCCGTTCCTCGGCCTTCTGCAGCTTGTGCGGATTGGGCTTGGGCTTCGCCACCGGTGCGGGCGCGGGTGCGGCCACCGCCGGCGCGGACTTCGGCACCGGGGTCTTGGGGTTGTCGGCGCCGGGGCGCGTGCGCAACCACGCGGCGTAGTCGTCGAGGTCGCCGTCGAACGGCTCGACGATGCCGTCGTGCACGCGCCAGTACTGGTCGCTGACCAGGCCGATCAGGTGGCGATCGTGGCTCACCATCACGATCGCGCCATCGAAATCGGACAGCGCCTCGGCCAGCGCCTCGCGCATCTCGAGGTCGAGGTGGTTGGTGGGCTCGTCCAGCAGCAGCAGGTTCGGCTTGTTCCACGCCAGCAGCGCGAGCGCGAGCCGGGCCTTCTCCCCGCCGGAGAAGTTGTCGATCACCTCGAACGCGCGGTCGCCCGGGAACTGCCAGCCGCCGAGGAAATTGCGGAAGTCCTGGGTCGCGGTGTTCGGCGAGAGTTCCTTGAGGTGGTCGATCGGCGAGGTCCCGGCCACCAGCGATTCCACCGTGTGCTGGGCGAAATAGCCGATGCGCAGGTCCGGGTGCGCGATGCGCTCGCCGGACATCGGCGCCAGCTCGCCCACCAGGGTCTTCACCAACGTCGACTTGCCGGCGCCGTTGACGCCGAGCAGGCCGATGCGGTCGCCCGCCTCCAGCCCGAAGCCGACGTTGCGCAGGATGGTGGCGCCCGGGCCGTACCCGCAATCAACGTCGCGCAGCGACAGCAGCGAATTCGGCAGCCGCAGCGGCGCCGGCAGCTGGATGCTGACCCCGCGCTCGACGCGCACCGCCTCGGTGCCGGCCAGCTTCTCCAGCCGCTTCATCCGCGACTGCGCCTGCCGCGCCTTGCTGGCCTTGGCCTTGAAGCGGTCGATGAAGCTCTGCAGGTGCGCGCGCTCGGCCTGTTCCTTGTCGAACGCGATCTGCTGCTGGCGCAGGTGCTCGGCGCGCTGGCGTTCGAACGCGGTGTAATTGCCGGCGTACAGCTTCGCCTTGCCGTCGTGCAGGTGCAGGATGTGGGTGGTGACGTTGTCCAGGAATTCGCGGTCGTGCGAGATCACCAGCAGCGTGCCGTCGTAGCGCTTCAGCCATTCCTCCAGCCACACCACCGCATCGAGGTCGAGGTGGTTGGTCGGCTCGTCCAGCAGCAACAGGTCGGACGGCGTCATCAGCGCGCGCGCCACGTTCAGGCGCACCCGCCAGCCGCCCGAGAAGTCCGCGACCGGCTTTTCGTGGGTCTCCGCCGGGAAGCCCAGCCCGTGCAGCAGGCGGCCGGCGCGCGCGGTGCCGTCGTAGCCGTTGACTTCCTCCAGCCGCTGGTGCGCTTCGGCGACCGCCTCCCAGTCCTCGGCGGCGAAGGCGTTCGCCTCGGCCTGGATCGCGGCGTGCACCGCGGCATCGCCCGACAGCACGAAGTCGATCGCCGGGTCCGGCAGGTGCGGGGTTTCCTGCGACACGCTGGCGATGCGCGCCTTGCCGGGCAGGTCGATGTCGCCGCGGTCGGGCTCGACCTCGCCCATCAGGGCGGCGAAAAGCGAGGACTTGCCGGCGCCGTTGCGGCCGACCACGCCCACCCGGTAGCCGGCATGCAGGGCCAGGTCGACGTCGGACAGCAGCAGGCGCTCGCCCCGGCGCAGGGCGAAATTGCGGAAGGAAATCATCCGCATAGTGTAAGCGGCCGGGCAAGCTGAACCGCGGCTCAGGCAGCCACGCCCGGGGATGCGAAGATGGGGCCTGGCCCACCGCCGGGAGGCGCATGCCGCACCACACCTCGCTGATCGCCCTGCTGTGCGTGGGCTTCGTCATGGCCTTCGCCCTGGGCATGCTGGCCCAGCGCCTGCGCATGTCGCCGCTGGTGGGCTACCTGCTGGCCGGCGTCATCGTCGGGCCGTTCACCCCCGGCTTCGTCGCCGACCAGACCCTGGCCCCGCAGCTGGCCGAGGTCGGCGTGATCCTGCTGATGTTCGGCGTCGGCCTGCATTTCTCGCTGCGCGACCTGCTCGAGGTGAAGCACGTCGCGGTGCCCGGGGCGCTGGTGCAGATCGCCTTCGTCACCACCATCGGCGCGGCCTTCGGGTTGTGGCAGGGCTGGCCGACGATGGGCGCGGTGATCTTCGGGCTGGCGCTGTCGGTGGCGAGCACGGTGGTGGTGATGCGCGCGCTGGAGGAGCGGCGCCTGCTGGACACCCGGCGCGGGCGCATCGCGATCGGCTGGCTGGTGGTCGAGGACCTGGCGATGGTGCTGGCGCTGGTGCTGCTACCGGCGCTGGCCGGGGCGCTCGGCAGCGGCGAGAAGGTCGGCGCGGGCGGGGTCATCGGCGCGCTGGCATGGACGCTGGTGAAGGTGGCCACGTTCGTCGCCTTCATGCTGGTCGTCGGGCGTCGGCTCATCCCGCGGATCCTGGAGCACGTGGCCGGGCTCGGCTCGCGCGAACTGTTCACCCTCTGCGTGCTGGCGATCGCGCTGGGCGTCGCGTTCGGGGCGGCGGCGCTGTTCGACGTGAGTTTCGCGTTGGGTGCGTTCTTCGCCGGCATGCTGCTCAACGAATCCGAGCTCAGCCACAAGGCCGCGGCGGATTCGCTGCCGATGCGCGATGCGTTCGCGGTGCTGTTCTTCGTATCGGTGGGCATGCTGTTCAACCCGTCGATCCTGGTCGATCACCCGCTGTTGGTGGTGGCGACCGTGGCCATCATCGTGTTCGGGAACGCGCTGATCGGGTTCGCCGTGGTGCGCCTGTTCAAGCTGCCGCAGCTGACTGCGCTGACCATCGCCGCCAGCCTGTCTCAGATCGGCGAGTTCTCCTTCATCCTGGCCGGCCTCGGCCTCAGCCAGAAGGTGCTGCCACAGCAGGGGCACGACCTGATCCTGGCCGGGGCGCTGCTGTCGATCATCGCCAACCCGTTGCTGTTCGCCTGGCTGGACCGCTGGCAGAAGCAGCAGCAGCCGGGCGTGGCCGTCACCCAGGTCCTTGCCGACAATTCCGAAGTCCCCGAGGACATGGGCGGCCACGCCATCGTGGTGGGCTACGGGCGGGTCGGACGCGAGCTCTCGCGCCTGCTGCAGGATCGTGGCGTGCCGCTGGTGCTGGTGGAGAGCGACCCGGACCGGGTGGAGCAGGCGCGCAACCACGGGCTGGTCACCGTACGCGGCAACGCCGCCTCGGAGGCGATCCTCAAGGCGACCCGGCCGGACACCGCGCAACTGGCGATCCTGGCGATTCCGCAGGCACTGGAAGCCGGTGAGATCATCGCCCACTTCAAGGCCATCAACCCGTCCATCAGCGTCCTCGCACGCGCCCACAGCGAGGCGGAAGTGAAGCACCTGCTCGACCACGGCGCCGACGCGGCGGTGCTGGCCGAACGCGAGCTGGCCTACTCGCTGGCGGACATGGTGATGTCCACCCCGCCCTACCGCCCGGCGCGCGCGCCCGATCCCGAGCCCCGGCCCGCCGGCTGAGGCGTCGGCTCAGGCCGCGGCGAGCGCGGCCTCGAGGTCGGCCAGCAGGTCCTCGATGTGCTCGATGCCGACGCACAGGCGCACGGTGTCCAGGCCGACGCCGGCCAGCGCCAGTTCCTCCGGCGACAGCTGCCGGTGCGTGGTGGAGGCCGGGTGGGTGGCCAGCGATTTCGCGTCGCCGATGTTGACCAGGCGGGTGAACAGGCGCAGCGCATCGAGGAAGCGCGCCCCGGCCTCGCGGCCGCCGGGCAGGCCGAAGGTCAGCAGGCCGGACGCGCCCTTCGGCAGGTACTTGCGCGCCAGCGCGTGCTCGGGATGGCCGGGCAGGCCGGCATAGTTCACCCAGGCCACCTTCGGATGGCCCTGCAGGTAGGTCGCCACCGCCAGCGCGTTCTGGTTGATCCGGTCCATGCGCAGCGCGAGCGTCTCGATGCCCTGCAGGATCAGGAACGCATTGAACGGCGACAGCGCCGCGCCGGTGTTGCGCAACGGCACCACCCGCGCCCGGCCGATGTAGGCCGCCGGGCCCAGCGCTTCGGTGTAGACCACGCCGTGGTAGCTCACGTCCGGCGTGTTGAGCCGCGGGAAGCGGGCCGCATGCCCGGCCCACGGGAAGCGGCCGCTGTCCACGATCGCGCCGCCGATGCTGTTGCCATGGCCGCCCAGGTACTTGGTCAGCGAATGCACCACGATGTCCGCGCCGAAGTCGATCGGGCGCAGCAGGTAGGGCGACGGCACGGTGTTGTCGACGATCAGCGGCACCCCGTGCGCGTGGGCGACCGCGGCCAGCGCCTCGATGTCGGTGACGTTGCCCAGCGGGTTGCCCACCGATTCGACGAACACCGCCTTGGTGCGCGCGTCGATCAGGCCCGCGAACGCCTGCGGGTCGCGGTAGTCGGCGAAGCGGGTCTCGATGCCGAACTGCGGCAGGGTGTGCGCGAACAGGTTGTAGGTGCCGCCGTACAGCGCGCTCGAGGAGACGATGTTGTCGCCGACTTCGGCGATGGTCTGGATCGCGTAGGTGATCGCGGCCTGCCCCGAGGCCAGCGCCAGTGCGGCGATGCCGCCTTCCAGCGCGGCCACGCGCTGCTCCAGCACGTCGGTGGTCGGGTTCATGATCCGGGTGTAGATGTTGCCCGGCACCTTGAGGTCGAACAGGTCGGCCGCGTGCTGCGCGCTGTCGAAGGCGTAGGCCACGGTCTGGTAAATCGGCACCGCCACCGCGCGGGTGGCCGGGTCGGGGCTGTAGCCGCCGTGGACGGCGATGGTCTCGGGTTTCCAGGAAGACGCTGGCTGGCTCATGGCTGCGATGCACCGCATTGACGTGGGGACTTCACCTTACCGGGCGCAGCGGCGGCCACGCGCCCCGTGCTCATGACCATCCGGCATGGCGACCTGACGCGCCCACGTCCTCGCCGGATGGGCGCACACTCCGACGTTCCTGCCCCGCCGGATACCGCCATGCGCCACCCTCCGATCGCCCTTGTGCCCGCGTTGGCGGCCTGCCTGCTCGCCGCGTGCGCCCACGCGCCGCGGACACAGGGCACCACGCCCTTGCGCGTGCAACTGCCCGCGGACGCGCCCGCGGGCACCTCGGGCCGGCTGCTGGTGTTCGCGGAACCTGCCGCGGATGCGCTGGCCCGGGCCAAGGACGGGGTCGTCGCCGCGGTCGACGCCAGCCCGTTCGGCGGCAAGGGCGCAAGCGCTGCCGCGATGGAGCTGGCCCGCATCGCCCCGGGGCAGGTGCTGCCGGTGGATGGCGACAGCCTGGCCTGGCCGCAGCCCCTCTCGCGCCTGCCGGCGGGCGACTACTACGTGCAGGCCGTGCTCGACGTGGCGCGCAACAACAATTACGGCGGGCGCGGCGCGGACGATCTCAGCAGCACGCCGCAGCGCATCACCGTGGGTCCGGGCGCGAAGCCCGCCACCCTGGTGCTCGACCAGCGCGCACCGGCCGCCGGCGATCCCTGGCAGTTGCCGCCAACCGCCCCGGAGGCGCTGCGCGCCGCGATCCCCGCCGCCAAGGCTGCCACCCAGGCGATCGACATGCCCAGCGCCGCCCTGGGCGCGTTCTGGGGACGGCCGGTGCACCTGCGCGGCTGGGTGGTGCTGCCGCCCGGCTACGACGCCGACGACAAGGCGCGCTATCCGGTGCTGTACTTCACCCACGGCTTCGGCGGCAGCACGCGCGCGTTGGTGCCGACCGCGATCGCGGCGCATGCCGGCATGGCGGATGGGTCGATCCCGCCGATGATCTGGGTGCTGCTGGACGAATCCAGCCCGACCGGCACCCACGAATTCGCCGATTCGGTCAACAACGGCCCGTGGGGCACCGCGCTTACCGAGGAACTGATCCCGGCCCTGGAATCGCGCTACCGGATGGACGCCACCGCCAACGGCCGCTTCCTCAACGGCCACTCTTCCGGCGGCTGGGCCACGCTGTGGCTGCAGGTGCGCTATCCCAAGCTGTTCGGCGGCACCTGGTCGACCGCGCCGGATTCCAGCGACTTCCGCGACTTCAGCGGCATCGACCTGTACGCCGCCGACGCCAACGTCTACCGCAAGCCCGATGGTACTGCGTGGCCGCTGATGCGCGACAAGGGCCAGGTGGTCGCCAGCTTCGAGCAGTTCGCGCGGCTGGAGGAAATCGTCGGGCCGGTCGGCGGCCAGCTCGCCTCGTTCGAGTGGGTGTTCTCGCCGCGCGGCGCCGATGGCCGGCCGATGCCGATGTTCGACCGCGGCACCGGCCAGGTCGATCCGATGGTGGTCGCCTACTGGCGCGAGCACTACGACATCGCCGAGCGGATCCGCCGCGACTGGCCGCGGCTCAAGCCCGACCTGGACGGCAAGCTGCACGTGTACGTCGGCACCGCGGATACCTTCTACCTCGACGGCGGCGTCCACAAGCTCAAGGAAACACTGGATGCCGTCGGCGCACGCGCGGATATCCGCTTCGTGCCCGACCGCACCCACTTCGACCTGTACGTGGAAGGCGACGACCGCCGGGCGATGCTGAAGGACATCGCCTGGCAGATGTACGCCATCGCCCGCCCCGGATCGAAACGCCCGCCCGCGCCGGCGCGCTGAGCGGGCGCCTGCTCAGCCGGCGAGCGGCACCAGGATGTCGGCGCGCAGCAACGGCGCCGGCACGGTCTCGGGGTCGTCGAGGAAGTCGTAACGGATCGGCGCGGCGCGCAGCACGTGCCCGCTGCCGGGCAACCAGTCCGCCAGCACGCCGTCCACCGCGTCCTCGAGGCCCTCGTAGGGACCGACGTGGCGCAGGCGCGCGAACAGGCCGCCCGCCAGGGTCTCGCGGCGCAGCGGCATCTCCGGCTCGGCGGCGAGCTCGCCATCGAGGCGGATCGCGCAGTCGAACTCCAGCGTCTCCGCCGGCAAGTCGCGGTGGTCGCCCCACGGGATGCCGTGCAGGCCGATGATCGATTCGACGACGCCGGCACCGGCGGCCCAGTCGAACAGCGCGCCGTAGGCCTGGTCGAGGTCGGCGAAGGCGCCGCGGTTGCGCAGCGCCACGACCTCGAACGGTTCGAGCGACACCACTTCGACCTGCAACGGCAGCGGGTCGCCCACGGCGCGGGTCGGGCGCCCGAGCCTCGCCAGCAGCGCCGCACGCCGCGCGGGATCGTCGCGCAATTCGGAGGGACTGGCATCGAGGCGTTCGCGCATGGCACGGGCCAGCGCCTGCGGGGTGTCGTAGCCCACCGCCAGCGCGACCTCGGCGACGCCCGCCTCGGCATCGCCCAGCAATTGCAGCGCGCGCGCCAGCCGCAGCCGGGCGACGGTGCCGCCCAGCGGCTCGCCGGTCAGCGCGCGCCACACGCGGTGGAAATGGAAGGGCGAGAGGTGGGCGACGGCGGCCAGTTCGTCGAGGCCGGGCAGGTCGGCGCCGGCCGCGATCGCCTGTTGCAGGCGGGCGAGCACGGCATCGACGCGGCGGGCATAGGCGTTGCGGGTATCGGGTTTCATCGGCGGTCTCCGGTGCGGTGAGGATGCACCGGCACGATGCCTGCCGTCGCCACCGGCGCGCGTTCCCGATCTTGCGCTGTTCCGGGCGCGGCAGCCGGACCCGACAAGTGGCTCCCCGAGACTCGCTTGGTGGCCTGGGCAGGCCACCCGCCTCCTTGCGGGTGGCGCGCGCCTCAGCCGAACACCAGCTTGCCGCCCTCCGCGTCGACCTGCACCACGTCGCCGTTGCCGAACCGGCCGGACAGGATCGCCTGCGCCAGCGGGTTCTCCAGCTGCTGCTGGATCGCGCGCTTGAGCGGGCGGGCACCGTACACCGGGTCGAAGCCGACGTTGCCCAGCAAGTCGTAGGCCTGGTCGGTCAGCGCGATGCGGATGCCGCGCTCGGCCAGCCGCTTCTCCAGCCCGCGCAACTGGATCCGCGCGATGGCCTTGATCTGTGGCTTGTCGAGCGGGTGGAAGACCACGATGTCGTCCAGCCGGTTGATGAACTCCGGGCGGAAGTGCGCCTGCACCACGCCCATCACCGCGGCCTTCATCTGGGTGTAGGCCTCCGCGCTGCCATCGCCGGCCAGCTCCTGGATCTGGTGGCTGCCGAGGTTGGAGGTCATCACGATCACGGTGTTGCGGAAGTCCACGGTGCGGCCCTGGCCATCGGTCAGGCGGCCGTCGTCCAGCACCTGCAGCAGGATGTTGAACACGTCCGGGTGCGCCTTCTCCACCTCGTCCAGCAGGATCACGCTGTACGGGCGACGCCGCACCGCCTCGGTCAGGTAGCCGCCTTCCTCATAGCCCACGTAGCCCGGGGGCGCGCCGACCAGGCGGCTCACCGCGTGCTTCTCCATGAACTCGCTCATGTCGATGCGCACCATCGCATCGCTGCTGTCGAACAGGAACTCGGCCAGCGCCTTGCACAACTCGGTCTTGCCGACGCCGGTCGGGCCGAGGAACAGGAACGAACCGGACGGCCGGTTCGGATCGCTCAGCCCGGCGCGCGAACGCCGCACCGCGTCGGACACGACCTTGATCGCCTCGGCCTGGCCGACCACGCGCGCGCCGATCTGCGCTTCCATCTGCAGCAGCTTCTCGCGCTCGCCCTCCAGCATCTTGCTGACCGGGATGCCGGTCCAGCGCGACACCACCTGCGCGATCTCCTCCGCGGTCACCTTGTCCTGCAGCAGGGTGAAGCCCTTGGTCTCCGCTTCCTGCGCCGCCTTCAACTGCTTCTCCAGTTCCGGCAGCGTGCCGTACTGGATTTCGCTCATCCGCGCGAAGTCCTGCTTGCGCTGCGCCGCCTCCAGCTCCAGCCGTGCAGCCTCGATCTGCTCCTTGATGCGGGTGGCGCCCTGCAGCGTCGCCTTCTCCGCCTTCCAGACCTCCTCGAGGTCGCTGTACTCGCGTTCGAGCACGTCGATCTGGTCCTGCAGGTCGGCCAACCGCTGCTTCGATTCGGCGTCCTTCTCCTTCTTCAGCGCCTCGCGCTGGATCTTGAGCTGGATCAGCCGGCGCTCCTTGCGGTCCATCTCCTCCGGCTTGGAATCGATCTCCATGCGGATGCGCGATGCCGCCTCGTCCATCAGGTCGATCGCCTTGTCCGGCAGCTGGCGGTCGGCGATGTAGCGGTTGCTCAACGTCGCCGCGGCGACGATGGCGGGATCGGTGATTTCCACCCCGTGGTGCACCGCGTAGCGTTCCTTCAGCCCGCGGAGGATGGCGATCGTGTCCTCGACGCTCGGTTCGCCGACGAACACCTTCTGGAAGCGCCGCTCCAGCGCGGCGTCCTTCTCCACGTACTTGCGGTATTCGTCGAGCGTGGTCGCGCCGATGCAATGCAGCTCGCCACGCGCCAGCGCCGGCTTGAGCATGTTGCCGGCATCCATCGCGCCCTCGGCCTTGCCGGCGCCGACCATGGTGTGCAGCTCGTCGATGAACAGGATGATCTGGCCTTCGTTCTTGGCCAGGTCGTTGAGCACCGCCTTCAGCCGCTCCTCGAACTCGCCGCGGAACTTGGCGCCGGCGATCAGCGCGCCCATGTCCAGGCTGAGCAGGCGCTTGCCGCGCAGGCCTTCCGGCACCTCGCCATTGATGATGCGCTGCGCGAGGCCTTCGACGATCGCGGTCTTGCCCACGCCCGGCTCGCCGATCAGCACCGGGTTGTTCTTGGTCCGGCGCTGCAGCACCTGGATGGTGCGGCGGATCTCCTCGTCGCGGCCGACCACCGGATCGAGCTTGCCGCCCTCGGCGCGCGCGGTCATGTCGATGGTGTACTTCTCCAGCGCCTGGCGCGCGTCTTCCGCGTTCTCGTCGGTCACCTTCTCGCCTCCGCGCAGCTTGTCGATCGCCGCTTCCAGCTTCTGCTTGTTCGCGCCGGCCACCTTCAGCGCCTTGCCGGCCTCGCCGTTGTCGTCGAGGGCCGCGAGCAGCAACAGTTCGCTGGCGATGTAGGCATCGCCGCGCTGCTGGGCCAGCTTGTCGGTCACGTTGAGCAGGCGCACCAGGTCGTTGCCGGCCTGCACGTTGCCGGCCTGGCCGGTGACCTTGGGCAGCTTGTCCAGTGTCTCGGCCAGCCGCTCGCGCAGTACCGGCACGTTGACGCCGGCCTGCGCCAGCAGCGGACGGGTGCCGCCGCCCTGCTGGTCGAGCAGTGCCAGCAGCAGGTGCGCCGGTTCGATGATGGTGTGGTCGCGGCCCACGGCCAGCGACTGCGCGTCCGCGATGGCCTGCTGGAAGCGCGAGGTGAGTTTGTCCATGCGCATGGCGGGACTCCTGTGTCGAGGGGGCCACCCCGTGGCCCAATGTCGTGCACATGCGGTTGCCGCGCCGTGATTCAAGTCAAGCGCGCCGCGCCGTTGCCGCTGGGTTATGGTCTGCTGCCCGACCCGGAGCCCGACCGATGACCCGACCCCGCGCGCTGGCCTGCGGCCTGTGGCTGGCCCTGTCCCTCGCCCCTTGCCTGGCGGCCACGCCGACCGCCGGCGAGCAACGGCTGCGCGCGGCGATCGAGGCCGACCAGCCGCATGCCATCGCCCTGCTGGAGCGGCTGGTCAACCAGAACTCCGGCTCGCTCAACCTGGCCGGGGTGAAGGCGGTGGGCGACATGGTTCGCGCCGAGCTGGAACCGCTGGGCTTCGAGGTCGAATGGATCGACATGCGCGCCACCGGGCGCGCCGGGCACCTGGTCGCCACCCACCGTGGCAACGGGCGCGGCAAGCGCGTGCTGATGATCGGCCACCTCGACACCGTGTTCGAGCCCGACTCGCCGTTCCAGCGCTTCGAGCGCAGCGGCGACAAGGCGACCGGGCCGGGCATCGCCGACGACAAGGGCGGGGTGGTGATCATCGTGTCCGCGCTGCGCGCGATGCACGCCGCGGGCACCCTGCGCGACGCCGACATCAAGGTGGTCCTGACCGGCGACGAGGAATCCGCCGGCACGCCGCTGGAGACCGCGCGCGCCGACCTCATCGCCGCCGGCAAGTGGGCCGACGTGGCGCTGGAATACGAAGAGCTGATCGTGCGCGACGGCCGCGACTGGGCGACCGTGGCGCGCCGCGGCGTCACCGACTGGCAGGTCACGACGACCGGCGAATCCGGGCATTCCGGCGGGGTGTTCGGCGAGGCGCTGGGCTACGGCGCGAACTACGAGCTGGTGCGCATCCTCGATGCGTTCCGCCGCGAACTGCCGGAACGCAACCTCACCCTCAACGTGGGCCTCATGCTGGGCGGAACGCCGGCCACGCTGGACCCGGGCGGCGCCCGCGGCAGCGCCGCCGGCAAGACCAACATCGTCGCCGCGCAGGCGGTGGCCCGCGGCGACATGCGCACCTTCAGCGCGGAACAGGAAGCGCGGGCGCGCGCGAAGATGCAGGCCATCGTGGCCGCGCACCTGCCGAAGACCACGGCTACCCTCGCCTTCGACGATTCCTATCCGGCGATGGCGCCGACCGCGGGCAACCGCGCCCTGCTGGCGCTGCTCAATCAGGTCAACGCCGACCTCGGCCTGCCGGAGATGGGCGAATGGGATCCGGCCAAGCGCGGCGCCGCGGATTCCAGTTTCGTCGCCGCCGATGCCGACGTGCTGGCCGGGCTGGGCGCCGCCGGCACCGGCGCGCACGCGGTGGGCGAGACCCTGGACCTCGCCAGCATCCCGCGCCAGGCCTTGCGCAGCGCGGTGCTGATCGACCGGCTGGCGCGCACGCCGCGGTGAGCGGCGACTGGCATCTCTACCTGCTGCGCTGCCGCGACGGCAGCCTGTACGCCGGGATCGCCACCGATGTCGAACGCCGCTTCCGCGAGCACGCTGCAGGCAAGGGCGCCAAGTACACCCGCGCGCACCCGCCGGACTGCGTGCTCGCCAGTCGCGCCTACCCGGACCGGGCCAGCGCTTCGCGTGCGGAGCACCAGCTCAAGCGCCAACCCAAGGCGCGCAAGCTGGCGTGGCTGCTGGCCGACGCCTCAGGCTGAGGGCGCGATCCAGGCCAGGGTGGCGATGCGGCCGCTGCCCCCGCTCCCGTCGTGCGTGCTGCGCCGGTGCGAGAAGAACCGCGCCGGATCCGACAGCGTGCACAAGTCGCCGCCATGCACGTCGGCGACGCCGATCGCGGCGAGGCGACGCCGGGCCAGCGAATACAGGTCTACGTTCCAGTGCCCGGGCCGGGTCGGCGCGAACATCGCGGACGCGCCCGCATCCCGCGAGACGAAGGCCTCGAACACCTCCGTCCCCACTTCGTAAGCGCCGGGCCCCGCGGCCGGCCCGAGCCAGGCCAGCAGGCGATCGGCGGGCGAGCGCATCGCCGCCACCGTGGCCTCCAGCACCCCCTCGGCCAGTCCACGCCAGCCCGCGTGCGCGGCGGCGACCTCGGTGCCGTCGCGGGCGGCGAATACCACCGGCAGGCAGTCCGCGGTCAGGATGGCGAGGACGGTGCCGGGCGTGGACGTCACGGCGGCGTCGGCTTCGGGTTCGATGCCGTCCCCTCCCCTTTCGCGCAGCGAAGGGGGAGGTTGGGAGGGGGTTGCGGCTGCATCGAGACCGGATGACCCCTCCCCAGCCCTCCCCTTCGCCTGAGGCGAAAGGGAGGGAGCAAAGTGCGCCACGCCGATGCCATGCACCTGCCGCAGCCAGCGCGGTGGCGACGGCAGGCCCAGCGCCTCGGCCAGCTGGCGGCGGTTTTCGGCCACGGCGTCGGGCGCATCGCCGCAGCGCGCGCCCAGGTTGAAGTGGTCGAACGGCGGCTGCGACACGCCCAGCCCGTGGCGCGTCGTGGTCAGCGCGCGCACGTTCGCCGGCGCCGGCCAGTCGGCCTCGATCCAGGCGCGCGCGGCGGTCCCGCTCATCGGCGCGTGCGCTCGGCCTCGGCGTGCGCAGCGGCATCCTCGCGCAGCAACGCCATCAGGGCCTGCATGTCCGCGGGCACCGGCGCCTCGCAGCGGATCGCCTCGCCGGTGACCGGGTGCGCGAACGCCAGCACTTCGGCATGCAGGGCCTGGCGCTTGAAGCCGCGCAGGGCGGCGATCAAGTCCTCGGACGCGCCCTTGGGCAGGCGCAGCGAGCCGCCGTACAACGGGTCGCCGACGATCGGGTGCTTCAGGTGCGCCATGTGCACCCGGATCTGGTGGGTGCGCCCGGTTTCCAATCGGCATTCCAGTGCGGTGTGCGCACGGAAGCGCTCGCGCAGGCGGTAATGGGTCACCGCGTCCTTGCCGTCCTCGCGCACCGCCATCCGCAGGCGGTCGCGCGGATGGCGGTCGATCGCGGCATCGGCGGTGCCGCCGGAGACCAGGGCGCCGACCACGATGGCCAGGTACTGGCGATGGACCTCGCGCGCGGACAGCTGCGCCACCAGTGCGGTGTGCGCCTGCAGGGTGCGCGCGACCACCATGACCCCGCTGGTGTCCTTGTCCAGGCGGTGGACGATGCCGGCACGTGGCAGCTTGTCCAGCGCCGGGTCGCGATGCAGCAGCGCATTGACCAGGGTGCCGGCCGGGTTGCCGGCGCCCGGATGGACCACCAGCCCGGCCGGCTTGTCGAGGACGAAAACGTGTTCGTCCTCGTACAGCACGTCCAGCGGGATGTCCTCGGCGACCGCATGGGTCTGCACCTCCTCGACCGCGTCCAGCACGATGGTTTCGCCGCCGTGGACCGGGTCGCGCGGGCGCGCCGGCGCGCCGTCCACGGTCACCTGCCCGGCCTTGATCCAGGCCGACAGCCGCGAACGCGAGTACTCGGGGAACAGCTCGGCGAGGACGGCGTCCAGGCGACGGCCGGCGGCGGCGGCGGGAACGAGGGCGTGGCGGGCGTCGGGGGCGGTCATGGCGGGCGGCGCCGGCCGGGCGGGACCCGGGGACGGCGTTGGGCGTCGGTTGAAGCGGGACTGGTATTATCGGCCCTTCATGCCCCCGGCGCCCGTTCGATGCCCATGACCCTGCGTACCGCCCCGCTGCGCCCCCTGATCGTCCTGCTGCTCGCCGTGGTCGTCGCCGGCAGCGGCTGCGCCCGCATGAAGGGCATGTTCAAGGACAAGGACAAGAACGAAGGGCTGCCGGTCAGCGAGCTGTACGACAAGGCCCACGGCTACATGGAGAACGGCCGCTGGAGCAGCGCCGTGGAAGTCTGGCGCCGGTTGATCGCGCAGTACCCGTACGGCCCCTACACCGAACAAGCGCTGATGGAACAGGCCTATGCCGAGTACAAGGCGGGCAAGCACGACGACGCGGTGTCCAGCATCGACCGCTTCATCCGCACCTACCCGACCCACAAGAACATCGCCTACCTGTACTACCTGCGCGGCCTCACCAACATGAGCCGCAACGCGGTGTTCATGGCCCGCGCGTTCAAGCTCGACATGAGCAACCGCGACTTGCAGGCGCCGAACCAGGCCTACGCCGACTTCAGCACCGTCGCCACCCGCTACCCGAACAGCCGCTACGCCGCCGACGCCCGCCAGCGCATGGTGTTCCTGCGCAACGAGTTCGCCCGCTTCGAGCGCAACACCGCGCTGTACTACCTGCGCCGTGGCGCCTGGATCGCCGCCAACGAACGCGCGACCTACCTGCTGGAAACCTACCCGCAGAGCGAGTACCAGAACGATGCGGTGGCCCTGCTCGGCGAGTCCTACGCGCGCATGGGCAACGACAAGCTGGCCGCGGACGCCCGCCGCGTGCTGGAGGCCAACGACCCGCAGCACCCGTGGCTGACCGGCAAGTGGCCGCACGACAGTCGCTTCTACAACCGCCTGAACCCGTTCGCCGGCGACCTCTGACCCGTCGCCATCGGCAACACGCAAGCAGGGGGCCGTCGGCCCCCTGTTGCGTTGCGGGCGAGGCGCGTCAGCCCTCGCGATACCCGTTGCTGATCGGATAGCGCCGCTCGCGCCCGAACGCGCGCCGGCTGACCTTCGGGCCGGGCGCGGCCTGGTGCCGTTTCCATTCGCCGATCCGCACCAGCCGCAGGACCTTGTCCACCGTGGCCGGGTCGAAGCCGGCCGCCACGATCTCCGCGCGCGACTGTTCCTGGTCCACGTGCCGCAGCAGGATCGCATCGAGCACGTCGTAGGGCGGCAGCGAGTCCTCGTCCTTCTGGTCCGGGCGCAGCTCCGCCGACGGCGGGCGGTCGATCACCGCCTGCGGCACCACCGGGTCGCCGACCGTGTTGCGCCAGCGCGCCAGCGCGAACACCTCGGTCTTGTACAGGTCCTTGATCGGCGCATAGCCGCCGCACATGTCGCCGTAGATGGTGGCGTAGCCCACCGCGTACTCGCTCTTGTTGCCGGTGGTCAGCAGCAGCCCGCCGAACTTGTTGCTCAGCGCCATCAGCAGCGCGCCGCGGGTACGCGACTGCAGGTTCTCCTCGGTGGTGTCGGCGGGCAGGCCGGCGAACGTCTCGGCCAGCGCATCGAGGTAGCCCTGGAACGGCTTCTCGATCGGCAGCGCGATCAGCTTCACCCCCATCGCGTCGCATTGTTCCCGGGCGAGGTCGTTGGACAGGTCGGCGGTGTAGCGCGAGGGCATGCGCACCGCGGTGATGTTCTCCGGGCCCAGCGCATCGGCGGCGATCGCCAGCACCAGCGAGGAATCGATGCCGCCGCTCAGGCCGAGCCAGGCGCTCTTGAAGCCGTTCTTGGCGCAGTAGTCGCGGGTGCCGCGCACCACCGCGCGCCAGGCCAGCGCATCGCGGCTCTCGTCGCCATCCTCGACCCACTGCACCGGCGCGAAGCGGCGGCTGGCGGCATCGTAGTCCACCACCAGCCACTGGTCGGTGAACGCGGCCGCGGCCGGATGCACGCTGCCGTCGCCGTCGGCGACCACGCTGGCGCCATCGAACACCAGCGCGTCCTGGCCACCGACCAGGTTGAGGTAGGCGATCGCCGCGCCGGTCTCGCGCACCCGCTGCGCCAGCAGCGCATCGCGCTGGGCATGCTTGTCGCGCTCGAACGGCGAGGCATTCGGCACCAGCACCAGCTGCGCGCCCCGGGCCACGGTCGAGGCGATCGGCTCGGCGAACCACAGGTCCTCGCAGATCACCAGGCCGAGCGGCACGCCCGCGACCTCGAACACGCAATCCTCGCGGTCCGGGTCGACATCGAAATAGCGGCGCTCGTCGAACACCGCGTAGTTCGGCAGCTCGCGCTTGCGGTAGGTCTGGGCGATGCCGCCGTCGCGCAGCACGCTGGCCGCGTTGTAGACCACCGCGCCCGCCGCCTGCGGCCAGCCGACGATGGCGACGATACCGGTGGCCGAGGCCGCGATGCGCGCCATCGCCGCCTCGCAGTCGCGCAGGAACGACGGGCGGTACAGCAGGTCCTCCGGCGGGTAGCCGGACAGCGCCAGCTCCGGGAACAGCACCACGTCGGCGTCGTAGGCGTCGCGTGCCTCCGCGATCATCTCGGCGATGCGGGCGGCATTGCCGGCGACGTCGCCGACCGGGAAGTCGAATTGGGCCATCGCGATGCGCAGGGTCATGCGCGCAGTGTAGCCAGCAGCCGTGACACCACAATGCCGCCAACACCACGCAAGTCGCAGGTAGGGCGTTGCACCAACGGGCTAGCGTACGCCCGCAAGGTCAAGCCGTCTGGAAAGCACCGGCCATTCAGCACGCACGAACGCAGCGTTCAAATGATTCCGGTCCCGATAGACCAGATTGCCTGCCACGACGGCCCCGCATTCCCCGCGTGGGCAAACCACCTCGTCCAGGCTGACGACCGTTACGTTGGGAAGTCCACTTGACGCGCGGGCGAGCAGCCCTGCGACCCTTGCTTGCCGTGCGACCGCAAGGGGGGCGCTGCACGCGTCTGCCCTGAGCGTGCCGGACACCAACTCACCGTGCACGACGACGCATTCCAGCGGGTGGAACGGCATCAGCGGTGGTGGCGCAATCACCACCAGCCGTCCGACATGGGCCTGCAGTTTCGAAAGGAAGGATCGCGTCCCGCGGACCCAGGTGGCATCGTCGAACGGATATGTCGATGCCGAACCCAGGATCAGCGTGTCCGGGCGATTCGACCTGGCGAACGCGACCAGCGCATCCCGCCAGCTTTCGCATTCGCCGAATCGCCGCCTGAGTCGCTCGTTCACGTAACCAGCATCGATCATGGGGCAGGCCGACTTGGTCGCCGCGACCAGTTCCCAGCCGCGATCGCGCGCCGCCATTGCGATTGCGGGTTCCCATTGCATTAGGATGCTGTCGCCAGCCATCAGGACACGCTTCCCCGAGGCGGCTTCTGCCTTGACGACAACGTACGGCGCGAATCGGTCGGACTCGAAAGCGTCGTCGAATCCCGCCACCCTGTAGACCTCCGGGACGCTGATCCGGCCAGCAAGGAGATTGGCTTCGGCGACCCGCCCCTGCGATCCGACCCAGCCGAGCGCACCACCCGCCGACAGGCTCGCCTGCCAGAACCACATCATCGCCGCCAGCGCGAGCGTCGCGAACAGGCCACCGACAAGCACTCGGCGCGGGGGCCAACCGGCCGCACGGATCGGTCGTTCCACCCACCGTTCGCTCAGGGTGGCCAGCGCGAGCGAACCGCCGAGCGCCGTGACGGATGCCCATGCCCCGGCCGTCGGCGCCGCATGTCCGCAGAGCACCAGCATCGGCCAATGCCATAGGTACAGGCTGTAGGATATCCGCCCCAGAAATCGCAATGGAGCGCTGCCGAGCAGCGCGCACGCCACCGGGGATCGCGCCGGATCCGCCTGGAGCAGGAGCACGGCGCTCGCGACCGGAAGGATTGCCCACGCCGAGGGATAGGCCGCGTTCTCTGCCAGGGCGAACAGGGCAACAACGCCGATCCCCAGCCCGAGTATCGGCAAGCGGCCATCTCGGAGGCTCAGACGGCTGGCCCAGGCACCCGCGGCCAGCTGCCAGAGCCGCGTCGGCATGAGGTAGTAGGCGGCATTGCCATCCCGGGACGCGACAGCCATGCAACACAGGAAGCTGGCCAGGCCCACGCCGGCGATCCACCAATGGCCGCTGGCTCGCCACCGCCGCCACACCAGCAGAAGGAACAGCGGCCACGCCAGGTAGAACTGCTCCTCGACCCCGAGGGACCAGGTATGGATGAAGACGTTGCGCTGGGCCGCATCATCGAAGTAATCAAGCCGTGACAGCGCGAAGTGGATGTTCGACACCCACAGCGATGCCCAATACCCCGCCTGTGCCTGCGGCGCTTGTTGCGCTTGATCAAGGATCGACCGGCACGCCAGTGCCGTCACCACCATCGCCAGCAGCAGCGCCGGCAGCAGGCGTTTGATGCGACGCGCGTAGAAGGCCGCCAGGTCCAGGCGTCCCGTCGCTTGGAATTGCTTCTCCAGCAGCCCCGAAATCAGGTAACCGGAGATGACGAAGAACATGTCGACGCCGATGAAGCCACCGGCGAGGCCAGGCACGCCGGCGTGGGCCAGCATCACCAACAGGACCGCGATGCCCCGCAAGCCCTCGATTTCCGGCCGGAACGCGAGTGCGTCTCGCAAGTGCCCCCCCATGCGAAAGGGCCGCGTTCGGCGGCCCCTGGATCTGCAGCGTGCCTGCCGAGGCTACTTGTTGAGTCGCTTCGCGATCGCCGCGCCCAGGTCACCCGGGCTCTTCACCGTGGTCACGCCCGCGGCTTCCATCGCCGCGAACTTGCCCTCGGCCGTGCCCGAGCCACCCGAGGCGATCGCGCCGGCATGGCCCATGCGCTTGCCCTTCGGCGCGGACGCGCCGGCGATGAAGCCGACCACCGGCTTGGTCACGTACTGCTTGATGAACTCGGCCGCCTCTTCCTCGGCGGAGCCGCCGATCTCGCCGACCATGATGATGCCCTCGGTCTGCGGGTCGTCCTGGAACAGGCGCAGGGCATCGATGAAGTTGGTGCCGTTGATCGGGTCGCCGCCGATGCCGATGCAGGTGGACTGGCCGAGGCCGGCGTCGGTGGTCTGCTTGACCGCTTCATAGGTCAGCGTGCCCGAGCGCGACACGATCCCGACCTTGCCCGGCACGTGGATGTGGCCGGGCATGATCCCGATCTTGCACTCGCCGGGCGTGATCACGCCGGGGCAGTTCGGGCCGACCAGGCGGGTGTCCGGATGGCCCTTCAGCACGTTCTTGACGCGCATCATGTCCAGCACCGGGATGCCCTCGGTGATGCACACGATGACGCGGATGCCAGCGGCGGCCGCTTCCATGATCGCGTCGGCGGCGAACGGCGGCGGCACGTAGATCACCGACGCATCGGCGCCGGTCGCGGCCACGGCCTGCGCCACGGTGTCGAACACCGGCAGCCCGAGGTGCTCGGTGCCGCCCTTGCCCGGGGTGACGCCGCCCACGACCTTGGTGCCGTAGTCCAGCATCTGCTGCGCGTGGAAGGTGCCCTGCGAGCCGGTGAAGCCCTGCACCAGCACCTTCGTGTTCTTGTCGATCAGAACGCTCATCGGAATGTGTCCTTGGATTTTGAGCCCCCTCCCTCGACGGGAGAGGGGTTGGGGAGAGGGTGTCGCGCTTGCGATGCCCCCTCTCCCGCCCTTCGGGCACCCTCTCCCACGAGGGGAGAGGGAAGGGAAAGCAGGATCAGGCGGCGCGCTTGACGGCCTCGACCGCCTTCTTCGCGCCATCGTTGATGTCGTCGGCCGGGATGATCGCCAGCCCGGAGTCCTTCAGCAGCTGCTTGCCGGCCTCCACGTTGGTGCCCTCGAGGCGGACGATGACCGGGACCTGCACGCCCACTTCCTTGACCGCGGCGATGATGCCCTCGGCGATCATGTCGCAGCGGACGATGCCGCCGAAGATGTTGACGAAGATCGCCTCCACCGACGGCGAGCGCAGGATCAGCTTGAACGCCTCGGTCACCTTCTGCTTGTTGGCGCCGCCGCCGACGTCGAGGAAGTTCGCCGGCTCGCCGCCGTTGAGCTTGATCACGTCCATGGTCGCCATCGCCAGGCCGGCGCCGTTGACCATGCAGCCGATGTTGCCGTCCATGGTCACGTAGTTCAGGTCGTACTTCGACGCCAGCACCTCGGTCTCGTCCTCCTGGCGCACGTCGCGCATGGCGACCAGCTCGGCGTGGCGGAAGTTGGCGTTGTCGTCGGAATTGATCTTGCCGTCGAGCACGGCCAGGTCGCCGGTGTCGAGGATCGCCAGCGGGTTCAGCTCGACCAGGGCCAGGTCCTTGTCGTTGAACAGGCGGTACAGGCCCAGCATGATCTTCGACAGCTGGCCCACCTGCTTGGCGTTCAGGCCCAGCGCGAACCCGAGGTCGCGGGTCTGGTACGGCTGCAGGCCTTCGACGAAATCCACGTGCAGGGTCTTGATCGCCTCCGGCTTCTCGTGGGCGACCTGCTCGATGTCCATGCCGCCTTCCGCCGAGGCGATGAAGGTGACGGTCTGGGTGGCGCGGTCGACCAGCACCGACAGGTACAGCTCCTTGTCGATGTTGGTGGCCTGGGTCACCAGCACCGAGTCGACCGGCAGCGCGACGCCGGCGGTCTGGTAGGTCGCCATCGAGGTGCCCAGCATCGCCTTGGCGTGCTGCTTCACCTCGTCCAGGGTCTTGGCCAGCTTCACGCCGCCGGCCTTGCCGCGGCCGCCCGCGTGGATCTGCGCCTTGACGACCCAGAAGTCGCCGCCGATGTCCTTCGCGGCCGCGACGGCCTCGTCGGGGGAATGGGCAACCTTGCCCTTGGGCACCGCAATGCCGTAATCGCCGAACAGCTGCTTCGCCTGGTACTCGTGGAAGTTCATGGGACACCCGGGGTGAGGACGGACGCCCGGGACCGGGGCAGGCCCGGCGCGGGCGGTCCGCCATTTTAGCGTGTTGCGCTGCGACATGCCGCGCAGCCCCTCCGCCCTGCCGCATACTTTGGTCGATGCTGCCCCGCGCCTTCGCCGTCGTGCCCGATCCGGCCACCGTCCGGCGCGAACTCTATTTCCTCACCCTGTACCGCATCTTCGAGGCGGCGCTGCTTTGCCTGGTGGTGTTCGGGCCGGTGGCCGCGCTGCTGGCCCCGCCGCGCCATCCGGCGCTGGCCGCCACCGTCGCCACCGGCTACCTGGTGCTGGCGGTGGCCCTGTTCCTGGCCGGACGCGCCGGCCATGTCGAGCGGCAGGCGCTGGCCGGCGTGCTGGTCGACATTCTCGCCGCCGCGCTGGCGATGCATGCGCTGCCGCAATCGAGCGCCGGCATCGCGATGATGCTGCTGTTCAACGTCGGTGCCGCCGCCGTGCTGCTGCCCCTGCGCTTGGGGCTCGGGATGGCCGCGCTGGCGGCGGTCGCGTTCGCGGTCGAGTACGGCTGGGCGCTGGTCGACGGCATCGCCCCCACCCACTCGCTGGCCGAGCTGTCGATGTTCTCGGTCAGCTACCTGGCGATCGCCACGCTTACCCACCTGCTCGGGCGCCAGGCGCAGGCGGCCGAAGCACTGGCCGAGCGCCGCGGCACCCAGGTCGCGGATCTCGCCGAGGTGAACGAACTGATCATCCGGCGCATGCGCACCGGGGTCCTGTTGGTGGACGCCGTGGGCCGGGTGGCCCTGGCTAACGAGGCCGCCACCCTGCTGCTGGGCGGCAACCCGCTGGACCAGCGGCCATTGTCGGAGGCGTCCCCCGCCCTCGACCGGCGCCTGCGCGAATGGATGCACGACGGCCAGCTGGACCCCCACCCCCTGCAACTGGCGACCGGCCTGCCCGAAGTGCTGCCGCGCTTCGCCCGGCTGCGCGCCAGCGACGACCAGGCGCTGGTGTTCCTGGACGACACCAGCATCGCCACCCAGCGCGCGGAGTCGCTGACCCTCGCCACCCTGGGCCGGTTCGCGGCCAGCCTGGCCCACGAAATCCGCAACCCCCTGGCCGCGATCAGCTACGCCACCCAGCTGATGGAGGAGTCGCCGGACATCCCCGCCTCCGATCGCCGCCTGCTGGAGATCATCCTGCAGCAGACCCAGCGCATGAACGGGATCGTCGAGAACGTGCTCGGCCTGGCCAAGCGCGAGCGCGCGCAGCCCGAGCACGTGGACCTCGGCGAATTCGCGCGGCAGTTCGTCGCCGACTACCGCGCCAGCCATCCCCTGGAGGACGACCTGCTGGAAGCCGGCACCCCCGCCACGCCCCTGCATTGCCTGGTCGATCGCCGGCAGCTGCAGCAGGTCGCGACCGTGCTGGTGCACAACGCCCTGGTCTACGGGCGGCTGCCCGGCGAGCCGGCGCGGGTCGCGGTGCGCGTCCACGCCGATCCCGGCGGGCGCCCGCTGCTGGACGTGATCGACCGCGGCCCCGGCATCCCGGACGCCGCCGCCAGCCAGCTGTTCAAACCTTTCCACACCACGTCGCCGCACGGCACCGGGCTGGGTCTGTACATCGCGCGCGAGCTCTGCCTCGCCAACCAGGCCACCCTGGACTACGTGCCCCTGCCCGGCGGCGGTGCCTGCTTCCGGGTGCGCCTGGTGGCCGCCGGCAGCCAGGCCCTCGCCGCCCCTTGAGCCGGCGCTGCAGCACGCCGCGGCTGCATCTGGCCGGCGCTGCGACAACCGGGTAAGGTGACGCTCCATGGCAGCTTCCGACAAGAATGGCTACAGGCCGCAATCGGTCCTGATCGTCGACGACGAACGCGACATCCGGGAACTGCTGGTGCTCACGCTGGGCCGCATGGGCCTGCGCTGCGACACCGCCTCCTCGCTGGGCGACGCCCGCGCACTGCTGCGGCACAACCAGTACGCCCTGTGCCTGACCGACATGCGCCTGGCCGATGGCTCGGGGGTGGAACTGGTCCGCGAGATTTCCCAGCTGTACGCGCAGACCCCGGTGGCGATGATCACCGCGTTCGGCAACCAGGAAGCCGCGGTGGGCGCGCTGAAAGCCGGGGCCTTCGATTTCGTCAGCAAGCCGGTCGACCTGGCCGTGCTGCGCGGCCTGGTCCAGCACGCGCTCAAGCTCGGGGGCGATGCGGCAGCGGCCAGCCCCGCGCCCGGCGCGCAGGGCAACCGCCTGCTCGGCCAGTCCGCCGCCATGGCCGAACTGCGCACCACCCTGGCCAAGGTCGCGCGCAGCCAGGCGCCGGTCTACATCGCCGGCGAGTCCGGCAGCGGCAAGGAGCTGGTGGCCCGCACCATCCATGCCGAGGGCGCGCGCGCCCTCGGCCCGTTCATCCCGGTCAACTGCGGCGCGATCCCGGCCGAGCTGATGGAAAGCGAGTTCTTCGGCCACAAGAAGGGCAGCTTCACCGGCGCCCACGCCGACAAGCCCGGCCTGTTCCAGGCCGCCGAGGGCGGCACCCTGTTCCTGGATGAAGTGGCCGAGCTGCCCATGCACATGCAGGTCAAGCTGCTGCGCGCCATCCAGGAAAAGTCGGTGCGCCCGGTCGGCGCCAACGGCGAGGTGCCGGTGGACGTGCGCATCCTCTCCGCCACCCACAAGAACCTGGCCGCGCTGGTCGACGAAGGCCGCTTCCGCCACGACCTCTACTACCGCATCAACGTGATCGAACTGCGCGTGCCCGCGCTGCGCGAGCGCCGCGAAGACCTCGGCGTCCTGGCCGATGCGATCCTGGCCCGGCTGGCGACCGCCCAACAACGCCCGCGCCCGACCCTGCACCCGGACGCCGAGCAGGCGCTGGCCCGCTACAACTTCCCCGGCAACGTGCGCGAACTGGAGAACATCCTCGAACGCGCCTTCGCCCTTGCCGACGACGACGGCATCCGCGCCGCCGACCTGCGCCTCCCGGAGATGCGGCCCAGCCCGCCCGCCCAGGCCGCCGCCGCCGCGCGCGACCCCAGCAAGATCGATCCGCGCGAGTCCTCCACCAGTGCCCTGCCCAGCTTCATCGAAGAGATCGAGCGCAAGGCGATCGAACAGGCCCTGGTGGACAACCGCTACAACAAGACCAAGGCCGCCGCGCAACTGGGCATCACCTTTCGTGCCCTGCGCTACAAGCTGAAGAAGCTGGGGATCGACTGAGGCGTGGCAGCGATTCCCGCGGCCGACACCCCGGCGGTGGGCATGAACCGGCGATCGCCTGACACCCTCCCACACCCCCTGAGCGACGCATGCGCTGACTGCAGCGTTGACTTCAACGTCATTTCTGACAGACTGCGGTTGACCTTGGAGTCAATCACATGCTGAACCAGCTACTCGATGACCTCACCGTTCGTGCCCGGGCGCAGGGCCTGACCGATGCCGAGTGGTCGCGGCGCGCTGGCTTGCGCAAGGAAACACTGTCGCGCCTGCGCAGGCGCAACGACTGTGACCTGCGCACCCTGCATGCACTGGCCCGTGAAGTGGGGGCAGCGTTGGCCGTCGGCGATGCATCGCCCGTGTCAGGCACGGCATTCCCCGACACGCTCGACCGCGACGACGAAGCGCAGTTGCTGGCGCTCGCCGCCCGTGGTCCTGCGAATGTCCACGCCTGGAAGCACGCAGGTTCGCGCGACTTCATGGCCGGGCTGGCTGTCATGCTGGCCAGCGAACGCGGACCCGACCGGCCGCGCTGGCTGGCGCTTGCCGAACAACTGCACCCAGGTGCCACCCATCCAGATGCATTCCAGGCCTGGCTACACCGCAGCCCGGTGCGACCCTCGCGATTCCTGCCGATGCTGGACGCCATGCGCCGCCATGCCTGATCCCACCGCGCAGCCGGACTACCAGGCCGCATTGGCGGAAATCGGCCGGCGCATCGCTGCATCACTGGCCGGCACGCCTCCACAGGCCTTGCCCATCCGCATGGTCATTGCCGGCGGAACCGCACTGCATTGGCATACCGGCGATCGTATTTCGAAGGACGTCGATGCCGCGTTTTCGCACCGCATCGCACTGCCCGACGACCTGGACATTGCCTACCTGGATGCGGATGGCAGCAGTGCGCTGCTCTATCTGGACCGCAACTACAACGACACGTTCGCTCTGCTGCATGAAGACGCCTACAACGATGCCCTCCCTCTGTCGCTGCCCGGCGTGGACACGCATGTGCTGGACATTCGCCTGCTGACGCCATTGGACCTCGCGGTCAGCAAATTGGCCCGTTTCGGCCAGCAAGACCGCGAGGACATCGCCAGCCTGGGCCGGCACGGGCTGATCGCCGAACTGCCACTCCGGCAGCGGGCGGAGCAAGCGATGGGCGGCTACATCGGCGACCTTGCCCGCCTGCGCACCAGCCTGGACATCGCCTGCCGGATGCTGACCACCCGCTAGCCGCCGCGCAACTGGGCATCACCTTCCGTGCCCTGCGCGACAAGCCGGAGAAGCCGGGCATCGACTGAGGCCGCGCCCCGCCGGCGCCGCCGGAACTGCCACAAAAGGTCACATTCCGACGAAATTGCATTGACCGCTCGCGCAGGCCCCGCGGAAAAGCGTGACCTGCCACTGCAAAAGAAGAATCGCCTGCCCCTTGTCCTCCCTTGGCACGCATCCTGCGTTATAACCCTCGCACGTGCCGGACCGCATGGCTGCCGACGGACCCGACCAGCGCGCGGCGCGGCACGTGGACACACCCAACCAACCCTAGGGGAAACACCATGAAGAAGCAGCAAGGCTTTACCCTGATCGAACTGATGATCGTCGTTGCGATCATCGCCATCCTGGCCGCCATCGCGCTGCCGGCGTACAACAACTACCGTATCCGTTCGGCCAACGCCGCTTGCCTGGCGGAAGCCAAGGCGTTCATGAACTCGTGGGTGTCGGCATCGGTCAACAGCATGACCCTCCCGACCTTCGCCGGCACCGCGTGTGCTGCTGGCGACTCGCCGGCGGACGGCAGTTCCGCGGCGCGCGCTCCGGGCAACGCAACGATCACCTGCGACGTCAACTCGGCGACCTGCAGCATGTAAGTCGACGGCCACGTTCGTCGTGGCCATCTGGAATACTTGAAAGCCCCTCGTAAGAGGGGCTTTCTTGTTTGCGGCGATGCTCCGACATGCCGCCGCCTTACTTTCCCAGAAAATCAATTGCAGCTCGAGGCCGCATTTTTCGCGAGTGCTGTCACAAATGCACACGATGAATGCCAGTCGACCTCGGGTCTGGCCCGCTACTTGCGTGTGCTTGAAGGTCAGATTGGACTTTGCCGGGGGATTTACCATGCGCGGCCTCGCACGCGGCTTCACCCTGATTGAGTTGATGATCGTGGTCGCGATCATCGCGATCTTGGCGGCTATCGCCTTGCCCGCCTACAACAATTACCGGATCCGTTCGGCGGAAAGTGCCTGCCTGGCAGAAACCAAGAACTACGCCAGTTTCGCCTTGGCTGCAATCTACGACCAGACTGCCCCGTCGGTGCCGATCGTCGGCGCCTGCGCGACGATCGATACCGCGACCGACATGGCCACGCCGATCACGGGAACGCCGCGATCGCCCGGCCTCCGCCAGACCCAGTGCGACATGAACTCGGCAACCTGCTCGCTCATCTGATCCGCAGGTACCCCGGCTGATCGACACACGCGCGGCCTCCTCACGCCGCCCTGTGCATGCAGGCCAGTAGGCTCGGAACGTGCTGCAGGCCGACACGACTCCAAATCGATTCGCATCGTGGCCAACGCAGCTCGCGTTTCTCCGTTGCACGATAATCGCTTGCCGAACAATCGAAAGCGCATTCGCATGCACCTCATCAGGGATCGTTTCCTGCTTCTGAGCCTGATCGCGGGCCTCCTCGCGGGATTGCCGTACCTTGCGGGTTTTCCCGGCGCCTTCGTGTTCGATGACTTCCCGAACATCGTCAACAACCAAGCGATCCAGATGACGCAACTGGATGCCGGGAGCTTGGCGAAGGCCGTGCTGAGTCCCCAGCCATCCGGCTCCCTTCGCGCCTTGCCGACCCTCACCTTTGCGGTGGATTACTGGCGCGGCGGTGGTGCGGATCCGGCGACGTTCAAGGCCACCAACGTACTGCTGCATTGCCTGACCACGCTTGCCATGGCGTGGCTATTCCGGAGCTTGCTGCTGCTTGCCGGGGTGCCTGCCGGGAAGGCACGCTGGCTCGCACCCCTCCTGGCCTTGGCATGGGCGCTACACCCCTTGCAGGTATCGTCCGTCCTCTACGTGGTCCAACGCATCCAGACGCTTGCGACCTTGTTCGTCGTGCTCGCGCTCCTGGCCTACCTTCAAGGACGGGTCGCACAGATCGAGGGTCGCTCCGGGCGAACCGGGATGCTGATGGCCATGCTGTCCTGGGCATTGGCGATGGGTTGCAAAGAGGACGCAATCCTGTTGCCGGCATATACCCTCGCGCTCGAACTCACGCTCCTTGGATTTAGGGCTGCGGACATCCGTACAGGCCGCCTCTTGCGCAAGGGATATCCGACGGCATCCGTGATGGGCGCAGCAGCGTACCTACTGCTCGTCCTACCCCACTTCTGGCAGTGGGAGGCGTACCCGAACCGCGACTTTTCCACTCTAGAGCGATTGCTGACCCAGGCACGCGTGCTGTGCATGTACCTATGGCAGATCGTCCTGCCCTTGCCGAGCCACATGCCGTTCTATTATGACTGGCTGCAGCCCTCGCGTAGCCTGTTGCAACCATGGACCACGCTGTCGTCCATGCTGCTGCTCGCCGGCATGCTCGCCCTAGCGCTGCATCAACGCCTGCGTCAACCGTTGCTCGCGCTCGGAATCCTCTGGTTCCTGTCCGCGCACTTTGTCGCCAGCAACGTCATCGGCCTTGAACTGGCGTTCGAGCACCGCAACCACTTCGCCCTGGCGGGCGGCGTCCTTGCAACCGGAAGCTTGCTTGCGCAGGCGGCGCGGCGCTTGCAACCCAGTCGGAACATGCAGATCGCGATCACCGTGCTGGTGCTATCCGCGCTCGCGGGTACCACGCTGATTCGTGCCGGGAGTTGGCATGACCGCCTCTCGCTTGCCAATACCGTGACCCGATACGCACCGCTGTCCGCTAGGGCTTGGGTGCAGCTGTGCGCGGGCGAGTACGAGACAGGCGGCGGCGCGGTCAAGCACAACCCACGCATCGATGCGGCTATCGAGGCATGCACAAAAGGAACTTCCGCAGTACCCGCCAGCCTCAATAACGCTGCACTCCTGGTGGTGTTGAAGACTTTGAAAGGAAATGTTTCGGGATCAGATTGGGATCTATTCCAACAGCGCCTGGAAACGGTGCACATGTCCCTGGATAATTGCCGTGCGCCACAGATCCTAAGTTACAACCATAGGCAGGGCGTCGCCGTGGACAAGCGCCGCCTCCTGCAAGCGTTGGAAACCATGGCACGACGATGCGATCAGAAGCCTTTCGAGGCCGCATCGATCGGCTACTTCGTCATGAATGACCTGGCAGAGCCGGATGCGGCGATGCCCTACTTCCTGCGCGCCATTGGCTCAGCGCCACCGAACGATCCATTCCCCGTGCAACTTGCCCAGGAGTTGCGGCAGAAGAACCGACCCGATCTCGCCAAGCGGATCGAGCAACTCGCAGCATCAAGGCGTAGTTCGGCCATGACATCGAGAGCGCCACAGAGGTGATTCGCGTTGGCACACGCTGCGTCACGGGCGATGGCCGGGGGGCTTGCTCGGTCTATTGGGCAGGTAACCGCTCGAACACTCCCTGCCAAGCCTTGAGCACACCGCGAGCGCCGAGCCACTGCTGGTAATAGCTGCGCCCGGCGAGGGCGGCGGCACGGCAGGCGTCCGGATCGGCGCTCAACGCAAGCAGCCCGCTTGCTATCTCCGTCGGATCGGCGCGAGGGGTCAGGAATGGCGGCGTGGGCACGCCCTCCGGCAACGAGAAATCCGGCTGGGTGACGACGGTACGGCCAGCCGCCAAGGCCAGATACAGCTTGAAGGGCAGGACCCGGGCGGCCTTGGCCGCACCACCAAAAACTCCGAGCGAAACGTCGCTCTCCCCCAGGGCGGCGATGATCGCCTCATGGTCCTGCCATGGTCGCTCCCACGAAAGTCCGGCGATTCCCTCGGCCATCGCACGCTCCACCTTCGCTGCATCCTGCCCGTCGCCGATGAAACGGAAGATGATCCGCTCCGGCTGCTGGACGTGCCTGACTGCGTCGATCAATACCTCGATGCCGTGCAGGGGCACGAGGGTGCCGATGAAGGACACGCGCAACGGCGCACGCGCCGGCGGCAAGGGAAGCGACAAGAGGGCGTCATCGTCGATCGCCAGTGGCACCGCGCTCACCGCATCCGGCGCAAGCCCGAACTCGGCGATCATCCACTCGCGGTTGGCCGTGGTATCCACCAGCACGATGTCGGCAACGCGCAGTGCGCGCGCCTCAAGTCGTCTCAGCAGGCGATCCGACCAGCGCCCCCCGCCGAGCAGGCCCCGATCGCGCACTGCGGCATCCCAGATGGAAATGTACGCATCGGCGACCAGGGGAGGTCGCAAGGCCTTGGGAAACCACGAGAGCCACCACAGCAGGAATATCGCGGGGTAAGGCACGTAGGTGATCAAGCGTTCCCGACGGCTTGCCACGACCACGCGCCATGCGGAAAACGCGTTCCCGAACAGGAGCCGCACGTAGAGCACGATCTTCGCCCTCGGGGACGCCCGCAGGGCCTTCCATAAGTGCAAGCCTTCCGGCAACCAGTCCGCCTGGTCCACGATCCTGACCCCGGCAGCACGCAGGTAACGCAGCGTGTTCGTTGCATTGGGATAGCCGCTTCCCCGCAACGCCACGCCTGCGACACGCAGCGACGCAAGCCTCAAGGCGTCAGGGCCCGGTGGCATCGCCCTCGCCTCGGCGCTCGGCAACCAGCAGCAGGTTCAGGGGGTTCGGCACGGCAGGACCGATCTGCATCGCCGACGCATCGAAATCGAACTCGAGCGCCTGGGCTTTGCGGGGCGATCCCTTGCCCTTCCTCTCGCGGATCGCATGCACGGCATCCAGCCCGCGGCGGCGTATCGCTTCCGGCACGAACGGCAACGTCAGCGGCAGCATGGCCCACTTGACGGCGCGATAGCGCCGGAGCTCGACATCCGCCACCTTGTCCGCCGCCCCCATGTAGTGCGCCTCGCGGATGTCCAACCAGGGCGCCACCACCCGCTGCAGCGATGCCATGGCATGCTCGCGTACATGCCAGCGGTTCCATGGCTTCTGGAACGGGAGGAGCCTCACCACGCGATTCGGGGTGACGATGATCATCACGCCCCCCGCCTTCAGGACGCGACGCGCCTCTCGAAGGTAGGCTGCCTCGTCGATGACGTGCTCGATGACCTGGAACGACAGGACCACGTCGAATTGCCTGTCGGGAAAAGGGAGCGGGCGTTCCGCATCGACCTTCAGGAAGCTCAGGTTGGCGGCCGTGTAGCGCTCCGATGCGAAAGCCACCGCTTCGGCAGACACGTCGACGGCGGTCACGGACTCGGCGGTATCGGCCAGCGACGCTGCTCCGTAGCCGCTGCCGCATCCGAGATCGAGCACCTTCCGCCCGGCGCAATACGTCCTCGCGAACTGGTAACTCGCGATATGCATCAGGTAGATGACGTACCCGCCCAAGCTTTCCCTGTAGGCGTCCTCGATGACGCGCTCTCCCGTCGCTTCCAACCCGGCATTCATGAGACCGCGTTCCCCTTTGATTGATCCACGGCGAGCCAGGCGCTGCCGATCAGGAAGTTGCATGCATCCCCCAGCATGGTGACCAACCTGGCCAACAACACGAAGACGAGAAGCTGCGCATTGTCGGCCGCACCGGAAAGCAAGACCACCATGATGCCCTCGCGGACGCCAAGTCCTGCCGGCGCGCCGGGAGCCAGGAAGCCGACCAGCCAAGACAGGGCAAATGCGGCGGTCACGAGCGGGAAATCAAGGGCCGATGGCATGCCACTTGCGCGAGCCACCACCCAGAGCCCGATGCCGATCAGCAGGTAATTGAGGGCATACGCCGCGAAGGCAGGAAGCGCCACCCTCGCCCCAGGCAGCCCGCCCAGGCGTCCAAGCAAGCGAATCAGGCGATGCGGGCTGGCCGAGGCATGCTGTGGCGATATGCGCACGCTTGCCAATGCGACGAAGGCCAACCCGAGCAATGGGCCGAGCCACAGCAGGCCAGCTCGCGCATCGTCGGGCAAACGACCCGCACCTGGTGCGGAAATCGCGTACATGAGCACACCGACGACCACGCTCGCCGCTGCGGCCAGGATGGTTTCTTGCGCGACCGTGGACACGAGCGAACGACCCGCCATCCCCCCTCGCATGGCGAGCGCCGCCCGGCTTGCATGCTGGGCGATGTTGCCGGGCACGTATTTGGCAAGTTGCGTCACCGCGAGAAGCGCGGTGAGCCATGAAATCCGCCATCGCTCTCCTTGCCCCGAAAGCAAGCGTCTCCAGGCCCACCCCGTGATCGGGATGATCGACGCGTACATCACTGCCGAAAGTGCCAACGCAGCGAGCACTTTCGTGGACATGGCGGATTCGAGCATGGCCATGTCGATGCTGCCCGCCAGGAACCATGCGAAATATCCCGCGAGCGCCGCCGCAGCCAGGTATCCCAGCGCGCGCCAAGGATGCTTCACGGAATGCGGGCCAGGACCAGGTAGCCGCTACCGAGATCGGTTCGCGCTGTCACCGCTTGGGCGATGTTCGCAAGCCGCATGGCGGTGCGCCCGGCCATCGTGTCGATCCTTCCGAACATCCGCAAATAGTCAGTCCGTTCGATGCCGCTGAACGACGAGGACTCCTCGGGGGAGTACGCACGTTGGCGCTGCGACAGGAGGCGCCTGTAGACGCGGTTGCCCATGGCCTCCGTCAAATTCGCGAGTGGGAACCCGTAGCATTCGAAGTGTTCGATCCGCATCCCTTTCGATCGCAGCAACTCTTGCAACCCCGCACGCTCGTAACGCCGGTAATGGCCCGCCCACACGTCCCCGGCACCCCAACGTGCGCCGTGCGCGGGAACCGAAATGCAGAGCCGCCCGCCAGGACGCAGCCATCCGAGCCATTGGTCCACCGCTGTCGTGTCCTGCTCGATATGCTCCAGCACGTCGAACGCACACACCAGGTCGAAATGGCCCGACCAAAGCGCGGATGGCATGTCCACGACCTCCTGCCTTCCGCCGCCCAGCCTGGCGATCTCCCTTGCCATTCGCACTGCAGGCTCGGACGTCTCCAGGCCCACGGCCTCATGCGCGAACTTTGCCAGCTCGTGGAGCAACGCCCCGCTGCCGCAGCCCACCTCGAGCAACGCTTCCATGGGCAGTGGAGCCAACAGCTTCAACACGCGATTGCGGCGCAGCAAGTAACGCAAGGGAGGCGCCCAGCCGATCTCCGGTACGACTGGTCCGAACAAGGGGGAAGTCGAGTACGACATCGTCACTGTCAAAGCGCCCATCCGACCTGGGAGCAGGCGAGATGATGCCCTTCCGTCATTTGTCTTGTCGGTACGTGAGGTTGGTGATCTGCTCCGACACCAGCCCGATCAGGAACACGATCACCGCTGCGCTGATCAACAGCATGCTCATGTTGGTGAAGCGGCCGGACTCGTGGTAGGTCCATGCATACCACCCCATGCCTGCCAGCATGAACGCCATGGCCGCAGGCACGAACAGCTTCAGTGGCGAGTACAGGCTGGCGATCTTGAAGATGATCAACAGGAAGCGCACCCCGTCCTTGATCGGGCGGATGTGGCTGCTGGTGCCCATCCGCCGCGCCACCTCCACCGGGACGTAGGCCACCGGGTAGGCGCTGCGGAAGAAGGCCATGGTGCTGGTGGTGGGGTAGCTGAAGCCGTTGGGCAGCAGGTGCAGGAATTCACGGAACCGGTCGGCGCGCACGGCGCGGAAGCCGGAGGTCAGGTCCAGGATGCGGTGCCCCGTCATCCAGCTGGCCAGCCGGTTGTAGAGGCCATTGGCCAGCCCGCGCCCGACATTGGCCTGGCCGTCGCGGCTGCGCGCACCCACCGCCATGTCGTAGCCCTGGTCCAGCTTGGCCAGCAACAGGTGGATATGCGCCGGGTCGTGCTGGCCGTCGGCATCCAGGAATACCAGGATCTCCCCGCTGGCTGCACGCGCACCGCGCTTGATGGCGGCGCCGTTGCCCATGCCGTAGGGGGCCGACAGCACGCGCGCGCCGGCCGCCCCGGCGATCGCCGCGGTCTCGTCGGTGGAGCCGTCGTCCACCACGATCAGCTCGGCCAGCGGGAACTCCTGGCGCAGCGCCGGCAGCACGTGGCGCAGGCCCTCGGCCTCGTTCCTGGCGGGGAGGATGATGCTGAGGCGGTGGGCGGGTGTCATCCGAGAAGGGTAGCTTGGAACCTGGGGGTTTGCCGCATGCGTCGTCACTGACCGATCGGATTGAATTCGATCTCCCGGCCCGGGATGTCGCGGACCGCTACGCCACGGCCACGGCTGGGCTGTGACGGAAGTGGCGATTCAGCCCGGGCACCTGGCCGCGTGAGGCCGGGACATTGCGTTTGGGGTAGAGTGCGGCGGGGTGTTCGAGTCATGCATGGGGCCAGATGAGCGCAGTCGCCACCGCCAACCTGATGGGGATCACCGGGATTGCCCGGCGCCTGGTGCTGGATGGCGCCATGGACGAAGCCAGCGCCCGCAAGGCGATGGAGTCCGCCTCGGCGGAGAAGCTGCCGCTGGCCCAGTACATCGCCGAGCGGCGGTTGGCCTCGCCCGCGGCGCTGGCCGCCGCCAACTCGATCGAGTTCGGGATGCCGCTGGTGGACGCGCTGGTGATCGACCCCAGCCAGTCGGCGATCGCCCTGGTCAAGGAAGACCTGCTGCGCAAGCACCAGGTCCTGCCGCTGTTCAAGCGCGGCAACCGCCTGTTCGTGGGCACCGCGGACCCCACCGACAACAGGGCGCTGGAGGAACTGAAGTTCCACACCAACCTCGCGGTGGAACCGATCCTGGTGGACGCGGACCGCATCAAGCGCTGCCTGGACCAGTGGCTGGAAGCCGCCGAGGCAATGGCGGACGAGCTGGCCGACGCCGAGGGCCTGGAAGGGCTGGAAGTCGGTGCCGGCGAGGAGGATTTCGGCAACGACACCGGGGTGGACGCCAAGGGCGAGGACACGCCGGTCGTCAAGTTCGTGAACAAGGCACTGGTGGACGCGATCCGCAAGGGCGCCTCGGATATCCACTTCGAACCCTACGAGACCGACTACCGGGTCCGCTTCCGCATCGACGGCATCCTGAAGACCGCCAAGAAGGTCCCGGTCAAGCTGCATGCGCGCATCGCCGCGCGCGTGAAGGTCATGGCCCAGCTCGACATCGCCGAAAAGCGGGTGCCGCAGGACGGGCGCATCAAGTTGAACCTGTCCAAGTCCAAGCAGATCGACTTCCGCGTCAGTACCCTGCCCACCCTGTTCGGCGAGAAGATCGTGCTGCGCATCCTGGATGCCAGCGCGGCCAAGCTGGGCATCGACAAGCTCGGCTATGAACCGGAGCAGCAGAAGCTGTTCCTGGACGCGATCCACAAGCCCTACGGGATGGTCCTGGTCACCGGTCCCACGGGCTCCGGCAAGACGGTGTCGCTGTACACCGCGCTGGGCATCCTCAACGACGAGACCCGCAACATCAGCACGGTGGAGGACCCGGTGGAAATCCGCCTCCCGGGGGTCAACCAGGTGCAGCAGAACGTCAAGCGCGGCATGACCTTCGCCGCCGCGCTGCGCAGCTTCCTGCGCCAGGACCCGGACATCATCATGGTCGGCGAAATCCGCGACCTGGAAACCGCCGAGATCGCGGTCAAGGCGGCGCAGACCGGCCACATGGTGCTGTCCACCCTGCATACCAACGACGCGCCGCAGACGATCGCGCGCATGATGAACATGGGCATCGCGCCCTACAACATCACCAGTTCGGTCACCCTGGTCATCGCCCAGCGCCTGGCGCGCCGCCTGCACGACTGCAAGCGCGCGGTGCACCTGCCGGAGCACGCGCTGCTGGCCGAGGGCTACACCGCCGACGAGGTGCATGCCGGGATCACCACCTACGAGGCGGTGGGCTGCGAGGACTGCACCGAGGGCTACAAGGGCCGCGTCGGCATCTACCAGGTGATGCCGATGACCGACGAAATCCAGCACATCGTGCTGGCCGGTGGTAATGTCCAGCAAATCGCGCAGGCCGCGCTGGACAGCGGGGTCCGCGACTTGCGGCGTTCCGCGTTGGACAAGGTGAAACAGGGGATCACCAGCCTGATCGAGATCAACCGCGTCACCAAGGACTGAGGGAACCGACATGTCCGCACGCAGAGCAGCCGTCAGCAAGGCGCGCACCCAGGCCGAAGCGCGCCGCCTGAACCCCATGGTGGAATTCGTCTGGCAGGGCCGCGACAAGCGCGGCGTGGTGATGAAGGGCGAGCAGCTGGCGAAGAACGCCAACCTGCTGCGTGCCGAGCTGCGCAAGCAGGGCATCACCCCGACCACGGTGAAGCCAAAGGCCAAGCCGCTGTTCGGCGGCGCGGCGAAGAAAATCGGTGCGCGCGACATCGCGATCTTCAGCCGCCAGCTGGCGACCATGATGAAGTCGGGCGTGCCGATCGTGATGGCGCTGGAGATCATCGCCGGCGGGCAGAAGAACCCGGCCATGAAGAAGATGGTCAACAACATCAAGGGCGACATCGAGGGCGGCGCCTCGATCTACGAGGCGCTCAGCCAGTACCCGGTGCAGTTCGACGAGCTCTACCGCAACCTGGTCCGCGCCGGCGAATCCTCCGGCGTGCTGGAAACGGTCCTGGAGACCATCGCCACGTACAAGGAGAACATCGAGAGCGTCAAGGGCAAGATCAAGAAGGCGCTGTTCTACCCGGCCTCGATCATCGCGGTGGCGATCCTGGTCTGCGGGATCCTGCTCACCTACGTGGTGCCCATCTTCAAGGAAACCTTCAGCAGCTTCGGCGCCGACCTGCCCGCCTTCACGGCCCTGGTGTTCGGGCTGTCGGATTACCTGGTCAAGTGGTGGTGGCTGTTCGCCATCCTCACGGCGATCGGCGTGGGCGTGTTCCTGTTCTTCTACAAGCGCTCGCCCGCGCTGAAACACACGATGGACCGGCTCATGCTGAAGATCCCGGTGATCGGCAAGGTGCTGCACGACTCCTCGATCGCCCGCTTCGCCCGCACCCTGGCGGTCACCTTCAAGGCCGGCGTGCCGCTGGTGGAAGCGATGGACAACGTGGCGGGCGCCACCGGCAACACCGTTTATGAGCGCGCGGTGCGCAAGATGAAGGACGATGTCGCCGTGGGTTACCCGGTCAACGTGGCGATGAAGCAGGTGGACCTGTTCCCGCACATGGTGGTGCAGATGACCGCGATCGGCGAGGAAGCCGGCGCGCTGGACACGATGTTGATGAAGGTGGCGGAGTTCTACGAGGAAGAAGTGAACAACGCCGTCGATGCGATCTCCAGCCTGATCGAACCCTTCATCATGGTGGTCATCGGCGGCTTGGTCGGCTCCATCGTCGTGGCGATGTACCTACCGATCTTCAAGATCGCCATGACCGTGATGTGACCGGGGCAGGCGGCTAGATGGCGTTCCTGGATGCGCACCCCGGCCTCGGCTACCCGGCCGCGGCCGGCCTCGGGCTGCTGGTCGGCAGCTTCCTCAACGTGGTCATCCTGCGCCTGCCCAGGCGCCTGGAATGGCAGTGGAAGCGGGACGCCCGCGAGATCCTGGAGATCCCGGAGCTGTACGAACCGCCGCCACCGGGGATCGTGGTCGAGCGCTCGCACTGCCCGCACTGCGGGCATGCCCTGTCCTGGTACGAGAACATTCCGCTGCTGAGCTGGCTGGCCCTGCGCGGCAAGTGCCGCAGTTGCAAGGCGCCGATATCGTTCCAATACCCGCTGGTGGAGCTGCTGACCGGCCTGCTGTTCCTGGCCTGCGTGTGGCAGTTCGGCTTCGGCTGGAAGGGCTTCGGCGCGATGCTGCTGACCAGCTTCCTGGTCGCGCTCTCCGGCATCGACCTGCGCACCCGCCTGCTGCCAGACCAACTCACCTTGCCGCTGATGTGGCTGGGCATGGTGGCCTCGGTGGAAAACCTGTACGTCGGCCAGAAGTCCGCCATGCTGGGCGCGATGGCCGGCTACCTGAGCCTGTGGTCGGTGTACTGGGTGTTCAAGCAACTGACCGGCAAGGAAGGCATGGGCCACGGCGACTTCAAGCTGCTGGCCGCATTGGGGGCATGGACCGGCTTGGCCGGCGTGCTGCCGACGATCCTGCTGTCGTCGCTGGTGGGCGCGGTGGTCGGCTCGCTCTGGCTGGCGGCGAAGGGCAAGGACAAAGCCACGCCGATCCCGTTCGGGCCGTACCTGGCGATCGCCGGCTGGATCAGCTTCTTCTGGGGCAAGGACCTGGTGGGCTGGTACATGCGCCTAGCGGGCCTGGCGTAGGAGCGCGCCTTGCGCGCGACCCGTGTTGCCATCGCGCGCAAGGCGCGCTCCTACGACCTCACATTGACGCCGAGCGGGGAAAAGGGGCCAGAGTGAAGTTTCCCGACCTGGCACCACGGAATCCCCGGATTGTTTCGACGGGAAATTCACTCTGGCCCCTTTTCAGCACGGCATGAGCGCCCTCGTCATCGGCCTGACCGGCGGCATCGCCTCCGGCAAGAGCACCGTGGACCGCCTGTTCCGCGACCGCGGGATCGCGGTGGCGGATGCCGATGCCGCCGCGCGCGACGCGGTGGCGGCGGGTAGCGAGGGCCTGGCCGAGGTGGTCGCGGCGTTCGGCACGGGGGTGCTGGCGCCTGATCGCAGCCTGGATCGCGCGGCGATGCGGCGACGGGTGTTCGAGGATCCCGAGGCGCGCCGCGTGCTGGAAGCGATCATCCATCCCCGGGTGCGCGCGGCGCTGGAAGCGACCTGTGCCAACGCCGACGGGCCGTACGCCATCGCCTCGATCCCGCTGCTGGCCGAAGCCGGCGGCCGCGCCGCCTATCCCTGGCTGCGCCGCATCCTGGTGGTGGACGTGCCTGCGACGGTGCAGCTGCAGCGCCTGCTGCGGCGCGACGGCATCGACACCGCGCTGGCCGAGGCGATGATCGCCGCGCAGGCGACCCGCGCGCAGCGGCTGGCGATCGCGGACGACCTCCTGCCGAACGACGGCCCGCTGGAGGCGCTGCCCGCGGCGGTGGAAGCCCTGGATCGGTTGTATCGGAACCTGGCGGCCGCTTAGGCGAGCGGCCACAACGCGCGGATCGCGGCGATGCCCTGCCCGCCATGCCAGCGTGCTTGCTCGAGGTCGCCCGGACCGAGCCCGCCGATCGCGTAGATCGGCAGCGACACGCCTTCGCGCAATGCGGCGAATCGCGCCCAGCCGATGCCCTCGGCGCCGGGGTGGCTCGCGGTCGCCTGCACCGGGCCGAGCACGGCGAAGTCGCAGCCCAGCGCCTGCGCCGCATCGAGCTCGTCGGCGTCATGGCAGGATGCCGCGACCGTCCCGCCCTGCGCGCGCACGCGGGCAATCGCAGCCGCGATCCCGGACTCGCGCAACTGCGTCGCGCGTAGGTGCAGGCCGACCCGCAAGCGAGTGGCGGAGGCGGCATCGCCGTTCACCAGCAGGTCGGCACCCGCCGCGCGGCAGCGTTCGGCCGCAGCGTCCACCAGCCGTGCCCAGATCGCGGAATCGAGCCCCGGCGCGCGCAGCTGCACCCGCCGGATGCCACCGGCCAGCGCCATTTCCAGGCCGGCGAGCCACGACGCCGCGTCGATCGGTGCCGGGGTGACCAGGTACTGCGCGGGCTGCAGCAGCGCCGCGACCACGGGCCGGTCCGCAGGCGGCATCGGATAGCCGGGCAGGTCGGCCGGGGCTACCCAGGCCAGGGCCTGGCCTTCCAGCCCGCGCGGCGTGCCGCGATGCGCGACTTCATGCACGTCGAGCACCAAGCGCTTGTCCGGGTAGCGCTGCGGCACGCGGATCACCGGCGCGCCGGGGACGGCCTCGATCCCGAGCTCCTCGTGCAACTCACGCGCCAGCGCGGACGCGGGCGCCTCACCGGGCTCGACCTTCCCGCCGGGGAATTCCCACAGGCCGGCGAGGTCGCGCGCCTGCGTGCGTTGGGCCAGCAGCACATGGCCACGCGCATCGCGGATGACGCCGGCGACAACGTGGAGTTGCTTCATCGCGGGAGGGTGGCTGATCGAATCGACCCGGGCGCGATGACGCTTGGCGCAACCAAGCCCCCCTTGGTAAGGGGGGCGCGCCAGGGGCGCGGGGGATCGGAAGGATGACCCGTCGGGGCCCCGGGCCCGCGCAGCGGACCTGGGGGTGCAGCCCGGTTCAGCGGGCTGCACGACGGGCAGCTCAGCTTCAGCTGAGCTGCCCGTGGCAGTGCTTGTACTTCTTGCCGGAGCCGCACGGGCACGGATCGTTGCGACCGATGCGCTGCGATTCTTCGCCGTAGGCGGCCTGCTGGGCAGCTGCGGCCTGCACCGCGGCAGCCTCCTCGTCGGCACCCATGCCGCCCATGTCCGGGTGCTGGAACTGCATGCGCCGGGCCGCGGCCTCGGCGCGCGCGCGCTCCTCCGCCTCGGCGGCGGCGATCTCGGCCTCGTCGCGGATGCGCACGCGGGCAAGCAGGGAGATCACCTCGCGCTTCACCTTCTCCAGCAGTTCCGAGAACAGCTCGAAGGCTTCCTTCTTGTACTCCTGCTTGGGCTGCTTCTGGGCGTAGCCACGCAGGTGGATGCCTTGGCGCAGGTAGTCCATGCGGCCCAGGTGCTCCTTCCAGTTCTGGTCCAGCACGTTCAGCATCACGTGCTTCTCCAGCATGCGCATGGTCTCGCCGCCGACCTGCGCTTCCTTGCCCGCGAACAGCTCGGCCACCGCGTCCTGTACCTTGGCCTCGATCTCTTCGGCGTCCAGCTCCTCGCGCTCGGCATGCATCCGCACCAGCGGCAGGTGGACGCCGTACTCGCTGGACAGCTCGGCCTCCAGGCCAGCCAGGTCCCACTGGTCGTCCACCGAATTGGCCGGCACGTAGCGCTCGACCAGGTCGCCGACCACGTCGGTGCGGATGCCGTCGACGTTGTCCTTGACGCTCTCGGCTTCCAGCAACTCGTCGCGCTGCGCGTAGATCACCTTGCGCTGGTCGTTGTTGACGTCGTCGAAGTCGAGCAGGTTCTTGCGGATGTCGAAGTTGTGGGCCTCGACCTTGCGCTGCGCGTTGGCGATCTGCTTGGTGACCAGCGGCGACTCGATGATGTCGTCTTCCTTCAGGCCCATCCGCGCCATCACCTTCTGCACCCAGTCGGCGGCGAAGATGCGCATCAGGTTGTCTTCCAGCGACAGGTAGAAGCGGGACGAACCCGGGTCGCCCTGGCGGCCGGAGCGGCCGCGCAGCTGGTTGTCGATGCGGCGCGACTCGTGGCGCTCGGTGCCCACGATGTGCAGGCCGCCGGCGGCCTTGACCGCGTCGTGGCGCTGCTGCCATTCGGCCTTCAGGCGCTCGCGGGTGGCCTCGTCGACCTCGCCCTGCGCCTCCAGCGCGGCGAGCTCGGCCTCCAGCGAACCGCCGAGCACGATGTCGGTGCCGCGGCCGGCCATGTTGGTGGCGATGGTGACCGCGCCCGGACGGCCGGCCTGGGCGACGATGTGCGCTTCGCGCTCGTGCTGCTTCGCGTTCAACACCTCGTGCGGGATGCCGGCGGCGTGCAGCTGTTCGCTCAGCAGTTCGGACACTTCGATCGAGGTGGTACCGACCAGCACCGGCTGGCCGCGGCCCACGCATTCCACGATGTCCTTGGCCACCGCGCGGTACTTGCCGGCGCGGTTGAGGAACACCAGGTCGGAGTGGTCCTTGCGGATCATCGGGCGGTGGGTCGGGATGACCACCACTTCCAGGCCGTAGATGTTCTGGAACTCGTAGGCCTCGGTGTCGGCGGTGCCGGTCATGCCAGCCAGCTTCTTGTACATGCGGAACAGGTTCTGGAACGTCACCGACGCCAGCGTCTGGTTCTCGCGCTGGACGGCGACGCCTTCCTTGGCCTCGACCGCCTGGTGCAGGCCGTCGGACCAGCGGCGGCCCGGCAGGGTGCGGCCGGTGAACTCGTCGACGATCACCACTTCGCCGTCGCGGACGATGTAGTCCACGTCGCGCTGGTAGATCGAGTGCGCGCGCATCGCGGCGTTGAGGTGGTGCACCACGTGGATGTTCTGCGGCGCGTACAGGCTCTCGTCCTCGCCGAGGATGCCGGCGCCGCGCAGCAGCTGCTCGGCGTGCTCCTGGCCGCCTTCCGACAGGTGCACCTGCTTCTGCTTCTCGTCGACCCAGAAGTCGCCCGGGCTGTCTTCCTTGTCCTGGCGGACCAGGCTGGGCACGATCTGGTTGACGCGGAGGTACAGCTCCGGCGATTCGTCGGCCGGGCCGGAGATGATCAGCGGGGTGCGCGCCTCGTCGATCAGGATCGAGTCGACCTCGTCCACGATCGCGTAGTGCAGGCCGCGCTGGTAGCGGTCTTCCTTGGCCAGCGCCATGTTGTCGCGCAGGTAGTCGAAGCCGAATTCGTTGTTGGTGCCGTAGGTGATGTCGGCGCCGTACGCGGCGTGCTTGTCCGAGTGAGGCATGCCCGGGTAGACCACGCCGGTGCTCAGCCCCAGCCAGCCGTACAGCTTGCCCATCTGCGCAGCGTCGCGGCGGGCCAGGTAGTCGTTCACGGTGACGACGTGGACGCCCTTGCCTTCCAGCGCGTTGAGATAGACCGCCAGCGTCGCGGTCAGGGTCTTGCCCTCGCCGGTGCGCATCTCGGCGATCTTGCCGGTGTGCAGGACCATGCCGCCGATCAGCTGCACGTCGAAGTGGCGCATGCCGAACACGCGCACGCTGGCCTCGCGGCAGACCGCGAAGGCCTCCGGCAGCAGCTTGTCCAGGGTTTCGCCCTTGGCGACGCGGTCCTTGAACTCCTGGGTCTTGGCCTTCAGCGCGTCGTCCGACAGCGCCTGCATCTGCGGTTCGAGGGCGTTGATCTTCTTGACGAGGCCGCCGAGTTGCTTGAGCAGGCGTTCGTTGCGGCTACCGAAAAGGCCGGTGAGCAGGGAATTCAGCATGGGTCCGGGTTCTCTGGGGGATGCGCGCCGGGGGCGCCGCATCGGGCATGGCATGACAACGAAAACGGGCGCCGGGCGCCCGTTCGAGGGTCGTTAGTGTAGCTGGAGGCGGCCTGCGGCGTTCGCAAGCCCCTGCGCGTTGTCAGCCGCGCGTCGGCCCGTGGCGCGCGAGCGCGTCGTTGTGGCCCAGGAACTTGCGGGGATTGACCACCACGCCGTCCTGCCAGACCTCGAAGTGCACGTGGGCACCGGTGGAACGGCCGGTGGACCCGGCCTTGGCGATTTCCTGGCCGGCGCGGACAAGGTCGCCGACCTGCCGTTCCAGCCTGGAGTTGTGCGCATAGCGCGTCACGTAACCGTTGCCGTGGTCGATCTCGACCACGTTGCCGTAGCCGGAGCGCACGCCGGCGTAGCTGACCACACCATCGGCCACCGCCAGCACCGGGTCACCGACGTCGGCCTCGAAGTCGATGCCCTTGTGGAACTGGGTGCCGCCGCCGAACGGATCGGCGCGGCCGCCGAAGCCGGAGGTGACGTAACTGTTGGCGATCGGATCGCGCGAGGGCACCGCATTGCGGTCCAGCGCGCGGTTGAACAGCAGCTGCTCGAGCACCGAGAGCTGGGTGTCGGCAGTGCGGTACTGGCCCTCCAGCGCGGCCAAGCGCTGGCGCAACTCGCCCGGCGGCATGTCGCTGGCGCGTCCGGCGCCACCCTGCCCGACCGGCTTGTCGAACTCGAACTCGCCGTCCTGCAGCTGGCCGGCCTGGGTCAGGCGCGCGCCGAGGGCGTTCAGGCGGTTGGCCTGGGCCTGCAGTTCGGCAAGGCGGGCGGCCAGCGCATTGACCTCGCGCTGGGCGTCGCGGCGCACGCGCTCGACTTCGGCCTTGCGGTCGGTCTCGGCGGTCTGCATCGCCTCCAGCTGGGCCATGCCCACCGCGCTGCGCGCACCCACCCCGACCAGCGAACCCAGCGCGAGCAGCACGCCGGCCGCGGCCAGCGGCCGCCGCATCGCCTCGAAGCGCAGGCGCTGGACGAGCGCGCCCATGCGCCGGCGGGTATCGTGTTGCCTGGTGTTTTCGGTCATGCCCATGCCTCGTTCGCGGTCCACCCCTCCCGACGGAAAGGCCGGATCCCCCGTCGGCCCGCGTGCGGCGCTGGACGCGCTGCTGGCGGACGATGCCGGGAACCCGCTGCGCCGGGCCCTGTGGCTCGACGCGCTGGACCAACTGTTTCGACCCCACCTGCCGCCGGGCATGGCCGCGCATGCGCGGCTGGCCAATGTCCGTGGCGACAGGCTCGTGTTCGTCGTCGATGCGCCGGTCTGGCATGCCAAGCTGCGGCTTGCCGGACCCGGGTTGATCGACGCTGCCCGGTCCCTCGGGCTCGAAGTGGCGGGCGTGACCGTCAGGACCAGCCTGCAGCCGTTGCGACCCTTGCTACCGGCCGCACGCCCCGCGCCTTCGATCCGGGGCAGGCCCCAACCGCAGTTGGAAGCCGCCCTGGCACTGCTGCGGTCGGAAGCGCCGGAAGACGCCGGGGGGGACCGCCGGGCCGCGGGTCGGAGGGCACGGAAAGCGCCCCCCGGAACGGCCAGCGGGGCATCCTAACTTCACAAGTCCGTGATTTTGTTAAATAAACCGTAATGCGGATGCTGAATGCGTGCGCCGGTTCACGTCCCGGCGACGCGGTCCGTGCGGTTCAGCTGGCGGCGAGCGGGGCGCCGTAGGCGACCGGAGCCGGTGCCACCGGGTCGGTGAAGGTCACTTCGTCCCAGGCCTCGACATCGGCCAACAGGGCCCGGACCAGGATGTTGTTCAGGGCGTGGCCGGACTTGTAGCCCTCGTAGGCGCCGATGATCGGGCGCCCCGCCAAGTACAGGTCGCCGACCGCGTCCAGGATCTTGTGGCGCACGAATTCGTCGGCGTAGCGCAGGCCATCCTCGTTGAGGACGCGGAACTCGTCGAGCACGATCGCGTTGTCCATCGAGCCGCCCAGGCCGAGGTTGCGCTCGCGCATGTACTCGAGGTCGCGCATGAAGCCGAAGGTGCGGGCGCGGCTGACCTCGCGGATGTAGGACTCGGTGGTGAAGTCGACCTCGGCCCGCGACAGGGTGTCGGGGATCGCCGGGTGGTCGAAGCGCACGGTGAAGCCGATCCGGAACCCGTCGTGCGGGGTGAAGCGGGCGAACTTGTCGCCGTCGCGCACCTCGACCGGCCGCCGGATGCGGATGAAACGCTTCGGCGCGTCCTGCTCGGCGATGCCGGCGGACTGCAGCAGGAACACGAACGGGCCGGCCGAGCCGTCCATGATCGGGACTTCGGCGGCGGTCAGTTCGATGTAGGCGTTGTCGATGCCGAGGCCCGCCAGCGCGGACAGCAGGTGCTCGACGGTCTGCACCTTGGCCGGGCCACGGCTGAGGCCGGTGCACAGGGTGGTTTCGCTGACCAGCTCGGCGTTGGCCGGGATCTCGGCCACGGGATCGAGGTCGGTGCGCCGGAACACGATGCCCGTATCGACCGGGGCCGGGCGCAGGGTCAGGAAGACCTTGTCGCCGCTGTGCAGGCCCACGCCGGTGGCGCGAATCACGGTCTTGAGGGTGCGTTGGCGCAGCATCGGCGGAGGGTAGCACGCAGGACCCTGAACCTGAACGAAAAGACCGCTCTGTTCCATGTCTGCAACGGATGGGAAAAGGCCGGTCGGCAGGTGCCGACCGACCGAAAGGCACGCCGGGCGGGCAACCCGGGAGTGCGATGGGACATGGCTGTTGCTCCCTCCCCTGCTTGCAGGGGAGGGCTGGGGAGGGGTTCGCCCTTTGCAGGAAAGAGCACCCCCTCCCAACCTCCCCCTGATACGCAAGGGGAGGAGTCAAACTCAGTCCGCCTGGCGGCGCAGGAACGCCGGGATGTCCAGGTAATCGTCCTTCGGCAGTTCGGCGACCGCCGGGGCGGACTCCGCGCCGCGGCGCAGGCTGCCGGCGATCCCGATCGACGGGTTCGGCACGAACGGGTCGGCGACCTCGTCGATCATCAGGCCGGTGGTGCCGTCGCGCTTGCCCTGGGTGTTGATCAGCTGCACCTGCGGGCGACGCGGGGCGTCGTAGCCGGTCTCGAAGCGGGCCTCGGTGCGGTCGCGGCCGGCCGTGGCGCGGCCGCTGGCGCGGTTCAGGCCGGTGGCGACCACGGTCACCCGCACTTCGTCCTGCATGTCCGGGTCGAGCACGGTGCCGATCACCACGGTGGCGTCCTCGGAGGCGAACTGCTCCACGGTGCGGCCGACCTCGTCGAACTCGGCCATGGTGAAGTCCGGGCCGGCGGTGATGTTGACCAGGATGCCGTTGGCGCCGGTCAGGTTGACGTCGTCCAGCAGCGGGTTCTGGATGGCGGACTCGGCGGCCGCCTGCGCGCGGTCGTCGCCGCGGGCGCTGCCGGTGCCCATCATCGCCAGGCCCATTTCCGACATCACGGTGCGCACGTCGGCGAAGTCGACGTTGATCAGGCCGGGGCGCACGATCAGGTCGGCGATGCCCTGCACGGCGCCCAGCAGGACGTCGTTGGCGGCGCGGAAGGCCTGGATCATGGTCGCGTTGCGGCCGAGGACGGTGATCAGCTTCTCGTTGGGGATGGTGATCAGCGAGTCGCAGTGCTGGCTCAGTTCCTCGATGCCCTTCAGCGCGACCTGCATGCGGCGGCGGCCTTCGAACGGGAACGGCTTGGTGACCACGGCGACGGTCAGGATGCCCATCTCCTTGGCGACCTGCGCCACCACCGGCGCGGCGCCGGTACCGGTGCCGCCACCCATGCCGGCGGTGATGAACACCATGTCCGCGCCGGTCAGCGCGTCGATGATGGTGTCGCGGTCCTCCAGCGCGGCCTGGCGCCCGACTTCGGGGTTGGCGCCCGCGCCGAGGCCCTTGGTGACGTTGCCGCCGAGCTGCAGCTGCAGCTTCGCGCCGCAGTTCTTGATCGCCTGCGCGTCGGTGTTGGCGGTGATGAACTCCACACCGTCCACGCTGCTGTTGACCATGTGCGCGACCGCGTTGCCGCCGCCGCCGCCCACGCCGACCACCTTGATCACCGCGTTGGGTGCCACTTTCTCGATCAGTTCGAAATGCGCCATGTCCGTGTCCTCTTGTTATTGGTGTGTTGTGTGGTGGTGCCGCCCGTTCGCCCGCCTTGCCGCCCGCCTCCCGCCAGCGCGCCTTCGCGCCGGCGCCGTCGCTCAGAAGGACCCGCTGTACCAGTCCTTCAATTTCTTCAGGAACCCGCCCGCGCGCCCGGCCGGGAGCACCGACCGCCGCGGGCTTTCGATCTGGCTGCCCATCAGCAGCAGGCCGACGCCGGTGGCGTGCACCGGGTTTCCGACCACTTCGCCGAGGCCGGTCACGTGCTGCGGGATGCCGATGCGCACCGGCATCTGCAGCATCTCCTCGGCCAGCTCGACCACGCCTTCCATCTTCGAGGCGCCGCCGGTGAGCACCATGCCCGCGCGCACCAGTTGCTCGAAGCCCGAGCGGCGCAGTTCCGCCTGCACCATCTCGAAGATCTCCTCGTAGCGGGCCTGCACCGCCTGCGCCAGCGCGTGGCGCGGCATGCGCCGCGGCGGGCGGTCGCCGACGCTGGGCACCTGGATGCTTTCCTCGGCACGCGCCAGCTGGGCCAGCGCGCAGGCGTAGCGGACCTTGATCTGCTCGGCCTCCGGGGTGGGCGTGCGCAGCATGTGCGCGATGTCCTCGGTCACCTTGTCGCCCGCCACCGGCAGCGAGGCCGTGTGGCAGATTGCGCCGTGCACGAACACCGCGATGTCGGTGGTGCCGGCGCCGATGTCGACCAGCACCACGCCCAGTTCCTTCTCGTCGCCGGTCAGCACCGCGGTGCTCGACGCCAGCGACGACAGCACCAGGTCGTCCACCTGCAGGCCGCAGCGCTGCACGCACTTGCTGATGTTGGCGGCGGCCGACTGCGCGCATACCACCAGGTGCGCATGCACCTCCAGGCGCACGCCGGTCATGCCGACCGGGTTGCGGATGCCTTCCTGCGAATCGTCCAGCACGTAGTCGCGCGGGATCGCGTGCAGGATCCGCTGGTCGGCCGGGATCGCGACCGCCTTGGCGGCCTCCAGCACGCGGTCGAGGTCGCCGTAGGTGACCTCGCCGTCGCGGATCGGGGCGATGCCCTGCGAATTCCGGCACTGCACGTGGTTGCCGCTGATCGAGGCGTACACGCTGCGCACCTCGCAGCCTGCCATCAGCTCGGCCTCCTCGACCGCGCGCTGGATCGACTGCACGGTGGAGTCGATGTCGACCACCACGCCGCGGCGCAGGCCGCGCGATTCGTGCGAGCCGATGCCGATCACCTCGATCGGTTCGCCCGGTGCGTATTCGCCGACCAGCGCGGTGACCTTGGAGGTCCCGATGTCCAGGCCGACGATCAGCGACTTGTCGCCCTTGCGGTTCATGTGAGTCCTTGCATCGACGTACGCCCGCGCGGCATCGCCGCGACGGGTTGGGGAAGGGAGGGGACGGCCGGCGCGGGCGCGGCCGGCTTCGGCGGATCGCCCCAGACCAGGGCGAAGCCGTTGGTGTAGCGGAGGTCGGCGCGCACCAGCCGGCGCCCGCCGTGGTCGGCGAGCAGGCGCGGCAGCAGCGGCGCGAACCGGGCCAGGCGCGACTGCGGGTCGTTGCGGCCCAGCACCACCTCGACGCCGTTGGCCAGCGCGATCGACCAGCTGCCGCGGCGATCCAGCACCACCCCGCGCACGCCGCCGCCGACCCCGGCCAGCGACTCGCGGGCCTGGCTGTACAGGGCGACCACTTCGGCGACCCGGCCATCGGGGCCATCGAGCTGCGGCAGGCCGGCCGGCACCGCGGCCCTGGCCACCGGGAACAGGCGCCCGTTCGCCGACAGCAGGCGCGCATCGCCCCAGCGCGCGAACGGGGTGTGCTCGACGATCCGCACTTCCAGCACGTCGGGCCAGTGCTTGCGCACTTCCGCGCGCTCCACCCACGGCAGCGCGAGCACGGCGGCCTGGATCCGGTCCAGCTCCACCGCGAAGAAGCCGCGGCGCGCATGCGGCAGCACGGTCGCGCGCAGGCGGGCCTCGTCGACCCGCTGCAGGTCGCCCTGCACGCGCAGGGTGCGCAGCGGCCATTGCGCACCGCCCACCCAGCCGTTGACCACGGCCACCACCGGCAGCGCGACCAGCGCCACCGCGAGCGTCCACGCCAGCAGTCGCAGCATCGCCTTCAAGCGCGCGCCTCCCCGCCGGTCGCCGGGAGGGTCTGCTCGAGGATGCGCCAGCACAGCGCCTCGAAGCCGATGCCCAACTGCCGCGCGGCCTTCGGCACCAGCGAATGGCTGGTCATGCCCGGCGCGGTGTTGACCTCCAGCAGGGTCAGCTGGCCGCCGGCGCGGTCGCGCATCACGTCGACCCGGCCCCAGCCGGTGCAGCCGGCGGCGCGGAACGCGGCCAGGGCGAGGGCGCGGATCGCGTCCTCGTCGGCGCCGTCCAGGCCCGGGCACAGGTACTGGGTGTCCTCGGCGATGTACTTCGCGTTGTAGTCGTACCACTCGCCCTTGGGGACGATGCGGATCGACGGCAGCGCAACCTCGCCGAGGATGCCGACGGTGAGCTCGTCGCCGACCACCATCTGCTCCATCAGCATCTCGCCGCCGTACGCGTTGGCGACGCGGATCGCCTCCTCGATGCCGGCCTCGTCGGTGACCCGGGCGACACCCACGCTGGAGCCCTCGCTGGACGGCTTCACGAACACCGGCAGGCCGAGCTGCAGCGCAGCCGCGCGCACGTCGGCGCCCGGCGCCAGGCGCACGAAGCGCGGCGTGGGCAGGCCGGCGCTTAGCCACACCTGCTTGGTGCGGATCTTGTCCATGGTCAGCGCGCTGGCGAGCACGCCGCAGCCGGTGTACGGCACCTCGAAGGCTTCGAGCAGGCCCTGCAGGACGCCGTCTTCGCCACCGCCCTTGTTGCCGTGCAGGATGTTGAAGACGCGGTCGAACTTGCCGTGCACCAGCGCGTCGACCAGCGCCGGGATGCCGTCCACCGCGTGCGCATCCACGCCACGCGACTGCAGCGCCTCCAGCACGTTACGGCCCGAGTCCAGCGACACCTCGCGCTCGGCGCTGGTGCCGCCCATCAGCACCGCGACGCGACCGAAGGCGCGCGGGTCGGTGGTGCGCGGGGGTGCGATCTCGCTCATGCGCCCTCCCCCACGAAGCCGTTGCGCGCGATCTGCTGCGCGGCCGCGCCGATGTCGCCCGCGCCCATCATCAGCAGCAGGTCGCCGTCGCGCAGCACGCCGGCCAGCGCGTCGCGCAGGTCGCCCGCGCCGCCGACCACCACCGGGTCGACGCGGCCGCGGGTGCGGATCGAGCGCGCCAGCGCCTTCGCGTCGGCGCCGGCGATCGGTGCTTCGCCGGCCGGGTAGACCTCGGTCAGGACCAGCGCGTCGACGGTCGACAGCACCGCCGCGAATTCGTCGAACAGGTCGCGGGTGCGCGAGTAACGATGCGGCTGGAACGCCACCACCAGGCGCTTGTCGCCCCAGCCGCCGCGCGCGGCGTCGAACACCGCCGCGAGTTCCTTGGGGTGGTGGCCGTAGTCGTCGACCAGGACCACGTCGCCGCCGCCGGCCAGCGGCAGCCTGGCCAGCTGGTTGAAGCGGCGGCCGATCCCGGCGAACTGCTCCAGCGCACGCGCGATCGCGGCGTTGTCGACGCCGAGCTGCCAGCCCACCGAGGCCGCGGCCAACGCGTTCTGCACGTTGTGCCGGCCCGGCAGGGCCAGGGTGCAGGCGGTGCGGCTGCCGTCCGGCAGGCACAGGGTGAAGTGCATGCGCGCGCCCTGCTGGCGCACGTCGTCGGCACGCACGTCGGCGTCGGCATGGAAGCCGTAGGTGACCACGTGGCGCGGCGTGGCCTCGGCCAGCGCGGCGACTTCCTCGTCGTCGATGCAGAGCACCGCCAGGCCGTAGAACGGCAGCCGGTGCAGGAACTCGGAGAACGCGGCCTTCACCCGCGCGAAGTCGCCGCCGTAGTTCTCAAGATGGTCGGCGTCGATGTTGGTGACGATCGCCACCGCCGGGTTCAGGCGCAGGAAGCTGCCGTCGCTCTCGTCGGCCTCGGCCACCAGCCAGTCGCCCTTGCCGAGCCGCGCGTTGGCGCCGGCGGCGAGCAGTTGCCCGCCGATCACGAAGGTCGGGTCCATCCCGCCCTCGGCCAGCACGCTGGCGAGCAGCGAGGTGGTGGTGGTCTTGCCGTGCGTGCCGGCCACCGCGATGCCGCGCTTGAAGCGCATCAGCTCGGCCAGCATCTCCGCGCGCGGCACCACCGGGATGCGCTGCGCGCGCGCCTCCATCAGTTCGGGGTTGTCGGGCTTGATCGCGCTGCTGACGACCACGCAGTCGGCGTCGAGCACGTTGGCGGCGGCATGCCCGCGATGCAGCGCGATGCCGAGCGAGGCCAGCCGCCGGGTGGTGGCGTTGTCGGCATTGTCCGAACCGCTGACCTGGTAGCCCAGGGTGCACAGCACTTCCGCGATGCCGCTCATGCCGACCCCGCCGATGCCGACGAAGTGCACGCGCGGGAACGCCTTGGCGAGGTCGCCGATCTGCTGCAGGCGCTTGCTGTAGGCGGACATCAGGCGGCTTCCTTGAGGGTGGCGAGGACCGCGTCGGCGACGCGGTCGGCGGCGTCCGGCATGGCCAGCGCACGCGCGGCCTCGGCCATCGCCAGCCGGCGCGCCGGGTCGCGGGCGAGGCCGTCGAGCACCTCGCGCAGGCGCGTCGCCAGCGCGTCGTCCTGCGCCACCAGCAGCGCGGCGCCGCGCTCGACCAGGTATTCGGCATTGCGGGTCTGGTGGTCGTCGACCGCCTGCGGAAACGGCACCAGCACGCTGCCGACGCCGACCGCGCAGAGCTCGGCCAGGGTCAGCGCACCGGCGCGGCAGACGACGAGGTCGGCATGCGCGTAGGCGGCGGCCATGTCGGCGATGAAGGGCTCCACCTGCGCGACCACGCCGGCCTCGGCATAGGCGGTGCGCGCTTCGTCGAGGAGCTTCTCGCCGGCCTGGTGGACGACCGCCACCGGCAGCCCCAGCGCCGCGACCGCCTGCGGCACGGCGCGATTCAACGCGCGTGCGCCTTGGCTGCCGCCGAGCACCAGCAGCCGCAACGGACCAGCGTGCGCGAAGTCACGAGCCGCGGGCGGCGGCACCTGCGCGATCTGCGCGCGCACCGGGTTGCCGACGTGCACCTCGCGGGCGAAGGTCTGCGGGAAACCGACCAGCACCTGGCGCGCGACCGCGGCCAGCACCTTGTTGGTCAGGCCGGCGGCCCGGTTCTGTTCGTGCACCAGCAGCGGGATGCCGGCGATCCGCGCGGCGATCCCGCCCGGCCCCGCGGCATAGCCGCCGAAGCTCACCACTGCGTCGGGCTTGCGCTGGCGCAGCACGCGCGCCGCGTCGCGGACCGCGCGCAGCACGCGCAGCGGTGCCGACAGCAAGGTCGCCACGCCCTTGCCGCGGAGGCCGGCGACCGCGATGGTGTCGATCGCGATGTCGTGCGGCGGCACCAGCCGGGTCTCCATGCCGCCCGCCGCACCCAGCCAGCGCACCTCGGCGCCGCGCGCGCGCAGCGCCTGCGCGACCGCGAGGCCGGGGAAGATGTGGCCACCGGTGCCGCCGGCCATGATCGTCACCAGGGGCGCGCGGGCGTTCAACGCGGCCTCCGCGGGGCACCCGCGCCGAGGTCCATCGCCGCGCCCAGCACCGGCTCCACCCGCTGGCGCAGGCGGCTGGTGCCGCGGTTGGCGGCCTCCGCCGGCAGCGGCGGTTGCGAGGTCGCCGGCGCGCTGCCGACGCTCGGCTGGCTGGCCACGCCGCGCAGCTTCGCGACCTGGCGCGCGGCGCGGTCGTATTCGTAGGAGACGCGCAGCAGCACGCCGAGCGCGGCGCAGGTCATCAGCACGCTGGAACCGCCGGAGGAAATCAGCGGCAGGGTCAGGCCCTTGGTCGGCAGCATGCCCAGGTTTACGCCCATCGAGACCAGGCTCTGCAGGCTCATCCACAAGGCCACGCCGAAGGCGATGTAGGCGGCGAAGTGGCGCTTCATCTCGGCGCACTTCAGGCCCAGCCAGAACGCGCGACCGGCCAGCAGCGCGTACATCCCGATCACCAGGCACACGCCGACCAGCCCCAGTTCCTCGGCGATCACCGAGAAGATGAAGTCGGTATGCGCCTCCGGCAGGTAGGAGAGCTTCTGCACCGAGGCGCCGAGGCCGACGCCGAACCATTCGCCGCGGCCGATCGCCATCAGCGCGTTGCTGAGCTGGTAGCCCGCGCCCAGCTGGTCCTGCCACGGGTCCATGAACGAGGTCACGCGGCGCATGCGGTAGGGCTCGAACACCACCAGCAGCACCAGCGCCGGCAGCATCAGCAGGATCGGCAGCGCGATGCGCCGCACCGGCGCGCCGCCGAGCACCAGCATGCAGGCGGTGATCCCGAGCAGCAGCACCGACGAACCGAAATCGGGCTGCGCGAGCAGCAGGACCACCAGCATGCCGACCACGCCGACCGGCTTGAGCATCGCGTACCAGGTGACCGCCACGTCCTCGCTGAAGCGCTTGAGGTAGCTGGCCAGCCACACGATGTAGAGCAGCTTGACCGCCTCCACCGCCTGGAAGTTGGACACGCCGAGGTTGATCCAGCGGCGCGCGCCGTTGACGGTCTTGCCGATCCCGGGCACGAACACCAGCAGCAGCAGGATCGCGCAGGCCAGCAGCAGCAGGCGGCTGTGCTGCTCCACCCACTTCAGCTCGGTGCGCATCGCGATCGTCGCCAGCACCAGCCCGCCGGCGAGGAACATCGCGTGGCGGCTGAGGAAGTACCACGGGCCGGCATCCACGCCGCCGCCGGCGATCGCCGCCGAGCCGACCATCACCACGCCCATGCAGGCGAGCGCGATCGACACCCCGAGCAGCCACGGGTCGAAGCGGCCGCCGATGGCGTCGAGGCGGGTGGCTTGGCGCAGGTCGTCCATCAACGCACCTTCAACGTGGCCAGCCCGACCAGCACCAGCACCACGCTGATGATCCAGAAGCGCACGATCACCCGCGGCTCCGGCCAGCCCTTCAGCTCGAAGTGGTGGTGGATCGGCGCCATCCGGAACACGCGCTTGCCGGTCAGCTTGAACGACGCCACCTGGATCATCACCGACAGGGTCTCGATGACGAAGATGCCGCCCATGATCACCAGCACCAGTTCCTGGCGCACGATCACCGCGATGGTGCCGAGCACCGCGCCCAGCGCCAGCGCGCCGATGTCGCCCATGAACACCATCGCCGGGTAGGTGTTGAACCACAGGAAGCCGAGGCCGGCGCCGGCGATCGCCGCGCAGATGATCACCAGCTCGCCCGCGCCCGGCACCCGCGGGATCTGCAGGTATTCGGCGAACACCGCGTTGCCGGAGGCGTAGGCGAACACGCCCAGCGCGCAGGCGACCAGCACGGTGGGCATGATCGCCAGCCCGTCGAGGCCGTCGGTGAGGTTGACCGCGTTGGAGAAGCCGACGATCCAGAAGTAGGCGATCGCCACGAAGCTGATCCCGACCAGCGGCAGCGCCACCGACTTGAACAGCGGCACGTAGAAGGTGGTCGCCGCCGGGACGTCGGCGTAGGCGTAGAGGTAGATGCCGGCGGCCAGGCCCAGCAGCGACTGCAGCGCGTACTTGGTGCGCGAGCGCATGCCGTTGGGATCGCGCTTGACGATCTTGATCCAGTCGTCCCACCAGCCGATCGCGCCGAAGCCGACCATCACCACCAGCACCACCCACACGTACTTGTTGCGCAGGTCGCCCCACAGCAGGACCGCGGCGGCCACGGTCAGCAGGATCAGCGCGCCGCCCATGGTCGGCGTGCCGGCCTTGGAGAAGTGCGATTGAGGCCCGTCCTTGCGGATCGGCTGGCCGCCCTTGAGCTGGGCCAGGCGGCGGATCATCGCCGGGCCCCACCACAGCGAGAACGCGAGCGCGGTCAGCGCGGCCAGGATCGCGCGGAAGGTCAGGTAGGCGAACAGGCCGAAGTGGCTTTGCAGTTGCTCCAGCCAGCGGGTCAGTTCAAGCAGCATCGGCGTTTCCCCCGGCCTCGTCGGCCTCGCGCTGCAGGAGCGCCTTCACGATCGTGTCCATCGCGCTGCCGCGCGACCCCTTGACCAGCACCCGCACGCCCGCGCGCAGCGCCGGCGCCAGCGCATCGACGAGCCCCGCATGCGACGCGAACACCGCGCCACCGGCGCCGAACGCATGCGCGGCATGCGCGCTCAACGCGCCCAGCGCGTACAGCCGGGCGATGCCGGCGGCCTTGGCCTGCGCCCCCACCTGCGCGTGCAGGGCCGCCTCGTCCGGGCCCAGTTCGCGCATGTCGCCGAGCACCAGCCAGGCTTCCTCGCCTTCGGCGGTGGCCGCGGCCAATGCCTCGATCGCGGCGGCCATCGAGCCGGGATTGGCGTTGTAGCTGTCGTCCACCAGCATCGCGCCGCTGCGCAGCCGGCGCGCCTGCTGGCGGCCCGCGACCGTGCGCGCATCGCCCAGGCCGGCGGCGATCGTGGCCGGGTCCAGCCCCAGCGCATGCCCGACCGCGGCGGCGGCCAGCGCATTGCGCACGTTGTGGCGGCCCGGCAGCGCCAGCGCCACCTCGGCCTCGCCACGCGGGGTGGCCAGCACGAAGCGGCTGCCCTCGCCGGCCAGGACGATGTCGCGCGCGGCGACGTCCGCATCGTGGTCCAGCCCGAAGCGCACGACGGCATGGCCACCCGCGCGCTGCGCGAAGTACGGCGCGAACGCGTCGTCGGCGTTCACCACCGCGCTGCCGCCATCGCGCAGGTCGTCGTAGACCGCGGCCTTGGTGTTGGCGATCTCCAGCAGGCTGCCCATCCGCTCCAGGTGCGCCGGCGCCACGTTGTTGACCAAGCCGACGTGGGGCCGGGCGATGGCGGTGAGGTAGGCGATGTCGCCCGGCGCGCCGGTGCCCATCTCGTAGATCGCGAAGTCCGCGTCCTCGGGCGCGTCGAGCACCGCCAGCGGCATCCCGATCTCGTTGTTGCGGTTGCCCGGCGTGGCATGCACGCGGCCGGCGCGGGCCAGCACCGCGGCGACCAGCGTCTTGACGCTGGTCTTGCCGTTGCTGCCGGTGATCGCGACCACCTTGCCGTGGCGGCGCGCGCGCATCGCCGCCGTGGCCATGTCGGCCAATGCGCGCTGGGTGTCGGCGACCACCACCTGCGGGATGCCGGCCTCGACCTCGCGCGCGACCAGCGCGGCGACGCAGCCGCCGGCCACGGCGGTGGCGACGTGGTCGTGGCCGTCGAAGTTCGCGCCCTTGAGCGCCACGAACAGCGTGCCCCCATCCGCCCTGCGGGCACCTTCCCCCGCTTGCGGGGGAAGGGAAGACAGGGGCGGCAGCGCGCGGGTGTCGGTGGCGACGGCATCGACCTCGCGGTCGCCGCCGACCAGGCGGCCGCCGGTCGCCTCGGCGATCCAGGCCAGGCTGCGCCGGATCATCGCGCCTCCTCCGCCGCGCGCGCGCGCAGCAGGTCGCGGGCGACCTCGGTGTCGTCGAACGGATGGCGGATGCCGTCGATCTCCTGGTACGGCTCGTGGCCCTTGCCGGCGACCAGCACCACGTCGTCGGCGCCGGCCTCGGCGATCGCCAGCGCGATGGCGCGGGCGCGGTCGCGCTGCACCACGACCCGCGACGGATCGGCGAAACCGGAGAGGATGCCGGTGACGATGGCATCGCCATCCTCGCGGCGCGGATTGTCGTCGGTGACCACCACGCGGTCGGCCAGCCGTTCGGCGATCGCGGCCATCTGCGGGCGCTTGCCGGTGTCGCGCTCGCCGCCGCAGCCGAACACGCACAGCAGGCGGCCGGCGGTGTGGCCGCGCAGCGAGGCCAGCGCCTGTTCCAGCGCGTCCGGGGTATGCGCGTAGTCGATGACCACCAGCGGCTGCCCGGCCTCGCCGCCGAGGCGGTTCATGCGGCCGTCGACCGGCACCAGCTGCGACAGCGTTTCGGCGACCAGCGCCGGCGCCATGCCCAGCGCGAACAACGTAGCCGCGACCGCGAGCAGGTTGTCGACGTTGAAGCGGCCGAGCAGCGGCGAACGCACCGGGTGCGCCTGCCCGCCGGCATGCAGCATGAAGCGGATGCCGCGGCCATCCAGGTGCAGGTCCTCGGCGCGCACGCTGGCGCCGGCGGCACCGCGGGAGGAGAAGCCGATCGCGTGGACCTTGCCGCCGACCGCGGCGAACAGCTCGCGGCCGAACGCGTCGTCCAGGTTGACCGCGGCGGCGCGCAGGCCCGGCCAGTCGAACAAGCGCGCCTTGGCCGCGCCGTAGCTGGCCATGTCGCCGTGGTAGTCGAGGTGGTCGCGGGTGAGGTTCGTGAACACGCCGACGTCGAAGTGCACACCGTCCACGCGCCCCTGGTCGAGCGCGTGCGAAGACACTTCCATCGCCACCGCCTGCGCGCCTTCGTCGCGCAACTCGGCCAGCAAGGCATGCAGGCGCAGCACCAGCGGCGTGGTGAAGCCGGTGGGCACGATCTTCGGCCACACCCCGGCGCCCAGCGTGCCGACGGTGCCGGCCTTCTGGCCGCGCAGGGTCCAGGCCTGCGCCAGCAACTGCACGGTCGAGGTCTTGCCGTTGGTGCCGGTGACGCCCACCGTGGTCATGGCCGCGCTGGGCTGGCCATGGAACTGGTCGGCCATCGCGCCCATGCGCTTGCGCAGGCCGGGCACGGCGATTGCGTCGTCCGGGGCCGGCAGGTCGTCCGGGGCCGGCGGTTCGAACAGGATCGCGGAGGCGCCTGCGGCGCGCGCGGCGTCCACGAAATGCAGGCCATGCGCACCGAAGCCGGCGATCGCGACGAACGCATCGCCCGGCGCGACCTCGCGGCTGTCCTGCACCAGGCCGGTCACCGCAAGTTCCGCCGACAGCCCTTCCAGCTCCGGCAGCAGTTCGCTGAGCAGCATCGCGCGGGTCATTGCGGCGCCCTCGCGCCAGCGGCGACGGGCGTCGGCAGCGCCGGCGCCGTGGCGGCGTTGGCGGGCTTGCGCTTGGCCTCGGCGGCGGCCTGCGCGGCCAGCCAGGTCTCAAGGTTGTCCGGCGCCACGTCCATCAGCCGCAGCGCGCCTTCCATCGTGTTGCGGAACACCGGCGCCGACACTGAACCGCCGGTGTAACCCTTGCGGCCCGGATCCGGGTCGTTGACCATCACCACCATCGCGAAGCGCGGCTTGTCCACCGGCACCAGGCCGGCGAAGTAGCCGATGTAGCGCCGCGAATACCCGCCGGCGCTGGCCTTGCGCGAGGTGCCGGTCTTGCCGGCCACGTGGTAGCCGAGGATCGCGGCTTGGGTGGCGGTGCCGCCGGGCTCGGTGACGGTCTGCATCATGCGCAGCACCTCGCCGGCGATCTTCGGGTCCAGCACCTGCCGCGGCTCGCCGTGCTGCCCCTTGATGAAGCTCGGCGGGATCAGCTTGCCGCCATTGCCCAGCGCGGCGTACGCGGTGGCGATCTGCAACGGGGTGACGCTCAACGCGTACCCGTAGCTCATGGTCTGCTTGCTGGTGCCGTCCCAGCGGTCCGGCGCCGGGAACACGCCGGCGGACTCGCCCGGGAACCCGCTGCCGGTGCGCTGGCCGTAGCCGAAGCGCTTCACGAACTCGTAGAACTGGCTGTTGCCCAGGCGGTGCACGATCATCGCCGCGCCGACGTTGGAGCTCTTGCGGATGACCCCGGTGGTGTCCAGCACGCCGTAGTTGTGGGTGTCGGTGGTGCGGTAGCGGCCGTTCGGGATCCAGCCCGGATTGGTGTTGAACAGCGAAGCCGGGGTGATCACGCCGGCTTCCAGGCCCGCGGCCACGGTCAGCGGCTTCATGGTCGAACCCGGCTCGAACAGATCGGTCACCGCGCGGTTGCGGTGCGCGTCGCGCGGGCCGCCACCCACCGCATTCGGGTTGAAGGTCGGCAGGTTGGTCATCGCCAGCACCTCGCCAGTGGCGACGTCCAGCACCACCGCCGAGCCGCTGCTCGCGCCGGTCTCCTGCAGGGCGGTGCGCAGCTCGCGATGGGCGAGGAACTGGATGCGGCGGTCGATGCTGAGCGCGAGGTCGTGCCCGGGCTGCGCCGGGCGCAGCAGGTCCACGTTCTCGACGATGCGGCCGCGGCGGTCGCGGATCACGCGCTTGGCGCCCGGGGTGCCGCGCAACCAGTCGTCGAACGCCAGCTCCAGCCCTTCCTGGCCGCGGTCGTCGATGTTGGTGAAACCGAGCACGTGCGCCACCGCCTCGCCCTGCGGGTAGAAGCGGCGGTATTCGCGCTGCGAGGACACGCCCGGGATCTCCAGCGCCAGGATGCGCTTGGCCTCGTCCGGGTTGATGCGGCGCTTGAGGAACACGAACTCCTTGTCGGCGCGCTGGCTCAGCCGGGTCGCCAACTCGTCCTGCGGCATGCCCAGCGCCTGCGCCAGCGCCGGCAGGCGCGCCGGCGACTTCAGCAGTTCCTTGGGGTTGGCCCAGATCGACTCCACCGGCGAGGAGATCGCCAGCGGTTCGCCGTTGCGGTCGGTGATCATCCCGCGCGACACCGCGATCGGCAGTTCGCGCAGGAAGCGGGCATCGCCCTGCTGCTGGTAGAAGGCCTTGTCGATCACCTGCAGGTCCAGCGCGCGCGCCAGCAGCGCGACCGAGCACAGGCCCAGCGCGCCACCCACCAGCAGCAGGCGGCGACGCAGGTCGAACACCACGCGCTGCGCGCGCGGGCGGGCGGACGGCGCGCGCGCGGATTCGCGACGCGCGCGCTCGCGGCGGTCGGGATCGTCGTTGCCCGCGAACGGCCAGGGGAAGGGCGGGCGCTTCATCGACGCAGCACCACGATGTCTTCGGTGCGCGGGAACACCATCCCCAGGCGCATCCGCGCGACCTGGTCGACGCGGTTGCTCTCCGCCCACGTCGCCTGCTCCAGCTGCAGGCGGCCGAACTCGATGTTGAGCTCGTCGCGCGCCTTCTCGAGGCGGTTGAGGGCCACGAAACCCTGCCGATGCTCGTGGCGGTCGCGCACGATCAGCAGGGCGGTGGCCACGTTGGCGGCCACCAGCAGGCCGAGCATGAAGGCGCCCTTCATGCGGCCTCCCGCAGGCGTTCGGCGACGCGCAGCACCGCGCTGCGCGCGCGCGGGTTGGCCGACAGCTCGACGTCGCCGGCCTTCTGCGCGCCGCCGAGCAGGCGCAGGGCCGGGGTGAACGCGACCTCGACCGGCATCCGCCGGTTCGCCGGCGGCGCCTTGGCGTGGCGTGCCATGAACTGCTTGACGATGCGGTCTTCCAGCGAATGGAAGCTGATCACCGCCAGCCGCCCGCCCGGCTTCAGCCGCGCCATCGCGGCATCCAGCCCCAGCTCGAGGTCGGCCAGCTCGCGGTTCACGTGGATGCGGATCGCCTGGAAGCTGCGGGTCGCCGGATGGATCTTGCTGTCGCCACGCGGCATCACCGATGCGATCAGCGCCGCCAGCTGCGCGGTGCGCTCGAGCGGCGCCTGCCCGCGCTGGGCGACGATCGCGCGGGCGATGCGCCGGCTCTGGCGCTCCTCGCCGTGGATCCACAGCACGTCGGCGATCTCGCGCTCGTCGGCGCGCGCCAGCCATGCCGCCGCGCTCTCGCCGGAATCGGGGTCCATGCGCATGTCGAGCGGGCCGTCCTTGCCAAACGAGAACCCGCGCTCGGCGACGTCGAGCTGCGGCGAGGACACGCCCAGGTCGAACAGCACGCCATCCAGGCCGGCATCGGCCAGGGGCCAGGTGGCGAGGTCGGCGAAGCTGCCGCGGCGCCAGGCGACGCGCGCATCCGCGGCGGCCAGCGCGCTGGCCACGGCGATCGCTTCGGGATCCTTGTCCATCACCAGCAGGCGCCCTCCGGGCCCGAGTCGCTGCAATACCCCGCGGGCGTGTCCGCCACGCCCGAACGTGCCATCCAGGTAGGTTCCATCCGCCTTCACCGCGAGGCCCTCCATGACCTCCGCGAACATCACCGGCAGGTGGGCAGGCACCGGGCCCGCGCCACCGCCGCTCACAACGCCAAGTCCCGCAGGTCCTCGCCCAGGTCGGCATCCCCGAGGGTCTGCCGGATCTGCGCGTGGTGCGCCTGCTCGCTCCAGAGTTCGAACTTGTCGCCCATCCCCAGCAGCACCGCCTTCTTCTCGATGCCGACCGCGCTGCGATGGCTGGCGGGCAGGGAGATCCGGCTGTTGCCGTCGGGTTCCACGAAGGTCGCCGCGCCGACCAGCTTCAGCTGCAGCAGGCGGCTGGTCTTCTGCACCCGCGGCAGGGCATTGACCTGATCACGGACCTTTTCCCAGACGGGATACGGGTACAGGTAGAGGCAGCCCGCCTCGAACGGGCTGTAGGTCACCACCAGGCGGTTCCCGCAAGCACGCGCGACGAGCTCCCGGTAGGCGGTCGGAATCGCCAGCCGGCCCTTGTCGTCGATGGTGATGGCGGTTTCGCCCTGGAACATGCCCCTGCCCTGTCGCCCCCGTCTGTTGCGGAGTTCATGACGGAAAAACCACTAAAAACCCGGTTTCCCCACGAGAGACCACATTAGGCAGCCCCCTATCCCTTGTCAACAACTCCGTGCACGGAATTTCGCCTTTCCCTTCAACGACTTGCAGCAATCTTCAGAGACTTGTTCAAGCTTTATCCACAAGCTGCTGTTTTGTCTCAAATTTTGAGATTCCGTGACCTTTGGCCCACTCCTGTGCGTGCTCCGGACTTCGCCCGATGCCGGGTGCTGCATTGCAATAAATGAACACGTCGCGGACCGGGTTGCGGCGAGAATGGCGGGATGTGCGTCGTCGCCTTCGCCTGGTCCGCCCATCCCCGCTGGCGCTTCGTGCTGGCCGGCAACCGGGATGAGTTCCATGGCCGTCCCACGGCGCCGCTGGCGCGTTGGCCGGACGCCGGGCTCCTCGCCGGCCGCGACCTGCAGTCGGGCGGCACCTGGGTGGGGATCGGACCGGCAGGCAAGGTGGCGGTGGTCACCAATGTCCGCGACGGCCTGCCCCCACCCCACGCAGGCCCCTCGCGCGGCGCCCTGCCGGTGCGCTTCCTGGCCGGCGACCTCGACGCCGAGGCCTGCACCGCCGCGCTGGAGCCGACGGCCGCGGCGTATGCGCCCTTCCACCTGGTCCTGGCCGATGCCGGGGGCTGCTGGCACCTGGGCAACCACCCGCCCGGGCGCGAGCGGTTGGCATCGGGCGTGCACGGCATCTCGAACGGGCGTCTGGACGCACCCTGGCCGAAGACGCGCAGGCTCGCCTCGGCGTTGGACGATTGGCTGGAAGCGGGCACCGACGATCCCGAAGCGCTGTGGGTGGCGCTGGCCGACGAGCGCCCGGCCGACGACGACGCGCTGCCGGACACCGGCGTCGGCCTCGCGCTGGAACGCACGCTGTCGCCGGTCTTCATCCGCGGACCCCGCTACGGCACCCGCGCGAGCACCCTCATCGCCGTCGACCATGCGGGCCGCGCGGTCATCCACGAGCGCCGGTTTGGGCCGGGCGGCACGCCCGAAGGCGAGACCCGGCTGGCGCTGGATCCCTGAAAGCGCCATGCCCGCAAGGGCATGGCCGGGAAAAAGGGGCGGAGCCAACCGATAAGCCGGGTTCTGTTCGGCGCGAACGCCGCGACAGTCATTCCTCTACGCGCAGCGTCACCGCTACGCTCCAGCAGCCTACCCGGACCCGACGCGGGCAACGTCTTGGGGTCCCTATTTGGCCTTGCTCCCGGTGGGGTTTGCCGTGCCGGCCTGTTGCCAGGCTCGCGGTGCGCTCTTACCGCACCATTTCACCCTTGCCTGCCCCTGCCTCCGCCTTGCGGCGGTGCGGAGCACTTTGTCGGACTTCGTCCGACACGTGTTCCGCAGCGGCAGGGACATCGGCGGTATCTTTCTGTTGCACTTTCCGTCGACTTGCGCCGCCCAGGCGTTACCTGGCACCGTGCCCTGTGGAGCCCGGACTTTCCTCGGCATCGATGGCTCGATGACGCGACTGTCTGGTCGGCTCCGCCGGTGGGCATTCTCGCACGCAGGCGCCATGCGCCGCGAATCGCGCGATGCCGGGATCAGCCGCCGTACAGCGCCTTGCGCGGCGCACCCGAGAGGTCGGCCGCCAGCTTGGCGGCGGTCGAGGGCGGCAGGTGCTCGCACAGGCGCGCATATAGCCGGCGTCCTTCGGCTACCTTCGCATCGGCCGCTTCGGGCGCGCCCTGCACCAGCACCACGAACTCGCCCTTGCGCTGGTTCGCGTCCTCGCGCACGCGCCGGGCCAGCCCGGCGAGGCCGCCATCCAGCACCGTCTCGAACAGCTTGGTGAGCTCGCGCGCGACGACCGCGGGCCGATCGTCGCCGAAGGCCATCGCCATGTCGGCGAGGGTCTCCTCGATGCGGTGCGACGATTCGTAGAAGATCAGCGTGCGCGGCTCGGCGGCGAGCGCCTGCAGGTGCTCGCGGCGCGCCTTGGCCTTCGCCGACAGGAAACCTTCGAACACGAAGCGGTCGCTGGGCAGGCCGGCCGCGCTCAGGGCCGCCACCAACGCGCTCGGACCGGGCACGGGGCTGACCCGCACCCCGGCGGCGCGGGCCGCCCGCACCAGCCGGAAGCCGGGGTCGCTGACCAGCGGGGTGCCGGCATCGGACACCAGCGCCAGCGAGTCGCCGGCCAGCAGGCGCGCCACCAGCGGCGCGGCGGCATCGCCCTCGTTGTGCTCGTGCAGGGCCAGCAACGGGCGCTCCAGCCCGAAATGCGCCAGCAACTGGCGGGTGTGCCGGGTGTCCTCGGCGCAGATCGCGTCCACCCGCTTCAGCGTCTCCAGCGCGCGCGGGCTGAGGTCGCCCAGGTTGCCGATCGGGGTGGCCACCACGTGGAGCGTCCCGGACCCCGCTTGTGCCGCCATCTGCATCGCCGTCCTTCACTGCCTGCGCGGGTAGAATCCTAGCCGGTTCCCGAACGAGCGCCGCGCCGTGGTCATCAAACGCCTCGCGATCCCCTTGCTGCTGGCCGCGCTGGCGGGCTGCGCCTCGACCGAGGTGCAACGCGCGCCGACCGTGGTCGAGAACCCGGCGATCGCCGAGGCCCGTGCCCTCGCGCGCGAACAGGCGACGCTGTCCGGGCGGGCGCGCAGCGACGCGGCGGCGCGCATCGACGCGCTGCTGGCACGGCTGGACGATGCCACCCTGTCGCGTGAAGCGGCGGCGCTGCCGAAGGGCGAACCGCTCTACAACTTCGCCGGCCGCGCCCTGCTCAACCGCGGCCTGCCGCTGCCGCGCCCGTTCGACCGCAGCGACTGGAACTTCGACACCGCGGGCCGGCCGCCGGCCGACCGCGACGGCTATCGCCCGCCGATGAAGGTCGCGCTGCTGCTGCCGTTGACCGGCACCCAGGCCGCGGTCGCGGCATCCGTGCGCGATGGCTACCTGGCCGGCTACTACGCGGAATCGCGGCGCCGGCCCGAGCTGCGCTTCTACGACACCGCGGCGGGCGCGAAGGCCGCGTACGCGCGCGCGGTGTCCGACGGCAACGACTTCGTGGTCGGTCCGCTGGCGCGCGAAGGCGTGGACGCGGTGTTCGCCGACGCCACCCCGCAGGTCCCGCTGCTGGCCCTCAACCGTGGCGAGCACCAGCCGCCGGCCGGCAGCGCGAGCTACTCGCTGTCGCCGGAGGACGAAGGCGTGGCCGCCGCCGAATACCTGCTGGATGCCGGCGCGCGCTCGGTGCTGGTGGTGGCCGGCGGCGAAGACATCCAGCGCCGCGCGGCGCAAGCGCTGCGCGCACGCCTGCAGGCGCGCGGTGGTGCCATCGCCGGGCAACTCGACTACGCCCCCGGCGCATCGCTGGCGCTACCCGATGGCGGCAAGCCCGATGCGGTGTTCCTGGCGCTGAAGGGCAGCCAGGCCCGCGAACTGGCGCCGCGCCTGGCGATGGCCGGCCTCGGCGGGCTCCCGCGCGTGGCGACCTCGCAGGTCGTTTCGGGAACCGGCAAGCCGGCCGAGGACGTCGCCCTCGACGGCATCGTGTATCCGATCGAGACCTGGACCGTGCGCAGCGTGCCCGGCCTGCCCACGCCGGCCAGCGCGGCCTCGCGGGTCGATTCGGCCCGCGGGCCGGGGGCGCGCCTGTTCGCCTTCGGCTACGACGCCTGGCTGCTCACCGGCTACCTCGAACGCCTCGCCCTGTCGGCCAATGCGGACATCCAGGGCACCACCGGCCGGCTCAGCCTGGACGGGTTCGGCAACGTGGTGCGCCGCCCGAGCTGGTCGCGCTTCAGCGGCGGTGTCGCGCGCCCGGTCGACGAGCGCGCGCGCTGACATGCCCGACGCGCGGCGCGCGCGCGGGGACGCGGCGGAAGCCGCGGCACTGGCGATGCTGCAGGCCCGCGGGCTGCAGTTGCTCGCGCGTAACGCGGCCAGCCGCGGCGGCGAACTCGACCTGGTGATGCGCGACGGGGCGACCGTCGTCTTCGTCGAGGTGCGCTATCGGGCGACACGCCGATTCGGCGGCGGCGCGGCCTCGGTCGATGCCGGCAAGCGCCGCAGGCTGGTCCATGCGGCACGCGCCTTCCTCTCGGGACATCCGCAGATGGCCGACGCCCCCTGCCGCTTCGACGTGGTGGATGCCGACGGCGATCCGGATGCGCCCACCCTGACCTGGCTGCGCGCCGCGTTCGACGCCGCCGACTGACCCAACCATCGGCACGCGCGGCGGCCCGCGTCGCTCCCCTACGGTGCCCGGTCGCCCATGAGAAACCCACGATGCGCCGTCCTGCCGTGCTGTCCGCCGCCCTGTTCGCACTGTCGCTGGCGGCTTCGTCGGCGCCGGCGCAGGACGCCGCCCCTCCCAAGGCCTACCGGGTGATGCTGGTCGGCAACAGCCTGACCTACACCAACAACCTGCCCGCGCTGCTGCGCGCGGTCGGGGCCTCGCAGGGCGTCCGCATCGAGACCGAAACCTGGGCCGCGCCCGGCGGCACCCTGGCCGAGCGGATGCAGGACGGGCACGTCGCGGCGTCCTTGCAGGCGCGACCGGTGCACGTGGCGGTGATGCAGGAACAGGGCGGCAAGCTCGCCGCCTGCATGGCCAGTGCGCAGGAGCAGCGCAAGGCGCCCTGCGCCGCGAGCCTGCGCGCCTACGAGCAAGTCGCCGCTGCGGTCGCCAAGTCGCAGGGCAAGACCCTGCTGTTCGCGACCTGGGGGCCGGACGAACGTTGGCAGGGCCGGCTCGACCGCAGCATCCGGATGATCGCCAAGGAAAGCGGCGGCAGCATGTTCAACGCCGCAGGTGTCCTCGCCGCGCTGCGCGAGGCGCAGCCCGGCATCAACGTGCTCCCCGACGCGACCCACCCGAGCATCCAGGGTTCGTTGATGCTGGCGCTGGCGCTGTACCGCGACATCACCGGCCAGGCACCGGTGGCCAAGGACCTGCGGGTCACCGCGCCGCTGCTGCCGGTGAACGCGGCGGTCTCGCCGGACAGTCCGATGGAAGCGCAGCCCGGCCTGGCCGGCGACGGCAAGGTCACCGTGATCCCGGCCTCGCTGCTGGCGCCGCTGGTGGCCGCCCTGCCCGATCCCGCCAAGCAAGCCGACGCCCAGGGGCGCCGCGGGCGCTGAGGCTCAGGCGAAGTGCTGGTAGCCGGCATGCACCGGCTGCCAGGGCGCGCCCGCCGACGTCATCGCGCGCACGCCAGCGTCGGCCACGATGCGCCCGATGCGGGTGGTGCCCGGCATCGCGGCGATCGCCTCGCGCCGGCCGGGCGGTGCGCTGAAGCAAAGCTCGTAGTCGTCGCCGCCGGTCGCCTGCAGCCCGCGGCGCGCCTGCGCGTCGAATGCCGCCACGAGGGCCGTCGACGCGGGCAAGGCCTCCACCTCGACCTCGGCGCCGACGCCACTGGCGAGGCACAGGTGGCCGAGGTCGGCCAGCAAGCCGTCGGACACATCGATGCAGGCGCTCGCGATGCCGCGCAGGGCAAGACCCAGCGCGACCCGCGGTGTCGGGCGGTCCAGGCGCGCGTGCAGCATCGGATCGATGGCCCCGCCCGCCTGCCATTGCGCCAGCGCCGCGGCGGCATCGCCCAGCGTGCCGCTCACCCACACATCGTCGCCGACGCCGGCACCGGCGCGTCGCAGCGCACAGCCGGGCGCGACGAATCCATGCGCGGTGACGCAGGCCGACAGCGGGCCGCGGGTGGTGTCGCCGCCGACCAGCGCCACGCCATGCGCCGAGGCCAGGACCAGGAAGCCATCGAGGAAGCCGTCCACGAAGCCGTCGTCGCCCGCCGGCAACGACAGCGACAACGTGCACCACGCCGGCGTCGCGCCCATCGCCGCCAGGTCGGAGAGGTTCACCGCCAGCGCCTTCCAGCCGATGTCGGCCGGCGCGGTGCCGGCGGGGAAATGCACGCCCGCGTTGAGCGTGTCCATCGCCACCACCAGGTGCTGGCCGGGCGGAGGCGCCAGCAGCGCGGCGTCGTCGCCGATCCCCAGCACCACGTCGGCGCGCGACGCATCCGCCCGCGAACGGATGCGCGCGATCAGGTCGAATTCCATGCCGGTGCCGTCGCTGGCCGCGCGCGCGGCGCGGGCCTCAGCGCCGCGCCTGCGCCTCGAGGCTGCGCAGGCTGGCGGCCGCCTTGTCGAGCACGCCGTTGACGTAGGTGTGGCCGTGCTCGGAACCGAAGCGCTTGGTGGAATCGATCGCCTCGTTGATCACCACCCGGTACGGCACGTCGGGGCGGTGGACCAGCTCGTAGGCGGCGATGCGCAGCGCGGCGCGCTCGATCGGGTCCACCTCCTCGACGGTGCGGTCGAGGTGGCCGGCCAGCGCCGCGTCGAGCTCGCCGGCGTGGCGCAACACCCCGCGCACCAGGTCCTCGAAGTACACGAGGTCGGCGATCTCGTGCGCCTGCTCGTGCGCGAATTGTGCGATCAGGTCGCGTTCGCCGGCGCCGCTGAGTTGCCAGGCGTAGACCGCCTGCAGGGCGCGGCGGCGCGAGCGCGAGCGGGCCACGGGGTCGATGCCGTCGTTGCGGTGGCGGTTCATTGCGGGTCCTCCCGGAGCTTGCGGTGCAGGTCGGCCATCTCCAGCGCGACCAGCGCCGCCTCCTCGCCCTTGTTGCCATGGCTGCCACCCGCGCGGGCGGCGGCGTCCTCGAAACGTTCCACCGCCAGCACCCCGTTGGCGACCGGCACGCCGGTGTCCAGCGCGACCCGCATCAGGCCGTCGGAGGCGCCGTCCGCCACCTGCTCGTAGTGGCGGGTATCGCCACGCACCACGCAGCCGAGCGCGACGATCGCCGCATGCCGGCCGGCGACGGCGAGGGCGCGCGCCGCGACCGGGAGCTCCCAGGCGCCGGGCACGCGGACCACGTCGACTGCGGCCTCGTCCACCCCGTTGGCGGCGAAGGCCTCGCGCGCGGAGGCCACCAGCGCATCGACGATGCGCGGGTTCCAGCGGCTGGCGAGGATCGCGAAGCGCGCGCCATGGGGAGCGCGCAAGTCGCCTTCGATGAATGGCATGGTCGTGGCCTGCAGGGGGCGCGCAGTTTACCGCGCCGGCAGGCTGGCGTACGCCACGATCTCCAGCCCGAAGCCGGCCAGGCCGACCTGGCGGCGCGGCGTGCCCAGCACGCGCAGGCGGTGCAGGCCGAGGTCGGCGAGGATCTGCGAGCCCGCGCCGGTGCGCCGCCACTGCGCAAGCGCGCCGGCCTTCGATGCCGGCGGCGCCGGCTGCTCGCGGATCCGCGCGAGCAGCGCATCCGGGTCCGGCGCGTCGCCGAGCAGGACCAGCACGCCGCGGCCTTCGTCCGCGATCATCGCCAGCACGTCGCCGACCAGCGGCCCGAAGTCGCTGCGCCGCCAGTGCAGCGCATCGGCCAGCGGGTTCTGCGCCTGCACCCGCACCAGCACCGGTGCGTCGCCGCTTACGTCGCCGCGCACCAGCGCATGGTGCAGGCCGTGGCTGAGCCGGTCGCGGTAGGTATGCAGGACGAAGCCGCCGTGGTCGGTGTCGATCTCGCGGCTGTCGATGCGTTCGACCGTATGTTCGGTCTCGAGCCGGTGGCGGATCAGGTCCTCGATCGAACCGATCTTCAGCCCGTGCGCGCGGGCGAACAGCTCCAGTTCCGGGCGCCGCGCCATCGAGCCATCGGGGTTGAGGATCTCCACCAGCACGCCGGCGGGCTCGAACCCCGCGAGCAGCGCGAGGTCGCTGGCGGCTTCGGTGTGCCCCGCGCGGCTGAGTACGCCGCCGGGTTGCGCGCGAAGCGGGAAGATGTGGCCGGGCTGCGAGAGGTCGCGCGGCTTCGCGTCCGGTCGCACCGCGGTGCGCACGGTATGCGCGCGGTCGTAGGCGCTGATGCCGGTGGTCACGCCCTCGGCGGCCTCGATGCTGACCGTGAAGTTGGTGTGGTGCGGCGAGGTGTTGTCGCGCACCATCGGGTCCAGGCCGAGCTGCGCGCAGCGCTCGCGGGTCAGCGACAGGCAGACCAGGCCGCGCGCGTGGGTGACCATGAAGTTGATGTCGGCCGGCCGCACCAACTCGGCGGCCATGATCAGGTCGCCTTCGTTCTCGCGGTCCTCGTCGTCGACGATGACCACCATGCGCCCGGCGCGCAGTTCGTCCAGCAGTTCCGGGATGCTCGCGAAGCTCATGCCTGGTCCCTGGTGGCCAGCAGGCGCTCGACGTAGCGCGCCAGCAGGTCCACTTCGATGTTGACCGCGTCGCCCACGCGCAACGCGTGGAACGCGGTGTGTGCGACGGTGTGCGGGATCAGCGCGACCTCGAAGCCGGTGTCGTCGACCGCGTTGACGGTGAGGCTGACCCCGTCCACGCAGACCGAGCCCTTGTGCGCGACGTAGCGCAGCAGCGCCATCGGCGCGGTGAAGCGCCAGCGCTCGGCGCGTCCATCGTCCCAGCGCTTCGCGGCAAAGCCGAGCCCATCGACATGCCCGCTGACCAGGTGCCCGCCGAGGCGGTCGGTCGGCAGCATCGCGCGTTCCAGGTTGACCGGCGCGCCGACGTCCAGCCGGCCCAGCGTGGTCAGCGCGAGGGTTTCGTTCGACGCATCCACCGCGAAACCGTGCGCATCGAATGCGACCACGGTCAGGCAGCAACCGTTGACGGCGATGCTCTCGCCGAGCTGCACGCCCTCGAATGGCAGCGTGCCGGCCTCGATGCGCAGGCGGGCGTCGCCGCCGCGCGGTTCGCGCGCGGCCAGGAGGCCGACGCCGGCGATCAATCCGGTGAACATCAGCGATCCTCCTTGGCCGGGCGCAGCAACACGCGCAGGTCCTCGCCGACACTGCGGCAATCGATTTGGCGCAGGTGCAGGCGCTGCGCCATCGCATCGATCTGCAGGCCGTGGAACAGCGGGCGGGCGCGCTCGCCGAGCAGGACCGGGGCGACGTACAAGAGCAGTTCGTCGACCAGACCCGCCGACAGGAAGGCGCCGGCCAGCGTCGCACCCGCTTCAAGTTGGACCTCGTTGATGCCCCGCGCGGCCAGCACCGCCAGCACCGCATCCAGGTCCAGCCGGCCATCGACGGACGGCACCGCCTGGTGCTCGATCGCGAATTCGCGCGGGCGCCTGGCGTGCTCGGCGTGCAGGTACAGGGTCGGTGCCTCCGCGTTGCGCACCGCGCCGCGCGCGACCGTGGCCAGCCCCGGGTCGAGCACCACCCGCAGCGGCGGCAGCACCTCGGCGACCTCGTCTTCAGGCAGGCGCACCGTCAGGCGCGGATCGTCGGCGAGCACGGTGCCGGCGCCGGTCATCAACGCCCCGCTGCGCGCGCGCCAGCGCTGCACGTCGGCGCGCGCCGCCTCGCCGCTGATCCAGCGCGATTCGCCGGAGGCCAGAGCGCTGCGCCCGTCGAGGCTGGTCGCCAGCTTCACCCGCAGCCACGGACGTCCGCGCTCCACCCGCGACAGGAAGCCGCGGTTCAACTCGCGCGCCTGCGCTTCCATCAGGCCATGTTCGACCGCGATGCCGGCCGCGCGGAGGCGCTCGAAGCCGGCGCCATCCACCTGCGGGAACGGATCGCGCATCGCCGCGACCACCCGGGCCACGCCGGAGGCCACCAGCGCCTCGGCACAAGGCCCGGTGCTGCCATGGTGCGCGCAGGGCTCCAGGGTGACGTACGCCGTCGCGCCACGCGCCCGTTCGCCGGCGGCCTGCAGCGCGAACACTTCCGCATGCGCGCCGCCCTTGCGCTGGTGGTAGCCCTCGCCGACCACCTCGTCGCCATGGGCAATGACGCAGCCCACCATCGGGTTCGGGCGGGTGGTCCAGGCGCCGCGTTCGGCCAGGCGCAGCGCACGCGCCATCAGCGCGTGGTCGGTCGCGGAAAACCTCATTTGCGGCGGTGCTTGTCGGCGTGGCGGTCGATCGGCACCACCTCGCCGCCGAGCAGCGAGAGCTGGCCCTCGCCGGGCAGTTCACGCTCCAGGCGGTCCAGTTCCTCGCGGAAGTCGGCGACGTCCTCGAAGCTGCGGTAGACCGAGGCGAAACGCACGTAGCCGACATGGTCGAGCTTGCGCAGCTCGCCCATCACGAATTCACCGACCCGCCGCGAGGCCAATTCGCGCTCGCCGGCCATCCGCACCGCGTGCACCACCGCGCGCACCGCGGCCTCGATCTGCTCTTCCGACACCGGCCGCTTCTGTAGCGCACGGTCGAAGCCGGCGCGCAGCTTGCGCGCATCGAAGCCCTCGCGCCGCCCGTCCGACTTGATGATCGCCGGCAGCTTGAGTTCGATGGTTTCCAGCGTGGAGAAACGCTCGCCGCAGGCCTCGCACTCGCGGCGGCGGCGGATCGTGGCGCCGTCCTCGGAGACGCGCGAGTCGATCACCCGGGTGTTGTCGTGCTGGCAGAAGGGGCAGTGCATGGCTCAGTCGTCCCCTACGCCGACGGTGGCGGCCTGGAACAGCACCGCCGGGACCGGCGTGCCGTCGATCCGCGCGCGCGATGCATGCGCCCCCGTCGGCCCGGCAAGCGGCAATGCGCGCAGGCTAGTCGGCATACACCGGGAACTTGCGGCACTGCAGTTCGACGTTGGCGCGCACGCCGGCGATCACCTGCTCGTCGTTCGGGTTGTCCAGCACGTCGCAGATCCATTCGGCCAGGGCCACGCAGTCGGGCTCCTTGTAGCCGCGCGTGGTCACCGCCGGCGTGCCGATGCGCAACCCGGAGGTGACGAAGGGCTTGCGCGGGTCGTTCGGCACCGAGTTCTTGTTGACCGTGATGTGGGCCTTGCCCAGCGCCTCCTCGGCCTGCTTGCCGGACACGTCCTTGCCGATCATGTCGACCAGCATCAGGTGGTTCTGCGTCCCACCCGACACGATCTTGTAGCCGCGGGCGATGATGACCTGCGCCATCGCCTGGGCGTTCTTCACGACCTGCGCCTGGTAGTCCTTGAACGCCGGCTCCAGCGCTTCCTTGAACGCCACCGCCTTGGCCGCGATCACGTGCATCAGCGGGCCGCCCTGGATGCCCGGGAAGACGATCGACTGCAGCTTCTTCTCGATCTCCTCGGCGGCGGCGCCCATGCCCGCCTTGCTGGCCACGATGATCCCGCCGCGCGGGCCACGCAGGGTCTTGTGGGTGGTCGAGGTCACCACGTGCGCGTGCGGCACCGGGTTCGGGTACACGCCGGCGGCGACCAGCCCGGCCACGTGCGCCATGTCCACGAACAGGTAGGCGCCGACCTTGTCGGCGATGGCGCGGAAGCGTGCCCAGTCGACCACCTGCGAGTAGGCGGAGAAGCCGGCCACGACCATCTTCGGCCTGTGCTCCAGCGCCAGGCGCTCGACTTCGTCGTAATCGATCATGCCGGCGTCGTCGACGCCGTACTGGATCGCGTTGAACAGCTTGCCCGAGGCGTTGACCTTGGCGCCGTGGGTGAGGTGCCCGCCATGCGCCAGCGACATCCCGAGGATGGTGTCGCCCGGCTGCAGCAGGGCGAAGTACACCGCCTGGTTGGCCTGCGAGCCGCTGTGCGGCTGCACGTTCGCGTAGTCGGCGCCGAACAGCTGCTTGCAGCGGTCGATGGCGAGCTGTTCCGCGACGTCCACGTATTCGCAGCCGCCGTAGTAGCGCTTGCCCGGGTAGCCCTCGGCGTACTTGTTGGTCAGCTGGCTGCCCTGCGCCTCCATCACCCGCGGGCTGGCGTAGTTCTCCGACGCGATCAGCTCGACGTGGTCCTCCTGCCGGCGGTTCTCGTCGGCGATGGCCCGGGCCAGTTCGGGATCGAAGGCGGCGATCGTGTCGTTGCGCGAGAACATCCTGTGGCTCCGGGCAGGCGGCGGGGAATCCCGATTTTACCGGCTCGCGGCCCCACCCGGCGCTGAAAAGCCCGTTCCCGCTATAATTCCGGCATCCAGAACCCCCTCGCGGCCCTGCGCCTTGCAGGCCGCCGTCGTACGCCCGGAGCGCGCATGTCCTCGCAGTACATCTACACCATGAACCGCGTGTCCAAGGTGGTCCCGCCCAAGCGGCAGATCATCAAGGACATCTCGCTGAGCTTCTTCCCCGGCGCCAAGATCGGCCTGCTGGGGCTGAACGGCGCCGGCAAGTCCACCGTGCTGAAGATCATGGCCGGCGTGGACACCGACTTCGAGGGCGAGGCCCGCCCGCAGCCCGGGATCAAGGTCGGCTACCTGGAGCAGGAACCGCGCCTGAACCCCGAGCAGACCGTGCGCGAGGCCGTCGAGGAAGGCGTGGGCGAAGTGCTGCAGGCGCAGGCCGCGCTGGACGCGGTGTACGCGGCCTACGCCGAGGAAGGCGCCGATTTCGACGCGCTGGCCAAGGAGCAGGAGCGGCTGGAGGCGATCCTCGCCGCCGGCGACGCGCACACCCTCGAGAACCAGCTGGAAGTCGCCGCCGACGCGCTGCGCCTGCCGCCGTGGGATGCGGTGATCGGCAAGCTGTCGGGCGGCGAGAAGCGCCGCGTGGCGCTGTGCCGCCTGCTGCTGCAGAAGCCGGACATGCTGCTGCTCGACGAACCGACCAACCACCTCGACGCCGAGTCGGTGGAGTGGCTGGAGCAGTTCCTGGCCCGCTACACCGGCACCGTGGTGGCGGTGACCCACGACCGCTACTTCCTCGACAACGCCGCCGAGTGGATCCTCGAGCTCGACCGCGGCCGCGGCATCCCGTGGAAGGGCAACTACACGGAGTGGCTGCAGCAGAAGGACGAGCGCCTCAAGCAGGAAGAGAACCAGGAGAAGGCGCGCCAGAAGGCGATCCAGAAGGAACTGGAGTGGGCGCGGCAGAACGCCAAGGGCGGCCGCTCCAAGGGCAAGGCGCGCCTCGCCCGCCTCGACGAACTGCAGTCGGTCGACTACCAGAAGCGCAACGAGACCAACGAGATCTTCATCCCGCCGGGCGAGCGCCTGGGCTACTCGGTGATCGAGTTCCGCAACGTCTCCAAGAAGTTCGGCGACCGCCTGCTGATCGACAACCTGTCGATGATCGTGCCGCCGGGCGCCATCGTCGGCATCATCGGCCCCAACGGCGCCGGCAAGTCGACCCTGTTCAAGATGATCACCGGGCAGGAGAAGCCGGATTCCGGCGAGATCCTGATCGGCCCGACGGTGCAGCTGTCGTACGTGGACCAGAGCCGCGACAAGCTGGAGGGCAACCACAACGTCTTCCAGGAAATCGCCGGCGGCCTGGACATCCTCAACATCAACGGCATCGAGATCCAGTCGCGCGCCTACATCGGCCGCTTCAACTTCAAGGGCCAGGACCAGCAGAAGCTGGTGGGCACGCTGTCGGGCGGCGAGCGCGGGCGCCTGCACATGGCCAAGACCCTGCTGCAGGGCGGCAACGTGCTGCTGCTCGACGAGCCGTCCAACGACCTCGACATCGAGACCCTGCGCGCGCTCGAGGACGCGCTGCTGGAGTTCCCGGGCAACACCTTCGTGATCAGCCACGATCGCTGGTTCCTGGACCGCATCGCCACGCACATCCTCGCGTTCGAGGGCGACTCGCACGTGGAGTTCTTCCAGGGCAACTACCGCGAGTACGAGGAAGACAAGAAGCGCCGCATGGGCGACGACGCCGGCCCGCACCGGCTGCGGTTCAAGGCGCTGAAGTGACGCACGGAGGACGCGCGATGGGCCGCCACACCGACCATCGCTCGTCCTCATTCGGTGCTTTCCTGCACCGAAATCGGACGGCGGCCATCCGTGGCCGCCTGCTACGCGACGGTTCGGTGGGCGCCCCTGCAATCCATCGGAGCCCGGCATGACCTTCATCGAGAAATTGCGTGCACGCTGGCAGCAGGCCGATTCGCTGGTGTGCGTCGGCCTCGATCCCGACCCGGCGAAGTTCCCGGATGCCTTCGTCGACGACGAGGACGCACTGTTCTCCTTCTGCCGCGACATCGTCGACGCCACCGCCGCATACGCCTGCGCGTTCAAGCCGCAGATCGCCTACTTCGCCGCGCACAACGGCGGCGAGGCCGCGCTGCAGCGGCTGGTCGCGCACATCAACGGCGCGCACCCGGACGTGCCGGTGATCCTCGACGCCAAGCGCGGCGACATCGGCAGCACCGCCGCGCAGTACGCGGTGGAGGCGTTCGAGCGCTACGGCGCGGATGCCGTCACGCTCAACCCGTACATGGGCCGCGACTCGGCCGACCCGTTCCTGCAGTACAACGACCGCGGCTGCGTGTTCCTCTGCCACACCTCCAATCCCGGCGCGCGCGACTTCCAGGAACTCACCGTGCCTGATGGGAGCGGCGGCGGCGAGCCGCTGTACCAGCGGATCGCGCGGACCATCGCCGGCGCGTGGAACGCCGACGGCAATTGCGCGCTGGTGGTGGGCGCCACGTTCCCGGAGGAGCTGAAAGTGATCCGCGGCATCGTCGGCGACATGCCCCTGCTGATCCCGGGCATCGGTGCGCAGGGCGGCGACATCGAGGCCGTCGTGCGCAACGGCAGGACCGCCGACGGCACCGGCCTGGTGATCAATTCCTCGCGCGGGATCCTGTACGCGTCGAGCGGCGCCGGCTATGCCGAGGCCGCCGCGGACGCCGCCCGCGACCTGCGCGACGCGATCAACCGGTTCCGATGAAGCCGTCCCGGCGACCGCGCCGCGCATGGCTCAGCCAAGGAAACCGAGCGTGCGCTGGTCGAAGTTGCCCAATCCCGGGAAGATCGCGTCCAGCCCCGGGGCCGACAGGCCGAACCACTGCGCCAGCGTCGCGCCCACCTGGTTGACCGAGGTGGTCGGCACCATCCGTCCGCGCCCCACCGCCTGCCCGCCGTCCAGTTCCAGCAACGGGTAACTGCCCCAGACCCGGCGGCCACGCAACGCGCCGCCATTCGCCGCGGCGCCCCCCATCACCAGCTGCACGCCGCCCCAGCCGTGGTCGGTGCCGTTGCCATTGCTGTTGAGGGTGCGGCCGAAGTCGCTCATGGTGAAGGCGGTGGTGGCGTTGAGCGCGCCGATCTCCGCCAGCGCCTCGCGGAACGCGGCCAGCGATCCCGCCAACTGGCCCAGCAAGGCGGCATGCCCGTTGGCGGCCATCTGGTTCTGGTGGGTGTCGAAGCCGCCCAGGCTGACGAAGTACACCTGCCGTCGGTGCCCGATCGCCGGGCCGCGGCTGGCCTTGATCATGCGCGCCACCATCCGCAGCTGCGCGGCCAGGCCGCCGTCCGGGAACACGGTGGCGATGTCCCCGCCGTTGGCCGGGTCCAGCACCGTGCGCAGCTCGCCATTGAGCGTGATCGCGCTCTGCCCCAGCAGCGCATAGCTGTCCTCCATCACCGGGGCGTAAGCGGCATCGACCACGGCGCGCAGCGCCTCGTGGCGGATCCGGTCCGCGTTGCCGCCGTCGTCGCGGAAACGGGTCAGCACCGGCGGCCCGCCCGACGACAGCACGAACGGCAAGGTGCTGCGCCCGGACTGGAACAGGTTGTTGCCGGCGATCGAGATCGAGGGCGACAGCACCTCCAGCCCGGTGTTGGAGGCCTCCACGTAGTCGGAGAGCAAGCCGCCCCAGCCCTGCGCCGCCGGGTTGTCGGCATGCCCCCGCATCCACAGGCGCTGCTGGTCGTTGTGCGAGTACAGGTTCACCGGCAGGCGCCGCAGGCCGCCGAGGACGTCGCTGCGGGTGACCGGCTCGACCAGCGGCCCGACATTGGCGAGGAACGCCAGCTCGCCGCGCTCGAACAGCGGCGCCATCGCCGCGCAGGCCGGGTTGAGGCCCCAGGTCTTGCCATCGACGTCGACGATCGTCGCCAGTGCGTCGCGTGCGTAGCCCAACCCGGTGGGGTTGCTCGCGGCGTCGTAGGTGCCGCCGCGGCTGGTGCTGTAGGCCTGGTATTCGTCGGCCGCGTGCGGCACCAGCATGTTGAAGGAATCGCTGCCGCCGAACAGGAAGATGCAGACCAGCGCCTTGTAATCGTCGCCCGGCAGGGGTTCGGCCGCCATCGCCTGGCCGAGCAGCTGGAATTGCGGGAGCACAGCGTAGGCGACGCCGCCGGCGAGCAGCGCCTGCATGCGGCGGAGGAAGGCGCGGCGGTCTTCGCGGAGGATGCGGGTCATGGCGGGCTCCTAGCGCTGGATCGCGAATTCGGGGGAGGCCAGCGCCAGCAGCACCAGCGACTTGGCGCGGTTCGATGCGGTCTCGTTGATCGCGGCGAGGCGGTCGAGCATGCGCACCATCGCCTGCTCGGCGGGCGCGCCGAGGCGGCCATCGAACAGCAGGGTGTCGACCTGGTCGACCATGCCCGCATGGTTGCCCGCCTCCGCCAGCGCGACCAACGCCGACATGTCGAGCACCGGCGCGGCGGTGTTGGCGGTCGGCGGGGCGCCGACGTAGTTCCAGGCCATCGCGTCATGCTGGTTCAGCATGCCGACGTAGGTGGCCTCGGTCAGGATCTGGAATTCCGGCGCGTACAGGCCCTGGCTGCCGGCCTCTGTCGGCAGGCGATAGTCGGGGTCGAAGAAATTGAACACCGAGGGCGCGCGCAGCGAATCCTGCGCCAGCGACTCGGTGAGGTCGCCCGCGTTGGCGAAACGGAAGCGGATCTCGCCGGTGGCCGGCGGCACGTAACGCGCATCGAACGCCCGCCACAGCGTGGTCAGGCGGACCAGCGGCTCCCGGGCCTTGCCGAAGCCGTCGCCCTGCGGGCGGATGCGCGCCTCGTCGTCGAGCAGCAGCGTGCGCAGCACCTGCCCGAGGTTGCCGCTGGTCGCGGTCCAGGTCGCGGCCACCCGGCCGACATAGGCATTGCTGGGGTTGCTGGTGACGAAGCGCTGGATCAGCTGGCGGCTGATGAACGGTGCGACGTTCCGGTGCGCGGCCAGCGCGTCCAGCGCCTGCTTTAGGGTGGCCACGCAATCGCTGCCGGCATCCACCACGATGCCGTCGAAGATCCGCTTCGGCTGGTCGTCGTGGTAGCGCGGATGGCATTCCATCGGCGCGTAGCTGGTGTCGTTGCGGCGCCCGAATTGCGCGTCCGCCTGCCCGGCATAGGTCCATCCGGTGAACACCCGGGCCATCGCGCCGACCACCTGCTCGTCGTAGGTGGGGATGGCCTTGCCCGCGGCATCGAGTTGCAGGGTGAAGTCGGGATTGCGCTTGGACAGGCCGATCGAGAACAGCTGCATGACTTCGCGGCCGTAATTCTCGTCAGGCGTGATGTTCGCGGCAGGATCCGCCTTGCGGTTGCCTGCGTGGCTGAGGAAATACCCCATCGCCGGATGCAGGGTCACCTGTTCGATCAGCGTGCGGTACGAGCCGAACGCCCCCCGGGCCAGGGTGTCCTGGTAGTCGGCGATGCGGTACAGCGTGGTGTTGGCATTGGCGACTTCGCGGTCGGAGACCACGAAGATCTCGCTGAGCGCGAACGCCATGCGCATCCGCAGCTGGTCCGGCGCGGTCGCCGCCTGCCACAGCCAGGCGTTTCGCCGATGCTGCTGGCGCAGGTCGTCGCGCGGCACGCCGTTGGCCACGACCTGCTGCAGGTGCGGCAGGACCAGCGTCGGCGGGGTGCGGGCCGGGTCGAGTTGCTCGTCCAGCCAGCGCCGGTAGCCGATCTGCCGCAAGCGGGCGATCTCCGCCCGGGTCGGCCCGAAGGTCGCCTGCGCGAGGAAGCGCGCGGCATCGGCATCGCTGGCGGGGATGTCGGGATAGGAGGCCACCGGCGGCGGCGTCACCGGTGGCGGCGTTGGCGTGCCGGGACTGCCGCCCCCGCCACCGCCGCACGCCCCCAACCCGCCGCACAACACGATCGCCGCACATGCGGCCGCCCAGCCTCGCTGGATGTCCATCGGATGCTCCCCGTGGTTCTCGCCCCTGCAGGAAGTCAAACGCCCGCGCCACGCACGGGTTGACACGACCCATGCACCGTTCAGCCCGGCCTGCGCAGCGCGCGCAACAAGCCCACCGGGAAGCGACCCCAGATCATCGCGAACACCGCGGCACGGGTCATCGCACCGTGGCCCGCCGCATCGAAGCTGCGGTAGTAGCGCCACAGCCCGCGATGCTTGTGCCACTCCACGAACCATGGCCGCGTGCGCGACGACACCCCGCGCACGTGGACCACGCGCACGTCGTTGGCGCAAGCGACCGCGGCACCGGCGGCGCGCACGCGACGGCACAGGTCGAGGTCCTCGGCGTGCAGGCGGTAGCCGGCATCGAACCCGCCGACGCGCTCGAACAGGGCGCGCGGCAACAGCATCAACGCCCCGGAGACCGCTTCGACGCGCTGCAACGGCGCCCCGTCGACGGCGATGCCGAGCCGCGACCGCCTGGGATCGCGCAGCATCGCCGCGAAATCGGGGTCGCGCCGGCGCGCCGCGGCGTCGCGCAGCCCGTCCTCGCCGACCAGGTCGGCGCCGACCAACGCGCCACCCGCCTCGCGGGCGTGGTCGCGCAGGCGCGCGAGGGTGTCGGGCTCGACCAGGCAGTCGGGATTGACCAAGGCCAGCCAGGGCGCATCGCAAGCCGCCGCGCCCTGATTGCAGGCGGCCGCGAAGCCGGGATTGTCAGGGTTGGCGATGAAGCGGACGCGGGGATCGGCCAGCGCATGCCGCTGCACGATCGCCAGGGTGTCGTCGCGCGAGGCGTTGTCGACCACCCGCACGGCGGCCACGCAGGCTGCGGCGCGCAGTCTCGCGAGGCACTCGTCGATCGTCTCCTCGCTGGCGTGGGTCACCACGACCGCGTCGATCGCATCCGCGTTCATGGCACCGAAGCGAACAGGTCCGCCTGCGGTGGCGCGTCCTGCAGGCGTGCGACCGCGGTCGCCAGCCTGCCGCGCAGCGCGTGCAACGGATCGTCCATTAGGAAGGTGGCCAACCGCGCATGCCAGGCCGGCCAACGCACGGCCAGCGCATCCATGTCGCCATCGGCGGGCATGCCCTCGCGCGGGCGCGCCACGAAGGCCTCCGCGCACAGCACGTTGCGCCAACCCATGCCCGCGAACCGCAGCGACAGGTCGACCAATGCCGCCTGCCACGAGCGGAAGCTCGCGCCGTCCAGGCCGCCGGCGCGCGCCAGTGCATCGCCGCGCAGGAACACCGCGTGGCTGACTGCCGCCGGCAGGTTGGCGGTCTCCCCGGCGAGCGATGCGCACGCCCGGGCCAGCCGGGCCGGCGCATCCGGCAACGGCGCGACTTCGGCGATCCGCGGCCAGGCCGCGACCTCGCCGGCGTTGCACCAGGGCGTGGCGGTGCCGATGCCGGGATCGCGGGCCGCGCAGCCCGCCAGGCGCTCCAGCCACCCGGGCGCCGGGCACGCATCACCGGCCAGTACCACCACGTCGGCGCCGGCGCAGGCGCGCAAGGCCTGGTCGATGTGCGCCGCTTCGCCGATGGGTGCCGCGCGCCGGGTGTGCGCGGCCTGCAGGCGGGTGCTCGCGTGCCAGCGTTCGATGATCGCGCCGGCGCGCGGACCGGCCTGCGCGTCGTCGGCCAGCCAGACCCGGGTGCCGGCCGGTGTGCCGGCGTCCAGCGCGGCCAGGCAGGCGTCGAGCGCGTCCTCGTCGGTGCCCACCGGCACCAGGACGATCGGCAGCGACGCGCCCGCCGGGCTCACTGCTTCGGCTTGTAGATCGGATCCAGCGCGCGGAAGCGGCGGCCGTATTCGTCGGTCAGGTCGCGGGCTTCCTGCGGGTTGCGGATCACCGTCGGGGTGATCAGTACCACCAGTTCGTCGCGGGTCTTGGTATTGGCCTGGTAGCCGAACAGGCCGCCCAGCACCGGGATCCGGCTCAGGCCAGGCACGCCGGTGGAGGATTTCTCGGCGCCATCGCTGATCAGCCCGGCCAGCACCACGGTCTCGCCGCTGGGCGCCATCGCCGTGGTGGTGACCTTGCTGGTGTCGATGCGCACGTTGCCGTTGTCGTCGGCGATGCCGGTGGGCTTGCTGACTTCCTGCACGATGTCCAGGAACACCATGCCGTCGCGGGTGATGCGCGGGCGCACCTTCAGGATGATGCCGGTGTCGAGGTACTGCACCGAACTGTAGGTCCCGTCCGTGTTGCCGCCGTTCGGGTTGAAACTGACCGACGCGATCGGGATGCGCTGGCCGACGTTGAGCGTGGCCTCCTTGTTGTTCTGCGCCATCACCGAGGGCGCGGACAGGGTGCGCACGTCGGTCACGTTGTCCAGCGCCTGCACGATCGCCGCGGCATTCTTGCCCAGGAAGCTCCAGCTGAGGACGTTGCCGACCGTGGTGCCGCCATTGCTGACCGGGCTCACCCCACCGCCGTAGCTCGCCCAGCTGTTGCGCCCGGTGGGATACGGGAACCCGGCCTCGCCGACCGCGTTGTCGAAGAACCAGCTCACGCCGTACTGCAGCGCCCCCTTGAGGGCGACGCTGACCACCTGCGCCTCGATGTGCACCTGCATCGGCATCACGTCGAGCCGCTCGATCACCTCGCGGATCGACTTCCACTGCGAGGGATTGGCGCGGACCAGCAGCGAATTCGTGTCCTCGACCGCGGACACGCCCACTTCGGCTCCGTCGACCTTGAGGGTGACCCGGCCGTTGCCGCTGCGCGCGTTCGGCAGGTTGCCGCCATCGCCCAGCCCGGAGTTGACCGCCGCGCTGGAAACGCTCGACTTGTCGTCGAGCCCGCCATCGCGGATCTGCGTGGTGCCCACGCCCGGCATCAGCGACACGTCCTCGCCCGCCGCATTGCCGCGCCCGCCGAAGACCTCGGACAGGCGGTCGGCGAGGTCGCGCGCCTTGATGTACTTCAGTTCGTAGGAGAACAGGCGGCCGTCGCCGCCGCCGCCCTCGATCCGGTCGATCCATTGCTGGACGTCGTCGAGGTACTCCGGCTGGCTGGCGATCACCATCACCGCGTTCGTGGACTCCAGCGGCATGAAGCGGAACATGCCCGCCACCGGGGACTTGCCCTGCTCGCCGAAGACCCGCTCGAGCGCCTGCACCACGTCGGTCGCGCGCCCCGACTGCAGCGGATACACGCCCACCGACATGGTGGCCATCCAGTCGACGTCGAACACCTGGATGGTGCGCAGGTAGTTCTCGAGCTCCGACCGGGTGCCGGCGACGGTGATCAGGTTGCGCGCCGGGTCGACGCCGACGATCCCGTTCTGGCGCGCGTAGGGCTTGAGGATCTTCTCCATCTCCGCCGCGGACACGTAGCGCAACGGCACGACCCGCGACTCGAACCCGCGGGCCAGCGCCGGCGATCCGGTGCGCGGCACCACGCCGCTGGCCAGGGCCTGGTCGGCGGGCACGATGTTGTAGCGGCCGTCGCTGTAGACCATGCGCGCGTTGTTCTGGGCCAGCACGCCTTCCAGCAGGTTCAGCGCGCCCGCCGGGCCGACCGGCTTCTGGGTGGCGATGGTCACCGTGCCGGAGACGCCGGGCGCGATGCTGTAGTTCTGCCCCAGCATGTCGCCGAGGATCGCCTTCACCACCGCCTGCAGCGATTCGCCCTCGAAGTTGAAGCTCGCCTGCCCGGAACTGCTCAGGGTCGGCGGTGGCGCGCTGGCGGCGGCCTGGTTGAACGGCGTCGCCGTCCCGCGCCGGATGACCGGCCGCGGTCCGCTGTCCCCCAGCGTGTCCTGCAAGGGTTCCTGGCGGACGCCATCGCCCGGGCTGTTCGCCCCGGGAAGGCGATCCGCACGCTGCAGTTGCGGCGTCGGCGCGCTGGCGCACGCGGCCAGCAGGCTGAGCGCGGTGACGGCAAGCAGGGGGCGGCAATTCATGCGGGACGACTCCGGTTCAAGGCTGCTCGTTGGACGCCGAGGACGACGCACCAGCGTTGTTCTGTTGGGCGCGGATTTGCGCGCGCCGGGCTTCGATGCGCTTGCGGATGGCTTCGATCCGCTGCTGCTCGTTCTGCGGCGACGTCGCCGGTGCGGGCGCGGCATCGGAGGCGGCCGGCGGAGGCCGTGCGCCTGGCGCGGCACGCGCGATCGCCTCGCGGTCGGCGTCGGAGGCACCGAAGGTGCGCAACTCCAGGGTGCTCTGCCCGCCGCCGCCTTCGAACACCGCGCGACGCGGCTGCACCTCCACCAGGCGCCATCCGGCCGCGCCCTCCGGCGACTTGCCTACCTGCACCCGCTGCGACTCGCCGCCACCGGTCGGCTGCAGGATGGCGAGCTGCACCTGCGGGCTGATCAGCACGCCGGTGAGCACGAAATCCAGCGACTGCGCCGTTGCCGCGCCGTCGCTGCCTTCCGGCGAAGTGGCCAGGAACGCGCGCGGGCGGCGGTCGGTGGTGAACAACGGCCGCGCAGCGGCCTCGCCGTACTGCGACAGCGGCCCGATCCGGTCGGGCACCGCCGGCTTGGACACCGGCAGGGCGCCCGGGGGATCCGCCTGCGCGGGGGCGATGTGTCCGCCCATCCCGGCGAGCGCGGCCACCCACGCAAGGATCGCCCAACCCGCGAACGCCGCCAGCAACCAGGCCAACGGCCCCGCCCGTTCGAGGCGCTGCGGCAGGGTGCGCTCAGCCACGCGGCACCTCGCCTTCGCCAGCCGCGACGGCCGGTCGCAGGTAGCCGTACAAGTTGAAGCTGACGTCGAGGCCGCCTTCCTGCGGCAACGCATTCCCGGGGATCGCGATGTAACGCTGCGCGGTGATCCCCAGCGCGTCGACGAACAGGTAGGGGCGGGCGGACTCGAGGGCATGCAGGACCGCCAAGGTCTCCGCATTGCCGCAGCGCAGGCGCACCGCCACCGCGACCTGCCGGTAGCGACCCGTGGCGGCCTCGTCCTGGATCGGGGCGCGATTGGTGATGGCGCAACCGCGTTCGCCGGGGCTGACCTCGCCGATCACCCGCTCCAGGCGCTGGATCAACGCGGCCGTCGCCAATTCGGTGGTGGGCTCGGCGAGGAACCCGCCAGCGACGCCGCGCGCATCGACCTGGGCAAGCCGCTGCTCGATCTGCGGTTGCTGCGCCAGCAGGCCACGCACGCGCGCATCACGCTCGCGCAAGGCCTCGATCCGCGCATCCGCCTCCTGCAGCGGTCGGGTGAACAGCGGGTGCACCACGGCCAGGTACAGCAGGGCCACGACCGCTGCGAGCAGCCCCAACGCCAACCAACGGTCGCGATCAGCGCGCTGCACGGGGGCGTTCCTCCGGGGTCGCGGCATCGTTGAGCTTGGCGTCCAGGGTGAAGCGATCGCTGCGGGTTCGCGGGTCCTGTTGCAGGGCGCCGCTCAGCGCGGGCGCACGCCATTGGCGCGCGCCTTCCAACTTGCCGACGAGGGCCGCCGCCTGGTTCGACAGGCCGACCAGGGTGAGCTGGTCGCCGTCGACCGACAACTTTTCGAGATAGGTGCCATCGGGCAGCCGACGCGCCAGTTCATCCATCACCTCGGCCACCGATGGTCGGGCATTGCGGAGCCCTTGCAGGTAGGCGCCGCCCTCGACCGCATCCACCAGCCGCTGGCGTTGCTGGGCGACGCCGCGGGCCTGGGCACTGCGCTGCGCCACCTCGCGCTCGAGCGCCTCGGCGGCCGCGCGGCGGTTGTCCAGCACCTGGGCCAGGGCCAAGACCAGGGCCAACACCCCTACCCCGGCGAACGCCAACGACCACGCCCAGCCGACGCGCCGCGTGCGGTGGCGCGAGGCCGGCGCGAGCAGGTTGACGCCGAGCGGCCGACCATCCGCCGCGGCGAGCTCGACCCCCGCAAGCCCGTCTGCCACCCCCGGCAGGCGCCCCATGACGGCATCGAAGCGGTTGCGCGGCACGACCACCAGCTCGGTCTCCAGCTGGCCGTCCTCGCGGGTGCGCAGCAGCCGGCCGTCGTACACCACGTCGGCGGCCGCGAACGGCGTCTGCCGCTCGATCTCGAAGCCCAGCACATCGTGCAAGCGTTCGCGCGCGGCGGCCGGCAGGACCAGCGTGCGCCGCAGCCCGGCCTCCGCCGGCAGCAGGACCCAGCGCGGCAACGCGCGCCCGGCGTCGGACAACAGCGTGGCGAACGGGTCCGCGCTGTTCGACCGGGGCGGCGGCACAGGCAACGCGGCGATGTCGCGGATGCCATCCGCGCCCTGGTGGCGAAGCAGCAGCAGGTCGTCGTCGGCCAGCTGCAGCAGGAGCCGATCGGAGGATGCCGCCAGCGCGCCGCGCCAAGCCGCGGGCAGCCACGCGGACAGGCCCTGGGCCCACCACGCGAGGAAACCGCGCATGCCGCGCCCCGCATCCTGCAGGCGCATGCGCGTGGCCGGCACCGTGCTCATGGCGCCAGCGCTCCGTCCTGCCAACGCAGGGGCGTGTATGTCGATCCCGGCAATCCGTTTCCCCCCACGCGGACGACGACCGAAAGGTGCGCACGGCGACCATCGGCGAGTCGTGCACGGCTGTCGATACTATACGTGCCGCTGCCACCCGGCGGCACCGCCCGGGGATCGACGCGCGCGCGCGGTGGCGCGCCCATCGCCGCCAGCACCAGCGGATCGGCGAAGCGCGCGTCGGGCAGCGGCGCACCCGTGTGGACGGTCAGGTGCGGGGCCGCCGCTGCATGCAGCGCCGGCGTCATGCCGAGGACTTGCGCCAGTTCGGAGACCGTCTCGAACGGGGCGTCCTTCGCGCCCCACGCCAAGCCGGCCGCGGCATAGTCGGCATCCTCCGCGCCGCCCGCGGGCTGGGTGAGGGGGTCGCCATCGCGCCAATCCAGGATCGCCCCGGCCAGTCGGGTCGCCGCATCGCGGGGCTGGCCGAGACGCACGAAGAACGTCCCCAGCAACTCGGCGGAGGCTGCATTGAGGTCGATCTTGGCCGCTTCGTCGCGGACCTCGACCTCGACCTCGATCCCCGCGAACGACCACGCGTTGCGCCGGCCGTCGGCAGCCCAGCGGCGCGCCGGGTCCGGATCGAGCATCCGCGACACCGCGTACTCGACCCCTGCCCGCGCCGCTTCGGTGGCGACCAGCGCGCGCGCGTTGCCGTTGCCCTGCATGGACTCGATCCGGGCCGACAAGGCGTAGCCCGCCACCAGGGCGCTCAGCAGGAGCACCAGCCACATCACCATCAGCAACGCGGCGCCACGCGCGTGGGCGGTCATCGGCCGCTCCCCACGCCGTAGCTGGCAGCGATCGGGAGCCCGACCACGAGTTCGGGCCACGGCCCGGCGGCATCGGCGATCCGCACCCGCACTTGCAACGGCAGCGCCTGCACGTCTTCCCACTCGGCGCGCCATTCGCCGGGCATGCCGTCCTTGCCCGGGCCGCGATAGGCGAACTCCACCCGGCGCAACCCGTCGGCCAACGGTTCCGGCGGGCGCGCCCTCGGCTCGGCCACGGTCTGCCCGCCCATCACCATGCGGAAATCCACCTGCAGACTGGCGTCGGTCACCGTCAGGTCGTGCAGGTGCGGGCCGCCACGCCCCAGGTAATCTGGCAGGTCGGACACGAAGCGCATGCGTCGCGCATCGCCCTGGAAGCGCCTGGCCTGGCCGGTGGCCGAATCCAGCTCGAACACCATGCCCTGCGCACCGCCGATGCGCTGGCGCAGGAACATGGACACGGCGCGCATGCGCTCGTTGCGGGCGGCGAGCGCCTCGCCGCGCTCGATCGTGGCGCCCGCCGCGCGCACGGTGGCGAACGCGAGCGCGAGCGCGGCCGCGAGCAGCGCGGTCGCCAGCAGCAGCTCGAGCAGGGTGAACCCCGCGGCCGCCCGCCTCACGGCGCCACCGCCTGCCCGGGCCGTGGCGTCACCAACCGCAGCGATTCCACCTCCAGCTGGCGTCCCGGGCCACCCTCTCCCCAGGCAAGGGTGAGCCGCACCTGCAGCAGGCGCGCTGCATTCGGATCGAAACGGGCCACGCCCGGTGCGGGCGCCGGGTCCCGCCACGGCGCGACCTCGAGCCGCCAGCGATAGCGGCCACCCTCTAGTTCGCCCGCGCGCCGCCCCGGCTGCGGCAACGCGGCGTATTCCTCGAGCAGGCTGCGCGCATGCAGCGCGGCGCGCCCGGCATCGCCCGCCTGCCGCACCTGGCGGGTGGCGCCGGACAGCGTGCCGAGCAGCAGGGTCAGGCCCAGCGCGAGGATCGCGAACGCCACGATGATCTCGAGCAGCGAGAACCCCGCCGCACCGCGTCGCGGGCCGCGACAGCCGCCGCGCCCCCCGCGCCGGCTCATGGCGCGTCCTGGATGCGATGCACGCGGACCTCGCCGGTGACCCAGCGGACGTCCACGTCCCAACCGCCGCCATTCGCCGCCAACCGCAGCCGGCCACCGCTGGAGGCGCCGTCGGGGAAGAACCGCACGGTGCCGATGCCGTCGCGCGGCTGCAGTTCGCGCGCACCGGTGAACTCGAGGTCCCCGCCATCCGGCAAGCGGCCATGGCGGCCCTTCGCCGCTTGCCACCGCCGCGCCCGCGGATCCACCCGGAAATCCTGCGGCTCGCCGCTGCTGATCGCCACCGCACGGGTGAACCGCAATTGCGCAGCGACATCGTGCGCAGCCGTGCGCAAGCGGATGCCCTGCATGCCGCCACCGAACGCGGCCATCGCCAGCAGGCTGGCCGCCGCGACCAGCGCCAGCACCAGCAGCAACTCCAGCAAGGTGAAGCCGCGAATTCGCTTCATCGGGATCGCAGGCGGGGGCAACCCCCGGTCATTCGTTGCGGATGTCGGCGTCGACGCTGCTGCCGCCGGGCTGTCCATCCGCCCCCAGGCTGACCAGCTCGAACGGACGGCCCTGGCCCGGCACAGTGTAGGTATACGGATGGTTCCAAGGATCCTTCAGCTCGCTGGCCTTCGCATACGGGCCCAGCCAACCTGCGGCATCACCGGGCGCCTTGACCAAATCCTCCAGCGAGGCGGGCAGCCCGCCGGTATCCATTTCGAACTGCTGCACTTTTTCCGCAAGCGTTTGTACCTGCGCGGTCGCGAGCCGAACCTTCGCGCGATCGCCCTGGCCCAGGACCTTGTTGGCGACGAACGCTGCAACCAGCGCTATCAGCGTCACCACGATGATGATCTCGATCAGCGAGAAACCGGCCTGCGATGATCCGGCGAACGAAGGTTGGAATCGGCGATTGCGCATGAAAGGGTTCTGCTAGATGGTGGACGTTTGAGTGGCCGATTGTCGCCGAGTTCCGCGACGGCTGTCGCGGGCGGTCGTGTTCAGCTAGCCGACGACGCTGGTGAGGTCGTAGATCGGCGACAGCACGGCGAGGATCACCAGGCCGACCACCAGCGCCAGCACCAGGGTGACCGCCGGCACCAGCGCGGCCAGCATCCGGTCCATCGCCAGCGAAGTCTCCTGCTCGAAGGTATCCGCCGCCTTCAGCAGCATCGCGTCGAGCGCGCCGGATTCCTCGCCGACCTGGATCATCTGCAAGGCCAGCCGCGGGAAGCGCTTGCCGCGGCCCAGCGCGGTGGACAGGCCGATGCCGTTCTTCACTTCGTCGGCGGCGGCATCCACGTCGGCGGCCAGGACCCGGTTGTCCAGCACGTTGCGGGCGATCCCGAGCGCGGCCAGCAGCGGCACGCCGTTGCGCAGCAGGGTGCCGAGGGTGCGCGCCAGCCGCGCGGTTTCCAGCTTGGCCACCAGTGGCCCGGCCAGCTTGCGCCGCAGCAGCCAGCCGTGGACACGCAACTGGAAGGCGGGCTCGCGCCGCTTGCGCTCCAGCCAGACCAGGGCCAGCAACGGCACCGCCAGGATCACGATCCACCAGTCGCGGACGATGTTGCCCAGGCCCAGCACCAGCCGCGAGAAGAACGGCAGGTCGGCCTCCAGGCTGTCGTACATGGCCGAGAACTGCGGCACCACGTAGCCCAGCAGGAACAGCAGCGACAGGCCCACCATCGCCAGCAGGATCGCCGGGTAGACCAGCGCGTTCACCACCCGCGCCCGCAGCGCGCGCGATCGTTCGAGGTAATCGGCCAGGCGTTGCAGGGTCTCGTGCAGGCTGCCGCCGGCCTCGCCCGCGCGGACCATGTTCACGTACAGCCGCCCGAACACCCCGTGCTGGCGCTCCAGCGCCGCCGACAGCGACGCACCGCCGCGGACCGCCTCGCGGATGTCGCCGATCGTGCGCCGCGCCGCGTCGTCTTCCGGCAGTTCCAGCAGGATCGTCAGCCCGCGGTCGAGGGGCTGGCCCGCCGCGAGCAGGGTCGCAAGCTGCTGGGTGAACTGCACCAGGCGGTCGCCGGCGAACGGCTTCGGCTTGAACAGCGTGCGCCAGGCCGATTCGCCGCCCGCTTCCGAGGCGAGCCGCGCCTCCACCGGCAGGTGCCCCTGCTCCTGCAGCCGCGCCGCCACCTCCTCGCGCCCGGCCGCCTCCATCTGCCCGTCGAGCAACTCGCCGCGCGCGTTCAACGCCTTGTAGCGGTAGAGGGCCACGGACTCAGGCGTCCTCGGTCACGCGCAGCACTTCCTCGATGGTCGTCTCGCCGCGCAGCGCCTTGGCGATGCCGACCTCGTACATCGTCGCCATCCCCGCCTGCCGCGCGATCCGCTCCAGCTCGTCCATGCCGGCGTGGCGCATCACCGCGCGCCGCAATTCGTCGTCCATCACCAGCAGTTCCATGATGGTGGTCCGCCCGAGGTAACCGGTGGGCGACAACGCCGACGGCCGCGGGCGGTAGAGCAGGATCTCGCCCTGCGGCTGGAACCGGCGCAGGCCGAACTTCTCGATCTCCTCGGGCGACGCCGGGTAGGCCTCGGCATGCGTGGGCTCCAGTCGGCGCACCAGGCGCTGGGCGAGGATGCCGTTCACCGTCGAGGTCAGCAGGTAGTCCTCGACGCCCATGTCCAGCAGGCGGGTGATGCCGCCGGCCGCGTTGTTGGTGTGCAGGGTGCTGAGCACCAGGTGGCCGGTCAACGCGGACTGGATGGCGATGCGCGCGGTCTCGAGGTCGCGCATCTCGCCGATCATGATGATGTCCGGGTCCTGGCGGACGATGCTGCGCAGCGCGTTGGCGAAGTCCAGCCCGATCTGCGGCTTGGCCTGGATCTGGTTGATGCCCTCGATCTGGTATTCGACCGGATCCTCGACGGTGATGATCTTGACGTCGGGGGTGTTGAGCTTGCTCAGCGCGGTGTACAGCGTGGTGGTCTTGCCCGAGCCGGTGGGGCCGGTCACCAGCAGGATGCCGTGCGGCTGCTCCAGGATCTTCTGGAAGCGGGGCATGAACTGCTGGCCGAAGCCCAGCCTGGCGAAGTCCAGCACCACGGTTTCGCGGTCGAGCAGGCGCATGACCACGGATTCGCCATGCGCGGTCGGCACGGTGCTGACGCGCAGGTCGAGCTCCTTGCCCTGCACCCGCAGCATGATCCGCCCGTCCTGCGGCAACCGGCGCTCGGCGATGTTGAGCTTGGCCATGATCTTGATGCGGCTGATCACCGCCGCGGTCAGGTTCGGCGGTGGGCTCTCGCCCTCCTCCAGCACGCCATCGATGCGATAGCGCACCTTCAGGCGGTTCTCGAACGGCTCGATGTGGATGTCGGAGGCGCGCAACTCCACCGCGCGCTGGATCACCAGGTTGACCAGCCGGATCACCGGCGCCTCGGAGGCGAGGTCGCGCAGGTGCTCGACGTCGTCGAAGCTCTCCTCGCCCTCCGCACCCTCGACGATGCCCTCCATCGCGCTGCGGCCCTGGCCGTGCCAGCGCTCGATCAGCTCGTCGATCTCGCCGCGCAGCGCGACCAGCGGCCGCGGCACCCGCCCGGTCGCGAGGCGCACCGCCTCGAGCACGTAGGGGTCCTGCGGGTCCGCGAGCAGCACGTCCACGCCCGCCGCATCGGCCCCCACCGGCACCACGTGGAACTGACGCATGAACTTGATGCCGAGCGCCACGTCCTCCGGCGGCAGCTCCGGCACGTCCCGGGCGCTGCGCATCGGCAGCCCCAGTTCGCTCGCGCAGGCCTCGGCGTGGTCGCGCTCGGACACCAGGCCCAGGCGCCCCAGCAGGAGCAGCAGGCCGCCGCCGTCCTGCTCCTGCAGGCGGCGGGCGCGGACCAGGTCGGCCTCCTTCAGTTTCCCGCGCTGCAGCAACAGGGCGGCGACGCGCTCATCGGGGCTGGTCGTTGCGGGCTCTGAGAGGACGGCACTCATGGACGGTCGGCTGCAGGGGGCGGGACGTGTTGAGGGTAGCAGGGCCGGCCCGGATGGCGCGATGGCCGGCTGGCACCGATCTTGCATGCGCATATCCCGGCGACCCGCGGGACCGGCATGCGACCGGGCGGGGCGAGCAGCGGCCCGCGGCACATGCTGTAATGCACGCGCCCGACGGGCAGGGGACGACCAACCAATGGAGGGGACATGAAATTCTTGCGCATGTGCAAGGCGGTCGCATTGACCGCACTGTTGTCGATTGCCGCATTGCCGGCGATGGCGCAATCGCTGACCACGACGTATGCGGCGGCAACAGCCAAGATGGGATCTTGTTCGACCTGACGCCCAGCGTCGACATCACGGTCGACAGCTTCGACGTCAACCTCGGCGCGGGTACCGGCACCCAAGTCCCCGTCGACGTCTACTGGCGCGCCGGAACGGTGCAAGGGAACCAGAACAATGCGACCGGCTGGACGCTCCTGGGTTCAGCCACCGTCGTCGCCCAAGGCCCCGACACTGCGACATCTGTTCCGATCGGGGGGCTCGGCATGGCCTCCGGCCAGACCTACGGCATCTACATCCGGGTGAGCAACACCTTCGGCCAGGGCAGCATCCGTTACACCAACTCCAGTGACCCGCCGCCGACCACCTCCAATGGCCAGCTTGCGCTTCGCTCGTTCTACGGACACCAGAATGAAGGCGCCGGCAATCCCTTGCTGTCCGGTTCCTTCTTCTACCCGCGCCAGTTCAACGGCACGGTGTACTACCACCTCGGGATCACCCCGGCGGTCACCTGCGCCAGCGAGGGCTACACCGGTGCCAAGCTGACCTGGTGCCAGAACATCTGCGAGAAGGGCTACACCGGCGCCACCTTGGACATGTGGATCCACCGTTGGGTGAACCGCTACCGCGACCTGCCTTACTGCGCGCGGGAAGGCAACGAGGAGCCGCCGCCGCAGGAGGGCTGATCGACCTTCCGCTGCTGCAAGCACAAGGCCGGCGCAAGCCGGCCTTGTCGCGTATGGCCCAGACGCAACCGCAGCGCCCAATGGCCGGCCCGGGCATTCCATCTCGTTTACCATGCCGAACAGCCGCATCCTGCGGCGACCCAGGGGGATATGCATGAAATTCGTTCGCATATGGAGGTCCGCCGCGCTGGCCCTGCTGCTGCTCGCCGGCACGATGCCTGCACTGGCGCAATCGCTGACGACGACTTACGCAGCGGACAATGGGCAAGGCGGCGTCATGTTCGACGTGGTGCCGAATACCAACATGACTATCGAAAGTTTCGATGCCAACGTGTATGCGGGAACAACCGCTCAAGTCACCATCTATTGGCGACTGGGAACCGCCAACGGCTTCCAGAATAGTGCCGACGGCTGGAACGTGATGGGTACGGCGACTGTCGTGTCGCAAGGCGAAAACATCCCGACCCATATTGCAATTGGCGGACTTTCGTTGATCGCCGGGCAGACCTACGGAATCTACATTGATACCGGCCCTTCCAGTGGCGTCCGTTATACGAACGGACGCACGACCTATTCCAATGGGGATCTAACCCTGAATACGTGGTTCGGGAAGGGGCGCCCGGCATTCACAGGGGGGACTTTCGACCCTCGCATCTTCAACGGCACCATCTACTATGCCACCGGACCTGCCACCACCTGCGCCAGCGAGGGTTACACCGGGACCAAGCTGACCTGGTGCCAGAACATCTGCGAGAAGGGTTACACCGGCGCCACCCTGGACATGTGGATCCACCGTTGGGTGAACCGCTACCGCGACCTGCCTTACTGCGCGCGGGAAGGCAACGAGGAGCCGCCGCCACAGGAGGGCTGATCGACCTTCCGCTGCTGCAAGCACAAGGCCGGCGCAAGCCGGCCTTGTTTCGTTGGAGGCAAGACGACCGCATCGTGCCCGGCGACGAGCGGCCGGCCCACCCCGTGACCCGCGTTTACACTCACCGACAACCGCATCCCGCGGTGATGGGGGATTCAAGAATGAAGATGCGCCCGATTACGTTGGCGTTGGCCACAGTTGCGCTCGCCACGGCCAGTTTCGCCTCGAACGCTGCCGATCTCACGTTCAGCAACACCATCTCGATTTCGATCCCGGACGTCGGCCTGGGCACCCCGTATCCGTCGACGATCAATGTCAGCGGCGTCACCGGCACCACGACCAACGTCACGGTGACACTGAACAACTACTCGCACACGTTCTCCAACGACGTCGAGATCCTCCTCGTCGCGCCTACCGGCCAGAAGATCATCCTCAACAACGACGTCGGAGGCGGTTCCGACTACATCAACGCCACGATCACGTACAGCGCCAGCGCCAGCGGTGCGGTCAGCGGGAGCCCGATCCCATCCGGCACGTATCTGCCGGCCGCATCGAACCCCAACCAGTCGCTGCCGGGCCCAGCCCCCGCCGCACCCTACAGCACCGACCTGACGACGCTGAATGGCGTGTCCCCCAACGGCACCTGGTCGCTTTACGTCAATGATGACCTCGCGGGCGATTCCGGTGCCATCGCCAACGGCTGGAGCCTCACCATCAGCGGTATCAACGACCAGACCTGCGCCAGCGAGGGTTACACCGGGACCAAGCTGACCTGGTGCCAGAACATCTGCGAGAAGGGTTACACCGGCGCCACCCTCGACATGTGGATCCACCGCTGGATCAACCGTTACCGCGACCTGCCGTACTGCGCCCAGGAAGGCAACGAGGAACCGCCGCCGCAGGAAACCTGATCCGCCCTGCCCTCGATCCCAAGGCCGGCGAAAGCCGGCCTTGTCGTGTCGGGCAAATGGAAAAGTCATTCAGGATCGCCCCGGACGCGTCCCGGCAACGGTCCCGCCTCCGTTCTACAATCCCGACAGCCGCATCCCGCGGCACAGGGGGATATCATGAAGTTTGCAAGTTTCTGCAGCAAGGCAGCGCTGGGCGTGCTGCTCGCCGCCGGCGCCATGCCGGCGTTCGCCCAATCCACCGTCACCTTGACCTTCGAAGGTCTGGGCGACTTCGAACCAGTCAGCCAGTTCTACAACGGCGGTACCGGCGGCAACGGCAGCGGCCCGGGCACCAATTACGGCATCTCGTTCTCGCCGAACTCGCTGGCACTGATCGATTCGGATGCCGGCGGGAGCGGTAATTTCGGCGGCGAGCCCAGCCCAGACACCGTGCTGTTCTTCACCAGCGGCACAGCAGTGATGAACGTGCCGGCGGGCTTCGCCACCGGGTTTTCGTTCTATTACTCGGCCATCTCCAACCCGGGCACCGTGGTCGTTTATGACGGCCCCAACGCCACCGGCAACGTCCTGGCCACCATCAACCTGCCGACAACCCCCAATAACGGCGCGCCGGATCCCACCGGCACGTTCAGTCCGTTCGTGCCGATCGGGGCCAGCTTCGCCGGCACCGCACGCTCGGTGGACTTTGGCGGCACGGTCAACCAGATCGCCTTCGACAACATCACCCTTGGCGCCTCCATCCCGGGAAATCCCGGTAGCACCACCTGCGCCAGCGAGGGTTACACCGGGACCAAGCTGACCTGGTGCCAGAACATCTGCGAGAAGGGTTACACCGGCGCCACGCTCGACATGTGGATCCACCGCTGGATCAACCGCTACCGCGACCTGCCCTACTGCGCCCGCGAGGGCAACGAGGAACCGCCGCCGATCGACTGATCCCTGCTTCGCATCGTCATGCACAAGGCCGGCGCAAGCCGGCCTTGCCGCATGCGGCGGCCGCCGGGCGACGTGGATGGCGTTACATTACGCAGAACCCGCCACTGACGGCCGGGATAGCAAACGAGGGCTCCAATGAACGCGCGCACCAACTCCGGCGTCCTGGCGACGCTGCTCGGCGGCATCACGCTGCTCCTGCCCGGCCTGGGTCAGGCCGGCACCATCGGCTACATGGACATGTGCGGTAACGACCAGGCCGCCCACGCCGCGGCGATTTCCGCAGCCGGGCACACCCCGGTGTACGTTCCCGTGCCGGACAGCGAAGCCTTGGCCACCCTCGACGGCTTGTCGGTCACCAATTGCGACAACGGCGGCTTCGGCACGGCCTACACCGACCACCTCGCGGCGATCACGGCGGCGGTGAACGGCGGAATGGTCCTGTTCGTCCACGATCGCACGGTGACCGATGCCGGCAGCATCCTGCCCGGCGGCGGCGGCATCCAGACCGCGCGCTCCTTCGCTGGCGATGCGGATATCGATTTCCCGGCGGGTTCGGCGATCCTCACCGGGCCGGGGGGTGTGCTCGACAACAACAGCCTGGACGGCGGCAACTCCTCTACCCATGGCTTCGTGTACCAAGCCAGCCTGCCCGCGGGCGGTAGCGTTCTGGCCGCCCGCCCCGGGCTGCTGGACGGGGAGGGCGAAGGTGGCTTCGAGGGCTGCGAGGCCTACGGCTATACCGGGACCAAGCTGAACTGGTGCCGCAATGTCTGCGAGAAGGGCTACACCGGTGCCACCCTGGACATGTGGATCCACCGCTGGGTCAACAAGTACCACGAGGACCCGCCCTGCGCTGGCGGCCCCGCGCTGCCGCCGCAGGAGATGGAAGGGGCGACGGTCAGCTATCCCTACGGCGAGGGCCGGGTGGTCTACTCCACCATCCCGCTGGACTATTACCTCGCTGGCTCGGGCGGCAACCCGCCGCGCGACAACTTCAACAATGTCTACCTGCCGAACGTGATTGGCTGGGCATTGCCGGCACCGATCCTCGACTGAGTTCCACCAGCGACAACGCGACAAGGCCGGCGCAAGCCGGCCTTGTTGTTTCAGGAACCGCGGGGCGCCGTCAGCCGAGCCACGCCCTCGCGTTGCGGAACATGCGCAGCCACGGCGACGGCTCCGGCCAGTCGACCGGGGCCCAGCTGAAGTTGGCGGTGCGCAGGGTGCGCTCGGGATGCGGCATCAGGATCGTCGCGCGGCCGTCGCGGCTGGTGACGCCGGCGATGCCGTCCGGCGAACCATTCGGGTTGGCCGGGTACTGCAAGGCGACCCGCCCGCCCTCGACGTAGCGCGCCGCCACGTCCACCGCGCTGCGGTCGATGCCGGCGTCGAACACCGCGCGGCCTTCGCCGTGCGCCACCGCCACCGGGATCCGCGACCCGCCCATCCCGCGCAGGAACAGCGAGGGCGACTCGCCCACCTCAAGCAAGGCCAGGCGCGCTTCGTACTGCTCGCTGGCGTTGCGCTGGAAGGTCGGCCAGTGCTCGGCGCCGGGGATGATCCCGCGCAATTGCGCCATCATCTGGCAGCCGTTGCACACGCCCAGCGAGAACGTGCCGCTGCGCGCGAAGAAGGTCGCGAACATGTCGCGCAAGGCGGGGCGTTCGAGGATCGAGGTCGCCCAGCCGCGGCCGGCGCCGAGCACGTCGCCGTAGCTGAAGCCGCCGCAGGCGACGAAGCCGTGGAAATCGGCCAGGTCCACCCGGCCGGCGACCAGGTCGCTCATGTGCACGTCGTAGGCGTCGAAGCCGGCGCGATCGAAGCCGTAGGCGGTCTCGACCTGGCTGTTGACGCCCTGCTCGCGCAGGATCGCCACCTTCGGGCGGGCGCCGGTGGACACGAACGGCATAGCGATGTCCTCCGCCGGGTCGAAGGTCAGCACCGGCTGCAGGCCGGGCGCATCGAAGCGGCGCGCCGCCTCGCGTTCGGCATCCGCGCATTCCGGGTTGTCGCGCAGGCGCTGCATGGCGTGGGTCACCGACCACCACGCGTCGAACAAGTCCTCCCAGCGCCATTCCGCCAGGGTTTCGCTGGCGTCGCTGACCCGCACCACCGGCGCGGTGGTCGGCACCGCGATGCGCTGCGCGCATTCGATCAGGCCATGGCGGGCGACGAGGTCGGCGAACGCGGCGCGTTCGTCCACCGCGACCTGCACGATCGCGCCGAGCTCCTCGTTGAACAGGGTGCGGAACACGTCGTCGTTGCGGCCGTCGCCCCAGCCGTCGAGGCGGATGTCCAGGCCCAGCCGCGAGGCGAACGCCATCTCGCACAGCGCGGCGAACGCGCCGCCGTCGGAACGGTCGTGGTAGGCCAGCAGGAGGCCGTCCTCGCGCGCGTCGCGGACCAGCTCGAACAGCGCGCGCAGGCGGTGCGGGTCGTCGAGGTCGGGGACGTCCCCGCCGAACGCCGGCAGGCCGTCGCCACCGGCATCGGGATGGCACTGCGAGAGCACCGACCCGCCCAGGCGCTGCTTGCCCGCGCCCAGCCCGATCAGCCACAGCTCGGTGGCGCCGTCGCGCTGCAGCAGCGGGGTCGACTGGCGGGTCACGTCGGCGACCGGCGCGAACGCCGAGACCACCAGCGACACCGGCGAGACGCTCTTGTGGGCGACGCCGCCGGCCTGCCATTGCGCCTGCATCGACAAGGAATCCTTGCCGACCGGGATCGCCAGCTCCAGCGCCGGGCACAGCTCCAGGCCGACCGCGCGCACCGCGTCGAACAGGCGCGCATCCTCGCCCGGGTGGCCGGCGGCGGCCATCCAGTTGGCGGACAGCTTGATCCGCTCCAGGCCCTCGACCGGCGCCGCGATCAGGTTGGTGATCGCCTCGCCGACCGCCATCCGCGCCGCGGCGGCGGCATCCAGCAGGGCCAGCGGGGTGCGCTCGCCGATCGCCATCGCCTCGCCGGCCTGGCCTTCGAAGCCGGCCAGGGTGATCGCGCAATCGGCCACTGGCAGCTGCCACGGGCCGACCATCTGGTCGCGCACGGTCAGGCCGCCGACCGTGCGGTCGCCGATGGTGACGAGGAACGATTTCGCGGCCACGGTCGGATGCGCGAGCACGCGCAGGCCAGCCTCGCGCAGGTCCAGCGCGCCGGTGTCGATCTCCGGCCAGCGTGGCGGCGCGGGGTGCGCGGTATCGCGGTGCATCTTCGGCGCCTTGCCGAACAGCACGTCCATCGGCAGGTCGATCGCCGGCGGCTCGCCCGCGTAGCCCACGACCAGGCGTTCCTCGGCGGTGGCGGTGCCGACCACCGCGAACGGGCAGCGCTCGCGCGCGCACAGCGCGGCGAACTCGTCCACGCGCGAGGGCGGGATCCCGAGCACGTAGCGTTCCTGCGATTCGTTGCACCACAGCTGCATCGGCGACAGCGAGGGATCGTCCTTCGGCACCCGGCCGAGGTCGATCACCCCACCAACGCCGGAATCGTGCAGCAGCTCCGGGATCGCATTGGACAGGCCGCCCGCGCCGACGTCGTGGATCGACAGGATCGGGTTGTCGGCGCCCAGCGCGGCGCAGCGGTCGATGACTTCCTGCGCGCGCCGCTCCATCTCCGGGTTGTCGCGCTGCACCGAGGCGAAGTCGAGGTCCTCGGCGGACTCGCCCGAGGCGACCGAACTGGCGGCGCCGCCGCCCAGCCCGATGAGCATCGCCGGCCCGCCCAGCACGATCACCGCATCGCCGGCGCCGAGGAGCTTCTTGGCGACCAGCGGCGGATCGATCGCGCCCAGGCCGCCGGCCAGCATGATCGGCTTGTCGTAGGCGCGGACCAGGCCGTCGGCATCGGCGAGCTCGAAGCTGCGGAAGTAGCCGTTGAGGTTCGGACGCCCGAACTCGTTGTTGAAGGCGGCGGCGCCGATCGGGCCGTCCAGCATGATGTCCAGCGCCGGCGCCATCCGCGGGTTGAGCGCGCGCGCGGCTTCCCACGGGCGTTCCAGGCCGGGGATGCGCAGGTGGCTGACCGAGAAGCCGCACAGGCCCGCCTTGGGCCGGCCGCCGCGACCGGTCGCGCCTTCGTCGCGGATCTCGCCGCCGGCGCCGGTGGACGCACCCGGGAACGGCGCGATCGCGGTCGGGTGGTTGTGGGTCTCGACCTTGATGCAGAACGCGCTGTCGACCACCGGCTCGCTGCGGTAGCGGGCATCCGCCGGGTCCGGCCGGAACCGCGCGGCCGGATAGCCGACCACCACCGCCGCGTTGTCGCTGTAGGCCGACAGCACGTGGCCCGGCGTGACCGCGTGGGTGTGCTTGATCATCTTGAACAGCGAGGTCGACTGGTCGCGACCGTCGATCGTCCACGAGGCGTTGAAGATCTTGTGCCGGCAGTGCTCGGAGTTGGCCTGCGCGAACATCATCAGCTCGACGTCGTGCGGGTCGCGGCCCAGCTCGCCGTAGCGCGTGCGCAGGTACTCCACTTCATCGTCGGCCAGCGCCAGGCCCAGGCGCGCGTTGGCGGCCTGCAGGGTCTCCAGCGGAATCGCTTCGAGCGCGCCGGCAGGCTGCGCGCCGAACAGCGCGGCACCGGCCTCGCGGCTGGCCAGCAGCGACTGCGTCATCGGGTCGTGCAACAGCTTGGCCAGCGCGGCCTGGCGACCGGCATCGTCGGGCCAGCCGCCGAGGTCGATGCGCATGCCGCGCTCCACCCGGTGCACCGGCAGCCCGGCACCGCGCAGCAGCTCGGTGGCCTTGCTCGCCCATGGCGAGAGCGTGCCCAGGCGCGGCACCACGAAGCGGCTGGTCGCCTCAGGCGCGGCGTCGGCGGGCTCGGCTTGCGCCTGCAGGATGCGGCGCAGCGCGGCCGGATCGGGCGTTGCGCCCTCGTCCGGCTGGATCCAGTACCCATGCCAGGTGCCGAGCACCCGCAGGCCGGGGACGATCGCCTGGAGGCGGGCTTGCAGGCGGTCGCGGCGGAACGGCGACAGGGCGGGCGCGCCCTCGAGGACGATCATGTCCGGCAGCACGTGGAGTCGGGCCGGACATTGTAGCCGAGGCCGGCACCCGGGCCGGCCCCGCGCGACCCTCAGCCGCCGCTGGCGGCCGCGTTGTCCTGATCGAGTGCCCGCAGGCGCTGTTCAAGCGCGTCGGGCGGCAGGTAGCCCCCCAGCATCCGGCCATCCTCGGTCAGGATCATCGGGGTGCCGGTCAGGCCCATGCGCTGGCCGGCACGGTACTGCATGTCGACCGGCGTCTTGCAGGTCTTGCTGGGCACCGCGCGATCGCTCTTGGCGTCGGTTAGCGCCTTGCGGCGATCGTCCGCGCACCAGACCGACACCATCTTGCGGTAGTCCGCGCTGCCCAGGCCGGCGCGCGGGAACGCAAGGTATTCCACCTGGATGCCGCGCTTGAGGTGCTCGCCGATCTCGGTGTGGAACTTGCGGCAGTAGCCGCACTCGATGTCGGTCAGGACCACCACCCGATGCTTGGGCGTGCCCGCCGGCGAATAGACGATGCGGTCCGCCATCGGGATGCCCTTGAGCACCTCGCCGCGCAGGCGGCCCATCGCCGCCTCGCTCAGGTCCTTGCGCTTGGCCACGTCCAGCAGGCTGCCCTGCAGCAGGTACTTGCCGTCATCGCTCACGTACACCACCTGCCCGCCCGCGATGACCTCGCGGAAGCCCGGCAGCGGCGCGGGTCCGACATGGTCGACCTGGATGCGCGGATCGAGTCCGCGCAGGACCTCGCGCACGCGCGCCTCCGGGCTTCCGGCCGCATAGACGGGCTCCGCCGGGACCGGCGCCTTGGCCGCGCTGGATACGGCGATCTTGCTGCCGTCCGCAGACGTGGGAGAGGCCGACTGCGCGCATGCAGCCAGGCTGAAGCTGCACAGCGCAGCGAAGAGGGTGAATCGCATGGAAGCTCCTGGGTCGATGGACGCGCAGACCCGCCGCGGCGTCCAGGGTTCCGCCCATTCTCGCACGGGGCGATGGTCGGTTCGCCCGCGCGAGCAGCGGTCAGCCGCGCGGGTGGTGCCGCGCATGCAACTGCTTGAGGTGCTCGCGGGCGACCAGGGTGTAGATCTGGGTCGTCGACAGCGAGCTGTGCCCCAGCAGCATCTGCAGTGCGCGCAGGTCGGCGCCATGGTTCAGCAGGTGGGTGGCGAAGCTGTGGCGCAGGCCATGCGGGCTGATCCGCGCGGGATCCAGGCCGGCCGAGGCGGCGCAACGCTTGACCAAGGCCCAGAACGCCTGCCGGGTCAGCGGATTGCCACCCGGCTCGACGAACAACGCCTGCGCACCGGCCGGATCGCGCAGCGGCGCCAACAACGCGGGGCGCGCGTCGCGCAGGTAGCGCTGCAGCCAATGCTGCGATTCCTCGCCCAGTGGGACCAGGCGCTCCTTGCTGCCCTTGCCGGCGACCCGCAGCACGCCCTGCCGCAGGTTGGCCGCGGTCGCCGGCAGCTGCACCAGTTCGCTGACCCGCAGGCCGCAGCCGTACATCAGCTCCAGCATGGCGCGGTCGCGCAGCCCATGCGGCGTCGCGGCGTCCGGCGCATGCAGCAAGGCCTCGACCTGCGCTTCGGACAACGCCTTCGGCAACGCGCGCGGCAGCCGCGGCGGCTGCAGCAGCGCGGTCGGGTCGTCGCTGCGCTGCCCGCGCCGGAGCGCGTGCGCGTAGAAGGCGCGCAGACTGGACAGCAGGCGCGCATTGCTGCGCGGCGAATAGCCCGCGCGCGTGCGCATCGCCAGGTAATCGAACAACGCACCCCGATCCAGCCCGACCAGCCCGGGGCGGAACCGCGCCAGGCCTTCGAGGTCCCGCCGATAGGCGGCCAGCGAGGCGCCGGCCAAGCCGTTCTCGGCCCAGATCGCGTCGATGAAGCGCTCGATCGCGGCGGCATCCGCGTCCGCCAGGGGCGGCAGCGACTGCGCGAGCTTGCGGCGATCTGCGGGCGTGCCCATGCGCCTAGGGTAGCGCCTGTATCCTTGCGCGATGCCCGGATCGAACCCACCACGCGCACTCGTCGGCTGGCGCCTGCTGGCCCTGGCCTACGACCTCCTCCCCGTGCTCGCACTGTGGTTCGTGGTCGCCGCCGGCTTCACCGCGGCGCATGGCGATGCCGTGCGCGGCGGCGCACTCGGCCTGCTCGAGTTCGCGGTGTTGTGGGCGGTGGCCGGGGTGTACGCGACGCTGAGCTGGCGCCGCGGCGGGCAGACCATCGGCATGCGCGCCTGGCGGCTGCGCGTCACCGACGCCGCGGGCGGCGCGCCCGGCTGGCGCGCGCTGTGGCTGCGCTACCTGGTCGGCGCCATCGGCCTGCTGGCGGGCGGACTCGGGTTCTGGTGGGCGTGGATCGATCGCGACCGCCTGGCCTGGCACGACCGCACCAGCGGCACCCGGATGCAGCGGATCGACAAGCCGGCCAATGCCTGATGCCGGCCTCGGCGGTCAGCCCGAGCGCCGCTTGAACAGCCACAGCGACACCCCGAGCATGATCGCCGGTGGCATCGCGTAGGCGATGCGGAAGTCGAAGTGGTAGATGCCGGCGAGCCGGGTGAACACCTGCTGCAACACCCAGAACCCCAGCGCGAACACGATGCCGAGGAACAGGCGCTTGCCGTAACCGCCGCTGCGCAGGGTGCCGAAGGCGAACGGGATCGCCGCCAGGCACAGGGCGAGCACGTTGATCGGGTAGAACCAGCGGCCCCAGTAGATCTCCTCGAAATCCGAGGATTGCAGGCCGTTGCGCTGGCGGTAGTCGATGCTGCGCCGCAGTTCGCCGCTGCCCATGTTGCGCGGCTTGGTGACGCTGGCGGCCAGCGCGGTTTCGTCCAGCTGCGAGTCCCAGCGTTCTTCCGCGACGCGCGTGCGCTGCACCGACTTCGCGGCGAAGGTCGTGCGCTCGACGTCGCGCAGCAGCCACTTGCCCTTGCGATGCTCCGCGACCCGCACGTTGGCGATCGATTGCAGGCGCCCGTCGGCATCGAACTGGAACAGCCGCACGCCCTGCAGCTCGAGCCATTGGTCGCCGTTGCCGGCCTTCTGCTCACCCGCGCGGGCGTTGAGGAACATCCCGCCCTCGCGCGCCCACAGGCCGCTGTACTGGGCCACCACCAGGTCCTGGTTGCGGGTGCTGCGCAAGGCCTGGCTGCGTTCCTCGCCCCAGGGCGCGAGCGCCTCGCCGTTGGCGACCATCAGCAGGGTCATCAAGGCGAGCGGGATCGCCACCGACACGCTCAGCCGCCGGCGCGAGAGCCCAAGCGCGCGCAACGCGGTGAGCTCGGAGGTCGCCGCCAGCTGCCCCAGCCCCAGCAGCGAACCGATCACCGCCGCGGTCGGGAACAGGTTGTAGCCGCGCCACGGGATGGTCAGCGCGGTGGCCGCGATCGCATGGTTGATGGTGTAGCTGCCCTTGCCGATCTCGCCGAATTCGCCGGCGAAGGCCATCACCACGTCCAAGCCGAGCAGCACGCCCCAGGTCGCGAGCACGGTGAGCACCACCGTCCGCGCGATGTAGCTGTCGTGCAGTTTCAGCGCGCCGATCATCGCGACCACCAGCGCCTGGCGACGCGCCCATCGCGCGCGTACAGCCAGCCGCCCAGCGCGAGCATCGGCAACACCAGCCACCACAGGCCCGCGAGCATCGGCAGCGTGCCGTCAGCCAGCCACTGGGTCCCGAGCAGCATCAGGAACACGCCGACCAGGTAGGCGAGGAAGGCGAGCAGCATCGCGCCGTAGCGCGCCTGCCGTGGCGAGCTCCGCGACAGCGGCACCGCCAGCAACACGAAGGCGAAGGCCAGCAGCGGCGGCGCGATCCGCCAGTGGAGTTCGGCCGCCGCTCCGCGTGACGGATCGCCAAGCAGGGCGAGCGTCGACTTGAATGCCGGAGAATTGCCGGGACGCTCGTCGTCCGCAGCGGGCAGGCCCATTTCGTTGCGCTTGTAGCGCATGAGGCGGTAGTCCAGGGCCTCGCCGCTGAGCGGCCCTTCCACCCGGAACCCATCCTCCAGCGCCAGCACGCGGGCGCCCTCGTCGCGGTACAGCTGGCCCGCGCGGGCGGTGGCCACGTCCATGCGCTCGCCGCGCTCGCGGTAGACGAACACGCGGTCGAGGTGGGTGCCGTCGGCGGACATTGCGTCGGCGTAGGCGACGCCACCGTTGGCCATGACCGTGAACCGGCCCGGCTCGAGGCCGGCGACCAGCAGGTTCTTGTTGGCCTCGGCGACCATCGCCCGCGCCACCCGGTCGGCCCACGGGCCCAGCCACAGCGAACTCAGCGCGATCACCGCGACCACCGGCAAGGCGACCAGCAACACCGGCTTGAGCAGGCGCCGCGGCCCGATCCCGGCGGCCGCCAGCACGAACATCTCGGAGTCGCGGTACAGCCGCCCCAGCGCCAGCATGAAGCCGAGCAACAACGCCAAGGGCAGGATCAGCGGCAGGTAGCGGACCAGGCGCAACCCGAGTTGCGACAGCAATAGCGGCGGCGGCACCTTGCCGCGCGCCATTTCCCCCAGCAGGTCGGCGAACAGGCCGCCCAGGCTGACCATGCCCAGCACCACCAGGGCCGCGAACACGGACCGGGTGAATTCACTGCTGAGGTAGCGGTCCAGCTTCGGCATCGGGCCTGCGTGCGTGGGAACTTGCTTTAGAATCCGGGGGTTCGATCGCGCATGGGCCGCGCCTGGACGCGGCCGCGCATTGTAAGCGACGCCGCCTCCCGGCCCGTGCCCCGCCGCGCGGACGCCTTCCCTTTCCCCCGGAACAGTGGTCGATGAGCCTCGAATTCAGCCTGAACCAGTCCGCCCCCGCCGCCGCCGCGGTCGATTGCATCGTCGTCGGCGCGCATGCCGATGGCAGCCTGACGCCGGCCGCCACCGCGATCGATGCCGCCAGCGGCGGCAAGCTGCAAGCCCTCGTCGCCCGCGGCGACGTCTCCGGCAAGACCGGCAAGACCGCGCTGCTGCACGACCTGCCCGGCGTCGCCGCCCCGCGCGTGCTGGTCGTCGGCCTGGGCGATGCCGGCAAGTTCGGCGTGCCGCAATACCTCAAGGCGGTCGGCGATGCCGCGCGCGCGCTCAAGAGCGGCGCGGTGCAGTCCGCCCTGCTGACCCTCTCCGAAGTGCCGGTGAAGGGCCGCGACGCCGCGTGGAACATCCGCAGCGCCGCGATCGCCGCCGACCACGCCTGCTACCGCTACACCGCCACCCTCGGCGCCAAGAACAAGAAGCGCGACGACAAGGGCCTGGCCCGGCTGGAGATCGCCGGCGACGATGCGGTCGCGCTGGCGCGCGGCGTCGCCATCGCCCGCGGCGTGCAGTTCACCCGCGAGCTGGGCAACCTGCCGCCGAACATCTGCAACCCCGCCTACCTCGCGCAGCAGGCGCAGGACTTCGCCGCCGGCCAGGACAAGGTCGAATGCGAGGTGTTGGACGACGCCGCGATGGAAGCGCTCGGCATGGGCTCGCTGCTCGCGGTCGCGCGCGGCTCTGCCAACCGCCCGCGGCTGGTGGTGCTGACGTATTCCAACGGCGGCGACGCCAAGCCCTACGTGCTGGTCGGCAAGGGCATCACCTTCGATACCGGCGGCGTCAACCTGAAGACGCAGGGCGGCATCGAGGAAATGAAGTACGACATGTGCGGCGCCGGCACCGTGCTCGGCACCTTCGTGGCCGCGGTCGGGATGCAGCTGCCGGTGAACCTGGTCGCCATCGCCGCGGCGGTGGAGAACGCCATCGACGGCAATGCCTATCGCCCGTCCGACGTGATCACCAGCATGTCCGGCAAGACCATCGAGGTCGGCAACACCGACGCCGAGGGCCGCCTGATCCTGTGCGACGCGCTGACCTACGCGCAGCGCTTCGAACCCGCTGCGCTCATCGACGTCGCCACCCTGACCGGCGCCTGCGTGGTCGCGCTGGGCAAGTTCGCCAGCGGGGTGATGACCAAGGACAGCGACGACCTCGCGCGCGAGTTGCTCGCCGCCGGCGAGACCACCTTCGACCGCGGCTGGCAGCTGCCGCTGTGGGACGAATACCAGGGCCAGCTGGAGTCGGCCTTCGCCGACGTCTACAACATCGGCGGGCGCTGGGCCGGCGCGATCACCGCGGGCTGCTTCCTGTCGCGCTTCACCGAGGGCCAGCGCTGGGCGCACATGGACATCGCCGGCGTGGCCAATGGCGACGGCAAGCTCGGCATGGCCACAGGCCGGCCGGTCGGCCTGCTCAGCCAGTGGCTGCTGGACCGCGTGGCGGCGTGATGCGACGGGTTCCTGCGAGGCATCACGATGGGCTGGCGCGACGCCGCGCCTGTCGCCAACCGGAGTTGACGCATGGTCAATGAGGATTGGCGATGGGCGATGCAACAACGCCAGCACGAGTGAGGACCGCAGGATGCGCGCCGACTTCTACCTGATCGACAAGGAGCGCTTCCGCGCGCAGCCGTTGCTGCTCGTGTGCGAGCTCGCGCGCAAGGCCTATGCGGCCAGCCAGCCGCTGCTGGTGCTGGCGCGCGACAGCGCGCAGGCCGAGGCGCTGGACGACCTGCTGTGGTCGTTCGACCCCGACGAGTACCTGCCGCACCAGATCGCCGGCATGGACGAGGACGACGACGAGGCCCCGATCCTCATCGCCACCCCGGACATGGACGTGCCGGCGCGCCCGTTGCTGCTCAACCTGCGCGACGACCCGCCGGCCGGCCGCTTCGAGCGCGTGCTGGAGGTGGTGCCCGCCGACCCGGCCGCGCGCGCGCCCTTGCGCGCCCGCTGGAAGCATTACCAGGCGCTCGGCTTCGAGGTGAACAAGCACGACATGTAATCGCTGTTGATGTTCCCTCTCCCCTTGCGGGAGAGGGTGGCGCGCAGCACCGGGAGAGGGGTCGTGACTGCGCCCCTCTCCTGCCCCTTGGGGGCATCCTCTCCCACGAGGGGAGAGGAAAAAGCAAACAGGAAAGACGGAACCCATGACCACCCTCGCCCCTGGCTACGACCCGAAATCCTTCGAATCCCGCCTGTACCAGCAGTGGGAAAGCAGCGGCGCGTTCGCGCCCGCGGGCGACGGCCCGGCCTACACCATCCTGCTGCCGCCGCCGAACGTCACCGGCACGCTGCACATGGGCCACGCGTTCCAGCACACCCTGCAGGACGCGCTGATCCGCTACCACCGCATGCGCGGTTACCGCACGCTGTGGCAGATGGGCACCGACCACGCCGGCATCGCCACCGAGATGGTGGTCGGCCGCAACCTGATGCTCGAGGGCAAGGGCGAGACCCGCGACTCGCTGGGCCGCGACGCCTTCATCGAGAAGGTCTGGGCGTGGAAGGAACAGTCCGGCGGCACCATCGAGCGGCAGATGCGCCGGCTCGGCACCAGCGGCGACTGGTCGCGCAGCGTGTTCACCATGGACCCGATGGCCTCCACCGCGGTCACCGAGGCCTTCGTGCGCCTGCACGAACAGGGCCTGGTCTACCGCGGCCAGCGCCTGGTCAACTGGGACCCGGTGCTGAAGACTGCGATCTCCGACCTCGAGGTCGCCAGCGAGGAAGAAAACGGCCACATGTGGTCGATCCGCTACCCGCTGGCCGACGGCGCGACCTACGAACACGTCGAGGTCGACGGCGACGGCAACGAGATCCTGCGCGAGACGCGCGACTACCTGATCGTCGCCACCACCCGCCCGGAAACCATGCTCGGCGACACCGCCGCGATGGTGCATCCGGAAGATCCGCGCTACACCGCGATCCACGGCAAGTTCGTGGAGTTGCCGCTGACCGGCCGCCGCATCCCGGTGATCACCGACGACTACGTGGACCGCGACTTCGGCACCGGCGTGGTCAAGGTCACCCCCGCGCACGACTTCAACGACTACGCGGTGGGCCAGCGCCACGGCCTGCCGATGATCAACATCTTCACCGACGAGGCGAAGGTCATTTCGTCGCGCGACGACATCGCGGACGCGTACCGCGGCCTCGACCGCTTCGACGCGCGCAAGGCGATCGTGGCCGACCTCGAGGCCGCGGGCCTGCTGGTCGAGGCGAAGCCGCACAAGCTGCAGGTGCCGCGCGGCGACCGCAGCGGCCAGGTCATCGAGCCGTTCCTGACCGACCAGTGGTTCGTGAAGATGGACGAACTCGCCAGGCGCGGCCTTGAACTGGTCGAGTCCGGTGACGTGAAGTTCGTCCCGCCGAACTGGATCAACACCTATCGCCACTGGCTGGAGAACATCCAGGACTGGACGATCAGCCGCCAGCTCTGGTGGGGCCACCGCATCCCCGCGTGGTTCGACGACGCCGGCAACGCCTACGTGGGTCGCAGCGAGGCGGAGGTGCGCGCCGCGCACGGCCTGGGCGACATCGCGCTGCGCCAGGACCCGGACGTGCTGGAGACCTGGTTCTCCTCGGCGATGTTCCCGTTCAGCACGCAAGGCTGGCCGGACGAAGACACCATGGGCGCGCTCGGTTTCGACGTCGCGCTGCCCACCAGCGTGCTGGTCACCGGCTTCGACATCATCTTCTTCTGGGTGGCGCGGATGATCATGATGACCGACCGCCTGGTCGGCCGCGTGCCGTTCCGCGACGTCTACATCACCGGCCTGGTCCGCGACAAGGACGGCCAGAAGATGTCGAAGTCGAAGGGCAACATCCTCGACCCGCTGGACATCATCGACGGCATCGGCATCGACGCACTGGTCGCCAAGCGCACCACCGGCCTGATGCAGCCGAAGATGGCCGAGAAGATCGAGAAGGCCACGCGCAAGGAATTCCCCGACGGCATCAACCCGCACGGCGCGGACGCGCTGCGTTTCACCATGGCCGCGCTGGCCGGTCCCGGCCGCGACATCAAGTTCGACCTGGCCCGCGCCGAGGGCTACAAGAACTTCTGCAACAAGCTGTGGAACGCGACACGCTTCGCGCTGATGAACCTGGGCGATGCGACCTTCACCGGCGCGCCGCAGCCGAAGACCGACGCCGAGCAGTGGATCCTCGCCCAGCTCGACCGCGCCAGCGCCGAGGCCGCCGCGCATTTCGCCAGCTACCGCTTCGACCTGCTCGCGCAATGCCTGTACGAGTTCACCTGGAACCAGGTCTGCGACTGGTTCCTGGAGCTGGCCAAGCCGGCGCTGCAAGGCGAGGACACCGCGGCCGCTGACAGCACCCGCCACACCCTGGCCTACGTGCTGGACGCGCTGCTGCGGATGCTGCATCCGCTGATCCCGTTCGTCACCGAGGAACTGTGGCAGGCGGTCGCGCCGAGGCTCGGCAAGTCGGGCAGCGTGATGCTGCAGCCCTACCCGCAGCCGGGCGAGGTGGATGCCGGCGCGTTCGCGCAGGCCGAGGCCGACATCGAATGGCTGAAGGCGATGGTGTCCGCGGTGCGCCGCATCCGCAGCGAGCTGGGCGTGTCGCCGGCGAAGCAGATTGCCTTGCTGGTGCGCGGCGGCGGCGAAAGCGAATGCGCGCGAATGGGCCGGCTGGACGCGCCACTGCGCTTCCTGTGCAAGCTGGAACGGATCGAAACGCTGGCGGGCGAGCCGCCGGCCGCGGCGCCCGCGGTGGTCGGCGAATTGCAGCTGTTCGTGCCGCTGGAAGGCCTGGTCGACCTCGATGCCGAGCGCGTGCGCCTGGACAAGGAACTGGCCAAGGTCGCCGCCGAGAAGGACAAGAGCGAGGCCAAGCTGGCCAAGTTCGGCGCCGGCGTCCCGGCCGCGGTGGTCGAGCAGGAACGCCTGCGCCTGGCGGACTGGACCGGCAAACTGGCGGCACTCGCCGAACAGCGCGCGCGGCTCGGGTAACCCGGGATTCCGGCTTACAGCGGCGGCATCTTCGCGATGTCGTCGCCCAGCAGCTCCATCGCCATCACGATCGCATCCTCGCGGCCGTGGTCGGCAGCGGGGTAGTAACGCGGCCGCCGGCCGATCTCGTTGAAGCCGCTGCGTTCGTACAGCGCGATCGCCCGCGGGTTCGAGGGCCGCACCTCCAGGAACACCCGCTGCGCGCCGCCGCCGCGCGCCACGCGCAGCAGCGCCTGCAGCATGCGCCGGCCCAGGCCTTCGCCTTCGTGGCCGGGCGCGGTGCACAGGTTCAGGACGTGGGCCTCGCCGACGGCGATGCTCAGCACGCCGTAGCCGACGATCTCCCCCGCGCGCTCCTGCACCCACATCGCGTAGCCGGCGTGCAGGCAGTCGCGCATGATCCCGCGCGTCCACGGGAACGGGTAGGCCTGCTCCTCGATCCGCATCACCGCGTCGAGGTCGGCCTCGCGCATCGGCCGCAGGCTGGCGTCGCGCAATGCCTCGGGCGCGGCCACGCTCATCCGCGCTCCCGGCGCAGGCGCCTCAACCGCGGCCAGAGTGCGCGCTTGGCCGCCGCGTCGCCGGCGAGTCCCGCGCAGGCGGCGGCGATCGCCGGTGCGCTGGCCTGCAAGGCCTCGGGCGCGAGCCCGGCTGCCCGCGCGACGCGCGCCAGCATCGTGGCGTCGCTCCCGCCTGCCGCAATGGCCACCGCCGGCGGCATCGCCGGTGCACGCTGCGTCACCGGCTGGTAGGCCACCAGCCCCAACTCGACGAGCACCTCGCGCTGGAACGGATCCCAGCTCACGGCGTGGCGGCGGGCGGCGACGGCGCGCGACGGCGCAGTCCGAGCAGGGGCCCGGACAACGCGTACAGCGCAGCGGCCACCAACAGGGTCACCGGCGGTTCGATCCACAACGCGATCAGCACCACGACGGCGACCAGCAGGGCGACGAAGGGCACGCGGTCGGCCTTCGGGCCGGTGCCGCTGCCCTTGAAGCTGTGGTAGCGGATGCGGCTCACCATCAACAGGCCGGCGACCACGGTCAGCGCGAGCGCGGGGTAGCGCAGTTCCTGCCCGCTCCAGCCGAATTCGTGGCAGGTCCAGACGAAGCTGGCCATCAAGCCAGCCGCGGCCGGGCTGGCCAGGCCGATGAACCAGCGCTTGTCGACCTGCCCCACCTGGCTGTTGAAGCGGGCCAGCCGCAGCGCCGCGCAGGCCGCATACAGGAACGCCGCCAACCAGCCGAGCTTGCCCGCGGTGGCGCCATCCAGCTTCATCGACAGCAGCGCCCAGTGGTACATCACCAGCGCCGGCGCCATGCCGAAGCTGACGAGGTCGGCCAGCGAGTCGTACTGCACGCCGAACTCGCTCTGGGTATTGGTGAGGCGGGCGACGCGGCCATCGATCCCGTCCAGCACGCCGGCCACGAAGATCGCGATGCACGCGGCCTCGAAGCGCCCCTGCGAGGCGGCGATGATCGCGAAGAAGCCGCCGAACAGGCCGCCGGTGGTGAACAGGTTGGGCAGCAGGTAGATGCCGCGTCCGCGCGGGCGCGGCGTCGGCGTGTCGTCGTGGGCGTCCATCCCGCCGAGTGTAAGGGGTTGCGGCGCTGCCGGCGCGGTGCTGCAATCGGCCCACGTGCCCCCCGGAGTCCGCCATGGACATCGCTCGTCCGCTCGTCGCCGTCCTCGTCCTGTCGCTCGCATCGGCCACGGCGCTGGCGGAGCAGCAGCGCGTCTACCAATGGAAGGACGCCAACGGCGTGACCCACTACACGGATACCCCCCCGCCGCAGACCCACAAGTCCCGCGACATCGACGACCGCGGCACGCCGGCGGAGGCACCGAAGGCCAAGGTCGAGGAGAGCCGCCAGTGCCTGGATGCGCGCGCCAACCTGCAACGCCTGCAGGGCGGCCAGGCGGTCGGGATCGATACCGACGGCGACGGCAAGGCCGACCGCAACCTCACCGCGGACGAGCGCGCCTCGCAAGTCGAGCTCAACCACGCCGCGGTCAAGGCGTACTGCCCGGCGACCCGATGAGGCAGCTCGGGCTGCTGGTGCTGGCCATCGTGCTGGGCGTGGCGGCCTGGTGGTGGTTCAGCCACGAGATGCCGCGCCGCGAGCGGGAACGCGCCGTCGCCGCCGAAGCCGAGGCCCGCCGCGCCGAGCAGGTGAGTTCGCTGTACCGCTGGCGCGATGTCAACGGCGTGCTGCAGGTGACCGAGCAGCCGCCGAAGGGGCATCGCTACGAACGCATCAGCCGCACCCCCGAGGACGGCATCGAGGTCCGCGGCGACCGCGACTGAGGGCCGGCGCGGCCGCGCGTGGCAAAATGCGGGTTTCCCGACGCGAATCCCCACGCCATGCGCCTGTCGCAGTTCCACCTCCGGACCGAGAAGGAAACCCCCGCCGAGGCCGAGATCGCCAGCCACAAGCTGATGCTCAAGGCCGGCATGATCCGCAAGCTGGCCGCCGGCCTGTACACCTGGTCGCCGCTGGGCCTGCGCGTGCTGCGCAAGGTCGAGGGCATCGTCCGCGAGGAAATGAACACCGCCGGCGCGATCGAGATGGCGATGCCCTCGATCCAGCCGAAGGAGCTGTGGGAGGAGACCGGGCGCTGGGCCAAGTTCGGCCCGCAGCTGCTGAAGATCCGCGACCGCAAGGAGCAGGACTACTGCTTCACCCCGACCGCCGAGGAAGCGGTGACCGACTTCTTCCGCCAGGAAGTCGCCAGCTACAAGCAACTGCCGGTCAACTTCTACCAGGTCACCACCAAGTTCCGCGACGAGATCCGCCCGCGCTTCGGGGTGATGCGGGCGCGCGAATTCATCATGAAGGATGCGTACTCGTTCCACGCCGACGACGCCTCGCTCGCCGCCGAGTACCGGAACATGTACGACACCTACGCCCGCATCTTCACCCGGCTCGGGTTGAAGTTCCGCGCGGTGGCCGCCGACACCGGCGCGATCGGCGGCAGCGCCTCGCACGAGTTCCACGTGCTGGCGGATTCCGGCGAGGACGCGCTGGCGTTTTCGGAAACCTCCGACTACGCGGCGAACGTCGAGCTGGCCGAGGCGGTCGCGCCGGGCGAGCGCCCTGCGGCGTCCGAGGCGCTGCGCGACGTCGCCACCCCCACGCAGAAGACCTGCGAGGACGTGGCCGCGCTGATGGGCATCCCGCTGCAGCGCACCGCGAAGTCGGTGGCGCTCATCGGGACCGATGCCGAAGGCCGCGACCAGTTCGTGCTGGCGCTGGTGCGCGGCGACCACATGGTCAACGAGATCAAGCTGGCCAAGCTGCCGGGGCTTGCCGAGTACCGGCTGGCGACCGAGGCCGAGATCGCCGCCCACCTGGGCAGCGAGCCGGGCTTCCTCGGCCCGCTCAACGCGAAGACCGCGATTCGCGTCATCGCCGACCGCAGCGTGGCCGCACTGGCCGACTTCGTGGTCGGCGCCAACAAGCCCGGCTTCCACATCGCGGGCGTGAACTGGGGCCGCGACCTGCCCGAGCCCGAGGTCGCCGACATCCGCAACGTGGTCGCCGGCGATGCGTCGCCGGATGGCCAGGGCGTGCTGGGCCTAGCCCGCGGCATCGAGGTCGGCCACGTGTTCGCGCTGGGCCGCAAGTATTCCGAGGCGATGAAGTGCACGGTGCTCGACGCCACCGGCAAGGCGGTCAACCCGGCCATGGGCTGCTACGGCATCGGCGTGTCGCGCATCGTCGCCGCCGCGATCGAGCAGAACCACGATGCCAACGGCATCGTGTGGCCGGAGGCGATGGCGCCGTGGCGCGTCGCGGTGTGCGTGATCAACCCCAAGGACGACCCGGCGGTGGCGGCGGCCGCGGAATCCCTGCACGCCGAGTTGAACGCGGCCGGCATCGACAGCGTGCTCGACGACCGCGGCCTGCGCCCCGGCGCGATGTTCGCGGACATCGAACTGATCGGCATCCCGCATCGCGTGGTGGTGTCGGGCCGGGGACTGGAAGCGGGCACCTTCGAATATCGCGCGCGCACCGCGGAGGCCGCGGAAAACCTCGACCGCGCCGCGCTGCTGGCGAAACTCCGGGGTTGACCGCGAATATCCCCGGATTTGCCCGGGGATATTCCCATGGTTAATATCGCGATTATCCCGCCCGGGGATATCACGACCACATCCAAGGAACCGCGCCGATGAGCATCAACCTCGAAAGCCTCAGCACCAAGGAACTGTCCGAATTGATCAGCAAGGCCAACCTGCGCAAGAAAGTCCTGGCCAAGCGCAAGCCCGCCAACCAGGTGAAGGCGGCGGTGGCCAAGTTCCTGAAGAGCACCGGCTGGACCTTCGACGAGCTGTATGGCCGCGCGGGCGCGCCGAAGGCGGCCACCCCGGCCGCGGAGAAGCAGCCGCGCAAGACCACCAAGGGCCGCAGCCTCGGCAAGGTCGCCCCGAAGTACCGCAACCCGGCCAATGCCAAGGAGACCTGGACCGGCCGCGGCAAGCAGCCGCGCTGGCTGGCCGCGGAAACCGCGAAGGGCCGCAAGCTCGACGAGTTCCTGATCAAGTAAGCGAAGGTCTCGACAACGCCTTCCAGGCGTTGCCAGCCCACGCCGAGTCCGGTCAAGGCCCGGACTCGGCCCACACGAAGCAATCACGCGCATGAGTGCTTCGTGGCCCGCTATCCATGGCTGGCGGGAACCTCTGGATGGATCAGCGGTTCCCAAGCGCCTGCGCTGCACCCGAGGGAACGCCGGCGATCGCCGGCGTTTTCGTTCGTACCGCCCGCACTCAGAGGTTGCGGCGCGCCGACACCAGCAGGTTGCCGAACAGCAGGCCGGCGAGCAGCGCCATCAGCGTGTTGAGCGCGGCCAGTGCGGCATCCTGCCCGGCGCCGAGGTCCTGCGCCTGCACCAGGGTGATCACCCCGCGCAGGGCCACGCTGCCGGGCACCAGCATGATCAGCCCCGGCAGGCGCACCAGCGCGCCCGGGCGATTGCGCCAGCGCGCATAGGCATTGCCGGCGGCGGTGGTCGCCAGCGCGGACAGGAACAGGCCGGCCTGCGGGCCGACCCACTCGCCGCCGTAGCGCGAGATCAGGTAGCCCGCGGCCGCGGCCGCCATGACCAGCGGGTAATCCCGGCGATGCGCGCGGAACAGCACCGCGAACGCATAGGCGCCGACCACGAGGGCGGTCCACACCACCCATTCCGGTTGCGGGCGGGCGGCCTCGACGTCGGGTTCGATGCCGAGGCCGTCGGCGACGGCCAAGGCGATCGCGGTGCCGATGGTCAGCTTGAGGATGGTGGTCAGCGCGCCGGCGAAACGCGCGGTGCCGGAGACCAGGTGGCGGCTGGTCAGTTCGTTCATTGCATTGGTCAGCGCCATGCCGGGCAGCAGCACGATCAGCGACGCGATGATCACGGTGTTGAGGTTCAGCGGGCCGACCAGCGCCGAGACCGCGATCGCCATGGCACCGGCCACCAGCCCGCAGATGGCCTCGAAGGCCTCGTGCAGGCGCGGCCGCGACTGCGCGGCGAGGTCGAGCACGCCGATCACCAGGCCGATCGCCCCCGCGGTGCCGATGTCCAGCCACGGCAGGCGCAGCAGGCCGGCCACCGCCGCGGACGCCAGCGCAAACCCGAGCAGCTGCATCGCCATGCCGCGGCGTCCGGGCGGCCGCCGCAGTTCGCGCAAGGCCGCGCGACCCTCGGCCACCTGCATGCGTCCGGACAGCACGTCCTCGGCGATGCGGTCGGCTTCGCACAACTTGTAGAGATTGGTGTCGCCACCCTCCAGCCGGATCACGCGGGTGGTGTCGGATTCGCCGGCCGGGCGCAGCGGATCGCTGAAGGCCAGGATCATCCCGGTCGGGTTGACCCAGGGCTCGCATTCCAGCGACAGCTGCTTGGCCACTGCGACGATCGCGCCCTCCAGGCGCTGGGTGGTGGTGCCGTAGGCATGCAGGTGCATCGCCATGTCCACCACGAAGGCGATGCGCTCGGTGTAGGACGCGGTGTCGCGGGCATGCGCGGTCATCCCGCTAGGATGACATGCGTCCCACGGCATTCACACCCGCGGCACCGCATTGCGTAAGCTTGGCGGGCGCATGAGCCACGCCCCGAACCACCACCCACCCGCCACCACCATCGACCCCGCCAACCCGCAGGTCCTGCGGCTGGCGGGACGCTGGACGCTGCGCTTCGCCAACGAAGTCGGGGACGCGCTGCGCGACCTGCCGGACGGGATCGCCTGCATCGATGCGCGCGACGTCGAGCGCCTGGACACGCTGGGGGTGCTGCAGCTCCTGCGCTACGCCGACCGTCGCTCGCTCGCGTTCGATCGCTTCCACTTCCGCGACGAGCACAAGGCGCTGATCGCCGCGATCGAGGACGTCCACGACCAGCGGCCGAAGCGCAAGCGCGACACCGGCTTCAAGGCCGCGCTGGGACGGCTCGGCTTCGCGGTGGTCGACAACGCGCGCGAGATCGTGGCGTTGGTCGCCTTCCTCGGCGAGACCCTGGTCAAGCTGCTGCGGCTGTTCAAGGAGCCGCGCCGCTTCCGCCTGACCGCGACCTTCCACCACATGGAGCAGGTCGGCCTGGACGCGGCGCCGCTGGTCGCGCTGCTGTCGTTCATGGTCGGCGCGGTGATCGCCTTCCTCGGCGCGATGGTGCTCAAGGATTTCGGCGCCACGATCTTCGTCGTCGAGCTGGTCAGCGCGGCCTTCCTGCGCGAGTTCGGCGTGCTGCTGACCGCGATCCTGCTCGCCGGCCGCACCGCCAGCGCATTCACCGCGCAGATCGGCATGATGGTCAACCGCGAGGAGGTCGACGCGATCCGCGTGCTCGGCCTGGACCCGGTCGACCTGCTGGTCATCCCGCGGGTACTGGCGCTGCTGGCGATGCTGCCGCTGCTCACCTTCATCGCGATGATGGCCGGCCTGCTGGGCGGCATGGCGGTCGGCGCGTTCACCCTCGACATCCCGGTGCCGGCCTACCTCGCGCGCATGCAGGAGATGATGGAATTCCGGCACTTCATGGTCGGCATGGTCAAGGCACCGGTGTTCGCGATGGTGATCGCGCTGATCGGCTGCCTGGAAGGCCTGCAGGTCGAAGGCACCGCGCAGTCGCTGGGCGAGCGCACGACCTCCAGCGTGGTGCAGGCGATCTCGATGGTGATCGTGATCGACGCGATGGCCGCGCTGTGGTTCATGGAGATGGACGTCTGAGCATGGCGACGCCCCGCGATCCGAATACCGTGGACGGCGTGGTGATCGGCGATGCGCCGCTGATCCGCGTGCGCGGCCTGGTCAACCGCTTCGGCGAGCAGGTCGTGCACGACGGGGTCGACCTCGACGTGCGCCGCGGCGAGATCCTCGGCGTGGTCGGCGGCTCCGGCACCGGCAAGTCGGTGCTCATGCGCTCGATCCTGGGCCTGCGCAAGCCGGACGCGGGGCGGATCCAGTTGCTCGGCGTGGATGCGCGCAGCGAGGATCCGGTGACCCGCCGGCACATCGAGCGCAATACCGGGGTGCTATTCCAGGACGGCGCCCTGTTCTCGTCGCTGACCGTCGGCGAGAACGTGCAGGTCCCGCTCAAGGAGTACTACCCGGACCTGCCGGACTCGCTGCGCTACGAGCTCGCGCTGCTGAAGATCAAGCTCGCCGGGTTGCCGGCGGACGCGCTGGACAAGCTGCCTTCGCAACTGTCGGGCGGCATGCGCAAGCGCGCCGGGCTGGCGCGCGCCCTGGCGCTGGATCCCCCGCTGCTGTTCCTCGACGAGCCAACCGCCGGCCTCGACCCGATCGGCGCGGCCGCCTTCGACGCGCTGATCCGTACCCTCCAGCAGGCGCTGGGCCTCACCGTGTTCCTGATCACCCACGACCTCGATTCGCTGTACGCGATCTGCGACCGGGTCGCGGTCCTGGCCGACCGCAAGGTGATCGCGGTGGCACCGGTTGCCGAGCTGGAAACCCTCGACCATCCCTGGGTCCAGGAATACTTCAACGGGCCGCGTGGGCGCGCGGCGCGGGGTTGAAGCGCCGGCATGCACGCCCTTGTCACCAGATGACGTAGAGTCCGAACGATGGAAACCCGTGCCAACTACGTGCTGATCGGCGGCTTCACCATCCTCGCGTCGGTGTTCCTGCTGCTGTTCGCCCTGTGGGCGACCAAGTTCAGCTCCGACCGCAGCTGGCGCCGCTACGAGGTGATCTTCACCGAGCCCGTCACCGGCCTGACCGAGGGCGGCAGCGTCCAGTACAACGGCATCGCGGTCGGCACCGTGGACAAGCTCAGCCTCGACCGCGACGATGCGCGCAAGGTCGTGGCCCTGCTCAAGCTGAAGGCCGATGCCCCGATCAAGGTCGACACCCGCGCCAAGCTCTCGCAGCAGGGCATCACCGGCGTCCCCTTCATCCAGCTCACCGGCGGCAGCCCAACCGCGCCGCGGCTGGAGCCGACCGAAAGCGTGGAGATCCCGATCATCCGCACCGAGCCCTCGGCGCTGCAGAACATCGCCGACACCGCCAACCGCCTGGTTGCGCGCATGGACGAACTGCTGAGCGAGCAGAACATCCGCCACGTGTCCGACACCCTGGCCCACATCGAGGCCGCGACCGGCACCCTGGCCGACCAGCGCGAGGACATCGCCGCGCTGATCGTCAACGCCCGCGAGGCGACCGCCTCGCTGAAGACCACGCTGGCCACCGCCAACGGCTCGATGGCGAAGATCGACCGCGACGTCGTCGACCGCCTGCCGGCGCTGATGGACCAGTTGGAGGCGACCGTCGGCAAGCTGGACTCGGTCGCCGGCAACGCCAACGCGATGATTGCCGAGAACCGCCCGGCGCTGCAGAGCTTCGCCAACGAAGGCCTGTCGCAGATGGGCCCGACCCTCGCCGAACTACGCGCCCTGATCCGCGACCTGCGCCGGGTGACCGACCGCCTCGACGGCGGTCCTGCGCGCTACATCCTCGGCCGCGACGCGCCCAAGGAATTCGAACCGAAATGAGCCGACCGACGCCCGCTTCCGCCCTGCTCGCCGCCTTGCTGTGCGCGGCCCTCTCCGGCTGCCTGTCCACGCCGAAGGACGCGCCCGCGATCTACGCACCCGCGCTCGCCACCCAGGCCGATCCGGCATGGCCGGCGGTGACCTGGCAACTCAGCATCGCCCGGCCTACCGCGCCGCGGATGATGGATAGCTCGCGCATCGCGGTGAGTCCAACGCCCGGCGAGTTGCAGGTGTACAAGGGCGCGCTGTGGGCCAGCGCCCCCGGCGAAATGCTGGAGGACGGCGTTTTGCGTGCGCTGGAGGACTCCGGCAAGATCCCGGCGGTCGCGCGCCAGGGCAGCGGGATCGGCGCGGATTACCGGCTGGTGATGGACATCCGCCACTTCGAGGCCGACTACGCCGGCGCGGCCACGCCGTCCGCGCTGGTCGAGGTCAACGCCAAGCTGCTGCATACCATCGACCAGTCGGTGATCGGCACCCGCACCATCCGCCAGGCGGTACCCGCCGACGGCACCGAGGTCGCGCGCGTGGCCGATGCCTTCGGCCGTGCCCTGCAGGCGACCAGCCGCGAGATCGCGGGCTGGGTGCTGGAGACGGGCCAAGCCCACGAGCGCACCCACGCGCCCAGGCGCTGAGGCCCGCGCCGCATTTGCGGCGCCGCGTGCAAACCGGGGACAATCCATCCCGAACGGATGGAGCATCACGGCATGGGTCACGAGCAGGTCGAACGCGAGGCGATGGAGTACGACATCGTCGTGGTCGGGGCAGGCCCCGGCGGGCTGGCGACGGCGATCCGCCTCAAGCAGCTGGCCAGCGAAGCCGGGCGGGAGGTCTCCGTCTGCGTGCTCGAGAAGGGCTCGGAACCGGGCGCGCACATCCTCTCCGGCGCGATCATGGATCCGCGGGCACTGGCCGAACTGTTCCCGGACTGGAAGGAGCGCGGCGCACCGTTGCGGCAGGCGGTGGCCGAGGACGAATTCCTGTTCCTCGACGAAACCGGCGCCAAGGCCACGCCGCACTGGCTGCTGCCGGACTGCTTCAAGAACGACGGCAACTACATCGTCAGCCTGGGCGCGGTGACGCGCTGGCTGGCGCAACAGGCCGAGGCGCTGGGGGTGGAGATCTTCCCCGGCTTCGCCGCCGCCGAGGTGCTGTACGACGAGGCCGGCGCGGTCAAGGGCGTGGCCACCGGCGACATGGGCATCGGCAAGGACGGCGAGCCGACCGAGCAGTTCCAGCGCGGCATGGAACTGCACGCGAAGTACACGATTTTCGCCGAGGGTTCGCGCGGCCAGCTGGGACGGCAACTCATCGCGAAGTACCAACTCGATGCCGGCAAGGACCCGCAGAGCTACGGCATCGGCATCAAGGAGCTGTGGCAGGCCGATCCGGCCAGGCACCGGCCGGGCCTGGTCGTGCACACCGCCGGCTGGCCGCTGGACAGCGACACCTACGGCGGTTCGTTCCTGTACCACGCCGAGGGCGGGCAGATCGCGATCGGCTTCGTGGTCGGGCTGGACTACAGGAATCCGTGGCTGAGCCCGTTCAACGAATTCCAGCGCTTCAAGACCCACCCGGCGATCCGTAAGCACCTCGAAGGTGGCAAGCGCATCGGCTATGGCGCGCGCAGCATCACCGCGGGCGGCCTGCTCAGCCTGCCGAAGACGGTGTTCCCCGGTGGCGCGCTAGTCGGCTGCGAGGCCGGCTATCTCAACGCCAGCCGGATCAAGGGCAGCCATGCCGCGATCAAGACCGGCATGCTGGCCGCCGAGGCCGCGTTCGCGGCGCTGGGCGAAGGCCGCCAACGCGACGAACTGGCCGCCTACCCCGCCGCGTTCGAGCGCAGCTGGCTGCATGCCGAACTGCAGCAGTCGAAGAACTTCAAGCAGTGGTTCAAGAAGGGCCGCACGTTCGCGACGCTGATGACCGGCATCGAGCAATGGCTGCTACCGAAGCTCGGCATCCGCAACCCGCCGTGGACCCTCCACCGCCAGGCGCCCGACCACGCCTGCCTGGAACCGGCCGCGACCCAGCCGAGGATCGAATACCCCAAGCCCGACGGGGTGTTGAGCTTCGACCGCCTGAGCTCGGTGTTCCTGTCCAGCACCCACCACGACGAGGACCAGCCGGCGCACCTGACGCTCAAGGATCCGTCGGTGCCGGTCGCGGTCAACCTGAAGGAATACGCCGGCCCGGAGGCGCGCTACTGCCCGGCGGGCGTCTACGAATTCGTCGGCGAGCCCGGCGCCGAGCGCCTGCAGATCAACGCCGCCAACTGCGTGCACTGCAAGACCTGCGACATCAAGGACCCCACCCAGAACATCGTCTGGGTTGCCCCGCAGGGCGGCGGCGGGCCCAACTACACCGGCATGTGACGCGAATGAAAAAGCCGCCCGAGGGCGGCTTTTTCAATCTGCGCGGAGTTCCGGGTTCCGCCGGACTGCCGCGATGCATGCCGCGCCGTCAGTGCAGCGGAACACCCGTCTTCGCCACTACTTCCTCGCGGGTCACGCCATCGGCGAGCTCCACCAGCTTCAGGCCCTCGGCGGTGACGTCGAACACGCCGAGCTCGGTGATGATGCGGTCGACCACGCCGACGCCGGTCAGCGGCAGCGTGCACGCAGGCAGGATCTTGGGTGCGCCGGCCTTGGTCGCGTGCTCCATCAGCACCACCACGCGCTGCACGCCGGCCACCAGGTCCATCGCGCCGCCCATGCCCTTGACCATCTTGCCGGGCACCATCCAGTTGGCGAGGTCGCCCTTGTCGGTGACTTCCATCGCGCCGAGGATCGCCAGGTCGATGTGGCCGCCGCGGATCATCGCGAACGAATCGTGGCTGCCGAAGTAGCTGGCGCCGGGCACCGCGGTGACGGTCTGCTTGCCGGCGTTGATCAGGTCGGCGTCCACCGTGTCCTCGGTCGGGAACGGGCCGATGCCGAGCAGGCCGTTCTCGCTCTGCAGCCACACCTCCATCCCCTCGGGGATATGGTTGGCCACCAGGGTGGGCAGGCCGATGCCGAGGTTGACGTAGGCGCCGTCGGTGAGTTCCTGCGCGGCGCGCGCCGCCATCTGGTCGCGGGTCCAGGCCATGTCAGTTGCCCTCCGGCTGGCGAATGGTGCGCTGTTCGATGCGCTTCTCGGGGGTCGGGTTGACCACGATGCGCTGCACGTAGATGCCGGGCAGGTGCACGTGGTCCGGATCGATGCTGCCGGTCTCGACCAGTTCCTCGACCTCGGCGATGCACACCTTGCCGGCCATCGCGCAGGCGGGATTGAAGTTGCGCGCGGTCTTGCGGAACACCAGGTTGCCGGCCCGGTCGGCCTTCCACGCCTTGACCAGCGAGACGTCGGCCTTCAGCGCGGTCTCCAGCACGTACCAGCGGCCATCGATCTGCCGGGTTTCCTTGCCGTCGGCGACGATGGTGCCGTAGCCGGTGGCGGTGAAGAACGCGGGGATGCCGGCGCCGCCGGCGCGCAGGCGCTCGGCCAGCGTGCCCTGCGGGTTGAACTCCAGTTCCAGCTCGCCGCCGAGGTACTGGCGCTCGAATTCCTTGTTCTCGCCCACGTAGGACGAAATCATCTTGCGGATCTGCCGGGTGCTCAGCAGCTGGCCCAGGCCGAAGCCGTCGACGCCCGCGTTGTTGGAGATGACCGTCAGGTCCTTGGCGCCGGAATCGCGCAGCGCGGCGATCAGGGCCTCGGGGATGCCGCACAGGCCGAAGCCGCCGACCGCGAGGGTCTGGCCATCGGCGACCAGGCCTTCGAGGGCCGCGGCGGCGCTGGGGTAGTGCTTGCTGGATGCAGGCGTGCTCTGGGCGGATGCCACGGGCAGGACTCCGGGACGTGGGGAGGGCGCCATTCTAGCGGCGCGGCCGGGCGCGCCCACCGTACCTTCGGGCAGGCGACGCGACCGGCGAACACCGTACTGCAGCGTATGCGCGGCTCCGGTAAAATGCCGGGCTCGCCCCCGTGGCGCCCTTCCCCACTAGGATTCCCCAGACGATGAAGATCCTCGTCGGCTACAAGCGCGTGGTGGACTACAACGTCCGCATCCAGGTCAAGCCGGACGGTTCCGGCGTGGTCACCGACGGCGTCAAGCTGTCGCCCAACCCGTTCGACGACATCGCGCTGGAAGAAGCGCTGCGCCTGCGCGACAAGGGCATCGCGACGGAAGTGGTGGTCGCCACCATCGCCCCGGCGGATGCCCAGGCGCACCTGCGCAACGGCCTGGCGATGGGCGCCAACCGCGCCATCCACCTGGTGGCCGACGGCCCGGTGCAACCGCTCACCGCCGCGCGCACCCTGCTCAAGCTCATCGAGAAGGAACAGCCGGACCTGGTGATCCTGGGCAAGCAGGCGATCGACGACGACGCCAGCCAGACCGGGCAGATGCTGGCCACGCTGTGGGGCCGCCCGCAGGCCACCTTCGCCAGCAAGCTCGACGTCGAAGGCGGCAAGGCCACCGTGGTGCGCGAGGTCGATGCCGGCCTCGAGACCCTGGAGGTCGAACTGCCGGCCGTGGTCACCACTGACCTGCGCCTCAACGAGCCGCGCTTCATCAAGCTGCCCGACATCATGAAGGCCAAGAGCAAGCCGCTGGAGTCGATCGCCTTCGCCGACCTCGGCGTGGAGGCAAACGAAGGCCTCAAGACCCTGCTGCATGCGCCGCCCGCCAAGCGCAGCCGCGGGGTGATGGTGAAGGACGCGGCCGAACTGGTCGCCGCACTCAAGCAGAAGGGGCTCCTCTGATGGCCAAGGTCCTGATCGTCGCCGAACACCTCAGCGGCAAGCTCAACGCCGCCACCGCCAAGTGCGTCTCCGCCGCGCAGGCGCTGTCGCCCGAGGCCATCGACATCGTCGTGTTGGCCGCCGATCCCGCCGGCGTCGCCGCCGAGGCCGCGCAGATCGCCGGCGTGGCCAGGGTGCTCGCCGTCGCCAACGCCGCGAACGAGCATGCGATCGCCCAGGTGCAGGCGCCGCAGGTGGCCGCGCTGGCCGCCGGCTACAGCCACGTGTTCGGCCCCTCCACCACCTTCGGCAAGGACCTGATGCCCTGCGTGGCCGCGCTGCTTGGCGTGAACCAGGTGTCCGACCTGATGGCGGTGGAAGGTACCCACACCTTCAAGCGCCCGATCTACGCCGGCAACGCCATCGTCACCGTGGAAGCGCCGGCCGGCCAGGCCGTGGTCGCCACCGTGCGCACGGCCTCGTGGCCGGAAGCCGCGCGCGGCGGCAACGCAACGGTCGAAGCCGCCTCCGTCGATGCCGCCCTGCCCGCGCACACGCGCTACGTCGCGCTCGCCGCCGGCAAGTCCGACCGCCCCGACCTGCAGAGCGCCAAGCGCGTGGTCTCCGGCGGCCGCGGCGTCGGTTCCGAGGAGAACTTCCGGGTGATCTACGCGCTGGCCGACAAGCTCGGCGCGGCGGTCGGCGCCTCGCGCGCCGCGGTCGACGCCGGCTACGTGCCGAACGAACTGCAGGTCGGGCAGACCGGCAAGATCATCGCGCCGGAGCTGTACGTCGCGGTCGGCATCAGCGGCGCGATCCAGCACCTCACCGGCATCAAGGACGCCGGCACCATCGTCGCGATCAACAAGGACGGCGACGCGCCGATCTTCGAGATCGCCGACATCGGCCTGGTCGGCGACCTGTTCCAGGTGCTGCCGGAGCTGGAAGCGGCGTTGTAAAGCCCCCGCCAAGCTGGGAACGGAAAGGCGCCCGAGGGCGCCTTTTTCGTTGGCTGGATGGTCCCGTCGATCGACCGCATCGCAGCCCGAAACTGCCGCGCCTCAGTGCACCCTTGTCAGGCGACCTGCCCGCTCGACGAAGCATGAACCAGTGGGATCACCGCAGGGTTCGCCACCCGCCTGCAACCCGACGACCCGCACCTTCAGCGCGTGGTCATCGTGGTAGAGCCGCACGGCATCGCCATCTCCCCACGAGAAGGGATCGAAGTAGGTTTCGGCGACGGCGATCGTCATTGGCGATGTCGCTTTATCGTGTTGCATCAGGCGAGCGTAATCGTAGAAGAGCGACTTGCTGTACGCGCCCTTCACCAACACGAAGTGCCTGGCATCCCTGAGAAAGCCGGTGTGCGCGGGCCAGGAGAGGAGCACGACCACGAGCAAGGTCGCGGCGACACCGGCGAGGCGCCGTTGCGGGAAGGGTGCGACCAGCGCGATGGCGACGAAGAAGTGCGGGACGTACAAGTACAGGGGATGCCTTTGGCTGCCCAGGAGAAGTACGGCCGACACCAGGACGCCAGCGACTGCGAACGACGCGATTCCGGCACGACTGCATCCTGCCAACACCGCCGCCAGAGCCGCGAAGCACAGCCCGACGAAGACATGCGTCTGGTTGCTGCCGGGAACGAACGCGTAGAACGCCTGCGCGAAATACCAGCCGACCCCTTCGATCACGCTCGCAGCGGTGAGCGTGAGCCCGTACGCACCGCCGTCGAGCGCGGCATGCTGGTGTCGGTACAGCCATGCGTAGCGCGCCAGGAACACCAGCGCGATGATCGCGTGGGGCAACAGTCGAATGCAGCGCTCGCGAATCCCGCCTCGCCTGAGCAACACGAATTCCCAGATCGCCAGCACCGCGACCAGGCCGAGCGCGAACTCCTTGGTCCGGATCGCCGCCACGTGGAGGACCAGGGACAACAACAGCCACGGCCACTTTCGGTCGGCGGATAGCACCGCATGCTGGTAGGCCAGCAACGTGCCGAGGACCAGGGTCGCACCGACGAGATCGAAGACCGCACCGATCCAGTGGACGGCGGTCAGCGTGGAGAACCAACAAGCCGACAACAAACCCGCGAGCAGCAACCGATAGGTCGGCAACCATGGCCGCGCGAGCAACATGAGAAGCGCAACGTTGAGCGCGTGCACGACCCACCACGCCTGGTTCCACGCCCCGTGCCTCAACCAGAATGCGCGGTAGAACCCGCGGATCACCAACTCGCCGACCGGTCGATCGTTGTACAGCGCATTGGGCAGGAGATGGACCGTCTCCGTCCACTCATGGAAGTGGACGCGCGCGAGCCATCCCCAGTCGTCTGCAAAGAAGAAATGCGCGGGGTCGAGCACCCACGCGTTGAACCACAACGCCGCCACCACGGCGATGGACATCGCCAGCCATTGCCGCAGGTCGCTGGCGGGTCGACCCGCGTCAGCCATGGCCGCGGTGGGATGGAATGACCTGCTTGGTGAAGTACAGGGGACGCCCCTTGGTTTCGTTGAACATGCGACCGATGTATTCGCCGAGGGCACCCAGCGCCAACAACTGGATGCCGCCGAGGAACAGGACCACGGACATCAACGACGGATAGCCCTTCACCGGATCGCCGAAGAGCACCGTCTTCACGATGATCGCCACGATCGCCACGAACGCGACCAGGGCGACGGCCAAGCCGAAGTATGTCGCCATCTTCAGCGGCGCGATGGTGAACGACGTGATCCCTTCGATCGCGAAGTTCCAGAGCTTCCAGTAGTTGAATTTCGTCTGGCCCGCCATCCTCGGATCACGATCGTATTCGACCGCGATGGAGGGATAGCCGATCCACGCGAACAGTCCCTTCATGAAGCGATGCTGTTCGCGCAGTTGACGGAGGGCTTGCACGGCCCTCCGGCTGAGCAGGCGGAAGTCGCCTGTGTCGCGCGGGATGTCGACCCGGGACAGCCTGCCGATGAGCTTGTAGAACCACGCGGCGCTCGCCTTCTTGAGCCAGGTCTCGCCTTCCCGCCGCCGCCGCCTCGCGAAGACGTTGTCGTACCCTGCATGCCACTGCTCGAGCAGGCGCGGGATGACCTCGGGCGGATCCTGGAGATCGGCGTCGATCACGACCACGGCTTCGCCGACGACGTGGTCGAGACCCGCGGCCATCGCGATCTCCTTGCCGAAATTGCGGCTCAGGTCGACCAGCGCGACTGCCGGATCACGGTCGCAGAGAGCCTCCAGCCAGGCGAGTGATCCATCGGTGCTGCCATCGTTCACGTACATGACCTCGTACGCAGGCACGCAGGCGCCCAACACCGCGGTCAATCGACGGTGGAATTCCGGGAGGACGTCGATCTCGTTGTACACGGGCACGAGCACGCTGAGCACCACGCCCTGCGCCGTCGTCGACCCGCCCCCGCTCTCCATACGACGGAACTCCTCACTCGCAGGGGATGGCTTTCACCGTGAGTTCCGCGAGGGACTTCCCGCCTTCCCGCTCCACGAGCTGGAACTTGGTATCCGGGAAGACCCAGTTGCCGGTCGTCGACTGGCCGGAAGGGCCGCCGTTGAGCCACAGCTTCCTCTCGCCCTTGGCATCGACCACGTAGATCGAAACCTCGGCCACCTGCTTGGAGGCGACGTCCCACTTCGCGGTGGAGGTGATCGCGCCGTCCACCGCATCGCAGGTGCGGAAGGAACCGGGATCGATCGAGAACATGGCGTCGCCGATGGGCGGCTGCACCTGCTTGGCCGCAGTGGGCGCAGCGGCCGCGGTGGGCGTCGAGGCCGCATCGTTCGGTGCAGGCGGGGCCTCCTGGCTGCAACCGACTGCGCCGCTCAGCGCAAGCGCGAGGGCAAGCGATCCGATCTTCATGGTGATTGAACTCCACGTTGGGGGTTTTGTCGTGGCATGGATCGGCGGAGGAAGCGCGGTCGCCAATCCTTCAGCTTCAGCGCCGGTCGCTCCAGGGACCACCAGGAGAGGTATCCCAGACCGACGGCGACCGCGGCTGCCATCAAAAAATTATGCCATGGGCGTGCGTCGGGGAATGCGGACACGACGAGTTGCTGGACCGGCCATCCCCAGAGGTAGATGCCGTAGGACGGGTCGCCCCAGCGCTCCAGGCGCGTCCATGCCGGCGTTCGGTATGCGAACCAGAAGCAGAAGTACGCGAGCGCGAGCGCGAACAGATAGGGCGCGGACTGGGTGCGCATCGACAGGTAGACCAGCAGGGCGAGCATCGCCATCGCGGCATGGCCGATGCGCAGCTCGTCCTTGTGCAGCTGCACGAGGATGCCGAGCAGGAAATAGCCCGCCAGGCGGAACCAGTCCTGGTGGAGCGGGATGAACTCCGGGTGGGCGATGCCCAGCCAGGCCAGCAGGGCGAGGGAGGCGGTTGCCAACCATCGCCGTCCCAACAAGCCGAACACCCCCAACGCTGCGGCCAGGAGATACATCCGCATCTCGGCCGGAAGCGTCCAGATCGACCCGTTCACGGCATCCCGCACATGGTCCTTGAACACACCCGGGAGTTGCCAAGCCATGTCCGAACTGAACCTGAGGTTCTTCCACACGTACGCGGCCACCTCGGGATTGCGCAGGTACTCGCCCGTGGAAAGTTCGGTCGCCAGCGGCCCGATGACGAACGCACTCGCCAACAACACCGCCGCGAAGGCCGGGACGATGCGCAACAGGCGCGCCTTGGCGAAATCGATCACGTCGCCACGCGCCAGGAAACTGCCGGACACCATGAACCCGCTGATCACGAAGAACATCGCGACCGCGATGTCGCCGCTGTACATCGGCCATCCAAGCCGGATGAAGACGTCTTGCGAACCATCCGGCTTGGCCAACGCGAAACTGTGGCCGTAGATCACGGCGAGCGCAGCGACGATGCGAAGCAACAGGAAATTGTCGCGCCGCATCGACAGGTAGTCTGAAACGCGCAGTGCGTCCATGGAGCCTCCGCTCATCGAATCCTTCTCCATCCCCTTCGTCCCTCCTCACCCGCTGTCGTCGCTGCGCGCTGCGGCTCTCCGCCACAGCATGGCGGATCAGGGGCTTCCCGGCCATGCACGGATCGTGATCCGCGGCACACGCCTCAACGACCGTCGTGCTTGCCGCGACCCCGCCCGCAGCCCGCGCTGCCGGCGGGATCCGCCCATGCCTGCTCGCCGCCGGCGGCATCCTGCATCCGCCAACCGCCTGCAACCAGCACCTGCGCCAAAACCGGGGACTCGGCGGGCGCCAGCACCACGTGCGACGGGCGCCACTGCGCCAGCGCGCTGCGCCATGCCATGCCGGTCGGATCCGCCTCGGCGCGTTGGCGCGCCTGCCAGGCTGCGGGGTCGTAGCGGCGGTGCACCGAGAAGGCCCGGCCGCGGCCGGCACCGACGAACGGGCGCCTCGGGTCGGCCATCAGCACGCATGCCATCGGTTCGCGGGCCATGATCGCCTCCAGCAACGCGCGTTCCGGGATCGCGGCGCGGAGGTGCGCGGCACGTCCTCCTGGCCCCTCCCGCAGCATCCGCGCCCATGCGTTCTGCTGCAGGGTCCAGCTGGTGGTCGGCATCAGCGCGGCGTCGACCACGACCAGCACCGACACCGCGGCCACGAACCCGCGCATCGGGGCCAACCGGGCGAGCGCGACGGTGCCGAGCACGACCAGCACGGCGTAGGCGGGGAACAGGTAGCGCAGGTACTGCATCTGCCAGAACAGCAGTGCGGCGACGGCGATCGCCCACGCGCCAAGCCAGGCCAGCGGCCGGCTCGTCCGCGCTGCCGCGAACAACGCCGGCAAGGTGGCCAGGAGCGCCAGGCCCGCGGCGCCCGGCGCGACCTGGCCGAACAGGTTGGAACGGAAGCTGAGGTCCCATGGCGCACGCCAGGTGATCCCCGCCATCCATTTCAGGTCGCGGAAATTCTCGAGCGGATACAGCGGCGAGCGAAAGACCGCATTGAAGAACGGGAACAACGGGTTGCCGGTGATGAACCACGCATAGGCATAGTTGGGCAGGGCGATCGCCACCCCGATCGCCAATGCCCGCGCCAGCCATCGTCCGCGCGCGGGGGATGTCCACGCGATCCACGCCAGCAGGGGCAGCGCGAACAGCAAGTTGACGGTCTTCAGGCCAAGCAGCAGTCCGCCGATCGCGCCGGTCGCCCATGGCCCGGGGCGGGCGGCGGGCGGGCTGGCAGCGATCGCCGCGAGGTGCAGCAGGATCGCCGCGCTGGCACCGTCCACCTGCATCGTGGTCGTGAAGTAGCCGGTGAAGGGCTGCGCCGCGAACACCGCGGCGGCGGCCAGCGCCACCGCGACCGGCGCGCCAAGCGCCAGCGCCAGCCGGCGCGCACCGTCGATCCCGAGCAGCAGCCAGATCGCGCCCATGGCCGCGCGCGCCTCGTGCCCGGCCAACATCGCGGCGATCGCGTGCAGGACGTTGTTGGCCCAGGGCGCCACCGCCCAGGCCTGGCGCTGCACGTCGAAGTGGTACCGCGCATCCGCGAGCAGTTGCGCCTGCATCACCAGGTGCACCGCGTTATCGTCGTAGTTGAGGCTGGGCAACCACAGCCCGAGGCTGGCGACGCTGGCGGCCGCCACCAGCAGCATCGACCAGGCCGGATGCGCGGCGGCGACGGCGCGTGCGGAGGCCAACGCGTCGCGCGACATCGCCAGCAAGGCCTGCCGTCGCCACGCCAGCACCACGACCGCCCCCAGCAGGTAGGCGCCGCGATGGTGGATCGGCAGTGGCAGGGTCCAGCCGACGATCGCGGCCAACACCGCAAGCCCCGCCAGCAAGGCGGTGGCGGATCCGCTGGATCGCGGCACGATGCAGCTGCCGATCCCGATCGCCACCAGCGCGAGCAGTGCGCCTGCGACCACGGTCGAAGGCCCCGCGAACGCCACCACCGCGATGCTCGCCGGGAGCGCCGCAAGCGCCACCCACCGCGTGCCGCCCGCACGCTGCCGGCGCGCCCCAGTCCATGCCAGGCCGGCGAGCACGGCTATCCAGCCGGCCAGCGCCACGAGCAACAGCCGGTAATCGCGCGCGACCTGGTCGCCGAGCTGGTAGGCCACGAACGCCACCAGCAGCACGCCGACCGGCAGCACGAACACCCAGCCGGCGAGACCGTTGCGCGCGGCGGATGACGTCATGGCGCGAACGCCAACAGCCCGGCCATGGCGTCGCCCCAATCCGCGCGGTCCACGCGCCTGCCGGCCACGCCCGCACCCGCCGCGGCAAGCACGTCGCTGTCGTGGTCGCCGACCAGGAACGAGGCTCCCGGCATCAACGCGAACCGCGCCAACGCCGCCAGCAACATGCCCGGCGCGGGCTTCCGGCACGCGCAGGCGACCCGGTATCCACCCTGCCCGGCCTCTGGATGATGCGGGCACCAGTAGGTCGCGAGCAGCGGCGTGCCGCGCCGGGCGAACTCGCGATGCATCCACGCGGTGTAGTCGAGGAAGGCGGCTTCGTCGTACAGCCCGCGCGCGATGCCGGCCTGGTTGGTCACCACGATCGCCAGGTAACCGCGCGCGGCGGCCGCGGCGACCAACGCGAAGATGCCGGGCACCCAATCGGTCTGCGCCGGCGCATGCACATAGCCGTGGTTGACGTTGACCACCCCGTCGCGATCCAGGAACAGGGCGCGGCGCGGCGTCGGCGCCGCCGCCAGCAGCGCATCGGCGGCCGGGTCGAGATAGGGCGGGCGGATCGCCGGCGCGGTCACGGCGCGTCCGCGAACAAGCCCTGCGCGCGCGCGAAATCCTCCGGCACGCCGATGTCGATGAAGCCCGCGGTCGCGGTGAAGGCCGCCACCTCGCCGCGCGCGACGCGTGGCTGCAACACCGCATGTTCGAAGGAGAACGCCTGCGTCGCCGGCAGCGCGTCCAGCGCGCGGGCATCCAGGAAGTAGCAGCCCGCGTTGATCCAGCCCGGGCCGCGCTCGCCCTTCTCACGGAAGGCGACCGCGCGGCCGGCGTCGATGTCCACGGCGCCGTAGCGGGCGACGTCGTCCACCCGGGCCAGGGCCATCGCCATCGGCGCATCGATCGATCGCGCCGCCGCCTCCAGCGCCGCGGGCGCGTACGCCAGCCAGGTATCGCCGTTCAGGACATGCGTGCCGCTGCCCTGCAGGAGGCGCGCGGCGAGCCGGATCGCGCCACCGGTGCCGAGTGGCGCGGGTTCGACCGAATACGCGATCTCCATGCCCTGCCAGCGCGGGCCGACCACGGCCTCGATGCGCTCGGCGAGGTAGCCGGTGGCGAGGATGCAGCGACGGATGCCGTCGCCGGCGAGGCGATCCAGCAGGCGCGCCAGGAACGGGCGGCCGGCGACCGGCGCGAGCGGTTTCGGCAGGTCGTCGACGATCCCGCGCAGGCGCGTGCCGAAGCCGCCGGCGAGGACGATGGCCTCGTCAGCCGGCATCGCGCGGATGCATGCGCGCCTCGACCAGCGCGCAGAGCAAATGGCCGACGAACTCGTGGCCTTCCTGGATCCGCGGCGTCTCGTCCGAGGGCATGCGGAAGGCGATGTCGGCCAGCGGCGCCAGCGTGCCGCCGTGGCGACCGGTGAAGGCGAGCACGCGCATGCCGCGCGCGCGCGCGGCCTCGGCGGCCCGCAGCACGTTCGGCGAGTTGCCGGACGTGGAGATCGCGACCAGCACGTCGCCGGCGCGGCCGAGCGCCTCGACCTGGCGGGCGAAGGTGTAGTCGTAGCCGTAGTCGTTGCCGACCGCGGTGAGGATGCTGGTGTCGGTGGTCAGCGCGATCGCCGCCAGCCCGGGCCGGTCGTAGTAGAACCGGCTGACCAGTTCGCCGGCCCAGTGCTGCGCGTCCGCGGCGCTGCCGCCATTGCCGCAGAACAGCAGCTTGCCGCCGCCGCGCAACGCTTCCACGCAGGCCTCCACCGCGCGCTGCAGGTCGGCATGCAATGGCGCATCCGCCGCCAGCGCCTGCATGTTGGCCAAGGCCTTGCGGAACTCGGCGTCGATGTAATCCTTCACGGCACCCTCCAGGCCACTGCCCCGGCCGGGTTGAAGTGGAAATCCAGCAGGCGACCGCCTTCGCCCTGCAGCGCACGCGCCAGGCGGATGCGGTCGACCGGGTCGCAGGCGAACATCATGAAGCCGCCGCCGCCCGCGCCCGAGACCTTGGTCGCGGTGGCGCCATGCGCGCGCGCAGTTGCTTCGAGCGCATCGATCATCGGGTTGCTGATGCTGCTGGCCATGCGCTTCTTCGCCTCCCAACCCTGCTGCAGGGTGGCGGCAAAGGCGCGCAGGTCGCCGCGCAACAGGGCCTCCTTCATCTGCACCGCCTCGCGCTTGAGCGCGTGCATGGCGTCCAGCGCCTCGGCGGCCCCGCGTTCCGCGTTGCGTGACTGCTCGTCGATGATCCGCGCCGACTCGCGCGACACGCCGGTGAAATACAGCAGCAGCGAGGCCTCGAGTTCGGCGAGCACCCAGTCCTTGATGCGCAGGGGATTGACGATGACGCGGTCGCCGGCATGGAACTCCATGAAGTTGAAGCCGCCGAACGCCGCCGCGTACTGGTCCTGCTTGCCGCCGGCCAGGGCCAGGTCCTGGCGCTCGACCTCGTAGGCCAGGTGCGCGACTTCGTATTCGCCGAGGCCCAGCGCGAAGTACTCCGCGAATGCCGCCACCAGCGCGACCACCAGGGTCGAGGACGCGCCCAGGCCCGAACCCGGCGGCGCATCCGACCAGGTGCGGATCCGCAGTGGCGGGCGTTCGCCACCGAGGAAGTCGCGGCTGATGCGCAGGTACACGCCCGCCAGCAACTGCAACGGCCCCGGAGCGACCTCGAGGGCGGCCGGCGCGCAACTGGCCTGCACGCCGCCATCGAGCGCATGCAGCTCGACCAGCGCGTCGCCGGCTTCGATCGTCGCATGCGCGTACTTGTCGATGGCGGCGTTCATCACGTAGCCGCCGTGCAAGTCGCAATACGGCGCGACATCGGTCCCGCCACCGGCCAATCCCAGCCGCAACGGCGCGCGTGCCCGCACGATCATGCCCGTTCCTCCCGCGCTGCGATCCCCAGCGCCCCGAGCAGGGTAGCCTGCAGCGCCGCGCGCGAGAACCTCGCCCCGGCATACGCCGCCCCGGCGCGCGATGCCGACAACCAGGCCTGGTCGTCATCCAGCCACGCGAGGATCGCGTCGGCCAGCGCCGCCGGGTCGTCGGCCACGGTGCATGCGGCTTCCACGCCCGGCAGCCCCTGCGCGCCCACGCTGGTGGTGACCAGCGGCAACCCCTGCTGCAGCGCTTCCACGACCTTGCTCTTGACGCCGGCGCCGAAGCGCAGCGGCACCACCGCCACCCGCGCCGCGCCATAGCGGCGCTGCAATTCGGCGTCGCTGACGAACCCGGTCACCTCGACCCGCTCGCCGGCGAGAGCCAACACCTCTGCGGTCGGGTTCGAGCCGACCAGCGACAGGCGCACGCCGGGACGCCGCGCCCACACCGCCGGCATGATCGCTTCCACCAGCCAGCGTGCGCCATCCACGTTCGGCGGATGCGCGAAGCCGGCGACGAACAGCACGCCGGCGCGACCTGCCGGCATCGCATCATCGACGAATCGGTCGTAGGCATACGGCAAGACCGCGCGCGCATCGACCGCGGGTTCCAGCGCGCGTACCTGGGCCGCCTCGTCCTCGGAGGGATACAGCACGACGTCGTGGCGCCGCCACAGCGCGCGTTCGCGGGCCTGCATCGCATCCGCCTCCCGCTGCAGGCGCGCGGCATCGTCGCCGCCGGCCTGCGCGGCCTGTTCGTGCATGCGCCGGAAATGTAGGTCGTGTCCGTAGTAGGCGACCGCGCAGCCAGCGAGCGCGCGCACGGCGTCGAGGTGCGCCTCGGCCACGTCGGGCCGCGACAGCAGCACCGCGTCGGGCCGGAGCCCGGTCTCGCGCAGCATCGCGCCGATGCCCTCGCGCCAGCGCGCGCCGTGGAAGACTTCCACGCCCATCGCCTGCAGCCGCGACGTGTACACCGGGTCGTGCCAGAGGTTGTCCGGCCAGAACTTGACCACCGCGCCGGCATCCAGCAAGGACTGCATGAACGCGACCATCGTGCGCGAGCCGGCGTCGCGGTCGGGTTGCGGCACGTAGTGGTCGACCACCAGCACCACCGGTCGGTCCCATGCGCGGTCGCGCGCGCGCGCGACCTGCTCGGCGTTCGGGAAATGCGCCGCGAGCGCATCTTCCCAGCGTGCGCGGAAGGTCGCCTGGTTGCGCACCTGGTAGGCCTTCACCCCGCCGCCGGTGTCGGTGCCGTGCGAGATCCCTTCGTGGTGCACCACCCGCGAGAATGGCGTGTAGTAAGCCTGCAGGCCGAGCTCGCGGACCCGGAAGCAGAGGTCGGAATCCTCGCAATAAGCCGGCGCGTAACGCGGGTCGAAGCCGCCCAGCCGCGCAAACAACGCGTGCGGCAGCAGCAGGGACGCGCCGGAACAATAGTCGACGCGTCGCACGTAGTTGAACTCGGTGGCGTCGGGATCGCCGAGCCGGCCGTAGTTCCACGCCGACGCATCGCGCCACACGATGCCGCCGGCTTCCTGCAGCCGGCCATCGGGGAACAGCAGCATGGAGCCGGCGACCCCGGCATCCGGGTGCAGGTCGAACACCTCCAGCAGCGCATCCAGCCAGCCCGGGGTGACTTCGGTGTCGTTATTGAGGAAGCAGACGTATTCGCCGCGGGCCAGTTCGAGCGCCTGGTTGCAGGAGCGCAGGAAGCCGAGGTTCTCGGGATTCTCGTGGTAGCGCAGGCCCGGCACGGCGCGCAGCGCGGCCATGGCCGGATCGCCGGACGCGTCCTCGAGCACCAGCACTTCCGCGCTGGCCAGCGTCGGATGCGCCTGCAGCGAGCGCAGGCAGCGCGCGGTGTAGTCCGGCTTGCCCCAGGTCGGGATGACGATGGTGACCGTCGGCGCTTCGACCGCCGGGAACGCGAGGCCCGCGAAGTGCATGGGGCCGAGGTCTTGCTGCGTAGGCATCGATGCGGCCGGAGCGGGCCCGTCCGCTGGCACGGGGGCCGGCGCCACCCGCGCGGCGCCGGCGGGCCGCGCGGGCAACACCGGTTCGGCGGAGACGCCCCGCCACTTGGCCAGCAAACGCCGCAAGGGCGCGGTCGCGCGCCAGCTGGTCGATTGCACGAGTTCGCGCGCGAAGCCGGTGACCGCGTCGGCGTGGCGACGCTCGGCCTCGAGTGCGCGCTCCTCGGCCTGCAGGCGGGACTGCAAGCCCGCCACGTCGGCCTCGAGCGCCTGCGCGCGCGCGCTGGCCTCACCGAGCAAGGCGTTGGCTTCCAGACGCGCGTCATTGGCCTCCGCCAGTGCGGCACCGAGGCCTTCGATCGACACTTGCGCCGCGACCGCATCGGCATCCGCGCGGCGCGCCCAGGCGAGCTTCTCGTCGCGATCGGCCTCGAGTTGCCGATAGGCCAGGCCGAGGGCCGCCAACTCGCGTTGCTGCGCCTCGGCCCAGGCCAGCTTCTCGCGGCGGTCGGCCTCGACCTTGGCCAAGTCCGCACGCACGTCCGCCAAGGCCGCATCCAGCGCCTGCGCCCATGCCAGCTTTTCGCGGCGGTCGGCCTCGACCTTGGCCAAGTCCGCACGCACGTCCGCCAGGGCCGCATCCAGCGCCTGCGCCCATGCCAGCTTTTCGCGACGGTCTGACTCGACCTTCGCGAGGTCCGCGCGCAGGTCCACCATCGCGGCATCCAGGTCCTGCGCCCAGCGGACCGCGTCGGCATGCTCCGCCTGCAACGCACGGTGGTTGGCCTGCAGGGTCGCCAGTTCATCGACCAGGCCAGCGCCCCATCGACCTTGCTGGTCGAGTTCGCCCTGCAGGCGGCCGGCCATCGCCTGCGCCTCCCCCGCTTGCGCACGCGCATGCGCCAGCATCTCCGCCAGCCCGTCCAGCGCGGCTTCCGCCGGCGCCCATCGCGCCTCGCAAACTGCGGTGGCGCGGGCGGCGGCGTCGAGCGGCGCCACGCCCTCCTCCAGCGCTGCCTGCAGCGGCGCGACCAGCGCCGGCGGTTCGTTCGTCGCGGCATGGTGGCGCAGGGTCGGCGACAGGAACGCAGCCACGGTGTCCGGATCCGCGGGATGCGGCAGGCGCAAGCCGGTGGCGTCGACGAGTGCGCGCATTGCGCCGCTCCAGTCGGCAAGCAGCGCGTCGTAGCGGATCGCATGCCGGGCCATGCCCTCGCTGCCTGCGAGGGCATCCAGCAGGTAGCGCGCCCACAACAGATGGCCGACGCCGCGCGGCAAGCCATCCCGTGCTTCGAGCGACGCCGCCACCTCGTCGGCGTGGCGCAGGGCGAACACCGCCACCGCGTCGATCCCGCGTTCGGCCATCGCCCGCCGCCACAGCGGCACGAACCGACACAGCCGCGGGTCCTTCACCGCCCAGGCGGGATGCCCGGCGAACTCGCGGTCCAGCAATGCCCCGATGCCCGCCTGCGCCTCCCGCGCCGCCGGATGCTCCAGCCAGTCACGCGGCAGGGCGCGCGGATCGTCCCAGGCGCGTCCGAGTGCGGCGAGCAGGCGTTCGTGCAGCGCCACGACCTCGCGGTGTTCCCAGAATCCGGTCGGGTTGTCCACCGCCGCGGGCAACAGCGCGTCGCCCAGGGCGATGCCGTGCAGGGCGAGCAAGCGGGTCAGCGCGGACGTCCCGCTGCGGTGCATCCCAAGCACGAGTACCCCGACCTGCCGGCCGGTGGCCCGCCCTTCGTCCGCCGGGCGCCGCCGCCCGGGTTGTGCCTGCGCAGTCCCCACGGCGCGTCGGCCTCAGCGCTGGGGCGCGGGTTGCGACACCGGCGTCGACGGCATGACTTGCGTGGTCGGCGACGGTCCCGGCAGCGACAGGTCGATCAACTCGAAGCGTTGGCGCAGCGAACGGGTGAGCTCCTCGGCTTCGGTGTCCGTCTCGATGATGTAGGGCACCACCATCAGCACCAGCTCGGTCTTGCTGCGCTCGCGGGACTGGGTCTTGAACAAGTTGCCCAGCACCGGCACGTCCTTGAGGTACGGCACGCCGGCGTCGCCGGTGGTTTCCTTCTGCGACATCAGTCCGGCGATCAGGATCGCGCTGCCGTCCTTGAGGCTGAGGTTGGTGCTGTAGGACCGGTTGAAGATCGACGGCGATTTCACCGAGGCATCGGCGCCGAGCGGTTGCGCCTCGCTGACCTCTTGCCGCAACTGGAGGTCGACCCGGTCATCGGAATAGACCACCGGCTTCATCGTGATCAGGATGCCGGTCTTGCGGTATTGCACGTTCTGGATGATCCCGGTGTTGCCGTCGGTCTGGATGCCCGAGGTCGCTTGCGAGGTGATCGTCGGTACTTCGGTGCCGACGTCGAACGAGGCTTCCTCGCCGCTCTTCACCATCAGGCGCGGCGTCGACAGGATGTTGACCCGTCCCTTCTCGGCCATCGCCTTGAGCGTGGCGCGGGTCTGCCCGCCGATGTCGAGCAGGTAAGTCAGCCCACTGCCGCCGAGGCCGCTGAAGGTGCCGGACTGGATCTGTCCGTTGGAGATGCCGCTGTTGGTCAGCGCCTTCCAGGCGATGCCGAAATCCTCGTTGTCGGTCAGCGTCACTTCCGCGATCGTGACCTCCACCATGACTTGCCGTGGCGCGCGGTCCATCTGCTGGATCAGCGGCAGCAGGCGCCCCCAGTCGGTCGCGGAGCCTTGGTAGATCAGGGCATTGCGCGGCTCGTCCAGGGTGAGCTTGCCGCGCGCCAGGTCGCCGCTGCCGGAGGACGACTGGGCGTTGGCCGGGACTTGCTCCACGACCGGCGGCGGCGGGACGCCCACCTGGCTGCCATCGATCGCGTTGCGCGTGGAGCCGCCCGACTTGGCGCTGCGCACGCCGTTGATGGTTTCCGAAATCTCCTTGGCCTGGGTGTTCTTCACCAGGTAGTAGAAGAGTCCGTCGGTGCCGCCCGTCGGGTTCGGCCTGTCGATGTCGCGCGACCACGCGATCGCGTGTTCGAGCACGGCACGATCGGCGGCGAACACCAGCACCGAGTTCGAGGCTTCCAGCGGCAGCACGAGCACCGCTGCGTTGCTCACGCTGTTGCCGTACAGGGCCGCCGCGTAGCCTTCGGCGCCGAGGACTTCGATCAGTCGCTTGGACAATTCGCCGGCGGTCACGAAGGCCGGCTCCAGGCGTGCGCTCTGGCGGCCGCGCATGAACGGCGAGTCGAAGACCTTGATCGCGTCGAGGGCCTGCCGCACCAGTTCCGGGCGCCCCATCAGCATGATCGCGTTGCGGTTGGAATCCGCCTGGATGGTCAGTCCTTCGGTCTTGAACGCGACGTTCAACAACGTCGTCACGTCGGTGGCCCGCGCCGACTGCAACTCGACCAACTGGAACACGGGGCGATGGCTGATCGGGACCTCTGGCAGGGCGCGGCCGCTGACTACGAGCGGCGGCACGCCGCCGGCGCCGTCGCGGGCGCGCGAGAAGAACACCAGGCCCGAGCTGTAGTCGGTGGCCACGCCATAGGTCCGCAGGACCTGCACCGCGAGCCGATAAAAGTTTTGCGGGGTTTGCGGCCCGGACGTACGCAGCGTCACCAGGTCGTTCATCTTCGCGACCTGCGGGTCCATCTGGAACCCGGCGCCGAGGATCGCGCCAAAGAACTCGTTGATGAAGGCCGGAACCGGCATCCCTTCGATATTGACGTTGACGCTGCCGCCCTTGAGCGGCGGCATCGGCTCCCCGGCCGCACCGGCGACCAACACGCCCCGCGCATCCGCGCCGGCCAGGCCGGGCATCCGCGGGGTGTCGGTGCGCCGCAGGCCGGTGGCCTGTGGCGACGACGGCTCGTCACCCTGCATGCCGAGCCCTTCGTTCATTGCGCCGCTGGATGCCGGCGCGGGCAGGGGCTGGGGCACCGCCAGCATGCTCGGCGCGGCACACGCGCCCGCGAGCAATGCAATGCCGGTCGCAGCGAGGAAAGGTCGGAAACTGTTCATGCCAAGCCTTGTTCGCAAGGTAATCAGGGGGTCTTGCCGGCGGGTGCCGGCAACGGGCGCCGCGACACCGCTGGCGTCGTGGGTGTGGCGGCGGGCGCTCCGATGCACGCATCCGCGGCGGCGGTCGCCTTGTCCGGCTTGCCCGGGTACAGCGGACGCTCGCGGCGACAACCGTCCTTCTCGAACCAGATGCGGTCGCGGGTCACCGACACCAGGGTCGCGCCATCCGGCAGCGCTTCGCCGAGCCGCACCCATTGGGTCTCTTTCTTCCCGGCCACCGAAACCGCCACGCGCACCGATGGACGCGTCAGGATCGCCACGGGCGTCCAGTTCAGGGGCGCCGCGCGACGACCGCCGGCCGCCGCCAATTCGCCCCAGTAGCGGGCGCCGCGGACGAGCTGGTACTGGTCCTCGCGGAACCGCTTCAGCGACTGCGCGGTCGGCAGGGTCCAGTCCACGGCATCGGCCTTGGGCGGATCCGCGGCGCGGATCGGCAGGAACAGGCCGATCACGCCGCCCAGCAGGGCGCCGCCAAGCACCGCCGCGAGCCACGGGCGATGGCGGATGGCGTCAACCAGGCGCACGCTTGCCTCCTGCCGCTGCAGCCTGCGGCCCGATCCGGAAATAGGCGACTCCGGTCAGCGTGAGGTTGGGTGCGCCCTGCACGAAACTGAAGGAGAACTCCTCCACCACCATCAGGCGCTGGGAGCTCTCGATCCTGCGCAGGATCTCCAGCATCTGCGCCTGGCTCGTGATCCCGCGCAGGGTGAACGGCACCCGCCACAGGCCCGGCTGGCCCGCGACCTGCACCGAAGGCTTGGGATCGCTGGATAGCTTGCCGCCAAAGGCATTCAACAGTTGCCGCACGGTGGTCTGCACTTCGGCCTCGGCCAGGCCGATGGTGGTTGCGCGCGGGATTTCCGCATCGACCGCCTTGGCCACGGCGCGCGCGCGATCGGCGCGCACGAGCCAGGCTTCCTGGCCCGACAGCGCCGCCATCTTGTAGAGCTGGAGGGTCCGTTGCTGGTATTGCTCGTGCAGGTCGCGCCGCCAGTCCACCAGGAGCAGGCACAGGTACACCACCGCGATCGCACCGGCCACCAGCGCGCCCCAGCGCAAGCGAGGATTCGCGCGCCATTCCTCATGCGCCTGGCGCAGGAATTTCGGCACGGCCGCGCTCATGGCTTGCCCCCGGCGCTGTCGCGCAGCACGCGCGCCTTGACCACCACGGTATCGGCTTGCCGCCCCAGCTGCGCGGTCACGTCGGCGAAGCGCTTGGAATCCTCCCAGGCGGAGACGATGGCCCGCGGGTCCGGATTGGCCATGCGCGCGGTGACTTCGAGCGTCTGCGCATCCGGCATCTTCCACTCCACCAGCTGCCAGTTGCCGCGGAACAGCCGCGGCATGAGCGACAGCAGTTCCAGCTGTCCCGCCGGCGGCCGCAGCGCGAGCGCCTGCGTGATCGCGCCTTGCGCCTGCAAGGCGGCATCGCGGGCATTGATGATCTTCTCGAGCGCCTTCTCGCGGTCGGCGATGTCGCGTTCGACCTGCCAGATCGATGCCTTCAGCGCGAACGCGCCCACCAGCAACGCGGAAAACACCGCTGCAGCGAGGCCGGCGGCGCCTGCCACCAGGTAATTGCGGTACTGCCCGAGGGCATCCCCGAAATCGACCCTGCGCTGCGCGCTCCAGGTGCGCTCGCCGAGCGCGAGGGCTTGCAAATCCGGCACCATCGCCGCAGGCGACAAACCGGCGCCCCGCCGGAACTCATTCCACTCGTGGAGCTCGGGCGCGGCGGGCCACCAGCGCGACGCCTGCATCACGCCGCCGCGCCAGACCCGACCCTCGCAGCCATCCGCCATCGCGGCGAGCGCTTCGCCGTGCTCCTGCGGCGCGCCGCGCAACAACGATTCCGGCAGGATCCGGCGCGGCGGCGGCAAAGGTTCGCCATCCTCGCCCGCCAGCACCCGGCTCCGCGACCACGCCCACACCATCGCCTTGTCGCCGATCCATTCGACGTGCGATTGCACGTCGGCGAAGGGGGCCCAGCGGGCGACCGACATCTCGGCGAAGGCGCGCCGCTTGCGCGGCGGGACCGCCGCGCCGTCGAGGACGGTGTAGGCGCAGAAGGCGCGCGCGAGGATCCATTCCTGCCCGCCGCCGCCCTCGCTCAGTCGCTGCAGGCCCTCACTTGCGCGCAGCCACCGGCTCGGCGAAAAGCCGCGAGCGAACCGGGTAAGCCACGTCGTCCTGAGCGGTTGCTTGGGATTGGATGAGCTCATAATCCTCACGCCAGGGGCGACCGCGATCCTCGATCGGGGTCAACGTCCAGTGCACCACGCCCACCTGCCCCCCATGCGAAGGCCATAGCTTCAAAGTGCCCGACATCGCAGGATACACGGCGACCGGCGCTTCTGCCGACTTGGGCAGGCCGAGGAACTCGAAAAAGGCGGTCTCGGTCAGGAACGGTTGCACTTTCCGGTACGCGATCGCGCGTCGCGCCATGCCTTCGTCGACGCCATCGATGGTGCGCAACACGCGCTCCGGCGCGGTGTTGACATTGACCACCGCCACGTTGTCCACGCTCAGGGTGTCGTTGATCTCGGCGGGCGGCATGAAGGACAGCGCCTCCGCCCATCCCATCACGCGCAGCAATTCCATCGGCGTCGCCAGCGGGCGGTTCGTCGGCGGGGGCAGGCCCGCCTTGCGGTAGCCATCGGCTTCGGCGCTGTTCAAGCGGTACAGGTCGTCCTTGTCCTGGTAGTCGAGCAGCCGGTTCTGCAGGGTCACGCCCGGCACCGACCGCACCCCGCCCTGCGCCAGCAGGCGGTCAAGCATCCAGGGCGGATTCCAGTTGACCCCGAACAAGCCGTAGTCGTCCTGCAGCGAGAAGCGCGCGCCGCCCACCCCCTGGTAGACGCGCCCGTCGAGCGCGAGTTCGCTGCCGACCGGCAACGAGGACTCCAGGTCGGCGGTCGACTCGATCGGCCGCACGCCGGCATCGCCCATCGAGACCAGGTTGTCGACGGTGACCCCGCCGAGGGTCATGCGCTGGGTGGTCAGCAGGTAGATCACGGTCGCGCGCGTGCTGGCGATGTCCACTGCGTCCTGCATGCCTTGCGCGCGCTCCTGCGCCTGCGCCACGAGGCGCGCGGTGACCGCGGCGATGCCGCCCGCCAGCAAGCCGAGCACGACCAGCATCGCCAGCACCAGGACCAGCACGAACCCCGCGGGACGACGCATCGGGGTCATTCGAGTTCCTCGTCGCCGTAGAGCCGCACCGGTGGCTTCAGCGGCCCGAGCACGGCGGCCGCCTGCACCCCATCGCGGCCCTCGTCGCCACGCGACAGCACCACCGCCGCCGGCAGCGTCGGCCCCGCGTCCTGCAGGCCGCGCTTGGGCGGCCAGGTCGCATGCAGCACGCCCGCCTCGTCCAGGTAGGCGAACTTCGCCTCCCCCGTGTTCGACAACGGCAACGCCCAACGCGACGCGCCATCCTCCACGTAGGCCACCACGACGCCGCCATCGCGCGGCACGATCGTCCATTCCACCGGGGTGGGACTGCCCTCCGGCGCGTACAGCGGGTTCAGCGAGGTCCCGCGGAATCCTTTGCCGTCCCCGTCGAAGCGCAGGTCCTCGTTGATGAACAGGCCGTGCACGCTGTCGCGGAACCAGTCCTGGAACAACACCTGGCGGTCGATTCCGCCGGCCTGCGCCTGCACGCGCTCGCGCGCGACCCGATAACTGCCCAGCATCTGGAACATGAGCATGGTGGCGAACGACACCAGCATCAGCGTGACCAGCATTTCCATCAGCGTGAAACCGGTGCCGCGACCGCGCGCGGCGATGCAGGGGATGCCTCGCGCGCTCACAGGTCGCCCACCTCGCGCACCTGCCGCCAACCCACCTGGCGGACGTGGAAGGCATGCAGCTGATCGCCCCCGCGGGTCACGCGCACCTGCACGTCGTACAGGCCGACCATGAAGACATCGGGGGTGCCGGATTGGTCGACGCCGGGCTTGGGCGGCTCCACCGGCTCGCTGTTCCAGGTGACCGTGAGGTCGCCGAGCTGGCGCTGGCCCGCTGGCGTTTCCATGGGATTGCTGCGCCGGATGAGGTCCAGCGCAGAGTGCATCGCGACTTCCACCTGCTGCCTGTCGCGGATGCGCTGCAAGGCGATCGTGTTGGTCGACAGCCAACCGTACAGCGCGAATGCGCCCATGCTGAAGACCACCAGCGCGACGATCGCCTCCAGCAGCGTGAAGCCGCCGACCATCCGCACGGCGGGCGCCGGCGGGCGCGACCTGCGCAAGTGTTCGCGTCGTTCGCTCAAGGCCGCACGACCGGGTCGCAGAACGGTGCCGCAACGTCCAGCGTCCGGCTGCCATAGGCATTGCCGACGCGCACTTGCCCGCCTTCGCACACGCCATTCGCCCCCACGCGCCAGGGCTTGTCGACCGCGAGGGTCCACTCCGGCGCGATGCGGAGCGGCGGCTGGTCGGACGCCAGGGTCTCGGTGGAGACCAGGATCGCCCTGCCGCGCGCGCGCGCAGTGCCGGGCAAGGCACGCACCTGGTCCACGAGGGAATCGAGCTCGGCCTGGCGCTTCCAGCTGTCGATGCCACGCAGCGCCGACGGCGCGACCAGCGCGGTCGCCAACCCGAGGATGGCGAGCACGACGATCATCTCCAGCAGGGTGAAGCCGCGCGGGTCCATCCCGTCGCGTCAGTTCGCGGCGGCGACGCCGGCGACGTAACCGATGTCCGCGTCCTGGCCTTCCCCACCCGGCTTGCCATCGGCGCCATACGAATACAGGGTGAACGGGTTGTTGCCGCTGGCTTGCGGTGCGTACTGGTAGGGATGCCCCCAGGGATCCTGCGGCACCTCCTCGTCCAGGTAGGGCCCTGCCCATCCCTGCGCCGCTTCCGCATTCGCGGGCTTGGTCGTGAGCAGCGCCAGGCCTTCCTGCTCGGTGGGCCAACGGCTGATGTCGAGCCGCATCGTCTGCAGGGCGCCGCGGAGCATCTTCACCTGGGTCTCCGCGGTCTGCACCTTGGCCTTGTCGGCCTGGCCGAACAGCCGCGGCCCGACCAGGCCCATGATCAGGCCGATGATGACCAGCACCACGATCATCTCGAGCAAGGTGAAGCCGGCTTGGCGCGGCATGGAAGGAACGCGGCGAGGTTGCATCGGTTGCCCCTGTGTGCGGTGTCTGCCTCAGACGGCAAGGTCGTTGGCGCTGGTGATGGCGAGGATGACGCCGAGGATGATGGTGCCGATCGCGCTGCCGATCACCAGGATGGCGATCGGCTCCAGCAGGATCAGCACGCGCTTCATGCGGTTGCGGCCGGCCTCTTCATACAGGCGGGCCAATGAATCCAGCATGGATGCGAGCTTGCCGGAGCGCTCGCCGACCCGGACCAGGTTGTACCCGGTCGCGGTCAGCGCATCGTGGTCCTCCAGCGCGTCGGCGAGCGAGGCACCTCCACGCACCGCACGGGTGACCTCGCCCATGCGGGCGCGGCGCTGCGGCAGTTGCAGGCCCGATTGGGCCAGCTCCAGCCCGCGCATCAGCGGCACCTTGTTGCCGAGCAGTGCACCGAGCACCTTCGCCCAGCGCGCGGTGTCGGCCTCGACCAGCCACGGGCCGACCACCGGCCAGCGCGACATGGCGTCCATCGCCCGCGCGCGCAACTCGGGCTTGCGCAGCGCCCAGGCCAGGCCACCACCCACGCCGACGATCGCCAGCACGAGCAGCCAGAAGTGTTCTCGCGTCCAGGTCCCGAATGCCAGCACCACCCACGCCAGCAGCGGCAGGTCCTTCGCCTGTTGCAGCAACGAGGCGAACTTCGGCACCACGAAGATGAACATGATCGCGACCGCGGCCACGCCCGCCACCACCAGAACCGCGGGGTAGATGAGCGCGTTGCGCATCTCGTTGCGCAGCTGCTGCTCGTATTCCATCTGCGTGCCGGCGTCGCGCAGGGCCTTGCCGAGTTCGCCGGTCAACTCGCCGGCGCGGGCCAGCTGCACCACGTACTCGGGGAGCGGCAGCCCGCACTTGGCGAGGGTCGCGGAGAATGCCTGGCCGCGTTGCAGGTCGCGCGACATCCCGGCGAAGGCCTCGACGATGCGCGGGTGGTGCGCCCCCAGCGCCTGGCTGCCCACCGCATCCGCGATGCTCACGCCGGAGGTGAGCATGGTCGCCAATTCCTGCAGGGCCAGGATCACGTCGCCGTGGCGCAACCTGCCGCGCCGTTCGCGCGCGCCAGCCTCGCCGCTGCGCACTTCGATCACCGCCAGCCCGCGGCGCTCCAGCGCGCGCGCGGCTTCGCGCTCGTTGTTGGCGCGCAGCATGCCTTCCAGGCTCACGCCTTCGGCATTGAGGGCCTGGTAGTGGTAACGGGGCATCGTCAGCTACCCGCCACGCGCAGGACTTCCTCGACCGTGGTCAACCCCTGCCAGGCCTTCAGCAGGCCGTCGTCGCGCAGGAAGCGGCAGCCCTCTTCGCGCGCCAGGGCCTTCATGTCGTTGACCGATGCGCCACTCACGATCAGGTGCTGCATGCGCTCGGTCACCGGCACCATCTCGTAGATGCCCAGGCGCCCGCGATACCCGGTATTGAGGCACTGCGAACAGCCCACGGCCTCCATCCACCGCGGCGCGACGCCCGGGAGCACCCGTTCCGCGAACACCCGCGCCTCGGCTTCGATGCGCGCCGGCACCGCATGCGGCCGGGCGCAATGCGGGCACAGGCGCCGGACCAGGCGCTGCGCCTGCACGGCACGGATCGGGGTGGCGACCAGGAACGGCTCGACGCCCATGTCGACCAGCCGGGTGAACGCGCTGATCGCATCGTTGGTATGCAGGGTGCTCAGCACCAGGTGGCCGGTGAGCGCCGCCTGCACCGCGATCTCCGCGGTCTCCAGGTCGCGGATCTCGCCGATCATGATCACGTCCGGGTCCTGGCGCAGGATCGAGCGCAGGGCGTTCGCGAAGGTCAGGCCGATGTCCGGGTGCGCCTGGATCTGGGTGATCGCGGGCAGCTGGAACTCGACCGGGTCCTCGACCGTGATGATCTTCTTGAGGCCGTCGTTGGCCGCGGCGAGGGCCGCGTACAAGGTGGTCGACTTGCCGGAGCCGGTCGGGCCGGTGACCAGCACGATGCCGTTCGCCTCCGCCGTCCACGCCTTCAACATCGCCAGGTGGTCGGGCTCGAAGCCGAGCCGCTCCAGCCCGAGCTCCTTGCGCTCCTTCGGCAGCAGGCGCATCACGATCGACTCGCCATGCACGCCCGGCAGCGCGGACACGCGGATGTCCATCTCCTGCCCGCCCACGCGCGTGGACAGGCGGCCGTCCTGTGGCAGGCGCCGCTCGGCGATGTCCATGCCGGAGATCAGCTTGAGCCGCGAGGCCACCGCGTCGAAGCGTTCGCGCGGCAGCTGCAGGCGCGTGTGCAGGACGCCGTCGATGCGGAAGCGCACGGCGAAGATCCGCTCTTCCGGCTCCAGGTGGATGTCGGACGCACGCTGTTCCACCGCCTGCGCCATCAGGTTGCTCACCAGTTCGACGACCGGCGCCTCCTCGGCCATCGCGCGCAGCTGCTGTTCGTCGCCGCCGCCGAACTCGTCGTTGCGGGCGTGGTGGGCCAGCCCGTCCAGCGCCCGCTCGAGGTCCTGCGCCCGGCACAGGCACCAGTGGATGCGGCGGCCGGGATACGCGTGGCGCATCGAGTCGCGCAAGGCGGGCTGCAGCGGATCGCGCGCCGCGCAGAACAGGTCGCTGCCCTCGCCCGGCCAGACCAGCACCTGCTGGTCCAGCAGCCAATCGATGCCGACCGGCGCCTGCGCCGCCAACACCCGCACCACGTCCTCGTCGGGGGCGGGCACGTCCGCCCCCATCACCGGCAAGCCCAGTTGCCGGCTCAGCACCTGCAGCAGGTTGTCCTCGCTGACCGCGCCGATCCGCATCAGCACGCTGCCGATGCGCCCGCCGATCTTCTGCTGCAGGGCCAGCCCGCGTTCCAAGTCGTTGGCGCCGACCAGCCCGGCTTCGAGCAGGAGCTCGCCCAGCAGGCGGTCGCGCGGAGCGGTCCGCATCGCGGCCTCAGATGACATCGGCGAATCCCTTCTTGAGCTTGGAGAAGGCCCAGAGGCCGAACAGGTAGACGGCCAGGGCGATCGCCGCATACTGCGCCAGGACGCCCCATTCGGGCCACTGGCCATCGAATACGACCCGGCGCACCTGTTCCACCGGGACGGTGATCGGGTTCAGGGCCAGCCAGGGCTGCGCCGCGGCCGGCATCGCCGCACGGGGATAGAACACCGGTCCGAGGAACATGGTGACCATGACCAGCGGACCGACCAGCTGCGCCAGGTCGCGCAGGTAGACCCCTAGCGCGGCGAACATCCAGCACAGGCCCAGCAGGAGCAGGGCGAACGGCGCCAGCACCAGCGGCAGGGCCAACTGCGTCGCCGAGAACCCGGTCCCGAACAGGCCGTCGAGGACGAGCAGCAGGATGAGCGCCATGGCGGCATGGAACAGGGCGGTCAGCAGGGCGACCCAGCCCAGCACCTCGAGCGGGAACACCACCTTGTTGACGTAGTTCGGCTGGGTGGTCACCAGGGTGGGCGCGCGGTTGAGCACCTCGCTCAGCAGGGCGTGCACCACCATGCCGGCCAGCAGGCGCAACGCGAACATGCCGATGCCCTGGTCCTGCGCGCCGGGCCAGCGGGTCGGGGCGACCACGCCGAACACGAAGGTAAAGACCCCGAGCATCAGCAGCGGCGTGAGCAAGGACCACAGCGAACCGAACAGCGAGCCCCGGTAGCGCCCGCTGATGTCCCGCCAGGCCAGGATCTGGATGAGCGCGCGGTGGCGCCAGGGATGGGCGAGGTGGCTCAACACGTCGTCGGGGGACTCGGGCCGGGGCAGGACGGGCGGTCGCAAAGTCTAACCGGCCGCTCCTGGCGGCATCGAATCCCGTTCGAATGCCTCGCATGCAACCCTCGCATGCGCTTGGTCGCCCTGATCGCGACATTCGGCACCACTTTCGCTCCGCAGCCCAAGTCATTCACAGGGCTAGGGATTGACGATTCCTTAACCGTGGGTTAGCGTCCGCAGTGCAACTTGGTCAACCAGGGGAGAAGGGGGAAGTTGCGCCCGGCCTGCAGCCGACGCGAAAACCAACGCCATTCCACGTCATACTGCTCCCACGGGAGACACCGGTTGCCGGAGGCCCTGCCTCCTGGTACCGGGCAAGGGCCGTGCAATCGGAGCAAGTTGCATACATCCGCTACACCAACTGACAGGAGTTAGTTAGACATGTCTAGCATGAAGAAGAACACCCTCGCCGTTGCCCTGGTGGCCGGCCTGGGCTTGGCGGGCGCCGCTGCCGCCTACAACTACGGCACCAGCCCGAGTCTGGCGACCCCGGAGAACGTGGCCTACCAGATGCTGTTCGCGCCGAACTACAGCTACCAGATGACGCAGGCGATCGTCTTCGACATCGAAGTGCCGGACAACGCCGCCAACATCGGCGACAGCTTCACCGTCCGCGTGGCCCTGAACAGCCGCTGCAACCCGCACGACACGATGGTCAACCCGACCAGCCCGCCGACCAACGTCCCGGTCTGCTCGCCCACCACCGACGGCGCTCTGTTCGACGCCGCCAACCCGCCGCTGCCGGGTGACCTGGTCCTGGATCCGTCGTTGGCCGCCACCTGGAGCGTCGCGTTCGACGGCTACAGCAACGGCAACACCACCGCGAGCTTCCGCCTCACCCCGACCACCCCGAACCCGGTCAACCCGAGCTCCGGCACGCTGCTGACCTGGAACAACCCGCGCCTGACCAGCCTGAACGAGTTCGCCACCGGCGCGACCAACAAGGTCGATGCCGAGTTCTGGATGATCAACATCTCGAACGACGCGCGCTTCGTGAACTCCACCATGTCGCGCACCATCCTGAACCGCGTCAGCGGCGTGCAGGCCTGCGCCGACAGCGTCGGTTCGGAAGTCGACAAGTACATCGACGTTGCCGACAACTGGAACGAGAGCCAGTACCCGAAGACCCGCTTCAGCTTCGACGGCAAGCTGGGCACGGCGGTCGACTCGGCCGGCGGCAGCTTCCAGTCCGAGACCGACTACGACTCGCAGACCATCGACCTGGGCGACGTGACCATCACCAACACCGGTGCCGGCAACTTCGCCTTCCTGGTCACCGACCAGTTCACCACCGTCATCACCGGCAACGGCGGCGACGACTGGAATGCGTTCGAGAACGGCGCGGGCATCGATGACGAGGTGTACCTGGTCCAGGGCAGCTGCTCGTCGGGCACCATCATCGACGCCGGCACCATCTCCGGCCAGACCGTGATCTTCCAGTACACGGCGGCGCAGGCTGGCCTGAACCTGGCGACCGGTTCGTTCGTGAACCGCCTGACCGTGTGCGCCTTCGCCGGCACCGACCGCGTGATCGACGACCACATCAACACGGTCGTCACCAACTTCTTCCGTCCGAATGCGGTCCAGACGCCCCAGTTCGGCCCGACCGGCTGCAACCTGCTGCCGCTGCGCTACAACGGCTCGACGATGGAAATCTTCACCATCAACCCGGGCAGCAACACCACCCAGCGCAGCTTCGTCCGCCTGACCAACCGCGGCATGACCGACGGCTGGGTCTCGCTGGAAGGCATCGACAACGCCGGCGTTCGCGGCGCGTCGCAGGTCCGCGTGTGGGTGCCGGCCGGTGCGTCGGTGCAGCTGGATGCGGCTGACCTCGAGAACGGGACCAACGGCGCCGTCGGTGCCTGGGGTGCCCCGACCGATGGCAAGTGGCGTGCGGTCGTGACCGCCGAGTTCCCGGGCCTGGTCGCCACCAGCCTGGTCAACAGCGCCCTGCCGCGCGTCCTGACCAACATCACCGACAGCGACACCCGCGGTGAGCAGTACGATCGCGACTACAACGAAGGCACCTTCGCCAGCGAGCCGGGTGAGCGTCCGTCCGACTTCATCCAGGAAGTCACCCCGGACTTCCACGGCAACGGCGGTTCGACCGATGAACCGGGCGGCCCGAACGGCAGCGACGGCCCGAGCGGTGGCCAGACCACCCCGGACGGCAACTTCGGCAACTCCGGTCCGTAAGCGTCACGCAATACTTGCTGTACCAACGGGCGGCCTCCGGGCCGCCCGTTTTCTTTTGGGGCGCGGCAGGCTGGCCGCCACCCGCCACGCGCGGCACAATACGCCGCCCATGCCGCACTCCCCCCAGCCCGAGCCAGCCGATGCGGTCGCGATCCGCGTCGATGCGGTCTCCAAGACCTTCCGCACCTGGGCCAGCCCCGCGCAGCGCCTGATCGTGCCGATACTGCATCGGGCCGGCGGCCTGCTCGCGCACGCTTTGCCGGGCCTCGCCGCGCGGCTGCAGGCGTCGGCACGGCGACGCATCCACGTCCACGAGGCACTGCGAGACATCAGTTTCACGCTCCGGCGTGGCGAAGCGCTGGGCATCGTCGGCCTCAACGGCAGCGGCAAGAGCACCCTGCTGCAGATCATCGCCGGCGTGCTGCCGGCCACCACCGGCACGGTCGAGACGCACGGCCGCGTCGCCGCGCTGCTGGAGCTTGGGTCCGGCTTCAACCCCGAACTCACCGGGCGCGAGAACATCCACATCAATGCCGCGATCCTGGGGCTGGATCGCCGCCAGGTGGAGGCGCGCCTCGCCGACATCATCGCGTTCGCCGACATCGGCGACTACGTGGACCAGCCGGTCAAGACCTACAGTTCGGGCATGGCGCTGCGCCTGGCGTTCTCGGTGCAGGTCCACATCGACCCGGACATCCTGATCGTGGACGAAGCCCTGGCGGTGGGCGACGCGGCCTTCCAGGCCAAGGCGATGACCCGGATCCAGGAAACCCTGGCGCGCGGGACGACGCTGTTGTTCGTCGGCCACGACCTCAATGCGATCCGCGCTTTCTGCCAGCGCGCGATCCTGCTCGAGGAGGGCAGGGTCGCGACGCAGGGAAGCCCCGAGGAGGTCATCGAGGAATACCTCTACCGCGTGCACGCCAAGGCTGCGCGGGAAGGGGCATCGCGGCCGATCCGGATCGTCGAAGGATTCCGCAGCGAGGACGGCGGGGTGCTCGCCCTGCATTTCGCGGGGGGCGCCCGCCACCTGGCGCTGGGCTACGACGACGTGCTGGAAATCCACGCTGACCTGCACGTCGCCGCCGAGGTGGAGGATGCCGCCTGCATCATCGACATCCTCGACGGTCGGGGCGTGCCGCTCAGCGGCCAACGCGTGCGCCTGCCCGTGCGCACGGCCGGGTATGAGCGCCTGCGCGTGGGCCTGCGCTTCCGCACGCGGCTGGCGAATGGCATCTACCGGGTCCGCGCGCGGCTGGTGCAGGCCCCGGCGCTCCACCAGCACCATCGGCGCGTGCTCTGCCGCTACGAATCGAACCTGTCGTTCGAGGTCGTGGAAAATTCCATCGAGCGCTTCAGCGGCCTGTTCCCGATGCCGGTGGACGTGGACGTGCAGCCCGCCGGCAACGATGCGGCCATCGGCTGAGCCCCTGCTGCGATTCGTGATCGGCGGCGCGCAGAAGGGCGGCACGTCCGCCCTGGCCCGCTACCTCGACGCGCATCCGGCGCTCTGCCTGCCCACCGGCAAGGAAGGGCATGTCTTCGATGCGCCCGACTTCGACGAGGCATGGCTGCCCGCGGACATCGACGCGCGGTGCACGGCGTTGTTCGATCCCGCGCGCGCCGATGCGCTTCACGGCGATGCGACGCCGTTCTACCTCCTGCACCCGCGCGTGGTCGCGCGCATCGCGCGCTACAACCCGGCGATGCGCTGGATCGTGCTGCTGCGGGAGCCGGCGGAACGCGCCCTCTCGCACCACCACATGGAGCGATCGCGTGGCAGGGAACGCTGGCCCTTGTGGCTGGCCCTGCTCCTCGAACGCTGGCGGCTGGCCGGCCACCACGACGATTTCTCGCGCAGCTCGCCGATGCGTCGCCATGCGTACCGATTGCGCGGCGACTATGCGCGGCAACTGGACGTCCTGCTGCAACACGTCCCGCGTGCGCAGGTGCTGGTGCTGCGCAGCGACCACCTGCGCGCCGATCCGGGCGCCTGCGTGGCGTCGGCCTGCCGATTCCTCGGCGTGCCGCCACCGCCGCCCGGGACGCCCTACCCGCCGGTCTTCGTGGGCGACTACACGCCACCAGCGGGGTGGGCGATGCGCTGGCTGCGATGGCGGTTCCGGCGGGAGCGGCGCGCGCTGGCACGCCGCCACGGCATCGACTTCGACGCCTGAGCTTCAGGCCAGCGCGTGCGCGAGGTCCCGGCGCAGGTCCTCCAGCGCCTCGATGCCCACGCTCAGGCGCACCAGCTCGTCCCCGATGCCCAGTTGCCTGCGCCGCGCCGGCGGGATCGAGGCATGGGTCATCACCGCGGGGTGGTTCACCAGCGATTCGACGCCGCCCAGCGACTCGGCCAGGGTGAACAGTTCGAGACGCTCGCAGAAACGCTTCGCCGACTCGAAGCCACCCTTGAGGCGGATCGAGAGCATGCCGCCGAACCCGTGCATCTGCCTGGCCGCCAGCGCGTGGTGCGGGTGCGCGGCCAGCCCCGGGTGGATCACCTCGGCGACGGCATCGTGGCCCTGCAGCCACTGCGCCAGCGCCAGCGCGTTGTCGCAATGCGCCTTCATCCGCAGGTGCAACGTCTTCAGGCCGCGCAGGGCGAGGAAACTGTCGAACGGGCCCTGCACCGCGCCCACCGAGTTTTGCAGGAAGGCCAGCTGCTCGCCCAGTTCGGCGTTGTCGCCCACCACCAGCATGCCGCCGACCATGTCGGAATGGCCGTTGAGGTACTTGGTCGCCGAATGCATGACGATGTCGGCGCCGTGTTCGAGCGGGCGCTGCAGGATCGGCGAGGCGAAGGTGTTGTCGACCGCGACCAGCAGGCCGTGGTTCTTCGCGATGGCGGCGATCGCGGCGATGTCGACGATCTTCAGCAGCGGGTTGGTCGGGGTCTCGATCCACACCAGCCGGGTCTTCGGCGTGATCGCGGCTTCGAACGCCGCCGGATCGGTGAGGTCGACGAAGCTGAAGTCCAGCGCCGCGCTGCGCTTGCGGACGCGCTCGAACAGCCGGTAGCTGCCGCCGTACAGGTCGTCCATCGCAATGACGTGGTCGCCGCTGTCCAGCAGTTCCAGCAAGGTCGAGGTCGCCGCGAGCCCGGACGCGAACGCGAAGCCGCGGCTGCCGCCCTCCAGCGCCGCCACGCAGCGCTCGTAGGCGAAGCGGGTCGGGTTGTGGGTGCGCGAATACTCGAAGCCCTGGTGCACGCCCGGGCTGGATTGCGCGTAGGTGCTGGTCGCGTAGATCGGCGGCATCACCGCGCCGGTGGACGGATCCGGCGACTGGCCGCCGTGGATCGCCAGCGTGCCGAGACCGAGTTCCTTCTGGTCGTGGGTTTTCATCGAGGGATCCGTATCCGTGGGGTCACTGCACGCGGCGGCGCAGGTAGTTGAGCAGGTCGATGCGGGTGATCAGGCCGAGGAAGCGCTGGCCGTCCATCACGATTGCGACGTGGCCGCGGTCGAACACCGGCAGCAGCGATTCCATCGGCGCGCGCACGTCGACCTGGTCGAGCTTGCCGACCATCGCGGCGGAGACCGGGTCGCGGAAGCGCGCCTCGTCGCCGTAGACGTGCAGCAGCATGTCGGATTCGTCGACGATGCCGACGATGCGGTCGCCGTCCATCACCGGCAGCTGGCTCACGTCGTACAGCTTCATCCGCTGCCAGGCGGTGACCAGCAGGTCGTTCGGCCCGACCACCACGGTGTCGCGCTGCGCGAACGGACGCAGGATCAGGTCGCGCAGGTCGCCATGCGGGGTGCGGTCGAGGAAGCCGTTGTCCAGCATCCAGTAGTCGTTGTACATCTTCGACAGGTACTTGTTGCCGGTGTCGCAGACGAATACCAGCACGTTCTTCGGCGTCGACTGCTCGCGGCAGTAGCGCAGCGCCGCCGCCACCAGGGTGCCAGTCGACGAGCCGCCGAGGATGCCCTCCTTCGCCAGCAGCTCGCGGGCGGTGTGGAAGCTCTCGCGGTCGCTGATCGCGTAGGCCTTGCGCACCCGCGTGAAGTCCGAGATCGGCGGCAGGAAATCCTCGCCGATGCCCTCCACCATCCAGCTTCCCGACTTGTCGCTCAGGGTGCCGCGGTTGATGTATTCCTCGAGGATCGAACCGACCGGATCGGCCAGCACCAACTCGGTGGCCGGCGAATGCTGCGCGAAGCAGCGCGACAGGCCGGTCATCGTGCCCGAGCTCCCGCAGCCGAACACGATCGCATCCAGCCCGCCGACCGCGGCCATCTGCCGCAGGATCTCGGGACCGGTGCCGTGCTCGTGCGCGGCTGGGTTGTCCGGGTTGCCGAACTGGTTGATGAAGTAGGCGCCCGGGGTCTCGGCGGCGATCCGCGCGGCGAGGTCCTGGTAGTAGTCGGGATGGCCCTTGGCCACGTCGCTGCGGGTCAGCACGACCTGCGCGCCCATCGCCTTGAGGTTGAAGATCTTCTCGCGGCTCATCTTGTCGGGGACGACCAGGATGAGCTTGTAGCCTTTCTGCTGCGCGACCAGCGCCAGGCCGATGCCGGTGTTGCCGGCGGTGCCTTCGACCAGGGTATCGCCGGGCCTGATGTCGCCGCGCCGTTCGGCGGCCTCGATCATCGACAGGCCGATGCGGTCCTTGATCGAGCCGCCGGGGTTCTGGCTCTCGAGCTTCAGGTACAGCGTGCACGGCCCGGTGTCGAGGCCGCGGGCACGGATGATCGGGGTGTCGCCGACCAGGTCGAGGATGGAGTCGTGGATGGCCATGCGGTCGATCGCGTCTGCGCAGGCCCGGATTCTACCAGCGCGGCGGAATCGCCTCGCCGCGGGGTCGCGCGGCCGGCGGGCCGCCGACGAGGAGGCCGCCCGCCGACCGCATCGAGGTCAGTGCGTGCTTTCGTACATGCGCAACAGGCGTTCCTTGGCGGCCAGCTTCTCGCGCTTCATCTGGCCCAGGGTCATGTCATCGAGCGGGAGCACGCCGAGCTCGGCGTCCAGCACCTGCTTGTCGAGCTCCTGGTGCCGGTAGTACAGCTGCCGGAACTCGGGGCTGGCCTTCATCATCGCTTCGAGTTCCGCCTGCGGTTGTCCTTCGAACATGGAAACCTCCTTTCAGGTCTCTACGATGCGGAGTCCGGCCCGGACGGCCGGAACGGCGCGGTTGGGGCAGGTGGGGCCTGCCGGGAACTTGCGGACGCCCGCCGGGCGGCCGCAAAAACGCGAACGCCCCGGCGGGTCACGGCACGGGGCGCACGGAAATTGGATTGATCCACGTCATCGGCACGCCCGGACTTGCCGGTCGCGCCGCGCAGCACCTGGCTTGCGGCGGCGATCTCCGGGTTGTCGAACGGGTCATGCATCGGCCGGTCTCCGGCCAGATGGTGGTTGCGGATTCAAGACCATCTGGGGAACCGACACTACGCCTGCCCCCGGCAGGGCGCAAGCGCTTTCGCTGAACGCGCTTCCGAGCAGGCGACCGCCCGATCGATAGACGCAAGCGATTGTTTTCGCTCAATTATTCGGAATCACGATCTCCACCCGGCGATTCCGGGCACGCCCGGCCGGGGTGGCGTTGTCGGCCACCGGTTCGCCGTCCCCGGCGCCACGCGCGGAGGTCTTGCCGCGCCCCAGGCCGGCCTCGGCCAGCCCGGCGCGAACCGCCTCGGCCCGCTGCCGGGACAGGCGCTGGTTGGCCTCGGGATTGCCCTGGCTGTCGGTATGGCCCACCACCTCGACGCCACTGAAGCCCAGGCGCGCCAGGTAGGTCCCCAGCGCACGCACGCTGGCCGCCGCACCGGCGGTCAGTTGCGCCTGCCCGGAACCGAACGCCTCCCCCGCCAGGGTGAACACCTGCCCGCGCGCGTCCTGCCGGGACGGCGGCAGCTTGGCGCCGGCCACCAGTTCGGCTTCCTGGCGGGCCAGCGCGACCTCCTGCTCGCGCGCAGCGGCGACCTGTGCATCGCGCTCGACCTGTGCACCGTCCAGCGCGGCCTCGGCCTGCTGGGCTTGCGCCCGCAGGCGCGCCGCCTCCTCGGCCTGCACCTGCGCTTCGAGGCGCAAGCGCTCGGCTTCCGCACGCGCGTGCTCCGCATCGCGGCGGCTCGCTTCCACCAGCAATTCGCTGCGCTCGCGATCCAGGGCGTCGACCTGCCGACGCGCGGCCTCGATGCGGGCCGCCTGCTCCGCGATCGCGACCCGGCGCTCGGCCAACTGGCTTGCAGCGGGCATTTCGCGCCGCGTCGCGGCCTCCATCGCGGCGACCGCCTGCCGCGCCTGCAGGCGCTCGTACTGCGCGAACGCCGAAAGCCGGGGATCGACGTCGAGTTGCTGCAGGCGCGCGGCCAATCCGTCCGCCTGGATCGGCCACGCGAGCGGGTCCGGCGGCACCCCGTCCGCAGCCACCTGCAGGCGGGACCGCAGACCGGCCAGTTCGGCCAGGCGCTGGCGGCGGTCGGCATCCGTGCGGGCGGCGGCGCTGCGCACGCGCGCAAGGTCCGCGTCGGCGGTCGCGGCCAGCGCCGATGCACGGGCCTCATCCTCGCGGCCACGCGCCATGGCGGCCTGCGCTTGCTCCAACCCCTCCCGCGCACGGGCAATGTCCGCCGCGGCGTATTGGTCGGCATCGGCATCCTGCGCACGCGCCACGGCCTGTTGCGCGGCATCGAGTTCCGCGGTCGGCGGCGGCAGGCTGGCGCAACCTGCAAGTGCGAAGGCCATCGCAAGGCCGCAGGCGAGTGCGTGCCGGGTCGAACCGAAGTGTGCGAAGCTTGGGCGCATTGGGGACCTTGCGTCGTGATCCAGGGACGCGGTCATTGTGGGAAGCCGGCGACGCCTTCGCAAATCGTCGGCCACGACCAGGGAATCACGTGATGGATATCGGCTATTTCCTGAAGCTGATGGCGGAGAAGAACGCCTCGGACATGTTCCTGACTTCCGGCGCGCCGGTGAACATCAAGGTCGAAGGCGAACTGATCCCGCTCGGCAGCGCGCCGCTGCCGGCCGGGATGGCGAAGAAGATCGCGTATTCGCTGATGAACGAAGCCCAGATCGCCGAATTCGAGCGGGAACTCGAACTGAACATGGCGATGGCGGTGCCGAACTCCGGCCGTTTCCGCGTGAACGTGTTCCAGCAGCGCGGCGAGGTGGGCGTGGTGATCCGCGCGATCCGCAGCGACATCCCGAGCATCGAGGAACTGCAACTGCCGCAGGTGCTGAAGGACATCATCATGGCGCCACGCGGCCTGGTGCTGATCGTGGGCTCCACCGGCGCGGGCAAGTCCACCACCCTCGCCTCGATGATCGACCATCGCAACAGCACCACCACCGGCCACATCCTCACCATCGAGGACCCGATCGAGTACCTGCACCGGCACAAGCGGTCGATCGTCAACCAGCGCGAGGTCGGGCTGGACACCCACAGCTTCCATGCCGCGCTGAAGAACGCGATGCGCGAGGCGCCGGACGTCATCCTGATCGGCGAGATCCGCGATTCCGCGACGATGGAGGCGGCGATCGCGTTCGCCGAAACCGGCCACATCTGCCTGGCCACCCTGCACTCGAACAACGCCGACCAGACCATCGAGCGCATCCTCAACTTCTTCCCCGAGGGCGCGCACAAGAACGTGCTGATGAACCTGGCGCTGAACCTGAAGGCGGTGGTGTCGCAACGCCTGGTCGTGGGCGTCGACGGGCGCCGCCTGCCGGCCACCGAAGTCCTGATCAACACGCCGATGATCCGCGACCTGCTGCGTCGCGGCCAGGTGCACGAAGTGAAGACGGCGATGGAAGAGTCGCTGCAGGAAGGCATGCAGAGCTTCGACCAATGCCTGTTCCGGCTCTACAAGGAAGGCCGGATCGACATGGAGGAGGCACTCAAGGCCGCCGACTCGCGCGACGGGCTGGCGCTGAAGTTCCGGTTGTCGGAAGGCGCCACCGGCGAGCACGACCCCTACGCGGACGTGTTCGCCGCCCACTGACCGGCGCGCCGACGCGCGCGGCGGTCACGTCGGCGTCGGCGCATCCGGCTGGCGCTCGGGGCGTGCGGCCTCGAACGCCGGCAGCGACAGGCAGGCGGCCTCGATGCGCGACAGGGTCGGATACGCGGCCATGTCGACGCCGAAGCGGCGGGCGTTGTAGACCTGCGGCACCAGGCAGCAATCAGCAAGGCCAGGCGTGTCGCCCTCGCAATACGTGCCCGTCGACGGATGGCCGGCCAGCATCGCCTCGGCCGCGTCGAAACCGCGGACGATCCAGTGCTTCACCCATTCGTCGCGCTCGGGCTGCGGCACCGCCCACTCGTGTTCCAGGTACTGCAGCACGCGCAGGTTGTTGAGCGGATGCACGTCGCAGGCCACCAGCAGGGCGAGGGCGCGTACCCGCGCACGCGCACGCGCGGTTCCCGGGAGCAGCGACGGCGAGGGCCAGACTTCGTCCAGGTACTCGAGGATGGCCAGCGACTGGCCCAGCCGCCGGTGGCCATGCGCCAGGACCGGGACGAGTTCCTGCGGATTCACCGCGCGGTACTCAGCCGCATGCTGTTCGCCGCCGTCGCGCAACAGGTGGACCGGCACGAGGTCGTAGACGAGGCCCTTCAGGTTCAGGCCGATGCGCACGCGGTACGCGGCGCTCGAGCGCCAATAGGAATACAACTGCAGCACTTCAGCCATGGCGTCCCCGATGGTCTGCCACCCCACGATATCCGGCGCGCAGGGGTGGCGTGAAGTGGCCGCCGCCAACCCGGCGACCGCCGGTCGTTTCAGCCTACCGACTGGGGCTCTATACGCTGCTCGATCGCGCCGAAGATGCTGTTGCCGTCGCGGTCCAGCACTTCGATGCGGACCACGTCGCCGAAGCCCATGAACGGCGTGCTGGGCTTGCCGTCGCGCAGGGTCTCGACCGTGCGCTGCTCGGCGAAGCAGGAGGCGCCGAGCGAAGTGTCCTCGTTGGCCACCGTGCCGGAGCCAACGATGGTGCCGGCCGACAGCGGCCGCGTCTTTGCCGCGTGCGCCACCAGCTGGGCGAAGTCGAACTGCATGTCCACGCCGGCTTCCGGCGCGCCGAACCACTTGCCATTGACATGGGTCAGCAGCGGCAGGTGCAGCTTGTTGCCCTGCCACGCCTCGCCCAGCTCGTCCGGGGTGACGAACACCGGGCTGAGGGCGCTGCGCGGCTTGCTCTGCAGGAAGCCGAAGCCCTTCGCCAGCTCCGCCGGGATCAGGTTGCGCAGCGACACGTCGTTGACCAGCCCGACCAGCTGGACATGCGCCGCGGCCTGCGCCGGGGTTGCGCCCATCGGCACGTCGTCGGTGACGATGACGATCTCCGCCTCGAGGTCGATGCCGTAGTCCTCGCTGGCCACCTTCACCGGGTCGCGCGGGCCGTAGAAGCCGGCGCTGACCGCCTGGTACATCAGCGGGTCGGTGTAGAAGCTTTCCGGCACCTCGGCACCGCGGGCACGGCGCACCCGCGCCACGTGCGGCAGGTAGGCGCTGCCGTCGACGAACTCGTAGGCGCGCGGCAGCGGCGCGGCGAGCGCATGCATGTCGAGGTCGAAGACCCCGTCCGCGCTGCCGTCGTGGAGGGCGTCGGACAGCGCGTTCAGGCGCGGCGCGGCGTTCTCCCAGTCCTCCAGCGCGCGCTGCAGGGTGGGTGCGATGCCGGTGGCGCGGACCGCCCTCGCCAGGTCGCGCGAGACCACGACCAGGGTGCCGTCGCGCCCGCCTTCCTTGAGAGAACCCAGCTTCATGGCGACCTCATGTCCTAGCGAATTTCGTTAGTTGCAATTGTAACGATAGCCGCGGCGGGCTGCGCCGATCGCTGCACCGTTATCCCGCGCCTCATGCGTCGTCGCCGAGGAACCCCTGCTCGCGGAACGTCAGCACCAAGGTGTCGCGATGGCCACCCCCGGCGTCCACCGGCTGGATCGGGGTGGATTCGTGGATCACCCGCGCATCGTCCATCAGCATCAGCGACCACGGCGCCTCCAGGGTGAAGCGCTGCCCCTGCGGGCCCTCGGCTTCGAACACCCGGGTTTCCCCGCCCTTGATGCGGTGGCGGGTCAGCAGCACCACCGCGACGAAATCGACGCCATCGCGATGCGCGCCTTCGGGCGTCGGGCGGCCGAGGCCGTCCGTGGTGTCGATGCGGAACTGGTGGACCTCGACATGCCAGCGCGCAACCGGGCGCTGCCGGCTGCAGGCAGCGGCGATGCCGAGCACCAGCCTGGCGAAGGCGGGATCGTCGACCAGCGCGGGCTCCAGCGGGGCGAACCAGCGGTCCATCCCCCCATGCAGGGCGTTGTACTCGACCGGCTGCCAATGGCGCCGGTGCGGGACCTGGCGCAACGCGCCGCCTTCGACGATGAACGAGCCGTGGCGGCGGCGGCGGTAACGCCCGCCGTCCTTGAGGTGCGCGTCCGGCGGCAGGTCGTCCCAGCCGGGCGCCAGGCCATCGAAATCCCCGACCGCGACACCTGCCAGCGCGGCCAGCGCATCGGGCTGCAGCACCGCATAGCCCTGCGCACGCAGGGTCTCGTCCAGGCGCTCCAAGGGCACGGCGGGGGCGGGGAAGCGGGCGACCATGGCGAACTCCGGGCGGGACGCGGATTGTCGCATCGCGCCGGGCCCGGAAACACGAAACCCGCCTTGCGGCGGGTTCGCGTGGACGCGAGGTCCGAAGATGGCAGCCCCGGATGGATTCGAACCACCGAATGCCTGAGTCAGAGTCAGGTGCCTTACCGCTTGGCGACGGGGCTATGGTGCAGATTGTAAATCCAAATGCGCTTGCAGGAAAAACGCGTCCGGCAAGCGCGTATCCGATCGTTCGCTGGCGAGGAGTGGTGGTGCCGCCTGTACTGACAGTACAGGCAAGCCGCCACGACAACGCCAGCGGGCGATTCGGATTAGCGCTTGGAGAACTGGGTGGCGCGACGGGCCTTGTGCAGGCCGACCTTCTTGCGCTCCACCTCGCGGGCGTCGCGGGTCATGAAGCCGGCCTTGCGCAGCTCGGACTTCAGGGTCTCGTCGTACTCGACCAGCGCACGGGCGATGCCGAGGCGGATCGCACCGGCCTGGCCGGTGGTGCCGCCGCCGGCGGCGGTCACGACCACGTCGAACTTGTCGGTGTTCTTGGTCAGCTCGAGCGGCTGGCGCACGATCATGCGCGCGGTCTCGCGGCCGAAGAACTCGTCCAGCGGACGGTCGTTGATGGTGATGTTGCCGCTGCCCTTGCGCAGGAACACGCGGGCGGTGGAGGACTTGCGGCGGCCGGTGCCGTAATTCTGGGAAATCGCCATGATCAGATGTCCAGCTTCTGCGGCTGCTGCGCCGCGTGCGGGTGTTCGGAGCCCTTGTAGACCTTGAGCTTGCGGTACATCGCGCGGCCCAGCGGGCCCTTCGGCAGCATGCCCTTGACCGCGATCTCGATGACGCGCTCGGGGTGGCGCTCCAGCGCCTGCGCCAGGTTCTCCGACTTCAGGTTGCCCACGTAGCCGGTGAAGCGGTGGTACATCTTGTCCTGCAGCTTCTTGCCGGTCACCGCGATCTTCTCGGCATTGACCACCACGAGGTAGTCGCCGGTATCGACGTGCGGGGTGAACACGGGCTTGTGCTTGCCGCGCAGGCGGTAGGCCAGGGCTGCGGCCAGGCGGCCAAGGGTCTTGCCCTCGGCATCGACGACGTACCAGTCGCGCTGGACGGTCTCGTTCTTGGCGATGAAAGTCTTCATGACGAACTCTTCTGGGGTGCTTGGTCGGGCTGGTTCCGGCGGGCCGGAACGTCGCCTCGCGTTGTATCCGCGGCGGACCCAACAGGGCAATCCGGGCGCGAAAGAAGCGGGATGATAGCCCGCCCCGCCGCCACGCGCAAGCCGAGCCCCTGCACGCCAGCAGCGGCCTAGAATGCCGGCATGACCCCGCCGCGCCGGCTTTCCCCCCTCGACCGCCTGCTGGATTCGGCGCAGAACGCGCTGGTGACCGTGTTCGGCGGCGCCCGCGCCGGGCGCGCCAACCCCGGGAGCGACGAGGCCGACGTGGCCCTGGACGAGGCCGAACGCCGCCACGCCGCCGGCCTGATGCGGATCAACCACGTCGGCGAGGTCTGCGCCCAGGCCCTCTACGTCGGCCAGGCCGCGGTGGCGCGGGATCCCGGCGTGCGCGACCAGCTGCTGGCGGCGGCGCAGGAAGAAACCGACCACCTCGCCTGGTGCGCGGACCGCCTGCGCGAACTCGACAGCCGGCCCAGCCTGTTGAACCCGGTCTGGTATGCGGGGAGCTGGACGATCGGCGCCCTCGCCGGCCTGCGCGGCGACGGCTGGAACCTGGGCTTCGTGGTCGAGACCGAACGCCAGGTAGAGGCCCACCTGGACGAGCACCTGCAGGTGCTGCCGCAAGCCGACCTGCGCAGCCGGGCGATCCTGCGCACGATGAAGGCGGATGAGGCGCGCCACGCGGACCACGCCGAAGCCGCGGGCGCGCGCGCGCTGCCGGCGCCGATCCCGGCCGCGATGGCCAGCGCGTCGCGATTGATGAAAGCGGTCGCCTACCGGCTCTGACCGACACGAAAAAGCCGGCATGCGCCGGCTTTTCCACGTGCACGCGCGACCGGTCAGTCGACCAGGTTGCGCCCGTGGTACAGCTCCTCGATCTCGCGCTTGAGGCGCGCCTCGATCTTCATGCGCTCCTTGAAGGACAGGTTGCGCGCCTTCTCCTCGAACAAGTACTGGTCGAGGTCGAATTCCTTCAGGTGCATCTTGGTGTGGAACAGGTTCTCCTGGTAGACGTTGACGTCGAGCATCTCGTAGCGCGACTTCACGTTCTTGGCCAGGTAGTCCTGGATCGAGTTGATCTTGTGGTCGATGTAGTGCTTCTTGCCCTTGATGTCGCGGGTGAAGCCGCGCACGCGGTAATCCATCACCACGATGTCGCTCTCCAGCGACTCGATCAGGTAGTTCAGCGCCTTCAGCGGCGAGATCACGCCGCAGGTCGACACGTCGATGTCGGCGCGGAAGGTCGCGATGCCGTTGTCCGGATGGGTTTCCGGGTAGGTGTGCACGGTGATGTGCGACTTGTCGAGGTGGGCGACCACCGCATCGGAGATCACGCCCTTGGCGTCGGCCTTGTCGATCACCGGCTGCTCGGAGATCAGGATCGTCACCGAGGCGCCTTGCGGGTCGTAGTCCTGGCGCGCGATGTTGAGGATGTTCGCGCCGATGATCTCCGCCACGTCGGTGAGGATCTGGGTGAGGCGGTCGGCGTTGTATTCCTCGTCGATGTACTCGATGTAGCGCCTGCGCTCGTCCTCCGACGCCGCGTAGCAGACGTCGTAGATGTTGAAGCTGAGCGACTTGGTGAGGTTGTTGAAGCCCTGGAGCTTCAGGCGCGGCAGCGGCTTGACCACGGTGGTCGGGTTCCCGGGAACGACAGGGGCGCGATTATGCGGCATCGCGGCCGGCAGGCGAAGTTTGCCCGCCATCACGGTTGGGCCTAAGCTGCACGCACTCACGCCAGAACCCCCCGAATGAGCGCGACTTTCCCAAAACCCGGCCTGCCCCGGCTGGCCAACCCATTGGGCGCGGATCCCGCGACCATCGAGCGTTTCATCGCGCATTGCCACCGCCGCAAGTACCCCGCGCGCGCCGACGTGTTCCGCCCCGGCGACGATGCCGGCACCCTGTACTACATCATCTCCGGCTCGGTCAGCATCATCGCCAGCGAGGACGACGGGCGCGAACTCGTGCTCGGCTACATCGGCCCGGGCGAGTTCGTTGGCGAAATGGGCCTGTTCGTGGAAACCGAACAGCGCGGCGTCGCCCTGCGCACGCGCACCGCCTGCGAGCTGGCGGAGATCGGCTACGAGCGCCTGCAGGCGCTGCTCACCTCGCAGGCGAACGATGCCGCGCGCCTGCTCTACTCGATCGGCGCGCAGATCAGCCAGCGCCTGCTGCACACCAGCCGCAAGGCCGGGCGGCTGGCCTTCCTGGACGTGAGCGACCGCATCTACCGCACGCTGTTCGACCTGGCCAAGGAACCGGATGCGATGAGCCATCCGCAGGGCACCCAGCTGAGGGTCTCGCGGCAGGAACTGGCGCGCCTGGTCGGCTGCTCGCGCGAGATGGCCGGCCGCGTGCTGAAGAAGCTGCAGGCGGACGGCAAGCTGCACGCCCGCGGAAAGACCGTCGTCGTGTACGGGACGCGCTGACCGCCCGATGTCGCGCGCCTTCGCCCCCGGCCACCACCCGCTCGGCGTCGACTTGCGCAACGCGGTGGTGGCGGACGCGGACGATGTCGCCCGCCTGCTTTGCGAATTGGGCTATCCCTGCGACCTCGACGACGCGATCGAACGGATTTCCGCGATCCTCGACAACGACCGCCAGGCCCTGGTGGTCGCGCGCCGCGACGGTGCGGTGTGCGGCCTGGTCGCACTGGATTTCATGTACTACCTGCCGCTGGGCACCACCACCTGCCGGGTGACCGCGCTGGTGGTCACCCCGACCGCGCAGGGCCTGGGCATCGGCCGCGCCTTGCTGAAGGAAGCCGAACGCCGCGCGCGCAGCGGCAGCGCCGCGCGCATCGAGCTCACCAGCGGCTCGCAGCGCACCGAGGCGCATGCGTTCTACCGCGCCTGCGGCTACAAGGACAGTTCGGTCCGCTTCGTGAAGCTGCTCGGGGCCTGAGCCCCGACGCGGCCGTTCATGCGCCCGCGGGCGCCGCGACCGGATCGCCGGCGCGCCCCGGGCAGCCCCAGTTGAGGATCGGCGCGCCGGCCGGCAACACGCGCCGGAACATCGCCACGCGGCCCGCCTTCGGGTTGACCACCACCGGCCGGATCGCGGCCTGCAGCAGCGGCAGGTCGGCGCTGCTGTCCGAATAGGCCCATTCCACCGGCCCGGTGAAGCCGGCCTCGCGCAGCATCGTCATCTTCATCGCGTGGTGGCAGTGGCGCACCGCCACGACGCCACCCAGCCGGGGGCCGACCAGGGTCCCGACCACCGGGACGTCCTCGTGGGCGACGAAGGCCAGGATCGCCCGGGCCAGCGCCGGCGGCGCGCCGGTGGCGACCACCACCCGGTCGCCGGCCTCGCGATGCCGGTGCAGCACGTCGAGCGCGATCGGCAACAGGCGCGCGCGGATCGCAACGGTGTGTTGCTGCACGTAGCGGTCGATCAGCGCCTCCAGGTCGCGGCGGCGGTGCAGGCCCACGCTGCCGATCCACACGAACACCGAGATGCCGGCGCGGCGGGTGGGCAGGAACGCGACCATCGGCCCCGCGACCGGCGCGGCCAGCAGCGCAAGCAGGCGACGCCACCACGCGCGCTCGATCAGCCACTTGAACAGGTGGCTGCCGGAATCGCCGTCGTACAGGGTGTGGTCGAAGTCGAACACCACCAGCGGCGCGCCGGGAACGGCGTGCGGATAGCGCGTGCTCATGCCGGGAAGAACAGCTGGCGCAGCGCCGCACCCGGCTCCGGGGCGCGCATGAACGCCTCGCCGACCAGGAAGGCATGCACGCCGGCGTCGCGCATGCGCGCCACGTCGGCCGGGGCAAGGATGCCGCTCTCGGTCACCAGCACCCGGTCGGCCGGCACCGCGGGCTGCAGGCCGAGGGTGGTGTCGAGCGACACCTCGAAGGTCTTGAGGTTGCGGTTGTTGATCCCGAGCAGGCGCGCCGGCACCGGCAGGGCGCGCTCGAGCTCGTCGAGGTCGTGGACCTCGACCAGCACGTCGAGGCCCAGTTCGTCGGCGATGAAGGCGTACTCGGCGAGCTGCGCATCGTCCAGCGCGGCGGCGATCAGCAGCACGCAATCGGCGCCCAGCACCCGCGACTCGTACAGTTGCCAGGCATCGACCACGAAGTCCTTGCGCAGCACCGGCAGCGCGCAGGCCGCGCGCGCCTGGCGCAGGGCGTCGTCGCTGCCCTGGAAGAAGTCGATGTCGGTCAGCACGGACAGGCCAGCCGCGCCGCCGGCCGCGTAGCTGCGCGCGATCGCGGCGGGGTCGAAGTCGGCGCGGATCACGCCCTTGGACGGGCTGGCCTTCTTCACCTCGGCGATCACCGCCGGGTCGCCGGCGGCGATCCGCGCGGCGATGGTGTCGGCGAAGCCGCGGGTCGGCGGCATTGAAGCCGCGCGTGCCTTCAGCTCGAACAGCGAGGTGCGTTCGCGGCGTTCGGCGACCTCGGCCTGCTTGCGCGCGAGGATGGTGGACAGGATGGTCGTGCTCATCGTGGCTGGATCTTCCCGTAGGCGCGCTCGACCTTGGCCACGCGCAGTTCGAAGTGGTGGTACCAGTGGCTGCGCCCGTGCGCGCGCACCGCCGCGTGGTCGGCCTGGTGCTTCCAGGCGACGATCGCGGCTTCGCTGTCCCAGTACGACAGGGTGAGGCCGAAGCCGTCCGCGTCGCGCACCGATTCCGCGCCGAGGTAGCCCGTTTGTGTGGCCGCGAGCGCGAGCATGCGCGCCGCCGCGTCCGCGTAACCGGCCTCGTCCTCGCCGTTGCGCAGCGACGCGAAGATCACCACGAAGTACGGCGGTTCGGGCAGCGTGGCGAATCGGGGATCGTGCATCGGCGGCGCTCGCGGGGGAGCGCCATTCTATGCGAGCGCGCTCACCCTGCCGGCAGCGGCTGCCCGGCGCGCCAGCCGCCCGCCTGCAACGCGTCGAGCAGGCCGACCACGACATCGCGGCGCGCGGGCTCGTGCACCGGCAGCACCAGCAAGTCGCCGGCGCGCGCCCAGGCCAGCGCCTGGCGCGCGGCCTCGGCTTCGTCCAGGCAGACGGGGAGGTCCGCCTCGTCCATGCCGGCCGCATGCAGCGCATCGCGCAGGATCATCGCGACATCGCCGGAGGCGCGGCCGCGCAGGTAATCGCCGCCGATGTCCTTCAGCCACACCCGGTCCGGCCGCGCTGCGGCAGCCACCGCCGCCAGCGCGCGGAAATCCGACTCCAGCCGGTTGCCGGCATGCCCCAGCAGCAAGGCAAGGCGCCCACCGCGACGCAGGCCGGCGGCGACGTCGAGCAGGCCCTGCAGCCCATCCGGGTTGTGCGCGTAGTCCAGCAGCACTTCGACGTCGCCCAAGGTCCAACGCTGCAGGCGCCCCGGGTTGTCGGCATTGCGTGCGCCGAAGCGGGCGAGCACGCCGGCGATGGTCGCCGGGGCGATGCCGAGCGCGGACGCCGCCAGCGCGGCGGCCGCGATATTGGAGATGTTGTAGCGCGCCGCGCCCCCGACGGAGAGGGGCATCTCCGCGACCATGCCGAGGTCGTGCTCGCCGCCGGCGAGCACCAGCACCAACCGGCCCTCGCGCACGCCGCAGGCCGGCAGGCCGCGCGCGGCGGCATCGCCCAGGTGCAGCGCGAACCAGCCGGTGCGCCGGCCCGGCGGCGCATGCGCCACCAGCATCGCGTCGTCGGCGTTGAGCACCAGCAGGCCGTCGGCGGCGAGCGACTTCGCCACCACCAGCTTGACCGCGGCGATGTCGCCAAGGTCGTGGATGCCGTATTCGCCGAAGTGGTCGGCGCTCACGTTGGTGACCACGGCGACGCGGGCATCGTCGGCGACCAGGCCGCGCCGCAGCAGGCCGCCGCGCGCGGTTTCCAGCACCGCCGACTGCACCCGCGGGTCGCGCAGCACCGTGCGCGCGCCGACCGGGCCGGAATAGTCGCCGGCCTCGACCGACACGCCATCCATGAACAGGCCGTCGGTGCTGCTGTAGCCCGCGCGCAGGCCATGCGCACCGAGCATGGCGGCGAGCAGGCGCACCGTGGTGGTCTTACCGTTGGAGCCGGTGACCACCGCCTTGGGGATGGCGCGCAGGTCCTGCCACGGCACGGCGTCGACCGCGGGCAAGGCGTCGAGCGGCCACGCCTGTGCCGCCTCGCCTTCGCCGAGCGACAGCAGTTCATCGTCGGCATGCGCCGGCACGCCGCGCGCGCGCGCCGCGGCGACCAGGGCATTCAGCCCCGGCCTGGCCTCGGCCCGTGCCAGGTCGCGCAGCCTGCGCAGCGCCTCGCCGTCCTCGAAGTGGGCGACGTGCGGGCGCGGCAGCTCGGCGTCCTCATCGACAGGGGCGTCGCTCGCATGCACGCCGAGCGCCGAATACAGCGCCCACTCGTTCACCTCGGTGGCGACGTACAGCTGGTCGGGGGGCGCCTCGAACGCCAGCGATGCGCCGGTCGCATGCGTGCGCACGGCGATGGCGCCCGGCGGCCAGCCGAGGGCATCCCGGGCCTGCTCGATGCGCTCGCGCCAGCGCTGCTGCATGCCGGCATCGACCGCCACGCCCGGCGCGGCCTCCAGCGCCGCGCCCGCGCCATCGAAATACAGGTTGGCGCCGGTGAGCCGGCGCGAATCCTCGAACGGCGGCTGCACGGTCAGTCGCTTTCTTCGCGTTCGAAGCGCAGGCCGCGCTCGTCGCGCACCACGCCTTCCATCGCCGCGACCAGTTGCTCGTCCAGGGTCGTCTCCAGCGCGGGGATCTCGACCCGCGGCGCGGCGCGCGCGAGGTCGCCCTCGGGCTTGAAGCGGATGATCTGCTTCCACGAGCGGGTCAGCGCATCGGCGAACACCAGCACCAGGTCGCCGGCCTGGCCCATGCGCAGGGCCGCGTCGACGGCTTCCTGTTCGTCCGGGATCACGCTGATCGCATCGGCGCCCACCCCCGCCGCCTGCAATGCCCTGGCGATGATCCGCGGCACCTCGTCGCCGTCGCGGCCGCGCAGGGAATCGTCGCGGCGCACCACGTAGTGGTCGAACTTGCCGGCCACGACCTGGGCGATCTCGCGCAGGTCCTCGTCGCGGCGGTCGCCCGGGCCAGCGACGACCACGATCCGGCGACTGGCGTCGAGGCGCTGGGCGAGGTCGGCCATCATGCCCACCGCATGCGCGTTGTGGGCGTAGTCCATGATCACCTTGAACGGGTGTTCGTTGAACACGTTCATCCGGCCGGGGGCCTGGAAGAAGGTGGTGTCGAAGGTGCGCAGACCGTGGCGGATCGCGTCCAGCTTGATGCCCATCGAGAACGCCATCGACGCCGCGAACATCGCGTTCTGCACGTTGTGCAGGGCGCGGCCCTCGAGCGTGGCCGGGATCAGGTGGGTCCACAGCAACGGGATGTGGCTGCCCTTGTCGTACAGGGTGATCATGTGGCCGTTGACGCCCTGCTCCAGCGCGCAGGCGCGGCCGCCGGCGCGCACGTGCTCGCGCACCAGCGGGTGCGAGGGGTTCATGGTCACGTAGCAGAGGACCTTGGCGTCGGTGTACGCGGACATCTTCAGCACGTTGGGATCGTCGGCGTTGAGCACCGCGCATTCGGTCGCGGCCTCGACCACGATCCGCTTGACCTCCGCGAGTTGCTCCAGGGTGTCGATGCCCTTCAGCCCGAGGTGGTCGGAGGCGACGTTCAGCACCGCGCCGACATCGACCTCGGCCACGCCCATGCCGGCGCGCACCAGCCCGCCGCGCGCGGTCTCCAGCACCGCGAAGTCGATCTGCGGATCGGCCAGCACCATGCGCGCGGACACCGGCCCGGTCATGTCGCCCTCCACCGTGCGCTGGCCGTCGATGTAGACGCCGTCGGTGGTGGTCAGGCCTGGCGTGTAGCCGGCCATCTTGGCGATGTGCGCCAGCATGCGCGCGGTGGTGGTCTTGCCGTTGGTGCCGGTCACCGCGGCGATCGGCACCCGCGAGGGCGTGCCCGGCGGGAACAGCATGTCGATCACCGGGCCCGCGGCGTCGCGCGGGGTGCCCTCGCTGGGGGCGATGTGCATGCGGAAGCCCGGCGCCGCGTTGACTTCGCAGATGCCGCCGCCGATCGACTTGTAGCTCTCGGCGATGTTGGTGGACAGGAAGTCCACGCCGCCCACGTCCAGCCCGACCGCGCGCACCGCGCGCTCGGCCATCGCCCGGTTGTCGGGATGGATGATGTCGGTGACATCGGTGGCGGTGCCGCCGGTGGACAGGTTGGCGGTGGAGCGCAGGGGCACGACCTCGCCGGCCGCCGGCACCGATTCCGCGGTGTAGCCCTTGCGCTCCAGCATCAGCTCGGCCTCGCGGTCCAGCTTGAGCTTGGTCAGCACCTTTTCGTGGCCGACGCCGCGGCGCGGGTCGCTGTTCACCACCTCGACCAGTTGCGCCACGGTGGACGCGCCGTCGCCGACCACGTGGCCGGGCGTGCGCCGGGTCGCGGCGATCAGTTCGCCATTGACCACCAGCAGGCGATGGTCGTCGCCGGCCAGGTAGGTCTCCACGATCACCGAGCGCGAATGTTCGCGCGCGGCCTCGAAGCCGGCGCGGACCTCGTCCTCCGCGGTGACGTTGATGGTGATGCCGCGGCCGTGGTTGCCGTTGTAGGGCTTGAGCACCACCGGGCCGCCGAGCCGGCGCGCCGCGCGCCAGGCGGCATCGGCCGACTGCACCAGCTCCTGGCGCGGCACCGGCAGGCCCAGCGAGCCGAGGATCTTGTTGGTCTCTTCCTTGTCGCTGGCCAGCTCCACCGCGATGTGCGGGGTGCGCCCGGTGACCGTGGCCTGGATGCGCTGCTGGTACTTGCCATGGCCGAGCTGCACCAGCGACTGTTCGTTGAGACGGAGCCACGGGATGCCGCGGTCCACGGCGGCCTTCACCAGCGAGGCCGTCGACGGGCCCAGCGCGCGCCGCTGCGCATAGCGGATGAAGCCGTCGCGCTCCTCTTCCCAGTTCCAGCTGTCGTCGGTGGCGTTGCGCAACTCGGCGGGCAACAGCGAATCCAGCAGCTTCAGCGCGAGCTCGCCGGCGGCGATGCCCTCTTCCTTCTGCGCGTATTCGTAGACCACCGAATACACGCCGGGGCGATCGTCGGAGATGCTGCGGGTCTTGCCGAAGGTCACGTCCTCGCCGGCGACGTTCTGCAGCTCGATCGCGACATGCTCCAGCACGTGGCCGAGCCAGGTGCCCTCGCCCTCGCGCATGCGGCGGATGAAGCCGCCGGGCTCGCGGTACGAGCAGCCGTGCTCGGCCAGGCCCGGCAAGGCCGCGACCAGCCCGTCGATGAAGGCATCGCCCAGCCGCGCGGTGGGCCACTGCTCCAGCGCGCCGAGGTCGAGTTCGAGGCGGATGACCGGGAACTTCGCGTACTGCGAGGGTCCCACGTAGACGTTGCGATTGAGGATCCGCATCGAGCCCTCCGCTCGGTGGTGTCACGGTGGTGGTGGGGTCGCGCTCAGTCCTTGCGCGGCAACAACGTCCCGGGGGACGCCTCGCGGGTGTGCAGGTTGAAGGTGGCGCCGGCGGTCAGGATGTGCACCTGCAGGCCGATGATGCACACCGGTTCGCTGCCGTCGGCCTGGTCCATCGAAGTGAACTGCACGCGGCTGGCGTCGACCACGGTGATCGCGCCGCTGCCTTCCACTTCCAGCGTGTTGTCGGGGCCGATGAAGGCGGCGGTGTCCTCGTCCAGGCCGATGCCGACCGCGAACGGGTTGTAGGCCAGGGCCGCGGTCAGCCGGCCCAGGCGGTCGCGCTGGCGGAAATGCTGGTCGATGATGAAGCGGTTGGTGAGCCCGAAGCCCGGCGCGAGGTTGACGCTGTCGGCGCGCGGCGAACCGCCTTCGCTGCCGAACGCGATCATGTGCTCGGACAGGATGCTGGCGCCGGCGCTGGTGCCGCCGACCGGGATGCCGTCGGCATTGCGCAGGCGGATCAGCTTGGCCGCCGGGGTGCCGCCGATGATGGTCGACAGCCGCAACTGGTTGCCGCCGGTGATGAACACCCCGGTGCATGCCTGCAGGACCTCGAGGAAGTCCTCGCGCTCGCCGTCGGCGCGGCTCTGGAAGTCGAGGGTGTCGACGCGGCCGGCCTCCAGCCGCTCGAACAGGTCCTCGTAGCGCTCGCCGGTGTCGGCCAGCTTGCTGGCGGTCGGGATCACCGCGATGCGTGCCTCGCGGCCGCCGCAGAGTTGCACGAAGCGCTTGAGGATGCGGCGCCGGCTTTCCTTGTCTTCCGCACCCCCGATGGGCACGATCCAGCCGCGCTGTTCGCCGTCGGCCACCTTGCTGGGACACATGTACTGCGGGTTCCTCGCCTGCGTCGCGATCCGTGTGGATCAGCGCTCGAACATACCACGCCGCACGACCGCGCCATCGCGCACGTGCGGCACCCCGCTCGCCAGCAGGTGGTGGACGCGCCCGTCCTCCGCCAGCACCAGCAGGTCGGCATCGCCCCCCACCGCGACCCGGCCCTTGCCGGGCAGGCGCAGCAGGTCGGCCACGTTGCTGGTGAACGCGGGCAGCGCGCGCTGCAGCGGCAACCCGCGCGCCAGCAGCGCGTCGAGCGTCTCCAGCAGCGCCCCGGAATGGCCCACGTCCATGCCGCAGACCCGGCCATGCGCATCGAAGCAGGGCAGGCAGCCGCCGGCATCGGAACTGATGCTCACCCGCTCCGGCGGCGCGCCGCTGTCGAGGTAGCGCAGCAGGGCCTCGTGAGCGGGCCAGGCATCCTCGCCCTCCTCCACCGGGAACGCGGTGATGTCGACGTGGCAGCCGCGCCGCGTCAGGTCGATGGCCTCGTCGAACAGCGCCTTGCGCCGGTTCACGTGGGTGGGCTGGAACACCCGCGGCGGCAACTCGCTGGCGTCCAGCGCGCGGCGCACGAGGTCCAGCCCGCGCGCGCCGTCGCCGAGGTGCAGGTGGACGATGCCGGCCTTGCCGGTCATCAGGCCGGCGACATGCGCATCGGCGGCGATGCGCAGCAGTTCGTCGAGGGTCGGCTGGCTGGACCGGTGGTCGCTGATCGCCAGTTCACCCACGCCGAGCAGCGGCTCGACGAACACGAGGTCGCCGCGCACCGAGCCGGTCAGGGTCGCCGGCGGCACGTGGTAGCCGCCGCAGTAGCCCCAGGCGCCCAGGCCCTGCTCACGCAGCGCGTACACATGCGAGAGCAGCTCGGCCGGCCCGCGGGTGGTGTCGTCGGTGCCGAGCAGGCCGACCACCGTGGTCACGCCCGCCGTGGTGTAACGCGACAGCAGAGGCGCCGGCACGCGGGAGGCGTAGCCGGCCTCGCCGCCGCCGCCGGACACGTGCACATGGCCGTCGATGAAGCCGGGTACGAGTCGGCGCCCCTCAAGGTCGATCGCCTCGGCGCCGAGCGCCGCGGGCAAGCCCGGATCCTCGGTGCCCATCCACAGCACCTTGCCGCCGCCGACCAGCAGGTGGCGGTGGCCGAGGGCTTCGGGTGCATGCACGTCGGCGTTGCGCAGCAGGAGCAGGGGCGCGGTCATCGCGCCAGCGTGCGCGGCACCGGCGGCGAGCGTCAAGCCTCCGCCAGCGCGCGGGTGGTGGCGACGTAGGCGTCGAGCCTGGCGCGCGCCGCCCCGCTGGCGATCGCCGCGCGGGCGCGGGCGATGCCGTCGCGGATGTCCTCGGCCACGCCGGCCGCGTACAGCGCGGCCCCCGCGTTGTACGCCACGATCTCGCGCGGCAGGCCGGGATGGTTGTCCAGCGCCTGCACCACCATCGCCAGCGACTGCTGCGCATCCGCGACCCGCAGGTTGCGGCTGTGCGCCATCGCGATGCCGAAGTCCTCGGGGTGCAGCTCGTACTCGCGCACCTTGCCGTCGCGCAGCTCGCCGACCAGGGTGCCGGCGCCCAGCGACAGTTCGTCCATGCCGTCGCGGCCCCAGACCACCAGCGCGCGCTCGGCGCCGAGTTCCTGCAGCACCCGCACCTGGATGCCGACCAGGTCGGGGTGGAACACGCCCATCAGGATGCCCGGCGCACCGGCCGGGTTGGTCAGCGGGCCGAGGATGTTGAACAGCGTGCGCACGCCCATCTCCCTGCGCACCGGCGCCACCGCCTTCATCGCCGGGTGGTGCACCGGCGCGTACATGAAGCCGATGCCGCAGCGTTCGATGCAGGCGGCGACCTGCGCCGGCTGCAGCTCGATCGCCGCGCCCATCGCCTCCAGCACGTCGGCGCTGCCCGACTTCGAGGACACGCTGCGGTTGCCGTGCTTGGCGACCTTGGCCCCGGCCGCCGCGGCCGCGAACATGCTCGCGGTCGAGATGTTGAAGGTATGCGCGCCATCTCCGCCGGTGCCGACGATGTCGACCAGATGCGTGCGATCGGCGACCTCGACCGGGCGCGCGAACTCGCGCAACACCGTCGCCGCCGCGGCGATCTCGCCGACGGTCTCCTTCTTCACCCGCAGCCCGGTGAGGATGGCCGCGGTCATCACCGGCGAGACCTCGCCGCGCATGACCTGGCGCATCAGGTCGACCATCTCGTCGAAGAAGATCTCGCGATGCTCGATCGTGCGCTGCAAGGCGTCCTGCGGGGTGAATTGCACGGTCAACGCTCCAGGAAATTCTTCAGCAGCGCATGGCCGTGCTGGGTGAGGATCGACTCCGGGTGGAACTGCACGCCTTCCACCGGGAAGTCGCGATGGCGCAGGCCCATGATCTCCTCCATCGACCCGTCGTCGTGCTCGGTCCATGCGGTGATTTCGAGTGCTGCCGGCAACGTGGCCTTGTCGACCACCAGCGAGTGGTAGCGGGTGGCCTCGTAACCGTCCGGCAAGCCAGCGAACACGCCCTTGCCCTCGTGGCGGATGCGCGAGGTCTTGCCGTGCATGATACGGCCCGCGCGGATGACGTCGCCGCCATAGACCTGGCCGATCGACTGGTGGCCGAGGCACACGCCGAGGATCGGCGTGCTCGCGCCCATGCGCTCGATCACCGCCGTCGATACGCCCGCCTCGTTCGGCGTGCACGGCCCCGGCGAGATGACGATGCGCTGCGGCGCAAGGCGTTCGATCTCGTCCACCGTCAGCGCGTCGTTGCGCTCCACCCGCACCTCGGCGCCCAGTTCCTGCAGGTACTGCACGAGGTTGAAGGTGAAGCTGTCGTAGTTGTCGATCATCAGCAGCATGTCAAAGGCCCCTCGCCGCCTCGGCCACCGCGCGGAACAGCGCGCGGCCCTTGTTCATGGTTTCGTCCCACTCCGCCTGCGGGTCTGAGTCGTAGACGATGCCGGCGCCGGCCTGCACGTGCAGCCTGCCGTCCTGGATCACCGCGGTGCGGATCGCGATGGCGGTGTCGGCGTCGCCATGCCAGCCGATGTAGCCCACCGCGCCGGAGTAGATGTTGCGCTTGACCGGCTCCAGCTCGCGGATGATCTCCAGCGCGCGGATCTTCGGCGCGCCGCTGACCGTCCCGGCGGGGAAGGTGGCGCGCAACACGTCCATGTAGCCCAGCCCGTCGCGCAGCTTGCCGGTGACCTCGCTGACGATGTGCATCACGTGGCTGTAGCGCTCGATCACGAACTGCTCGCCAACCTGCACCGTGCCGGGCTCGGACACGCGGCCGGCATCGTTGCGGCCGAGGTCGATCAGCATCAGGTGCTCGGCGCGCTCCTTCGGGTCGGCCAGCAGCTCGGCTTCCAGCGCGAGGTCTTCGTCGTGGTTCCTGCCGCGCGGGCGGGTGCCGGCGATCGGGCGCACGGTGACCTCGTCGCCCTGCAGGCGGACCAGGATCTCCGGCGACGAGCCGACCACCTGGGTCGCGCCGGTGTCGAGGAAATACATGTACGGCGAGGGGTTCATCGCCCGCAGCGCGCGGTACACGTCCACCGGGCGGGCGCGGAACGGCACGCTCAGGCGCTGGCTCAGCACCACCTGGAAGGCATCGCCTGAGGCAATGTAGGCCTTGCTGCGATGGACCGCGTCGAGGAAGCCCTCGCGGGTGAAGCCGCTGACGAAATCGGCCTCGTCCAGCGCGCTGCCGTGCAAGGTTTCCGGATACGGCGCGCCGCCGTGGCGCAGGCGATGGCTGAGCGCATCGAGGCGGCGGTTCGCGCGCGCCCAGGCCTGCGGTGCGCGCGGGTCGGCGTGGACGATGAGGTACAGCCGGCCCTTGAGGTTGTCGAACACCGCCAGCTCGTCGCTGAGCATCAGCAGGATGTCCGGCGTGCCCAGTTCGTCTGGCCGGGCATTGGCGCGCAGGCGCGGTTCGATGTATTCGATGCATTCGAAGCCGAACCAGCCGACCAGGCCACCGGTGAAGCCGGGCAGCCCCTCCAGCCTGGGCACCTGGTACAGCACGCGCAGGCGCTCCACTTCGGCCAGCGGATCTTCGACCTCGCGGGTTTCCACCACCTCGCCATGCTCGCGCACGTCGAGCGTATGGCCGCGGAACTCGTACACGCGGCGCGCCGGCAGGCCGATGATCGAATAGCGGCCGAAGCGTTCGCCGCCTTCGACCGATTCGAACAGGTAGGTGTGCGGGCCGTCGGCCAGCTTCAGGTACACCGACAGCGGGGTGTCGAGGTCGGAGAGCACCTCGCGCACCACGGGCGCGAGGGTGAAGCCGTCAGCGGCGTGCCGGGAAAACTGTGAGGAGGTGGTCAAGCAGGGCGTCCTTGATGGGCATGTGGGCGATGTGGGCGGCGGAAGCTCGCCACCATCGCCAACCATGCTCGAAAGACGGGATCGCCCGGTTCATGGGCGCACTGTAGCCGCATCGGTGCGCAGCGGGCAATCGGCCGGCAGGTGCATCCGCACCCGCCCCGGCACGCAATCGATGCGGAAGCGCGCGGCTTCGACCGGCTCGCCATCGAGGTTGAGGGTCAGGGGGCGGTCCGACGCGATCTCGACCCACGGCAGCGCGCGACGCACCGCGACCCGCTCCAGCGCCGCGTCCTTGCCCTCCGCCACCGCGGTGCCGAGCGTGCCCAGCACCTCGCCGTCCAGCGGCGGCACGAGGGTGACGTCCAGCAGGCCGTCGTCGACCAGCGCCTGCGGGCACAGCGCCTGCCCGCCCCCGGCCTGGCGCCCGTTGCCGATGCCGAGGGCGATGAAGTCGCCTTCCCAGTCGAACCCGGGGCCATGCAGGCGTGCGGCCTGCGGCTCGATGCGCCCGAGCTTCGACAATCCCGTCAGCACATAGGCCAGCCCGCCCAACAGCTTCTTCAGGCCTTCGTGGGTCTCGGTGGTGACCTCGGTGCCGAAGCCGCCGGTGGCCAGGTTCGCGGCCCAGTGCAGGGTGCCGCCCGCCTCCAGGCGCAGCAGGTCGATCGGCGCGGCGGGGGCCTCGCAAGCCAGGCGCAGGGCCGCCTCGGGCGCATCCCGGATGCCGGCGGCGGTGGCGAAATCGTTGGCCGTGCCGAGCGGCAGCAGGGCGAGCGTCGGTAGCGCGGCCGCAGCCTCCGCGCGATGCGCGAGCGTGGTCGCGACTTCGCTGAGCGTACCGTCGCCGCCGCCCGCGACCACCGTCTGGATCCCGCCTGCGATGGCTTCGGCCACGTAGCGCTCGGCATCGCCCGCTTCCCAGGTGACGCGCACGTCGACCCGGTTGCCGGCGTCGCGCGCGGCCGCCACCGCGGAACGGACCGCATCGTCGCCGGCAGCTTTGCCGTTGAGGACCAGGAGGAGGTGGCGCGGCGTCGGGATCGGCATGCGCGCAGCCTACGGATGCGCCGTGAAGGCCGGGCGAGCGGATGTCACGCCATCGTCACGATCGATCCGGAAGATGGGAGGCCATTGCAGGGACGATGGATGGGCAGGACGCCCGAATTTTCCCCGAAGCCGGCGTCGCCCCTCCCCTCCAGTGGCGCCGGCTTTCTTCTTTTCAGCCCCGTCCGCGCGATCGCGGACGCACCGCGCCCGGCGTTTTCCGGCGTCAGCGGACGGCAGCGACCGCCGCTTTCATCTGCGCGACCACGCCGGCATACGGCGCCCCGTCCGTGCCGCGCTTGCCGAAGATCGCACTGCCGGCGACGAAGGTGTCTGCACCCGCGCGCGCGATCTCGGCGATGTTGTCCGGCTTGACCCCGCCGTCGATTTCCAACCGGATCGGGCGGCCGCTGGCGTCGATCCTCGCGCGCACCGCGCGCAGCTTGTCCAGCGCCGACGGGATGAAGGCCTGCCCGCCGAAGCCCGGGTTCACCGACATCAGCAGCACGTAGTCGATCTCGCCGAGCATGTAGTCCAGCACGTCCAGCGGCGTGGACGGATTGAACACCAGCCCGGCCTGGCATCCCAGCGACTTGATCAGCTGCACGCTGCGGTGCACGTGCTTGCTGGCCTCCGGATGGAAGCTGATGTGGGTGGCGCCGGCGGCGGCGAAGTCGGGGATGATCCGGTCCACCGGCTCCACCATCAGGTGCACGTCGATCGGCGCGGTCACGCCATGATTGCGCAACGCTTCGCAGACCAGCGGTCCGATGGTCAGGTTGGGCACGTAGTGGTTGTCCATCACGTCGAAGTGCACCCAATCCGCGCCGGCGGCCAGCACGTCGTCGACCTCCTCGCCGAGCCTGGCGAAATTGGCGGACAGGATGGACGGGGCGATGACGGTCGGCTGCGTGCTCATTTCCTGCGGAGTTCCTTGATGCTGTCGTAGGCGGTGTTGATCTCGCGCGCCTTCGCCTCGGCCTGCCGTTGCAGCTCCGGGGCGGCGCCGGCGAGGCGATCAGGGTGGTACTGCGAGATCAGCCGGCGGTAGGCGAGGTCGAGCTCGGCATCGCTGGCGTCCTCGGCCAGCCCGAACACGCGGTAGGGATTATCGGCCGGCGACTTGAACCAGTCGGCGTCGAAGGCATGCCCGACCAGCAGCCCGACCAGGCCGCCCGCGGGGTGGCGCAAGAGCATCCAGCCCGCGATCAATCCGAAGAATTTGCCGTACCAGCGCGTCATGGCACCAGTCTACAGGGCGGCCTGCGGGCGCACGGCCTTAAACTAGCAACCTCCCGCCCACGATCCCGCGCGCCGATGGCCACCACCCTGCTGCAGTCCGACCTCCCGGGCCTGAACCTGGTCCACCGCGGCAAGGTCCGCGACGTGTTCGACCTCGGCGACGGGCACCTGTTGATGGTTGCCACCGACCGCCTGAGCGCGTTCGACGTGGTGCTGCCCGACCCGATCCCCGGCAAGGGCGAGATGCTCTGCCAGATCAGCAATTTCTGGTTCGACCAGACCCGCCACATCATCGCCAACCACCTGACCGGCATCGACGTGGCCAGCGTGCTGCCGGCCGGGGTGGATGCCGCGCTGTACGCCAAGCGCGCGGTGGTGACGAAGAAGCTCACGCCGGTGCCGGTGGAGTGCATCGCCCGCGGCTACATCATCGGCAGCGGCTGGAAGGACTACCAGCGCACCGGCGCGATCAGCGGCATCGCCCTGCCCGCCGGGCTGCAACAGGCGCAGCAGCTGCCCGAGCCCATTTTCACCCCGTCGACCAAGGCGGCGGTGGGCGACCACGACGAGAACATCAGCTTCGCGCAGGCGGTGGACCTGGTCGGCCAGGAGCGCGCCGGGCAGGTGCGCGACGCGACGCTGGCGCTGTACGCCTTCGCCCGCGACTACGCGGCGCAACGCGGGATCCTGCTGGCCGACACCAAGTTCGAGTTCGGCACCGATGCCGACGGCAAGCTGTATGTCATGGACGAAGTGCTGACCCCCGATTCCAGCCGCTACTGGCCGGCCGACCAGTACCAGGTCGGCAGCAGCCCGCCGAGCTACGACAAGCAGTTCGTGCGCGACTACCTGGAGACCCTGGACTGGGACAAGACCGCGCCGGGTCCACGCCTGCCGGCCGAGGTGATCGAAAAAACCCGCGCCAAGTACGCCGAGGCGCTGGACAAGCTCGCCGGGATTTCGGTCGACTGAGCCCGCCCCGCGGCGCTGCGTTATCCTCGCCCGGCACGCCATCCACAGGATCCCGGCATGAACGCAGGCAGCGCCACGCAGGCGGGCGAACGCCCGATCGACCACTGGTTCGCGCATTACTCGGGCGACCACGTGAACCCGGTCAACCAGCGCATCCACGTCGTGGCGGTGCCGCTGATCCTGTGGAGCGTGGTCGGCCTGTTGTGGTGCATCCCGGTGCCGGGCACGACTTTCCGCCCCGGCCTGTGGGCGGCGCTGGCGATGTTCCTGGCCTGGGTGTTCTACAACCGCGCCTCGCGGCGCCTGGGCTACGGGATGCTGGCGGTGTTCGTGGCGATGGGCTGGCTGACCCGCTGGCTGCACGACAGCCTCGGCACCCCGGGCCTGCTGCAGCTGGCGGCGGGCGTGTTCGTGCTGGCCTGGATCGCGCAGTTCATCGGCCACAGCAAGCTGTTCGAAGGCAAGAAACCGAGCTTCTTCACCGACCTCAAGTACCTGCTGATCGGCCCGGCCTGGGTGCTGGCCAAGGGTTACCGCCGGCTCGGCTGGGGCTGGTGAAGCGCCGCCGGCGGCCCCGATGAACGACCACGCGGGCCTGCGCGGGCGCGACCTCGCGCTGGTGCTGGTGGTCGTCGCCACCTGGGCGCTGAACTTCCTCACCTCGGCGCGTGCGCTGCAGGAGATCCCGCCGATCCTGTTCACCGCGCTGCGCTTCGGCCTGCTGGCGCTGCCGCTGGCCTTCTTCGTGCGCCGTCCGCCGCGTGCGCAGGTGCCGCGCCTGCTGGCGGTGTCGCTGTGCATCGGCGTGGTCCATTTCTCGCTGAGCTTCCTCGCGCTGAAGCTGTCCGGCGACCTCGCCTCGCCGGCGATCGTCATGCAGAGCTACGTGCCGATCACCACCCTGCTGGCGTGGTGGTGGCTGGGCGAACGGGTGGGCTGGCGCACCGGGCTGGCGATCCTGGTGAGCTTCGCCGGGATCCTGGTGCTGGGCCTCGACCCGCGCATGCTGGCGCGGCCGCAGGCGATGGCGACGATGCTGGCCTCCGCGCTGGCGTTGTCGGTCGGCACCGTGCTGATGAAGGGCCTGCGCGGCATCGACCTGTTCACCCAGCAGGGCTGGATGGCGATGGCCAGCGTGCTGCCCTTGCTCGCGCTCAGCCTGTGGCTGGAACCGGGGGCGCTGGCGACCCTGCCGCAGGCGAGCGCGCTGGCCTGGTTCGGCGCGGCCTATGCCGCGTTCGCCTCGTCGCTGCTCGGGCATGGGCTGTACTACCGGCTGGTGCAGCGCCACCCGGTCGCGCAGGTGACGCCGTGGCTGCTGCTGGTGCCGGTGTTCGCGATCACGCTGGGGGTGGCGTTCTGGGGCGACCGCCCGGGCCCGCGGGTTCTGTTCGGCGGCGCGATGGTGCTGGGCGGCGTGCTGGCGATCGCGTTGCGCGCCGGCGTGCGGCAACGCGCGCTGCCGCCGGCGGAAGAGCTCTAGCCGAACATCCCCGGGTTCGGACGGAACTCGCGCGGGGCGTAGGCGAAGTCGCGCGCGGCCGGGGCTGCGTCGAACACCAGGTCTTCGCGCATCCGCGCCACCGCGCCAGGCCCGAGCCCGCCGGCGATGCCGCGCGCCTGCGCCAACCGCAGCAGGGCGAGGAACACCGGCATCGGCAGCGCATGCAATGCCGGCCGCGGCTCCACGCAGGCGAGCACGCGCGCCACCATCTCGCGATAGGGCAGCCGCTCGCCGCCCGGCAGGTCGTACGCGCGGCCGTGCGCGGCCTGCGCCTCGCAGGCGGCGAGCGCGGCGGCGGCGAGGTCGTCCACGTGCACCGGCTGGCGCAGGCCTTCGGCGCGGGCCGGCAGCACGAAGCGGCCCCAGCGCCGGGCCATCGCGGCGATGCGGGTCAGGGTGGCGTCGCGGCCGGCGCCGTACACCAGGGTCGGGCGCAGCAGCGTGGCCGCCGCCCCGTGCGCTTCCGCGGCGGCGTGCAGGCGCGCTTCCGCCCCGAGCAGGCGGCGGGCGAGCTCGCGCTCGGCTTCGTCCCACGAGTCCTGCTTGGTGCTGGCGCTGGTGGAGCCGAACGCGACCACCCGCGGGCAGTGCAGGCCGGCGGCCTCGTACCAGCGCGCGAACAGGTCCAGCGGCCCGCAACTGAACACCGCATCGACGGCCGCGGGCAAGGCCGGCATGCGCGCGAAATCGCCCTGCAGCCAGTGCCGGCCCGGCGCGTCCGAGCGCGCCTCGCGCGAGACCGCGAGCACCCGCCAGCCGGCATCGCCCAGGCGCTCCAGCAGCGGCGCACCGATCTGCCCGCTGGCGCCGAACACCAGCGCCGTCTTCATCGCCGGCCGCTCATGTGCCGGTGAAGTAGCGCGCGTTGACCAGCAGGTGCAGGCCGATGCCGGCGGCATAGCCAAGCGCGACCGCCCAGCTCCACTTGAGGTGGCTGAAGAAGGTGTAGCGGCCATGCGCCTGCCCCATCAGGGCGACGCCGGCGGCGGAGCCGATCGACAGCAGGCTGCCACCGACGCCCGCGGTGAAGGTGACCAGCAGCCACTGCCCGGTGTCCATCGCCGGCGCCATCTGCAGCACCGCGACCATCATCGGGATGTTGTCGAGGATCGCCGACATCAGCCCGACCAGGATGTTGGCGTTGGTCGCGCCGAGGCCACCGTAGAACGACGTCGACAGCATCGCCAGGTAGCCGCAGTAGCCCAGCGCGCCGACGCACATGATCACCCCGAAGAAGAACAGCAGGGTGTCCCATTCGGCGCGCGCCACCTGTTCGTAGCTGTCGAAGGCATCGACGTCGCCGGGCGCGCCCTCGCGCGCGAAGTCGTCCTTCTGCTGCGCGGTCGCGACCCGCGCCAGGTGCCAGCCGTACAGCTTGAGCAGGGCCAGGCCGGTCATCATCCCGAGGAACGGCGGCAGGTGCAGGAACTGGTGGAAGCCCACCGCCAGCACCACGGTGGCGGCGAACAGGGCGACGATCACCCCCGCGCCCCGCTTCAGCCGCACCACCTCGTCGCTGGCCGGCGGCGCCCCGCGCGATACCGCCGCGTGCATGCACAGCGCGGGCACCAGCCAGTTCGCCAGCGACGGCAGGAACAGCGCGAAGAACGCCGCGAACGGCACCTTGCCGGCCTGCCAGACCATCAGCGTGGTGATGTCGCCGAACGGACTGAACGCGCCGCCCGCGTTCGCCGCCACCACGATGTTGATGCAGGCCAGGGCGACGAACTTCGGGTCCTCGCGGCCGACCGCCAGCACCACCGCGCACATCACCAGCGCGGTGGTGAGGTTGTCGATCAGCGGCGACAGGCAGAACGCCAGCGCGCCTGTGGTCCAGAACAGCGCGCGGTAGCCGAGCCCGCGGCGCAGCAGGCGCGCGCGCAGCGCCTCGAACAGGCCGCGCTCGCTCATCGCGTTGACGTAGGTCATCGCCGCGAGCAGGAACAGCAGCAGCTCGCCGTACTCCAGCAGGTAGTCGCGCACCGCCTCGTGCGCCGCTTCCGGCACGCCCATCCGGCTGGAGGCGAAGGCGAGCACCGCCCAGATCGCGCCGGCCGCCAGCATCACCGGCTGCGACTTGCGCAACCCGGTGAATTCCTCGGCGACCACGAACAGGTAGGCGATCGCGAACCAGAGGATGGCGACGTAGCCCGCCCAATGCGTCGCCAGCGCCGCCTGCACCGGTGCGGCGGCGTGCGCCGCGGGCGCGGCGGCGAACAGGGCAAGGCCGGCGGCCAGCCGCGGGGCCGGCACGGGGACACGACGCATGCGAACTCCGGCGGAGGGGATCGCGGGAGTTTACCCGCGCGCCTCGTCCGCGGCCGACGGCAGCACCAGCCGCAGCCAGGCATAGCCGGCGACGGCCGCCACCAGCGACGCGCACAACACGCCGAGCACGGCGCTGGGGAACATGTCGCCGTCGTCGGCATAGGCCAGCGAGGCGATGAACAGGCTCATGGTGAAGCCGATCCCGCACAGCAGGCCCAGGCCGACCATCGCCTTGCCGTCCATGCCTTCGGGGAATTTCGCGAGCCCGGTCGCGCGCGCCAGCAGCGCCGCGCCGACCACGCCGACCGGCTTGCCCAGCGCCAGGCCCAAGGCCACGCCCAGCGGCACCGGCGCCAGCACGTCGCCGAGCGCGAAGTCGCCGAGCGCAAGGCCGGCGTTGGCGAACGCGAACACCGGCAGGATCAGGTAGGCCACCCACGGATGCAGCGCATGCTCCAGGTGCTCGAGCGGCGAGTGCTGGGTCTCGTCATCGAGGCCGTCCTTGCGATCCACGTGCGGGATCAGCAGGCCGGTGACCACGCCGGCGAGGGTCGCATGCACGCCGGACTTCAGCACCGCCACCCACACCACCGTGCCCAGCAGCAGGTAGGGCGTCAGCGCCTGCACCCCGCGCCGGTTCAGCACCACCATCGCCGCGATCGCGGCCCCGGCCCAGGCCAGCGCGACCATCGACAGGTCGCTGGTGTAGAACAGCGCGATGATGATGATCGCGGCGAGGTCGTCGATCACCGCGATGGTCGACAGCAGCAGCTTCATTGCCACCGGCACCCGCGAGCCCAGCAGCGACAGGATGCCGAGCGCGAACGCGATGTCGGTCGCGGCCGGGACCGCCCAGCCCTGCATCGCCACCGCGTCGCCGCGGTTGATCCAGGCGAAGATCGCCGCCGGCACCGCCACCCCGGCCAGCGCGCACGCCACCGGCAGCGCCACCTGCGACAGCGAGGACAACTGCCCGGACAGCGCCTCGCGCTTCAGCTCCAGCGCGACCAGCAGGAAGAAGATCGCCATCAGGCCGTCGTTGATCCACAGCAGCAGCGGCTTGGCGATCTTCAGCCCGCCCACCTGCACCGCCACCGGCAGTTCGCGGAAGCCTTCGTAAGCCTCTTCCAGCGGCGAATTGGCGAACAGCAGCGCCACCAGCGCCGCGCCGATCAGCAGGATGCCGCCGGAGGATTCCCACTGCAGGAAGTGCTGGAGCGCGCGGAGCGCGCGTTGCGGAAGCGGTGCATGCGTGTCCATCGGGCCAGTATAGGCCGCGGTCGCGGCGCGCTCAGGAGCAGCCTTCGACGTAGTCCACCTGCGGCGGCAGGCCGATCCGCCAGGTCGTGGCACGGGCCTCGTCGCCGGTGCCGTCGACCTCGAACACCAGCACGCCCTTGCCGCCCGCCGGATCGGCGATCCGCAGGTACTGGCCGTCGGTGTACTTGTGCGGCTCCGCCTCGAGGGCGGGATACAGCGCGGCCAATTGCGCGCGGGTCATGCCGACCTTGCCGCCACCCGGCGCCAGCACGTCGTCGCGGCGCACGTCGATGCGCACGAAGGCGTCGCCCTCGACCATGAAGGCCGTGCGATAGCCCTCCGGCCCCAGCGGCTGCGGGATGAGGTAGTAACAGCCGCCGGGTTCCTCCGGCTTGGCATCGCCGAGGTCGCCGCCCCAGGCGATGCGGACCTGTTCGGCGTCGGCACCGAAGGCCGCGGGACCGAAACCGTTGAACGTGATCGTGCCAAGTGCGGGCGCCTCCACCCGCAACGTGCCGCCGGTCGCGGGGTCGGGCATCGCCGCTGCGGGCGCGGCCGGTGCCGCCTCGGCGGGTTTGCACGGTGCGAAAGGCAGCCAACGCTGCCGGGCAATTACCGGCCCGGTCGTAGATATTCGCCACACCGGAAAGCTGAACCAGAGACTG
>NZ_JAPEVV010000007.1:0-301932 GCF_028201335.1 Thermomonas mangrovi
CAGCCGCGACCCGCAACAGGTCATCGCCAGGGCCTTTATATACGCAATACCCCGGACCGAAAGGTCCGGGGTATTGTCTTTTATGGCGCCTGGCAATGGACTGCCAGCCCGGGGCTTGCAGAACAGATACTCCCTTCCCATGGCGGTGCGCCGCGCAGCCGCGGACTGCAACTCGCCTCGCTTACCGCTCGAGGATCGCCAAGGCCTTTCTCAAACCGAACACCCCCCAGCCCTCAAGGCCGGGGGTAGTGCTTTAGGCGATCCCATCCCCATCGCGCTTCCAACAATATCCAACCCAATATCACGACAACGCTACGGATCAGACGTAATCGGGTGCGGTCGTAGCACGTGGAGGGTTACTCGCATCCAATTGCAAAATCTTTCGGCGGTGCCTGCCCCCTGCCAGAAACTCAAAAAGGCCGCTAGTAGCCCGGCGGATAATCACGCGATATGGCTAACCCCCGACCCGCAGCGCCGACATCACCATCAGCGCCGCCACGCAGCCGAGTCCGCAAAACCACACCAGGCTGCGCAGTAGGTGCGTCCCGGTGAGGTAGAACACGCCGTGCAGGAGCCGGAACGCGATGAAGGCCATCGCCAGCCAGGCCACGCGCTGTGCGTCGACCTGGGTGAACTGCGCCATCAGGACCGCGATCGCAAAGGGCGGGAACGCTTCGAAGGCGTTGAGGTGGGCTGCATTCGCATTGCGGATCCGGTAGCTCTGCTGCTTGGCCACCCAGCCACGGGGATCCTTGTTGTTGTAGTCGGTGGCACCGCCCTTGGCGAAACCGACCCAGACGTAGGGCAGCAGTGCAGCGATGAGGACGCACCAATAGGCGATGGACATGGCATTCGACCTGCCGGGAAGGGAGTCCCGAGCGTAGCCGATCCGTCACCGGGCGTCGCCAGCCAGACGGGACCGGCGACGCCATTCGAGGATCAGGGCGTCGCCGCCGGGCGCTGCCGGTCGCGGGCCGCCTTGAACGGATTGCCGTCGTACCAGTTCGGCCATGCCCCATCGTTGGCGAGTTTCGCGCCGACGTCGTAGACCGTGCCCAGGTCCTGCACGATGCCATCGAGCTTCCAGGCCTGCGCGTCGTACTGGTCGCCCGGCTTGTGGTAGCGCTGTTCGGTGTACGCCTTGCCTGCGGCCTGGCCCGCGGCCTTGCCGCCTTCGACCAGGTCGATGCCGCTGTCGATGTACAGGGCGGGCACGCCGGCCTTCGCGAAGTTGAAATGGTCGGAGCGGAAGTAGTAGCCCGCCGCGGTGTTGTCCTCCGCCTCTGCGTGGCGCTCCTGCCGGTCGAGGACCTCCTTCAGCAGGTCCTCGAGCTGCGAGCTGCCCTTGCCGACCACGGTGAGGTCGCGGGCGCGGCCGACGGGGGCGAGCGCGTCGAGGTTGAACACGGCCACGGTCTTGTCGAGCGGCACGACCGGATGCGCGACGTAGTACTTCGAGCCGAGCAAGCCCGACTCCTCCAGCGTGACCGCCAGGAACAGCACCGAGCGCTTCGGCGGGGTCGGCGCCTTGCGGAAGGCTTCGGCGATCTCGAGGATGCCGGCGATGCCGGTCGCGTTGTCGACCGCACCGTTGTAGATGTTGTCGCCAGCCTCGCCCTCGTGGGTGCCGAGGTGGTCCCAGTGGGCCATGTAGACGATGGCCTCCTCGGGCGCCTCGCTGCCGGGCAGCATCCCGATCACGTTGCGCGATTGCTTCTCGACGCTGCGGCTCTTGAGCTGCAGGGATGCGGTGGCATCGAGCGGGACCGGCTTGAAGCCGCGCTTGTTGGCGGCCGCGCGCAGCTTGCCGAGGTCCTGGCCCGCGGCCTTGAACAGCGCGTCGGCGGCCCCGCCGCTGATCCAGCCCTGCACTGGCACGCGCGGCGCCGGGTCGTCCTTCGCGGGCAGGTCGTACTGCGGCCCCGACCACGAGTTGCGCACCACGTCCCAGCCGTAGGAGGCGCCATCGGTGTCGTGGATGATCAGCGCGGCGGCGGCGCCCTTGCGCGCGGCTTCCTCGAACTTGTAGGTCCAGCGCCCGTAGTAGGTCATGCGGTTGCCGTCGAACAACCGTGCATCGCGGGCGTGGAACCCCGGGTCGTTGACCAGCATGACCACGGTCTTGCCCTTCACGTCCAGCCCGGCGTAGTCGTTCCACGCCTGCTCCGGCGCATCCACGCCGTAACCGACGAACACCAACGGGCTGTCCTTCAGGTTGACCACGGGCTGCCCGGTGCGGGTGCCGACCACCATGTCCTTGCCGAACGCGAGCACCTGCCGCTGGCTGCCGACCGCGATATCGAGCGTCGCCGCCTCGTCCGCCGTGGTTTCCACCATCGGCACGGTCTGGAACCAGTCGCCGCCGTTGCCGGGCTGCAGCCCGATGCGTGCGAACTGCGACTTGATGTAGTCGACCGTCTTGTCCTCGCCGGCGCTGCCCGGGCCGCGTCCACCGAAATCGTCGGAGGCCAGGTGTTCGACATGCTCGGCGAAGTCGGCGGCATCGATCCCGTCCTTGAACGCATGCACGGTCGCGGGGGCGACGCGCGCGGCGGCGGGATCCTTGGCGTCGGCCGCGGGGGCGCTGTCGTCACCGCGTGGCGTGCAGGCGCCGAGCGCGAGCAGCGCCGAGGCGACCAGGGCAAGGCGGGGTGCAGGGTGGCGCATCGCGGGACTCCGTTCTGGCGTCCCGCGATTCTAGCCATGCCGCGGTCAATCCCGCGGCGGGCGGTCGCCGTCGTAGCGGCGGGCGGTCGCGCCGGTGATGGCGCCGGTGCGGGCGCTGGCGTGGACGTACAGCACCACCTCGCGTTCGAACACCAACGGCCCATCGACCACCGCGTCCGGCCCGATCACGATCCGCGGCACGCGCTGCTTGCCCCAGCGCACGCCCATCTGGGTGGGCTTTTCGACGTGGATGCCGCCCTTCACGTGCGAGCCCGCGCCGACGGTCACGTCGCCGTTGACCGTCTCGATGCCGCCGCCGACATCGGTGTCGACCAAGCCGATCGCGCCGTTCACGGTCTCCACGCCACGGCGCACGCTGCCGCCGCGATCCACGTAGATCCCGCCATTCACGGTCTCGAGGCCGCCTTCGATGCGGGCACGCTGGCCGAAGCGGATGCCGCCGTTGACGGTCGACACGTCGCGGGTGGCCACGTCGTCGCCGGCCTCGATGCCGCCGTTGACGGTCTCGACATCCTCGGCGCGCGCGCCGCGCTCCAGGTCGATGCCGCCGTTGACGGTGCTGAGGTCGCCGTAGGCCTGGCCGGCCTGCGCGGTGATGCCGCCGTTGACCTTGTCGATGTCGCGGCCGGGCGAGGCCGGATCGTGGGCGAAGGCGAGGCCGCTGGCGGCGACCAGGGCCAGGCTGAGCAGGGTGCGGTTCATGCGGGACTCCGGTGGGTGCTGCAGGCTGTGATGCAGGGCGCGTCCGCTTGGTTTACAGCGCCTCGCTAAACTAATGGCACGGGTCCGCAGCGATCCGTGTCCGTCCCCCACCAGGAACCGCCCGTGGCCCACGCCGATCCCGCCCGTCCCAAGCCCGTCGTGCTGCTGATCCTGGATGGCTGGGGGTACCGCGAGGCGATCGAGGACAACGCGCTCGCGCTGGCCGACATCCCCAACTGGCGCCGCCTGTGGGCGACCTGTCCACACACGTTGGTGCACACCGAGGGCCGCCATGTCGGCTTGCCGGACGGGCAGATGGGCAATTCCGAGGTCGGGCACATGAACCTTGGTGCCGGCCGGATCGTGTACCAGGACCTAACCCGGGTGGATGCCGCGATCGAGGACGGCAGCTTCTTCGAGAACCCGGAGTTGCGCGCGGCCTGCGAGGCGGCGAAGGCGGAGGGTCGCACCCTGCACGTGATGGGCCTGCTCTCGCCGGGCGGGGTGCACAGCCACGAGCAACACGTGTTCGCGATGCTGGAACTGGCGCATCGCGCCGGCGTGCCGCGGGTCGCGGTGCATGCCTTCCTCGACGGGCGCGACACCCCGCCGCAATCGGCCGAAGCCAGCCTGCGCACGCTGCAGGCGGCGTGCGAGCGATTCGGCAATGCGCGCATCGCCTCCATCGGCGGACGCTATTTCGCGATGGACCGCGACAAGCGCTGGGAGCGTGTGCATCGCGCCTGGGACGCGATGGTCGATGCCGTCGCCGAACACGCGGCGCCGGACGCGGTGGCCGGGTTGCAGGCCGCCTACGCGCGCGGCGAGACCGACGAATTCGTCGCGCCGACGCTGGTCGATGGCGGCGCGCCGATGCGCGATGGCGATGCGGTGGTGTTCATGAACTTCCGCGCCGACCGCGCGCGCCAGCTGGCGGCGGCGTTCGTAGATCCCGCGTTCGACGGATTCGTCGCGCGGCGGCCCGCGCTGTCGCGCTTCGTCTGCCTCACCGAATACGACGCGCGGCTCGGTGCCGCCCTGGCATTCGCGCCGGACGACCTGTGCGATACCTTCGGCGAGGTGCTGGCGCAAGCGGGCCTGCGCCAGTTGCGCATCGCCGAGACCGAGAAGTACGCGCACGTGACCTTTTTCTTCAGCGGCGGCCGCGAAGCGGAGTTCGCCGGCGAGTCGCGCATCCTCGTGCCCAGCCCGAAGGTCGCGACTTACGACCTCCAGCCGGAAATGAGCTGCCCCGAGCTCACCGACAAGCTGGTCGATGCGATTTCGCACCAGCGGCATGACGCCATCGTCTGCAACATCGCCAACCCGGACATGGTCGGCCACACCGGCGTGCTGTCGGCGGCGATCCGCGCGGCGGAGGCGGTGGACGTGGCGATCGGCGCGGTCGAGCGGGCCGTGCGCGAGGTCGGCGGCGCGCTGCTGGTCACCGCCGACCACGGCAACCTCGAACTGATGCGCGACCCGGAGACCGGCCAGCCGCATACCGCGCACACGGTCGGCCCGGTGCCGCTGGTGTACGTCGGGGCGCGCACGGCCACGCTGCGCGCGTGTGGGGCGCTGCGCGACATCGCCCCGACCCTGCTCGACCTGCTCGGCCTGCCGCAGCCGGCGGCGATGACCGGCCAGAGCCTGTTGCAGCCCGCGTGATGCGAGCGCGGCCGCTCCTGCTCGCGTACTGCCTGCTGGTCGCCGTCGGCGTCGCGGCTGCGCAAGAGCGCGACGATGCCGAGCGCAAGTTGAAGCAGGTGCAGACCGAACTGAAATCGGTGGCCGCGGAGCGCCGCAAGCTCGAGGGGCAGCGCGGCGAAGCCAGCCGCACCTTGCGCCAGGCCGACGAACAGGTGGGCGGCGTGCAGCGGACCTTGCGCAAGACCCAGGACACGCTGCGCCAGGACAACGCGGCGCTGCTCAAACTGCAGGCGGAACGGGCGCGTCTTGCGCGGGATGAAGCCGCCAAGCGCGCCGAGCTGGCGCGCCTGCTGCGTGCCGCGCAGGTGGCCGGCCAGGCCGCGCCGCTCAAAGCCTTGCTCGCGCAGGACCGGGTGGCGGAGGCGGAGCGTGCCCTAGCGTACCAGGGCTATCTGCAACGCGGCCAGGTCGAACGCCTGCGGGTGCTGTCGGCGGAATTGCAGCGGCTGGACACGGTGCAGCGCGAGATCGCCGAACGCCGCGCCTCGCTGGACCAGGCCACGCGGGCGCAGGCCGCGCAGCTTGCATCGTTGCAGCGCGCCCGGGAAGAGCGCGCGCGCCTGCTCGCCGGCATCGACCAGCAATACAAGGATCGCGCGAGCCGGGAGAAGGCGCTCGGCCGCGATGCGAAGGCCTTGCAGGGCCTGCTCGCGCAATTGCGTGCCGCAGCGGCCCGTGCCGCGCGCGATGCCGCCCGCGCCAAGGCGCGCACCGATGCCGACCCCGCGCGCCGCACCGATGCAGGCAAGCGCCGGCCGGCCGTGGCCAGTGCGCCACCGTTGCGGGTTGGCGGCCTGGGCTGGCCGGTCGCCGGCAACCTGCTGGCCTCGTTCGGCGGGCGCCTGCCGGATGGGCGTCGCAGCGATGGCGTCCTGATCGCCGCGCCGGCGGGCACCGCGATCAAGGCCGTCGCCGATGGCACCGTGGTGTTCGCGGACTGGATGACCGGCTACGGCAACATCCTGATCGTCGACCACGGCAACGGCTACATGAGCCTGTACGCGCACGCAGACGGCCTGCTCAAGGATCCGGGCACGCCGGTCAGGCGCGGCGACCCGGTGGCGACGGTCGGCACCTCGGGCGGGCAGGAGATGGCGGCGCTCTACTTCGAGTTGCGGCGCAACGGTGCGCCGGTCAACCCGGCGGGCTGGCTGACCCGCCAGTGACCGAGGCGATGCCGGCGGCCCGCCATCCGTGCATGATGCACGGGTGGCGCGGAACCCCGCGCGCCGCAGCCTGTCCTACCCCCGAAGACCGATGGAGCGATCGATGCGGGCGATGCCGAAGACCTTGTTGAGCCTGGCCCTGTGTGCGGCCTGCGCGCTGCCCGTGCAGGCGCAGTCGACCGACCCCGCGGCCCCGGCGGAAGCAGCGCAGGAGGCCGAAGACAGCAAGGCCGCGAAGGTGCCGCTCGACGAGATCCGTCGTTATGTCACGGTCTACAACGCGATCAAGCAGGCCTACGTCGATCCGGTCGACGACCATGCGCTGATGCAGTCGGCGGTGCGCGGGCTGCTGCTCGACCTCGATCCGCACAGCGCCTACCTCGCCAAGTCTGACGCCGACGAATTCGACGAGATGACCCGAGGTGCCTACGACGGGGTCGGTGTCGAGCTGCAGCAGCTGCCGGAAGGCGGCGTGCGCGTGATTGCCCCCTTCGACGACAGCCCGGCGGAGCGCGCGGGCCTGCGCAGCGGCGATCGGATCATTGCGATCGACGGCAAGGCACTGGATGCGCCGGGCGATGGCGACCTGTCGGCACCGTTGCGTGGCAAGGCCGGGACCAAGGTCACCGTGAAGGTGGTCCGCGAAGGCGTGCGCGATCCCTTCGACGTGGTGATGGTGCGCGATACTATCCGCACCACCAGCGTGCGGTCCAGGCTGCTCGAGCCCGGTTTCGGCTACATCCGCATCGCCAGCTTCCAGTCCTCGACCGCGGCGGACTTCATCCGCCAGCTCGACGCGCTGCAGAAGGACGCGCCGCTGCGCGGCCTGCTGATCGACCTGCGCAGCAATCCCGGCGGCTTGCTGGTGGGTGCGGTGCAGATCGCCGACGAATTGCTGGACAAGGGCGGCATCGTCAGCACCAAGGGGCGCGCGGCGATCGGCGATACCCGCTTCGATGCAACCCCCGGTGACCGGCTCAAGGGCGCGCCGGTGGTGCTGCTGGTGGATGCCGGCTCCGCCAGCGCCTCCGAGGTGCTCGCCGGCGCCCTGCACGACAACAAGCGTGCACGGGTGGTCGGCAGCCGCACCTTCGGCAAGGGCTCGGTGCAGACCCTGCTGCCGCTGGACAATGGCGATTCGGTCAAGCTGACCACGGCCCGCTACTTCACCCCGAGCGGACATTCGATCCAGGCGCGCGGCATCGAGCCCGACCTCGTGTTGCGCGCCGACGCCGGCGACAAGCGCCCCGCGCCGGTGAGCGAAGCCGCGCTTCCGCGCCACCTCGAGGCCGAGGACATGCTGGAGGGCGACAACGCCGGCGAGGTCCTGGCTGGGCAGAAACCGATCGACGCCGCGCTGGCCGAATTGAAGCGCATGGCGGGCGTGCCTGCGGCGATCGCGGTGCCGAAGCCCGTCGCCAAGCCGGCGGCCAAGCCTCAGTAGCCGCGGTTCCTGCGCAGGCGCCGCGCGATGGCCGCCCGCGTGACCAGCGCGAACACGATGCCGAAGCAGAAGCCGCCGAGGTGCGCGGCCCACGCGACCGCGCCGAAGCTCGGCCCGCTGTAGGCGAACACCATCTGCAGCAATGCCCACAGGCCGATCAGCAGCGAGGCGGGGACGCGCACGAACTGCAGGAACAGCCCGAGCGGCAGCACGACCCCGAGGCGCGCGCCGGGGAACAGCGCCAGGTAGGCCCCGATCACCGCGGACACCGCGCCGCTGGCGCCGATGATGATGTTGTCGGGGGTACTGATCGCGAGGACCGCCGCGAGGTTCGCGACGGCGCCGCCGAGCAGGAACAGCAGCAGGAAGCGGATCCCGCCCATGATCCGCTCCGCGGGCGGGCCGAAGATCAGCAGGAACACCAGGTTCCCGGTGAGGTGGATCCAGTCCGCGTGCAGGAACAGGCCGGAGAACAGCCGCAGCACGCTGCCGTCGACCAAGGCAGCACGCCAGGCGGCGATCGAATCGAGGCCGCCGGACAGCACGCCCCAATCCAGTTCCGCGCCGTGGCGGAGATCCGGCGCCCGCGTCGCGCCCCAGAGATAGGCGAGCCAGAGGGTCGCGAACAGCAGGGGGTTCGCCCAGCGCAGGCGGTGCTTCTTGCGGGTGGCGATGCCGACGAACATGCGAAGACCCTACGGCAGCGCCAGGCGCCCGATTGTTAGCGGCAGGTTAAATTCCGCGCTATAGTACATACGGCGTCGTACGTCGGGGGAGGGCTGCATGCGCAGAGTCCCGATACGCGCAGCGCTGCGACGACACGCAGGACCTGATCCGCGTGCCGGCATACAACAACCAGAGTCCCTGCAGACTTGTATCGGAGACGATCCCGCATGAATACCAAGACCCGCCGCTTCAAGGCCACTGCCCTCGCGCTGGCCGTGCTCGGCACCCTCGCGTCCGGCCAGGCCGCCGCGTCCGGCTTCCAGCTGCGCGAGCAGAGCGTCAAGAACCTCGGCAAGTCCAACGCCGGCAGCATCGTCGGCAAGGATGCATCGAACGTGGCCCTCAACCCGGCCGCGATGACCAACCTCGACAAGATCACCGTGCAGTCCGATCTGACCGTGATCGACCTGACCGCCAAGTTCGACGGCGGCGGCAACGTGCTGGGCTCGCCCCTGCTCCCGCTGACCGGCGGTGACGGCGGCGACCCTGGCGATGCAACCCTGGTCCCGAACATGTCGGTCGTGATCCCGATGAAGGGCGCGCTCGAGGGCATGACCCTGGGCTTCTCGATCGGTGCGCCGTTCGGCCTGAAGACCGAGTACGAAGCGGGCTGGGTCGGCCGTTACCGTGCGCTGACCTCCGACGTGAAGATCGTCGATCTGACCTCGTCGGTCGCGTTCAAGGCGACCGATGGCGTGTCGCTGGGCTTCGGCCTGGTATACGAGCGCGCAGAGGCGACCCTGAGCAAGGCGATCGATTTCGGCACCGCGATCTGCGCGTCGTCGAACCCGCTGAACTGCTTCAACCCGAACTATCCGTTCAAGCCGCAGCAGCTGGATGGCGGTTTCGAGGTGAATGGCGACGACACCGGCATCGGCTACATCTTCGGCATGCAGGTCGCTCCGAGCGATCAGTTCGCCGTTGCCCTGAGCTACCGCTCGGAGATCAGCCACAACCTCAGCGGCAGCCTGGACTTCACCAACGTCCCGGCGATCCTGGGCGCGGACCCGCGCTTCAAGGACGGGGATGGCGGCGCCAAGCTGACCACCCCGAGCATCACCACGCTCAGCGTGAAGTACGGCATCACCGATCACTTCCGCGTGCTGGCGGACTACCAGCAGACGGGCTGGAGTTCCCTGCAGAACGTCACCATCAAGCGAGACACGGGGACGGTCGTGGGCAAGGAAGAGTTCAAGTGGAAGGACACCGACTTCTTCTCGATCGGCGCCGAGTACGACCTGAGCGACGCGTTCACCCTGCGTGGCGGTTTCGGCATGGATGAGTCGCCGACCAACGATACTCACCGCACCCCGCGCCTGCCCGACAACGACCGCAAGCTGTACTCGATCGGCGCGACCTGGAACGTCAGCCAGAACCTGAGCATCGATGCCGCTTTCCAGCGCATCGAGATCGACACCCCGAGCATCGACCTGCCGGTCGAGGCCGCCGCGGGCAACACCTCGACCCTGGTCGGCGAGTTCAGCGGCCACGCCAACCTGTTCGGCGTGTCGGCGCAGTACCGCTTCTGATCCAACGATCCAGCGTTGAAGCAGGAAGCCCCGCGCAAGCGGGGCTTCTTGTTTTGCGGGGCCGGTCGCGCCGGGCGACGCGGCGGCCGGGTCCGGCGCGCGATCAGTCGCCCAGAGTCAGCAACGAGGCATTGCCGCCGGCTGCGGTGGTGTTGACGGTCACCGTCTTCTCGGTGGCGAAGCGCGGCAGGTAATGCGGGCCGCCGGCCTTCGGGCCGGTGCCGGACAGGCCCTGGCCGCCGAACGGCTGCACCCCGACCACCGCGCCGATCTGGTTGCGGTTGACGTAGATGTTGCCGACTTTCGCGCGCTGCACGATGCGGTCGATGGTGGCGTCGATGCGCGAATGGATGCCCAGGGTCAGGCCGTAGCCGGTGGCGTTGATGGCATCGACCACCGCGTCGAGCTCGTCGGCCTTCCAGCGCACCACGTGCAGGGCGGGGCCGAACTTCTCGCTGGCCAGTTGGGCGATCGAGCGCAGTTCCCACGCCGACGGCGCGAAGAAGGTGCCGTGGCGCGTGTCGTCGCCCAGGCTGGCGCGCGCGATCAGGCTGGCCTCGGCATCCATCCGCCGTGCATGTTCGTCGAGCACGCAGCGGGCGTCGGCGTCGATCACCGGGCCGACATCGGTGGACGGCAGCCCCGGGTCGCCGACGCTGAGTTCCGCCATCGCGCCGGCGAGCATGCCGACCACCTTGTCGGCGATGTCGTCCTGCACCAGCAATACGCGCGCGGCCGAGCAGCGCTGGCCCGCCGAGGTGAACGCGGACGAGAGCGCATCCTTCACCACCTGCTCCGGCAGCGACGAGCTGTCGGCGATCATCGCGTTCTGGCCGCCGGTCTCGGCGATCAGGGTGGCGATTGGGCCGGCGTCGCGCGAGGCCAGCGCGCGGTTGATCAGGCGCGCGGTGTCGGTGCCACCGGTGAAGGCCACGCCGGCCACGCGCGGGTCGCGGGTGAGCGCCGCGCCGACGGTGGCGCCGTCGCCGGGCACGAACTGCAGCACGTCCTTCGGGACCCCGGCCTCGTGCAACAGCTGCACGCCGGCGAAGCCGACCAGGTTGGTCTGTTCGGCGGGCTTGGCGATCACGCTGTTGCCCGCGGCCAGCGCGGCCGCGATCTGCCCGGCGAAGATCGCCAGCGGGAAGTTCCACGGGCTGATGCACACGAACACGCCGCGACCGGCGAGTTGCAGCTGGTTGGATTCGCCGGTGGGGCCCGGCAGCGCCATCGGCGCGAAATGCTCGCGCGCCTGCAGGGCGTAGTAGCGCAGGAAATCGACTGCTTCGCGGACCTCGGCGACGCCGTCGGCGAGGGTCTTGCCGGCTTCCTTGGTGCACATCGCCATGAACAGCGGCATCCGCGCTTCCATCAGGTCGGCGGCGTGCTCCAGGATCGCCGCGCGCGAGGCCGCCGGCATCGCGTCCCAGGCGGGCTGCGCCGCGACGGCGTTGGCCAGCGCGCGTTCCACGGTGGCGGCGTCCGCCGGCTGCCAGTGGCCCACCACTTCGCGGCGATCGGCCGGGTTGGTCACCGCGAGGCGCTCGCCGGTCGCGGTGGCGCCGGGCACCAGCGGCGCGGCGGACCAGGTGCCGGCGCCGGCCTGGTTGAGCGCGCCGGCGAGAGCGCGCAGCTGGTCGTCGTTGGCGAGGTTGATGCCCATGGAATTGCCTCGGGGTTGGCCCTGGCTGCGGTACAGGTCGACCGGCAGCGGGATGCGGGGATGCGGGATGTGCTCGAGCGCCGACACGAATTCGACCGGGTCGCGGACCAGTTCCTCGACCGGGATCGACGCATCGGTGATGCGGTTGACGAAGCTGGAGTTGGCGCCGTTCTCGAGCAGTCGGCGCACCAGGTAGGGCAGCAGGTCCTCGTGCGACCCGACCGGCGCATACACGCGGCAGGGCACGTCGAGGCGGTCGGCCGGGATCACCTCCGCATACAGGTCGTCGCCCATGCCGTGCAGCTTCTGGAACTCGAAGTCGCGGCGGCCGCGCATCGCCCGCGCCATCCGGTGCACGGTGGCGATGGTCTGCGCGTTGTGGGTCGCGAACATTGGGTAGACGGCATCGCCGGCATCCAGCAGGCGACGGGCGTTCGCGAGGTAGCTGACGTCGGTGTTCTGCTTGCGGGTGAACAATGGGTAGCCTGCCTGGCCTTCCACCTGCGCGCGCTTGACCTCGGCGTCCCAGTAGGCGCCCTTGACCAGCCGCACCGGGATCCGGCGACCGAGTTGCGCGGCCATGTGCGCGATGTGGTCGATCACGAACGGCGCGCGCTTCTGGTAGGCCTGCACGACGATGCCGAAGCCGTTCCAGTCGCGCAGGGATGCATCCGCCATGACCTGGAAGATGAGGTCCAGCGACAACTCCAGGCGGTCGGTTTCCTCGGCGTCGATGGTCAGGCCGATGCCGTACGACTTCGCCAGCTGCGCGAGTTCCAGCAGCCCGGCGCCGAGTTCGGCCAGCACGCGGGCGCGCTTGGCGTGCTCGTAGCGTGGATGCAGCGCGGACAGCTTGACCGAGATGCTGGGCGCGGCGAACACATCATTGAACGGACCGGTGCTGCCGATCGCATGGATCGCCTGGCGGTAGGCCTCGAGGTAGCGTTGCGCGTCCTTGGTGGTCAGTGCGCCTTCGCCGAGCATGTCGAAGGAATAGCGGTAGGCCGCGTTGTCGCCCTTGCGGCTGCGCGCCAGCGCCTCGTCGATGCTGCGGCCGAGCACGAACTGGTGGCCCATGATCTTCATCGCCTGGCGCACCGCCAGCCGGATCATCGGCTCGCCGGCGCGCCCGACCAAGCGCTGGAAGGCGCCATGCACGTCGCGCCTGGTGTCGTCGGCCAGGTCGACCAGCTTGCCGGTCAGCATCAGGCCCCAGGTCGAGGCATTGACCAGCACGGAGTCCGACTGCCCGAGGTGGCGCTTCCAGTTGGCATCGCCCAACTTGTCGCGGATGAGCGCGTCGGCGGTGCCCTGGTCGGGGATGCGCAGCAGCGCTTCGGCCACGCACATCAGCAGCACGCCTTCCTCGCTGCCCAGGTCGTACTGGCGCATGAAGGCCTCGACCACGCCCTGGTCGCGGGCGCGGGCGCGGACCCGGCGCACGAGGTCGGCGGCCACGGCCTGCGCGGCATCGCGGTCGGCGGCCGGCAGCCGGGCCTGCTGCAGGAGCTCGCGCACGTGGGCGGCTTCGTCGCGGATCCAGCCGGCGGTGATCGCCGCGCGGGTGCCGGGCGGTGACGGCGGGAGTTCGGGCGCCAGGATCGCGCGCATGGCCCCGGGCGGGGCGGAGGGGTCGGATTCGATGCTCATCGCGCCCGCAGGCAGCTTGTCGGGGCGCATAGTGTAGGCCGCGCGGCGGCGGAAGGCGCTGCCCAAGGTTGCCGCCGCAAGCCCCCCTCGGTACCATTCCGCGATTCTCATCGGGTTGATCCGGCGCAAAACAGCGCCCGGGTCCCCTTCCGCTATTCAGCAACGGGGTTGGACGTGATGGCAGCAGGTCGTAGCAAGCCGAGTCGTATCAAGCAATGGGCGTTGGCCGCGGCGCTGGCGCTCCCGGCGACGGCACTGGCGCAGTCCGCCGATCCCAAGCCCTGGCAGCTGAACATGGGCCGTGGCGTGACCCCGACGGCCAACGCCGCCTACGACGCCCACATGATCGTGCTGTGGGTCTGCGTGGTGATCGGCATCCTGGTGTTCGGCGCCATGGCCTACGCCATGTTCACGTTCCGCAAGTCGAAGGGCGCGGTGCCGGATACCGGGTTCACCCACAGCACCAAGCTGGAAGCGATCTGGACCGCGATCCCGATCATCATCCTGATCGCGCTGGCGTTCCCGGCGACCCGCGGCCTGATGCGGATGTACGACACCCGCGAGGCCGAGATGACCGTCAAGGTCACCGGTTACCAGTGGATGTGGAAGTACGAATACCTGGGCGAGGGCGTGGAGTTCACCAGCCGCCTGGCCCGCAAGAGCGACGACCTGCGCCAGAGCGGCAAGGTGATCGCCGCCGGCGACGACCCGCACTACCTGCTCGACGTCGACAACGCGCTGGTGCTGCCGGTCGGCACCAAGGTCCGTTTCGTGTTGACCGCCGACGACGTGATCCACGCGTGGTGGGTGCCGGCGCTGGGCTGGAAGCAGGACGCGATCCCGGGCATCGTCAACGAGGCGTGGGCCGACATCCAGGCGCCGGGCGTGTACCGCGGCCAGTGCGCCGAGCTGTGCGGCAAGGACCACGGCTTCATGCCGATCGTGGTCAAGGCCGTGAGCAAGGACGAATTCAAGGCCTGGCTGGCCGCCGAGAAGGCCAAGCACGCGCCGCCGGCCGCGCCGGAAGCGGCCCCGGTCGCGCCGGAAGCGCCTGCCGCCGCCGCCACTGAAGCCGGTGCTGCCGCGGCCACCGCCGCGGTCGCCGGTTGACCCACGCATTGCATCCCCGAGGTAAGGCCATGTCCGCCACGCATCCCGCCGCCGTCGACCACCACGACCACGGCCACCACAAGCAGAGCTTCGTCGACCGCTGGTTCTTCTCCACGAACCACAAGGACATCGGCACGCTCTACCTCGTCTTCAGCTTCGTGATGTTCATCATCGGCGCGGCGATGAGCGTGATCATCCGTGCCGAGCTCGCCCAGCCGGGCCTGCAGTTCGTGAAGCCCGAGTTCTTCAACCAGATGACCACGGTGCATGCGCTGGTCATGATCTTCGGCGGCGTGATGCCGGCCTTCGTGGGCCTGGCCAACTGGATGGTGCCGCTGCAGATCGGCGCGCCGGACATGGCCATGCCGCGCATGAACAACTGGTCCTTCTGGATCATGCCGTTCGCCTTCGCGCTGCTGCTGATGACGCTGTTCCTGCCGGGCGGCGCCCCCGCCGGCGGCTGGACGCTGTATCCGCCGCTGTCGCTGCAGGGCGGCTACAACGTCGCGTTCGCGATCTTCGCCATCCACATGATGGGCATCAGCTCGATCATGGGCGCGATCAACATCATCGCGACGATCCTCAACATGCGCGCGCCGGGCATCGACCTGCTGAAGATGCCGATCTTCTGCTGGACCTGGCTGATCACCGCCTTCCTGCTGATCGCGGTGATGCCGGTGCTGGCCGGCGCCGTGACCATGCTGCTCACCGACAAGTTCTTCGCCACCAGCTTCTTCAATGCGGCCGGCGGCGGCGACCCGGTGATGTTCCAGCACATCTTCTGGTTCTTCGGCCACCCCGAGGTCTACATCATGATCCTGCCCGCCTTCGGCGTGGCCAGCGAGATCATCCCGACCTTCAGCCGCAAGCCGCTGTTCGGCTACCAGGCGATGGTGTACGCCACCGCGGCGATCGCGTTCCTGTCGTTCATCGTGTGGGCGCACCACATGTTCACGGTGGGCATGCCGCTGGGCGGCGAGCTGTACTTCATGTTCGCGACGATGCTGATCTCCATCCCGACCGGCGTGAAGGTGTTCAACTGGGTCACCACGATGTGGCGCGGTTCGATCAGCTTCGAGTCGCCGATGCTGTGGGCGGTGGCCTTCGTGATCCTGTTCACCATCGGCGGTTTCTCCGGCTTGATGCTGGCGATCGCCCCGGCCGACTTCCAGTACCACGACACCTACTTCGTGGTCGCCCACTTCCACTACGTGCTGGTCACCGGCGCGCTGTTCTCGATCATCGCGGCCGTCTACTACTGGTGGCCGAAGTGGACCGGGCGCATGTACAGCGAAACCCTGGCCAAGTTCCACTTCTGGTGGTCGGTGGTGTTCGTGAACCTGCTGTTCTTCCCGCAGCACTTCCTGGGCCTGGCCGGCATGCCGCGCCGCATCCCGGACTACAACGTGGTGTTCGCGGACTGGAACCTGGTCAGCTCGATCGGCGCCTTCGGCATGTTCCTGACCCCGTTCATGATGGCCTTCGTGCTGTGGCACTCGCTGAAGCACGGCGCCAAGGCCGAGGCGCGCGCCTGGGAAGGTGCCAAGGGCCTGGAGTGGACGGTGCCGTCGCCGGCCCCGCACCACACCTTCGAGAAGCCGCCGGTCATCCGCGACGGCGACCTCGCCCACGGCGACGTGACCCACTGACATCGCCGCGATGAGCCCGATCGAACGCGATCCGTCCGTCGACGCCCGCCGCGCCAGTGCGCGGCGGACGGCGTGGATCGTCGGCGGCATCGCCTGCGCGGTGTACGTCGGGTTCCTGCTGCTCGGGGTGCTGGGCAAGTGAACCCGCAACCCGCCGCGCGCACCTTCGGGGTGCTCAAGCTGTTCGGCGTCGCGCTGGCCGCGTTCGGGTTCGCGTTCTCGCTGGTGCCGCTGTACCGGATCGCCTGCGAGAAGGTGTTCGGCGTGCGCCTGGAGCAGGGCCCCGCCACGGTTGCCGCCGGCACGGCGAAGGCCGACGCGCGCTGGGTGACCGTCGAGTTCGACGGCGCGGTGAACTCCAAGTTGCCTTGGACCTTCGAGCCGGAACAGAAGTCGATGCGGGTGCAGGTCGGCCGGCAGTACGAGGCCCTGTACGCGGCGCGCAACACCAGCGACCGCCCGATCGTCGGCAACGCGGTGCCCTCGGTGGCGCCGGCGAAGGCCTCGGCCTACTTCAACAAGACCGAGTGCTTCTGCTTCACCGAACAATTGCTGGCCGCCGGTGAATCGCGCGACATGCCGGTGCGCTTCATCGTCGACCCGGACCTGCCGGCCGGGGTGAAGACGCTGACCCTGTCGTACACCTTCTTCAAGAACGACGCCCGCACCGCCGCGCTTTCCAGCGCCCGCGGTCCCGCCGCCAACGTCCGCGCCGCGCCCTGAGCGCCGCAACGCCCACCATCGCAATACCACCGGAAAACGCCATGGCCAACGCCCACGCCGAACACCACGATCCGAACGTCTACTACGTGCCGCACGGCAGCCGCTGGCCGGTCTTCGCGTCGGTCGCGCTGTTCACCACGATGATCGGCTTCGCCAGCTGGCTCAACGAGGCAAGCTGGGGGCGCACGGTGTTCTTCGTCGGCCTGGCCGGCCTGCTGGCGATCCTGTTCAAGTGGTTCGGCGACGTGATCCGCGAGTCGCTGTCGGGCGTCTACAACAAGCAGGTGGACACCTCGTTCCGGATGGGGATGGTGTGGTTCATCTTCTCCGAGGTGATGTTCTTCGCCGCGTTCTTCGGCGCCCTGTTCTATGCCCGCCAGTTCGCGCTGCCGTGGCTGAACGGCGTGGGCGACGGCGCCGCGACCCACAGCCTGCTGTGGCCGGATTTCGCCGGCGGTTGGCCGAGCAACGGCCCGGCCGCGATCGGCGGCAGCTACCAGACCATTCCGGCGTGGGGCCTGCCGCTGCTGAACACCATGATCCTGCTCACCTCGGGCGTGACGGTGACCATCGCGCACCACGCATTGAAGGAAGGCAAGCGCGGCATCCTGCTGCTGTTCCTCGGCCTGACCGTGCTGCTGGGCGGCCTGTTCCTGTTCTACCAGGCCGAGGAGTACATGCACGCCTACAAGGAACTGAACCTGACCCTGGGTTCGGGCATCTACGGCTCGACCTTCTTCATGCTGACCGGCTTCCACGGCGCGCACGTCACCCTCGGCACGATCATGCTCGCGGTGATCTGGCTGCGTTGCCTGAAGGGCCATTTCAACAAGGACAACCACTTCGCGTTCGAGGCGGTGGCCTGGTACTGGCACTTCGTGGATGTGGTGTGGCTGGGGCTGTTCCTCTTCGTCTACGTCCTCTGATCCGGCTTGCCGGGGCTCGCGCTGGCGGTGTTGCAGCGGCGCGCGAAAATGCTCATTGACGCGCCAGTCAACTCCGATTTTCGAGCTTGCTGCGCCTAGCCAGCCCGTCGCCCGGCGTGCCGGAGCCGGCATCGCCCAGGGCGTCGGGAACAACAAGGCCGGCATCGCCGGCCTTTGCGTCACTGCGGTGGCGGTCGGGGATCAGCCCGGGTTGCGGCCGATGCCGTGCGGCGTGATCCAGCCCATGTGGATGGCGAGCGCGACGAACAGGATCAGCGCGACCGACAACGCGATGCGCCGGGTCAGCGAATTGACGGTGCGCTTGGTGGTGCCCTTGTCGACCAGCATGTAGTACAGGCCGGCGCCGAGGTTCCAGAGGATGAGGATCAGGACACCGACGATGAGCAGGGTCTTCAGCGAATCGTTCACTCGAGCCTCCGCGCACCAGGGCGCCGTTCCGGAACGCGCATTGTCGCAGCCCGCGCGGTGGCCGGCGTGACCCGCCGCGGCACGCTCGTGGCCGGCTGGCTGCTGGCGTTGGCGGCGATGCTGGCGTTCTCGGCGGCGGGCCGTTGGCAGCTGGCGCGGATGCACGAGAAGGAAGCGATGCTCGCCGCCGCCGGCCACGCGCTGGATCGCGGCCATCCGCAGCCCCTGCTGCTCGCCTCCGACACCGGCGCCGGCCGCGGCTATGCCTGGAGCGAGGGCGTGGGGCGCATCGCCAACACCACGTTGTGGCTCGACAACCAGCAACGCGCGGGCGGCGCCGGCGTGCGCATGTACTGCATCCTGTTCCCCGACGACGGCGTACAAGCGGTGCTGGTCGATGCCGGCTGGTGGCCGCTGGATGGCCAGCGCGAGCTGCCGCGCTTCGGTTGCCCCGCGGGCGATGGCCAGCGGGTGCGCGGGATGCTGGCACCGCCGCCCTCGATCGGGCTGGCCCCGGGCGATGCGGTGGCGGCCGCGGGCGAGCGTCGCTGGCTGGCGGCACGCCTGGACATGGCGGAGGTCGCGCGGGCGCTGCGCCTGCCGGGCGGGCTGGCGCCACGCGTGCTGCGGCTGGACCCGGACCGCGCGGCGGGCGATGCCGGGGTGATGCTGGCCCCGGGCGAGCGCGACCTCGACGTGCTGGCGAACACGCTGACCCCGGACCGCCACCTCGGGTACGCAGTGCAGTGGTTCGGCCTGGCCGCGACCGTGCTGGTGGTCGCGGTGGTGCTGACGACAAGACGACGCAAGGAACGAACGCCATGACCCCACCGGACCCGATGCAGGTGCGCAGCCGCAACCGCAGGATGCTGCTGGTGCTGTTCCTCTTCTTCTTCGGCAGCGTGCTGCTGGCCGGCCTGCTGCGCTTCTCCGGCTGGCGGCCGGAAGGCAGCAAGAACAAGGGCGAGATGCTGTCGCCCTACGGCGACATGCGCGGCCACGCGCCGCAGTTGCGCGATGGCGGTGCCTATCGCTGGAAGGACAGCCCGCGCACGTGGCGGATCGCGGTGATGCCGCGCGAGTGCGATGGCGCGCGCGCGCAGGCCTGCACCCGCCTGCTGGGCGACCTCGACAAGGTGTGGCAACTGATGGGCAAGGATGCCGATCGCGTCCACGTGCTGTGGATCGGCGCCCTGCCGCCCGGCGCGACCGTGCCGTCCGAACTGCGCGTGCTGCAACCCGACGAGGTCTTGCGCGCCGGCCTGCCGCGCGCGCGCGCGGCCGCGGGCGAAAACCCCGATGGCGACGCCGCCTGGCTGGTGGATCCGTACGGCTTCACCGTGCTGCGCTACGCTCCCGGCTTCGATCCGGGCGACCTGCGGACCGACCTGGCCCGCCTGCTGAAGATCAATTGACGCGATGAACAACCCCGCAAGCCCCGCGCCGGTCGCGCCCGCCAAGGGTGGGCTGTACCGGCACTTCCACCGCATCGCCTGGCTGGCGGTCGCGCTGGCGACCTGCGTGATCGTGTTCGGCGCCTTCGTGCGCCTGTCCAATGCCGGCCTGAGCTGCCCCGACTGGCCCACGTGCTACGGCATGGCGACCTGGCCGACCACCCCGGACCACGCCAGTGCCGCCGACCACGCCGCCACCGCGATCCGGCCGATCGAGCCGAGCAAGGCCTGGCGCGAGCAGTTCCATCGCATCATCGCCGGCCTGCTCGGCGTGCTGGTGCTGGCGCTGGCCTTGCTGGCCACGCGACGCCGGCCACAGGGCTGGTTGCAGGTGATCGGGGCCGCGGTGCTGGTGGCCATCGCGATCCCGCTGTACATGCGCGGCCAGCACGTCGCGGCGTCCGTGCTGGCGATCGCCGGCGAACTCGCCTTGCTGGCCGGGGTGCTGCGCTGGTCCGACACCGACCTCGCGCGGACCAGCACGCTCACCCTGGCGGTGATCATCTTCCAGGCGCTGCTGGGGATGTGGACGGTCACCTGGCTGCTCAAGCCGGTGGTGGTGATGGGGCACCTGCTGGGCGGCCTGACCACGTTCTCGCTGCTGACCTGGATCGCGTGGCGCGCCACGGGCATCCCGATCCGCAGCGGCGAGGCCGGGCGCCTGCGCCGCTTGCTGCTGATGGGCCTGGTGCTGCTGGCGATCCAGATCGCGCTCGGCGGCTGGACCAGCGCCAACTATGCCGCGCTGGCCTGCGGCACCGATTTCCCGAAGTGCGCGGGGCAGTGGTGGCCGGCGCACGACTTCCGCGAGGGCTTCGTGCTGTGGCGCGGGATCGGCGTGGATTACGAGGGCGGCATCCTCGACAACGAGGCGCGCATCGCGATCCAGCTGGCGCACCGGCTGATGGCGCTGGTGGTGGTCGGCCACCTGCTCGCGCTCGCCGCGCGCCTGCTGCGCAGCCCCGGCCTGCGCGGCTGGGGCACCCTGCTCGGCGCGCTGGTGCTGCTGCAGTTCGGGCTTGGCATCGCCAACGTGGTGATGTCGCTGCCGCTGCACGTCGCGGTGACCCACAACGCCGGCGCCACCGCGCTGCTGTTCGTGCTGGTGACCCTGCTGGCCCGCCTGCGCGCGCCCGACGCATGACCGCAACCGTGTCGCGCGCGGGGCAGTACTGGGCGCTGACCAAGCCGCGCGTGGTCGCCCTGATCGTGTTCACCGCGATCATCGGCATGCTGCTGGCGATCCAGCCCGGCGATGCGTGGCCATGGGCGCGCCTGCTCGCCGGCAGCATCGGCATCTGGCTGGCCGCGGCCAGCGCGGCGGCGATCAACCACCTGCTGGACCAGCGCATCGACAAGGTGATGGTGCGCACCGCCGATCGACCGCTCGCCACCGGCGCGCTGCGACCCGCGCAAGTGCTGGGGTTCGCGGTCGCGCTCGGCGTCGCGTCGATGGCGATCCTGCTGGCCTGGGTCAACGTGGTCTGCGCGGCGCTGACCTTCGCCTCGCTGATCGGCTACGCGATCGTCTACACCGGCTGGCTCAAGCGCGCGACGCCGCAGAACATCGTGATCGGCGGCATCGCCGGCGCCGCGCCGCCGTTGCTGGGCTGGTCCGCGGTGACCGGGATGCAGGGCCAGTGGGACTGGGCGCACGCGCTGCTGCTGGTGCTGATCATCTTCGTGTGGACCCCGCCGCATTTCTGGGCGCTGGCGATCTTCCGCCGCGAGGACTACGCGCGCGCGCTGGTGCCGATGCTGCCGGTGACCCATGGCGTGCACTACACGCGCTGGCAGATCCTGTTGTACACGGTGCTCCTGGTGGTGGCCTCGGTGCTGCCGTGGGTGGCGCACATGAGCGGCCTGTTCTACCTCGCCGGCGCGCTGGTGCTGGGCGGCGCGTTCCTCTGGTACGCGTGGAAGCTGCTGGATCCGCCCGACGAATTCTTCGCCATGCGCACCTTCAGGTACTCGATCGTGTACCTGATGGCGCTGTTCGGCTTCCTGCTGCTCGACCACTGGCTGCTGCCGTGGCTGCAGCCCTCGCCGCTGCTGGAGTTCGCGCCCGCGGCCTGAGCGGGCGCCGGCATGCACGACCTGTTCGCCGATCCCGCGCCGGGCCAGCGCACGGCGCTGGGGCCGCAGGCCTGCGTGCTGCACGGCTTCGCCCTGGCCGAGGCCGATGCGCTGCTGGCGGGCATCGCGGGGGTGGCCGCGCAGGCGCCGTTTCGCCACCTGGTCACGCCGGGCGGGCACACCATGCAGGTGGCGATGACCAATTGCGGCCGCTACGGCTGGTGCAGCGATCGTCGCGGCTATCGCTACGATCGCCTCGATCCGCAGTCCGGCGCCCCGTGGCCGGCGATCCCGCCGGTCTTCCTGCGGCTCGCGGCGGACGCCGCGCGCGAGGCGGGCTTCGCGGGCTACGTGCCGGATGCCTGCCTGGTCAACCGCTATGCGCCGGGCACCCGCCTGTCCCTGCACCAGGACCGCGACGAGGACGACCGCGTCGCGCCGATCGTGTCGGTCTCGCTGGGGTTGCCCGCAACCTTCCTGTTCGGCGGCTTCGCGCGCGGCGACAAGACGGTACGCGTCGCGCTGGTGCATGGCGATGTCGTGGTCTGGGGCGGAGCCGACCGCCTGCGTTTCCATGGCGTGTTGCCGGTGAAGCCCGGGCACCATCCCGTGGTCGGCGGGCAACGCCTCAACCTGACCTTCCGCAAGGTGCGCTGACCCGCGCGCGCTGCGCGGCGCGTCACGCTTGCGGACGCGCGCCGCCGCCATCGGCGATGGATCGGCTAGGCTGGCGCATCGCCGCCCGGAGCCCCGCCATGCGTCTCGTTCGCCGCCTGCTGACCGCCTGCGTCGCCATCGCCTGCCTTGCGCCGGCCAGCGCGCTCGCGCAGGACGCCACGGTCCTCACCGCGGCGCGCATGCTGGACGTGCGCAGCGGCAAGCTGGTGGACAACCCGCAGCTGGTGATCCGCGGCGGCAGGATCGCCGCGGTCGGCCGCGTGGGCGATGCCGTCCCCGAGGGCGCGCGCCGCGTCGACCTGCCCGGCATGACCCTGCTGCCGGGCCTGATCGACATGCATACCCACCTCGACAGCGACCCGACCTACGGCGGCTACACCTACCTGGAATACAACGATCGCTTCTGGTCGATGCTCGCGGTGAAGCACGCCGAGGCCACCCTGCAGGCGGGCTTCACCACGGTGCGCAACGTCGGTGCCGACGCGTGGAACGACATCGGCCTGGCGCAGGCGGTGGAGGCCGGCAAGATCGCCGGACCGCGGATCATCGGCGCCGCCTATTCCTTCGGCGCGACCGGCGGGCATTGCGACTCGACCTTCTTCCCGCCGTCGATGGACGAGCGCGAGCCGTACAACGCCGACAGCCCGGACGCGGCGCGCCACGCGGTGCGCGAGCTGCGCAAGTACGGCGCGCAGGTGATCAAGATCTGCGCGACCGGCGGCGTGTTCTCGCGCAACACCGAGCCCGGCCAGCAGCAGATGACCTACGAGGAGATGAAGGCCGTCGCCGACGAAGCCCATCTCTGGGGCCTGAAGGTCGCCGCGCATGCGCACGGGGCCTCCGGCATCCGCGAGGCGATCCGCGCCGGGGTGGACACCATCGAGCACGCCAGCCTGATCGACGACGCCGGCATCCGCCTCGCCCGCGAGCGCGGCGCGTGGCTGTCGATGGATATCTACAACACCGAATACACCCAGTCCGAGGGGCGCAAGAACGGCGTGCTGGAGGACAACCTGCGCAAGGACCGCGAGGTCGCCGACATCCAGCGCGAGAACTTCCGCAAGGCCCACCAGGCCGGCGTGCGCATGGTCTACGGCACGGATGCCGGCATCTACCCGCATGGCGACAACGCGCGCCAGTTCGCGTGGATGGTGCGCTACGGCATGACCCCCACCGAGGCGATCCGCACGGCCACGCTCAACGCCGCCGAGGCCCTGGGGCGCGCCGACCTGGGCGTGCTCGAGGCTGGGCGCGTCGCGGACGTGATCGCGGTGGCCGGCGATCCCACCCGCGATGTCACCCTGCTGGAATCGGTGCCGTTCGTGATGAAGGGCGGGCAGGTCAGCAAGCAGGCGGGTCGCTGAGCCGCCCGCGCCGCAAGAACCGGAGTGTGGCGGCGCGGCGACGGGTCTAGAGTGCCCGCATGCCACGCAACCGCACGCCCACCGCCCACGCCAGCGCCGAGGCCACGGTCGCGCGCATCGCCGCGGCCTGCCGCCGCATCGAAGGCGCCACGGAGCCGCCATCGCTGGCCGAGCTGGCGACGCAGGTCGGGCTGAGCACCTTCCATTTCCACCGCCTGTTCAAAGCGGCGACCGGGCTCACCCCGAAGCAGTACGCCGATGCGCATCGCGCCGGGCGCGTGCGCGATGCCTTGTCCAGGGCCGATGCCAAGGTCACCGACGCGATCTTCGATGCGGGCTTCAACGCGACCGGGCGCTTCTACGAACAGGCGGGCGCGGTGCTCGGGATGACGCCGCGCCAGTACCGCGCCGGCGGCGTGGATGCGCGGATCGCATTCGCGATCGCGCAGACCAGCCTCGGGGCCCTGCTGGTCGCGCGCAGCGCGCGCGGCGTGTGCGCGATCTCGCTGGGCGACGATCCCGATGCGTTGCTGCGCGAATTGCAGGATCGCTTCCCGCGTGCGGAGCTGGTCGGCGGCGATGCCGGGTTCGAGCGATTGGTCGCGCAGGTCGTGGGTTTGATCGCACAACCCGGCATCGGCCACGACCTGCCGCTGGACGTGCGCGGCACCGCCTTCCAGCAACGCGTGTGGCAGGCATTGCGGCGGATCCCGCCCGGGCAGACCGCGAGCTACGCCGACATCGCCGCGCGCATCGGCAGCCCGAAGGCGGTGCGCGCGGTGGCGCAGGCCTGCGCGGCGAACACGCTGGCGGTCGCGATCCCCTGCCATCGCGTGGTGCGGAGCGATGGCGCGCTGTCGGGCTACCGCTGGGGCGTGGCGCGCAAGCGCGCGCTGCTGGAGCGCGAGGCCACGAACGAGTAATGCTGTCCTCTCCTCCTCGCGGGAGAGGGTGCCGACGGAAGCGCGATGCTTTTTCGCCTGCCGTGGCGCTACCCCTCATCCGCCCTTCGGGCACCTTCTCCCACAAGGGGAGAAGGGGAAACAAGCATCAGTCGGCCAGCAGGTACTGCTGCCAGAACAGCATGGTCGCCGCGCCGAACCAGTCGCTGTTCGCCTTCTTCGCGAAGCCGTGGCCTTCGTCGGCGTAGAGCAGGTACCACACCGGCTGGCCGTTGCTCCGCACCGCCTTCACGATCTGCTCGGCCTCGGTCCAGGGCACGCGCGGGTCGTTGCGGCCCTGCGCCACGAACAACGGCGAGGTGATCTTCGCGGCGTTGTTGAGCGGCGAGATGCGCTCGAACACGGCGTTCATCGCCGGGTCGCGCTCGTCGCCGTATTCGACGCGGCGCAGGTCGCGGCGGTAGCTCTCGGTGTTCTTCAGGAAGGTGCCGAAGTGCGAGATGCCGACGATGTCCACGCCGGCGCGGATGCGGTCGCTGTAGTGGGTCAGCGACGCCAGCACCATGTAGCCGCCGTAGCTGCCGCCGATCACGCCGACCCGCGATGCGTCGAGCTCGGGCTGGGTGGCGATCCAGTCCAGCAGCGCCCCGATGTCCTTGACCGAATCCTCGCGCTTGTCCGCGTTGTCCAGCGACAGGTAGGTCTTGCCGTAGCCGGTGGAGCCGCGCACGTTCGGCACCAGCATCGCCACGCCAAGTTCGTTGGCCAGGTACTGCGCGGTGGGGTTGAAGGTCGGTAGCGACTGGCCTTCCGGGCCGCCGTGGATGTTGATCACCACCGGGTACTTGCCGGTCTTCGACGGCTCGGCCGGCTTGTAGAAGAACGCGGGGATGGTGCGTGGCTTGCCGTCGACGCTGTCGAAGGTGGGATAGCGCACCAGGGTCGGCGCGACGAAGCGCGATGCATCCAGCCCCCCGACTTCGCTGCGCGTCCAGCGCGTCAGCGTGGCGGCGGCGAGGTCGATCACGTGCACGTCGCTGGGCGAGGTGGCGCTGTTCAAGGTCAGCGCCAGCCGCTTGCCGTCCGGCGAGAACGCCAGCCCGCCGATCACCCCGATCGGCAGCGCCGGCAGGCGGACCTCTCGGTGGTCGGGCAGCGACAGCACGCGCAGCTTGCTGATGCCGTCCTCGTTGCTGGTGAAGGCGAGGTGCCTGCCGTCGTCGGCGATGGTGAAGCCGCCCACGTCCCACGGGATGTTCGCGGTGAGTACGTCGAACCTGCCGCTTGCGGGATCGTGGTAGCGCAGGGTCTTGAACTCCTGCGGCTTGCCCTGCAGCGGTTCGTCGGAGATGAAGTACACCGCCTTGCCGTCCGGGGCGAAGGCGAAGCCGCCGAAGCTGGCCTTGCCGCCATCGACCGGGAACAGGGTGAGCTTGCCGCTGGCGACGTCGACCACGCCCGGGTACGACTCCGCGGCGGACACGTACTTCATCACCAGCAGGCGCGTGCCGTCCGGCGAGAAATCCATCGGCGACCAGTTGCCGCCGGCATCCACCAGCAGCCTGGTGTCGCCGGTGCGGGTGTTGCGCAGCCAGACGTCGCGGTCGGTGCCGTTGCGCGCGGTGCTGCTGTAGGCCATCAACCCGCCGTCGCGGCTGAGCGTGGTGCCGCCGTTCTGGCTGCGCTTGCCGTCGGTGAGCAGGGTGGTGGAGCGGGTGGCCTCGTCGAACCAGTACAACTGGCTGAATTCGTCGCCGCCCTTGTCCTTGGCGAACACGAAGCCGTCGCGCCAGGCCCTGGCCGGCGCCGGGGTGATGCCGCCGACCGGTTCCGGATAGAACGTCAGCTGCTCGCGCATGCCCAGCGGCTCGCAGACGCGGTGCGCCTGCGCGGTTTCGGCGAAGCGGGTGCTGACCAGCAGGCAGCCGTCCTTGGTCCAGCCCGCCAGTCCCGCGCCGCGGGTGTTCTGGTAGCGGTTGAGCTGCTCGATGAGCGCGGCCGGGATCGCCGGGATGTTCTCGCTGGTGCGGTTGCCCACGACCTCGCGCGTGACCTCGGCCGGCTTCACCGGCGCGGTCTGGGCCAGGGCGGGCACGGTCGCGAGCAGGGCGGCGAACAGGGCCGTGCGGGCCTGCGTGTCGAAACGGGACATGGCGGCTTCCCCAGCCTGATGGAACCGCGAGCTTAGCGCGCGTGGCCGGCGGCGCCTGCGCCGGAGGTCATGCCTGCGCCGTTAGCCTCAGCCCGGGGTGGCTGCGCGCGACAGGCGGTCGTGGACGTCGCGCCAGGCCTCGTCCCGCGGCGGCGTCTCCAGCCAGATCGCGTCCACGCCGAGGGCGTCCAGCGCGTGCAGGGTGCCGTACAGCGCGCGCGCATAGCCCGGCTTGTCGGCCGGCATGCGGGTCGCGGCGACGATGCCGGGCGCCACCACCGGCAGCGCGGGATCCAGGTAGGCCAGCGCGATGCGCGCGTCGGGCGCCAGCGTGGCGAGGCGCGCGCGCAGGCGCGCCGCGTCCATCGCCAGCAGGGGCGTGCGCGGGCGGTAGTGCACGGCGACATTGCCCGGCACCGCGGTCGCGTGCGCGGTCGGGAAGTCGACCCCGCGGCCAAGCGCCGCTTCCAGTTGCGCGCGGGTGATCGGACCGGCGCGCAGGATGCGCGGCACCGTGCCGGTGAGGTCGACGATGGTGGATTCGAGCCCGACCGTGCAGGCGCCGCCGTCGAGCACCGCGTCGATGCGGCCATCCAGGCCCGCGAGCACCTGTGCCGCGGTGGTCGGGCTGAGCCGTTGGTAGGGATTGGCCGAGGGCGCGGCGAGGCCGCCATCCAGCGCGCGCAGGATGCCGCGCAACACCGGGTGCGCCGGCACCCGCAGGCCGATCGTCGCGCGCCCGCCCGCGACCTCCGCCGGCGCATCCGGATGGCGGTGCAGGAGCAGGGTCAGCGGCCCCGGCCAGAAGGCGTCGGCGAGGGTCCATGCTTCGGCCGGGATGTCGCGCGCCCAGCGCGGCATCGCCGCGGCGTCGGCAAGGTGCACGATCAGCGGATGGTCGGTGGGGCGGCCCTTGGCGGCGAAGATCGCGCGCACCGCCGCGGGATCGGCGGCGTTGCCGGCGAGGCCGTAGACGGTTTCGGTGGGCACCGCGACCAGCCGGCCCGCGCGCAGCAGGCGCACGGCCTCGGCGACATCGTCCGGCGCGCCGGCATCGAGCAGGCGGGTGTCGAGGGAGCTGGCGGCACGTTCGCTCATCGTCGTGTCAGCGTTGCAGCCGTGCCTGCAGCAGGTCGCGCAGCTCGGCCTTCTCGGCCTCGTCCAGGCTGGCGATGCGCGCCTGCAGTTCCTCGCGGCGTTGCTGCAGCGCTTCGGCATCCAGCCGCGCGATGTTGTCGAGGAACACCTGGCGCAGCGCGGCGTCCTCGCCCGGCAGCGCATGCGCGGCGAGCTTCTGCAGCGCGCCCAGTTCCTCGCGTCCCTCGAAATGCTCCAGCAGCGCGCCGGTGTTGATGTCGGGGCGCTCACGCACCAGCAGCACCAGCTCCGAGAGCAACTCGATGCCGGGCTGGCGCAGCACGGCGAAGCGGAATGGCGGCTGCAGGTCGAGGGCGAAGCCGGGGCGATGCAGCAGGTGGGTGATCGCGCTGCGCACCAGGCTGGGCTTCTGCGCGCCGGAGGCGGTGGCCTGGCTCGCGCGCTGCGCCGGCACGTGCGTCTGCGGCGTGCTGGCCCGCGCGCCCACGCCGGTCAGCTCGGTGAGCCGTTGGCGCATCAGGTCGCCGAACGCACCGTCGGGGATCTGCGCCAGCAGCGGCTTGCAGCGTTCGGCCAGTCGGGCCTTGCCGTCCAGGCTGCCGAGGTTCACGTCGGCCGACAGCGAGGCGTAGAAGAATTCGGACAACGGGGTGGCGTCGCGCAGGCGCGCGTCGAAGCCGTCCACGCCCTCCTGCCGCACCAGCGAATCCGGGTCCTCGCCGTCGGGCAGGAAGAGGAAGAACGCCTGCCGCCCGTCCTTCATCCGCGGCAGCACCGATTCCAGCGCCTTCCACGCCGCGCTGCGGCCGGCGCGGTCGCCGTCGAAGCAGAAGAACACGTCCGGCGCGTTGCGGAACAGCAGCTCGGCATGGTCGGGCGTGGTCGCGGTGCCCAGCGTCGCCACCGCCTGCGAGACGCCGTACTGCGCCAGCGCGACCACGTCCATGTAGCCCTCGACCACGATCAATCGATCGAGCTTCTGGTTGGCCTGGCGCGCCTGCCACAGGCCGTACAGCTCGCGGCCCTTGTGGAACAGCGCGGTCTCCGGCGAGTTGAGGTATTTCGGCGAATCCTCCGGGTCGATGACGCGGCCACCGAAGGCGATGGTGCGGCCGCGGCGGTCGTGGATCGGGAACATCAGGCGGTCGCGGAACTTGTCGTAGACGTGGCCCTTGTCGTTCTTCGAGAACAGCCCGCCACGTTCCAGCAGCTGCATCCGCCGCGGGTCGGTGCCCAACGCGTCGCGCAAGGCGGAAAAGCCGTCCGGCGCGTAGCCGATGCCGTAGCGCTCGACGATCTCCTGCGCGATACCGCGCTTGTCGACGTAGGCGCGGGCCTTGTCGCTGCGCGCCAGCTGGCCGCGGAAGAACGCGTTCGCCGCCTCCATCGCGCCGTACAGGTCGCGGGTGTCCGGGTTGGCGTTGCGCTGCTGGGTCTCGCGCGGCACCTCCATGCCCACGCGCTTGGCGAGTTCATCGACCGCGTCGAGGAACTCGAGGCGGTCGTAGTTCATCAGGAAGCTGATCGCGGTGCCATGCGCGCCGCAGCCGAAGCAGTGGTAGAACTGCTTGGTCGGCGACACCGTGAACGACGCCGAACGCTCGTCGTGGAACGGGCAGCGCGCCGCGTATTCCTTGCCCTGGCGCTTCAGCGGCACGCGCCCGCCGACCACCTCGACGATGTCGGTGCGCGCGAGCAGCTCGTCGATGAAGGCGTCGGGAATGCGGGCCATGGCGCTAGGGTGCCACGCCGCGGTTCACAGGGCGTCGTGCGAGGCCAGCGCGTGCAGGGCCTCGCCTTCGAGGCGCTGCACGGTCCATTCGTCCATGCCGACCGCGCCGATCCTGCGGTAGAAGCCGATCGCCGGCGCGTTCCAGTCCAGCACGCTCCACTCGAAGCGGCCGCAGTCGCGCTGCACGGCGATCCGCGCCAGCGCGGCCATCAGGTGCTTGCCGAGGCCGGCGCCGCGCGCCGCCGGGCGCACGAACAGGTCCTCGAGGTACAGCCCGCGCTTGCCGAGGAAGGTGCTGAAGTTGTGGAAGAACAATGCGAAGCCGGCGGGCTCGCCGTCCACCTCGCCGATCAGCACCTCGGCCGCCGGAGCTGGCCCGAACAGCTGCGCGCGCAGGTCGGCGTCGGTGGCCACCGCGGCATCCGCCAGTCGCTCGTATTCGGCCAGCTCGCCAATCAGCGCCCGGATCAGCGGGACGTCGTCGATGGTGGCGGGGCGGATCGAGAGGAGTGGGGATGGCGTGCTCATGGAGAGGTTCCGGCCGTCGCGCGCGGCAGGTCGGTCAGGCCAGTTTTTGCTTCACCAGCTTGGAGACCAGGCCCATGTCGGCCTGGCCGGCCAGCGCCGGCTTGAGCACGCCCATCAGCTTGCCCATGTCGGCGGCGGAGGCGGCGCCGGTGGCGGCGATGGCCTTGTCGATCTCGGCGAGGATCGCGGCTTCGTCCAGCTTGGCCGGCAGGTAGGCCCCGATCACCCCCATCTCGTAGCGCTCCTGGGCGGCGAGGTCCTCGCGCGCGGCGGCTTCGTACTGGGTGATCGAGTCCTTGCGCTGCTTGACCATCTTCTCCAGCACGGCGAGCACCAGCGGGTCGGTCATCTCGACGCGCTCGTCCACTTCCTTCTGCTTGATCGCGGCATTGATGAGGCGGATCACCGCCAGGCGGTCCTTCTCGCCGGCCTTCATCGCCGTCTTCATGTCGTCGGTGAGCTGTTGCTTGAGGCTCATCGGATGCTCCGTTCGTTTTTTCGGGATGGCAGAAACGCGAAAAGCCGGCGGCGCGGGTGCGCGGCCGGCTTCAGGCGCAACAAACGCGCGCTCAGTACAGGCGCTGGCGCTTGGTGACGTCGCGCGAGCTGCGGCGCGCCTGGCGCTTCACCGCCGCGGCGGCCTTGCGCTTGCGCTCCTGGGTCGGCTTCTCGTAGAACTCGCGCTTGCGGGTCTCGGCGAGCACGCCGGCCTTCTCGCAGGTGCGCTTGAAGCGACGCAGGGCAAACTCGAACGGTTCGTTTTCGCGGACTTTGACGCTGGGCATCGTGGAATCTCGGTTCAGGAATCTGCCCGGTCAGTCCGGGCGAGCCGCGCATGATAGCAGCGGGCCCGGTTTGGGCGCAACATGGGCGCCATGAGAGTCCTCGGCATCGAATCCTCCTGCGACGAAACCGGGGTGGCGGTCTACGACACCGCCATCGGCGGGGCGGCCGGGCTGCGCGCCCAGGGCCTGTACAGCCAGGTCGCGCTGCACGCGGAATACGGCGGGGTGGTGCCGGAACTGGCCAGCCGCGACCACGTGCGCAAGCTGCTGCCGCTGGTCCGGCAGACCCTGGCCGAGGCCGGGCTGTCGGTCTCGGACCTCGACGGCGTGGCCTACACGGCGGGCCCCGGGCTGGTCGGCGCGCTGCTGGTCGGCGCCGGCGTGGCGCGGTCGCTGGCGTGGGCGCTGGACGTGCCGGCGGTCGGCGTGCACCACATGGAGGGCCACCTGCTGGCGCCGCTGATGGAGGACAACGCCCCGGCGCCGCCGTTCGTGGCCCTGCTGGTCTCGGGCGGGCACACCCAGCTGGTCGCGGTCGAGGCGATCGGGCGCTACCGGGTGCTCGGCGAGACCCTGGACGACGCCGCCGGCGAAGCCTTCGACAAGACCGCCAAGCTGATGGGCCTGCCGTACCCCGGCGGACCGGAGCTGGCCCGGCTGGCTGAATCCGGCATCCCCGGCCGCCATCGCTTCGCGCGGCCGATGACCGACCGCCCCGGCCTCGATTTCTCCTTCAGCGGCCTGAAGACCCAGGTGCTGCTGGCCTGGCGCGACAGCGACCAGTCGCCGCAGGCGCGCGCCGACATCGCCCGCGGCTTCGAGGATGCGGTGGTCGACACCCTGGCGATCAAGTGCGAACGCGCGCTGGATGCCGCCGGCAGCGACACCCTGGTGGTCGCCGGCGGGGTCGGCGCGAATGTCCGCCTGCGCGCGCGCTTGCAGGCGATGTGCGCAGGCCGTGGCGGCCGCGCCTGTTTCCCGCGTCCCGCGCTGTGCACCGACAACGGCGCGATGATCGCGTTCGCCGGCGCGCTGCGCCTGCAGGCGGGCCAACGCGCGGATGCCGCGGTCGCGGTGGTGCCGCGCTGGGACATGGCGACGCTGCCGGCGGTGTGACGGCGGTGCCGCGCGGCATAATCGGCGCATGACTGACCACGTGTTCATCGAAGGCCTCGAGATCGAGGCCCTGATCGGCATCTACGACTGGGAACGGCGGATCCGGCAGACGCTGGTGTTCGACATCGAGATGGCCTTCGACAACCGCGTGCCCGCGGCCACCGACGACATCGCGCTGACCCTGAACTACAAGGACGTCAGCAAGCGCCTGGTCGAATACGTCGGACAGTCCGGCTTCGGCCTGGTGGAGACGCTCGCGGAGCGTTGCGCGGCGATCATCCTCGACGAATTCGGCGTCGCCCGCGTGCGCCTCAAGCTGAGCAAGCCGGGCGCGGTGCGCGGCGCGCGCGCGGTCGGCGTGGTGATCGAGCGTAGCCGCGCCTGATGGGCCGTGCTTACCTCAGCCTGGGCAGCAACCTCGATGCCGAGGCGCACCTGCGCGACGCCGTGGCGGCCCTGCGCGCGCGCTTCGGCGAGGTCCAGGTCTCCCGCGCGTACCGCTTCCCGGCGGTCGGCTTCGCCGGCGGCGATTTCCTCAACGCCGCGGCCGCCATCGACAGCGACCTCGACCCGTTCGCGTTGAACGACTGGCTGCATGCGCTGGAGGATGCGCACGGCCGCGACCGCAGCGGGCCGCGCTACGGCGACCGCACGCTGGACATCGACATCGTGTTCTACGACGCCCTGGTGCTGGACGGGCCGGGCCACCTGCGCCTGCCGCGCGACGAGCTGCGCCATGCCTTCGTGCTCAAGCCGCTGGCCGAGATCGCCCCGGGCTTCGTGGACCCGGTCAGCGGTTGCCGCCTGGATGCGATGTGGCGCGCGCACCCGGACCACGACGTCGGGTTCGCGCCGGTCGCAATTTGACTTCGCTCAAAACGGTCGCGCGGGGGCTGCCTAAGCTGGCGTGGGCATCCAGCTGAGGAGCGACGACATGAACCCCATCCTGACCGAGATCCTGGCGAAGCCGGTCGGTTGGCTGGCGATCGGCGGGAGCATCTTCATGGTCGGCATCGGCCTGGTCGTGTTCCTGTACGTGCGCAAGCAGGTCCTGAAGGAAGAGCGCGACGGCCAGTGACGGTCAGCCGCCGATCGCGCGGCCCCCGTCCACCCGCAGCACTTGCCCGGTGACATAGCCGGCGTCCGCGCTCGCCAGCCAGGCGACCGCGGCGGCGATGTCGCCGGGGTCCCCGGTGCGTCCCAACGGCACCCGCGCGAGCAGGGCCGCCTGTGCCTGCGCGCTCTTGCCGCCGTCAGGCCAGAGGATGGCGCCGGGCGCGATGGCATTCACCCGCACTTCCGGCGCGAGGTCCAGCGCCAGTCCCTTGGTCAGCATGCGCAGCGCGGCCTTGGCCATCCCGTACAGCGTATGCCCGGCGAGCGGCTGGTCGCCGTGGATGTCGACCAGGTTGACGATGGCGCCGCGCGTGGCCTTGAGGTGCGGTGCCGCGGCCTGGGCCAGGAAGAACGGCGCACGCGCGTTGCTGGCGAAGAGGTCGTCCCACTGCGCGGGCGTGGCCTGGCCGATCGGCGTGGGGTAGAACGACGAGGCGTTGTTCACCAGCAGGTCGAGCCGGCCGAAATGGCCCACGGTGCGCGCGACCAGTTCCGGCAGGCGGTCGAAGGCGGCGAGGTCGGCCTGCAGGGCCAGCGTGCTGCCCGGGCGCAGCGCCTCGAGTTCGGCCTGCAGCGCCTGCATGTCCGCCTGTGAGTGGCGGTAATGCAACGCGAGGTCGAAGCCTTCGGCATGCAGGCGGCGGGCGATGGCGGCGCCGATCCTGCGCGCCGCGCCGGTGACCAGGGCGATCTTGCGTGCGGGCTGCGCGGCGGGTGGGCTGTCCATCCACGCAGGATAGCGCCGCGCTTGCGTATCCTGTGCCGATGCAGCACCTGCCACCCCCCGACGACGATGCCCTCGCGCACAGTGCGCGCCTGCGCGAGGTCATCCAGGGACAGATCATCGCCGCCGGCGGCAGCATGCCGTTCTGGAAGTTCATGGAGCTGGCGCTGTACGCGCCCGGGCTTGGCTACTACAGCGCCGGCGCGACCAAGTTCGGCGATGCCGGCGACTTCGTGACCGCGCCGGAGCTGTCGCCGCTGTTCGCGGCCTGCGTCGCCGATGCCTTGGCGCCGGTGCTGCAACAACTGGGTCCTGAGGCCTGCTTCCTCGAGGTCGGCGGCGGCAGTGGCGCCTTCGCCGAGACCTGCCTCGCCAAGCTGCTGGCCGACGATGCCCTGCCGGCCCGCTACGCGATCCTCGAGCCCAGCGCCGACCTGCGGGAACGCCAGCGCGCGCGCCTCCAGCAGCGCCTGCCGCCCCTGCTCTTCGAGTTGGTCGAATGGCTCGACGGCCCGATCCAGGACCCCTGGCGCGGCGTGCTGTTCGCGAACGAGGTGCTGGACGCGCTGCCCACGCCGCGCTTCGCGATCCGCGATAGCGAGGTGCTGGAGGAACATGTCGCGCTGGATGGCGAAGGCCGCTTCCTGCGCGTCGACCGGCCGGCGGATCCACTGCTGGCCGCGGCGGTGCGGCATGTCGAACGCCAGTTGCCTCAGCCATTCGCCGAGGGCTATCGCAGCGAGCTGCTCGCGCAGCTGCCGTACTGGCTGCAGGCGGTGGTCGGCGGGATGGGCGATGGCGCCTTGCTGTTCGTCGATTACGGGCATCCGCGCGCGGAGTACTACCAGCCGCAGCGCCGCGACGGCACCCTGCGCGCGTTCCGGCGCCACCACCTGGTGGAAGACGTGCTGGCGCTGCCCGGCCTGCAGGACATCACCGCCTCGGTGGACTTCACCGCCCTGGCCGAAGCGGGCACCGGCGCCGGCTTCGAGTTCACCGGCTACTGCCACCAGGCGAGCCTGCTGATCGGCAACAGGCTGCAGGAGAACCTCGCGCTGGCCGAGGCGCGCGCCGCCGGCGACATCGCCCGCCACAACCTGCGCCAGCAGGCCAAGTTGCTGACCCTGCCCAGCGAAATGGGCGAACGCTTCCAGGCGATGGGCTTCCAGCGCGGGGTGGAGTTCGGTGCGGCCTTCCTGGCCGGCGACCTGAGCCATCGCCTGTGACCGGCGCGCGCCGCATGGGCCGCTCGTTGAAGCCGTTCCGCCGCCCGTGGCTGTGGGCCGGGTTGTGGGTGCTGGCGATCGCGGCGGTGGTCGTCGGCTCGCTGGTCCCGGGCCGCGACCTGCCGGCGGTGCCGGTCAGCGACAAGTTCGAGCATTTCGCCGCGTACGCGGTACTCGCCGCCGGCGCGGTGCAGCTGTTCGCGCGGCGTGCGTCGTGGGCCTTCGTCTGCCTGCTGCTGGTGCTGATGGGCATCGGCCTGGAGATCCTGCAGGCGGAGATGGCGCTGGGGCGGATGCTCGACCGCAGCGATGCCCTGGCCAACACGATCGGCGTGCTGCTCGGCCTGGCGACGTCGTTGACGCCCTGGCGGGATGCGCTGCTGCGGCTCGATCCGCGCGACTGACGGCGCTGCCTGCCTGGCGTGTGCTCAATCCGCCGCGGCGATGGCTTCGATGCGCGCGTCGCGCAGGGCGGCGCCGAAGGCGGGCCCGCTGAGTCCGCGCGCGGCGATCGCATCGCCACGCACCGCCAGCGCGGCCGCATGCAGCCGGCGCAGGCGATCGCCCTGCGGATACGAGGCGTCCGAGAGCCCGGCGCGACCGCGCTTGTCGGCCTCGCAGACGGTGGCGAACTGGCCGATCCGGGCCGGCTTGCGGAAGCCGTCGCAGCGCGCGAGCAGGTCGTGCACGGTCGCTGGCCGCAACTCGTCGAGGCGGTGCACGTTGAGGTGCTCGCGGCAGGCCAGCACGGCGAGGTCGCGGTGTTCCGCGGGCACCTTCAGGCGCTCGCCCAAGGCGATCACCGCGGCCACCCCGCGTTGTTCGTGCATGACGTGGCGCGGGAGTTCGCCGGCGGGCGTCAGCGCCTTGCCGAGGTCGTGGCAGAGCGCGGCATAGCCGACCAGGTCGTCGCCGGGGGCGAGCCGTGCGGCCATGTCGCAAACCAGTTCCGCGTGCACGCCGGTGTCGATTTCCGGGTGGTATTCCGCGCGCTGTGGCACGCCGTACAGCGCGTCCACCTCGGGCAGCACCACGCGCAACGCATCGGCGTCGCGCAGGCTGCGCAGGAACGCGGCGGGCGTCGGGCTGCGCAGGGCGCGCGCCAGTTCCTGCCAGACCCGTTCCGGCACCAGTTCCGCGAGTTCGCCGTCGGCGGCCATCGCGCGCATCAGGGCCAGCGTCTCCGGGGCGATGCGGAAACCCAGCGGCGCGAACCGCGCCATGAAGCGGGCCGCGCGCAGGACCCGTAGCGGGTCTTCGACGAAGGCCGGGCCGACGTGGCGCAACACGCGGTCCTGCAAGTCGCGCACGCCATCGAACGGATCGACCAGCGCGCCATCGTCGGCACGCGCGATCGCGTTGAGGGTGAAGTCGCGGCGGCGCAGGTCCTCCTCCAGCGTCACCGCCGGATCGGCGTGCACCACGAAGCCGGCGTGGCCGCGGCCCGCCTTGCGTTCGGTGCGCGCGAGCGCATGCTCCTCGCCGGTTTCGGGGTGCAGGAACACCGGGAAGTCGCGGCCCACCTGGCGGAAGCCGGCGGCCAGCATGTCCTGCGTGCTCGCGCCCACCACCACGAAGTCGCGGTCGCCGGCCGGCAGGCCGAGCAGGTCGTCGCGCACGGCGCCGCCGACCAGGTAGGTGCGGACGTGTGCGGGCAGGGGTTTGCTCATGCCGCGATGATGCCGCAGCCGCGGCTCAACGCCGACGACGCTCGCGCAGGCTGGGCTTGGCAGGCTTGGCGGGCTTGGCCGGGGCGGCGGGCGCGGCGTCGGTGGCCGGGCAGGCGAAGCCCTTGCGCGGGCCATCGGCGATCCCGAGCATGCGGTCGGACACGCGCCGCGCGTCGCCTTGCAGGCGCCAGTCGTAGAGGGTGCTGAAACTCAGCACGCGCGCCACGTACTCGCGGGTTTCCTTGTAGCTGATGGTCTCGATCCACAGGTCCGGCTCCATGTCCGCGCGCTGCGCCATCCAGCGCCCGAGCGGGGCCGGGCCGGCGTTGTAGCCGGCGATGACCTGGTAAGGCTTGCCGCCGTAGCGGTCCATCAGCTGGCGCAGGTAGGCAGTGCCGATCGCGATGTTGGTGTCGGCGTCGTACAGGTCGTTGCCGCCCGTCCAGGGCAGGCCGAGCCGGGCCGCGACCTCGGCACCCGTGGCCGGCACCACCTGCATCAGCCCGCGCGCATCCGCCGACGAGCGCGCCTTCGGGTCGAACACCGATTCGGCGCGGATCTCGGCCGCGACCCAGGCCGGATCGATGCCTTGGCGCGCGGCCTCGCGGCGGATGGTGGCGTCGTGATGCAGCGGGAAGCGCAGCAGGTACAGGCGCTGCTCCTCCGGCAGGCGCTTGCCGCCGACGTTGACCAGGCCGAACACGCCCCGGTCGAACCAGCCATTGTCCTGCGCCACCTCCACCGCGAGCCGGCGTTGTTCGTCGGTCATCCGCGATAGCGCGTCGTCCCATTCGCGTTGCGCCCAGCCGCGGCGGTCCAGCGCGACCAGCTGCAGCGCGCGCACGAGGGCCGGATCGCGCGCCACGGCCTGCTTCGCGGCCGGGGCGGCGGCCGGCAGCCACGGACACAGCGCATACGGCTGGTCGAGGCGGTCGGCGGCGAGGAAGCCGTGGAAATCCGGCTTGGTCGCGGCCTGCGCGAACAGGGCTTTGGCCCCGGCACCGTCGCCGGTGAGCTCGCGCATCCGCGCTTCGAGGTAGGTCCAGCGCGAATCGCTGCGTTGCCCGGCGGGCATGCGGCGCAATCCCGCCAGCGCGCCGGCCCAGTCGCGCCGGGCGATGGCCTCGCGCACCCGCCATTCGTGCAGGCTGGCGTCGTAGGCCGAGGCCGGCACGTTGGCCAGGCGGCGCGCCGAATCCGGCAGGTAGGAGGCCACCGTCCACAGCGCGACCTGGTACAGCACGCGGCCGCGCTCGCCCTCGTCGAAACCGAGCGCCGGGCCGACCTGCGCCAGCAGCCGTTCGGCGGCATCCGGGTCCTTGCGCGCCAGGCTGGCCAGCGCGGACGCCGCCACGCGCCGGCTGCGCGCATCCTTCAGCCACGCGGTCGCGCTGGCGTCGGGCGCTTCGATGTAGCGGGCGTACTGCTCGCCCAGGGCCGCGGCATCGGGGGTCGCCATGCCGCGGGCGATGGCGCGCATCACGCCGGGTTGCGCGGCGTCCGCGGCCAGGTCGAAGCGGGCCCAGCGCAGGTCGTCGGGCAGCCCGCCCTGCGCGGCGAGCAGCGCGAACGGCGCATCGCAGGCGGCGGGCAGCGACGTGCCGCTGCCACCCCACACCGCCTGCAGGTCCCGGGTCCACGCGGCATCCGCCTGGCCCAGCGCCATCCGCGCCTGTGCATTCAGGCAGCGCAGGCCGGCATCGTCGATGGTCGGGTCCCACGCGGCGAGGAAGGCCGTCCATTCGTTGCGACGCGCCAGCGCCGCGAGCCAGTCGTTGCGGAAGGCGATGCCGGCGGGCGAGCGCCCCTGGCGCGACAGGAAGGCTGCGCCGCGTGCCGGCGGCAAGGTGTCCAGGCGGCTGCGCAGGGCGGCGTACTCCAGCCAGCCCGCGAGCGGTTGCCCGGCGTAGGCGGCGAGGCCGGCATCGTCGAGCAGGCCGCGCCCGGCAAGATCGAAGGCATCGCGCAGTGCGGCCGATGGCATCGCCACCGGCACCGGCGGATTCGCCGCGCGCGGCGCGCCTGCCTGCGCATGCACGCGCGGCACCACCAGCGCGCACAGCAAGGCGACCAGGCAGGAAGCGGCGTGCTTGTGCATGCCCGGACTATAGCCGAGCATCGATGAACGACTTTTGGCGAGGAATGCGATGTCGGCGATGCTGGTGTACCTGGCGCTGGGTGCCTGCGCGGGCGTGCTGGCCGGGCTGCTCGGCATCGGCGGCGGCCTGGTGCTGGTGGGCGCGTTGGCCTGGCTGCTGCCGCGCCAGGGCGTGCCGCCCGAAGCCGCCATGCACGTCGCGCTGGCCAGTTCGCTGGCCAGCATCGTGCTGACCGCCGCGTCCTCGGCGCGCGCCCACCACGCGCGCGGCAGCGTGTCGTGGCCGACCGTGGGGTGGATGGTGCCCGGGGTGCTGCTCGGCGGCTGGCTGGGCAGTCGTTTCGCGATCGGACTGGATGATGTCGTACTGCGCTGGTGCGTGGCCGGTTACTGCTGGATCGTCGCGGCGCAGATGGCATGGTCGGGTCGCGGGGCGGTGGCAAGCGATGCGGTGGTCCCGCGCGGCCCCGGGTACACCGGCGCGGGCCTGGCGATCGGCGCGGTGTCCTCCGTCGTCGGTATCGGCGGCGGCAGCATGACCGTGCCCTTGCTGGCCTGGCGCGGGATGGCCCCGGTGCGCGCGGTCGGCACCTCGTCCGCCTGCGGCATCTTCATCGGCCTGGGCAGCGCGCTGGGCTACGCCCTGCAGGCGCCCGCGGACGCATTGCCCTTGGCGGGCGCGGTCGGCTACGTCTACCTGCCGGCGGCCATCGCGGTGGCGATGGCCTCGGTGCTGGCCGCGCCGTTCGGCACGCGGCTCGCGCACGCGCTCAGCGGCACGGCGTTGAAGCGCGTGTTCGCGGTGTTCCTGCTGCTGGTCGGCAGCGGCTTCGCCTGGAGTGCGATGCGCTAGCGGACCGCGGCCTCGGGCACGTCGAGTTCCACCGACAGCGCCAGGTGGTCCGACTGCGCCGCCGGCACCGCGCGCATCGAGGCGATCGCCAGCGACGGCGTGACCAGCATGTGGTCGATCGCGCGCTGCGGCTTCCACGAGGGGAACGTCGGCACGCATTCGGCGGGCGGCTGCAGGCCGGTCTGGCGGTACAGCGGCTGCATCTCGGGCCGGTGCGGATCGCAGTTGAAGTCGCCCATCAGCACCGCGTTCGGATGGCCGGCGAGCAACTCGGCGATGAACGACACCTGCGCCAGCCGCGATTGCGCGCCCAGCGAGAGATGCGCGATGGCGATGGTCAACGCCTGTTCCCCGTCGTTGAAGCGCGCGACCAGCACGCCGCGTCCCTTCACCCGCCCGGGCAGGGAATGATCCTCGACCAGGGTCGGTTCCAGGCGGCTGAGCAGGCCGTTGGCGCTGGAGGCGACCCCGCCGACCCGGCGGTTCGGCTGGTGCGTCCAGTAGGCGAAGCCGGCGCGCTCGGCGAGGTAATGGGTCTGGTTGGTAAAGCCGGAGCGCAGGCTGCCGGGGTCGGCCTCCTGCAGGCCGACGATGTCGTGGCGCCCGGCGAGATCGGCGATGGCATCCAGCGACCCGCGCTTGTTGCCGGCCGGCAGCACGTGCGACCAGCTGCGCGCGACGTAGTCGTGGTAGCCGCGCGTGCTGGAACCCGCCTGGATGTTGGCGCTCAGCAGGCGCAGCCGGCGGGTGCCCATGCCGGCTGCGGGGTGCCGCTTACTGCGCGGCAGGCGTGGCGGCCGGGGTCGCAGCCGGCGCGACATCGCCCGTCGCCGCCGGTGCGGCTGCCTTCGCGTTGCGCTCGGCGACGATCAGCTGGTTGAGGACGCGGAACATGTCGTCGATGGACTTGCCCTTGACCCGGTACTTGCCGTTGACGATGAAGGTCGGCGTGCCGGCCTGGTCGCCGTTGGTGAACGCATTCATGATGAACTGCCGCGCGTGGTTGACCTTGGTCGCGACGGCGAAGCTCTCCATGCTGCTGACGAACTGCTTGGGATCGGCGCCGTAGGCAGCGTAGAACGCGGCGATCTCGTCCGGCGTGTCCATGCCGCGTTCGCCCTTCAGCGTCTTGTCGATGTGGATCGCGCGGAACATCGCGTCGTGGGTCTTGTCGACCAACCCCATCGCTTCCGCGGTGTAGAAGGCCTTGGCGTAGTTGTCCCACATCGCGCCGAATGCGGCGGGCACGTAGACCATGCGCACGTCAGGCGGGAACTTGGCCTTCATCGCGCTCACCGTGGGCTGCACGGCGGCGCAGAACGGGCAGACGTAGCCGAAGATCTCGGCCACCTCGATGCGGCCGTCGGCCGGCTCGAACGGCTGGCCGTTCGGGATCTCGACGTAATCGGTGCCCAGCACCGGCGGCGGCGCCTTGGCGGCGGCGTCGGCCGCTGCCTTCGCGTTGGCTTCGGCGGTCGCGAGGGTCGCCGCATCCTGGGTACTGGCCTGCTTGGCGGCTGCGGCCGTGGTCGCGTCCGCAGGCGTCGCGGCGGCAGGCGCGTCCTGCTTGCAGGCGGCAAGCGGAAGCAGGGCAAGCAGGAGCAGGGCGTGGCGGGAAACGGTCATCGGGAAGTCCTGTGGCGTGGTCTCAGGAGCGGGGCTTGGCGGCGGGCTTCGGCGCGGGCTTGGGCGCGAGCGCCGCCACCACCTTGCCGGCATTCGCCAGCAAGGATTCGTAGCTGTCGCCGAGCACGAGGTAGCGGCCGTCGATCACCAGCGAGGGCGTGCCGGGGATGTCGCTGCGCAGCGCGAACTGGTAGGCCTGGGCCATCTTGGCGCGCAGCGCGTCATCCTTCGCCAGTGCAGCCTTGAAGGCGGCCTGGTCGATGCCCGGCACCTTGGCGATGAACGCGGACACCTGGGCGACGCTGGCATTGCGTGGCAATTCGCCCGTCTCATGGATGGCGCGGAACAGCAATGGATGCAACGTGCCCAGCGTCCGCGAGGACTCTGCGGCGAAGAACACGCGGCCGAAGGCGTCGTCCGGGCCGGAGACCATCGGCAGGGCGACGAATTGCACGGAGGCGGGCAGCTTGCGCTTCCACGCCTGCAGCATCGGGTCGAAGTGCGCGCAATGCGGGCACCAGTAAGCGAAGACCTCGGCGACTTCGGTCTTGCCGGCGGCGGGGCGATAAGGCGCGCCAGCCGCGATGTAGCGGTATTCCTTGCCTTCGGTGAGGCCCGGCAGCGCTTGGGCATGCGCCAGCGGTGCAGCCAGCAGGAGCAGCAGGGACAGCAGCAGCGCACGCATGTTCAAGGTCTCCCGGCGTCGATGACCGCGCCAGCTTCGACGCGGGTGGCGGAACGAACGGTGAAGCCCGGAAGCGGTCAGTGGCCGCCGGCTGCCGCGGTGGTCGCCGGCGCGCGCGCGTGCAGGCCCTGCACGTAGCTGCCGAGCGACTGGATTTCCTCGTCGGTCAGCGACTTCGCCACGCTGGCCATCAGGTTGAAATGGGCGGCGTCCTTGGCGGTGGTCGTGCCGGCGCGGTATTCCTCCAGGCGACGGGCGACGTAGGCCGCCTGCTGGCCATGCAGGGCCGGGTAGGCCGGACCCGGGTTGCCGCCGCCGGACGGGCCGTGGCAAGCGGTGCAGGCCGGCATGCCACGGGCCGCATCGCCCCCGCGGTAGAGGCGCTCGCCCACCTGGTAGAACTTGACGCCCTTGTTCGGGCCGTCGGCGATCGGGGTGTCGTCGGCCACGCCGGAACCGGCCTTCTGCGAGGCGAACCACGCGCCGATGTCGCGCATGTCCTGGTTCGACAGCGGGGCGGCGAAGGCGACCATCACCGCCGCCATGCCGCTGGTGCGCTCGCCGTTCTTGAACTGGGCCAGCTGCTGGGCGATGTAGCGCTCCGGCATCCCGGCCAGGCGCGGGTATTGCGGATCGGTCGGGTTGCCGTCGAGGCCGTGGCAGGCGGCGCAGGCGCCAGCCTTGGACTGCCCGGCGGTGGCGTCGCCCCAGTGCGCGGGCTTGTCGTCGAGCGGCGCGGCCTGCACCGGCGCGGCATCCGGCACCGCGACCGGGGTGCTCTGGGCATAGGCGACCGCCGCCGCCGCGAGGAGGGCGAGACCGGCGAGACCATGGACGCGGGCAAGGCGCATGCAACGACTCCAGGAGTTGGGTGCGGCCGGACGCGACCGCGCGACCGCGAATTATCGTCGCGCCGCCGGAGGCGGTCAAACCGCGGGCCGTGCGATCCTATCCGCATGGCCGCCCCCAATCCCTTCGCCCGCGCCAGCTACCTGCTGGCCGCGCACAATCCCCGCCAGTTGCCGCCCGACGGCGGCTTCGAGGTCGCCTTCGCCGGCCGTTCCAACGCCGGGAAGTCCTCCGCGCTGAATGCCCTGTGCCAGCAGAACGCGCTGGCGCGGGTCTCCAAGACCCCGGGCCGGACCCAGCAGCTGGTCTATTTCGGGTTGCCGCCGCACGCCGACCGCTATCTCGTCGACCTGCCCGGCTATGGCTACGCCAAGGTCCCGCAGGAGCTGCAGGCGCACTGGCAGGCCTTCATCGACACCTATTTCGCCAGCCGTTTCGCGCTGCGCGGGCTGGTGGTGGTGATGGACATCCGCCATCCGCTGAAGGACTACGACCGCCAGATGCTGGGCTACGCGATGGAGCGCGGCCTGCCGGCGCATGCCCTGCTGACCAAGGCCGACAAGCTGGGCCGCGGCGCCGCCGGCAATACCCTGCAGGCGGTGCGGATGGAGCTGGGCCGTGCCTTCGGCGACAGCGTCAGCGTGCAGACCTTCTCGGCGGAATCGAAGGTGGGCGTCGACGAGCTGCGCAAGGTCGTCGCTGGCTGGATGCACATCTAGCCAGCGGCCCGCTGCGGGCCGCGCGTCAGGGCAGTTCCAGCAGCGTCGCCGCCTTCGCCGGCACGACCAGCGTGTCCCCGAGGTCGACCTCGGCGCCGTCTAGCGCGCCGCGGGCGCGCATCCCGGTGCGGACGAACGGCGCGAAGCGGGCCAGCGGGACCGTCACCGGCGCGTCGGTGCGATTGAGCGCCACCATCACCGACGGGCCCGGCGCGGAGGCGGTGCCGGCGTGGCGGAAATACACGTAGACCCCGTCGGCCGGTGCGTAGTGGGTCAACGCGCCGTCGTGCAGCAGCGGCGTGCGCTTGCGCCAGGTGAACAAGGCGCGGATGTAGGCCTGCGCCTCCCGTTGCGCGGCGGCCAGGCCCGTGCCGGTGAAGGCATCGGCGGCATCGCCGGCCCAGCCGCCCGGCATGTCCGCGCGCAACAGGCCGTCGCTGCGTTCGCGCGGCCCGCGCAGCAGCACCTCGGAGCCGTAGAAGAACTGCGGCGTGCCGCGCACGGTGGCGAGGTAGGCCATCGCCATCTTCCACAGGCCGAGGTCGCCGTCGAGGTGGGCGAACAGGCGCGAGGTGTCGTGGTTCTCGGCGAACACCACCAGCCGGCCGGGATCGGGATACAGGAAGTCGTTGGCCAGCATCTCGTACAGCGGCATCCAGCCGCCGTCCCAGCCTTCCGGGCGCAGCAGCGCATCGCGCAGCGCCACGTGCACCGGGAAGTCCATCATGCTGGGCATGTGCGGGACATGGCCGTCGGGATTGGCCTTGCCGCGCTGCCAGTGGGCGACCACCGCGGGATTGGGGCTCCATTCCTCGCCGACCATCGAGAAGTGCGGGTATTCGTCGATGACCGCCTTCGCCCAGTCGCTCAGGAACCGGCTGTCGGCATAGCCGAAGGTGTCCTCGCGGATGCCCGACAGGCCGGCGTATTCGATCCACCACAGGGTGTTCTGGATCAGGTAGCGCGCCACGTGCGGGTTGCGCTGGTTGAGGTCCGGCATGGCGGGCACGAACCAGCCGTCGGTGAAGCCGGCGCGATCTGCGGGCGCCGCATGCGGATCCTGAATCGTGGTGCGGCGATGGTTGGTGGGCGAGAACTTGCCGCCCCCGTTGATCCAGTCCTTCGCCGGCAGGTCGCGCATCCACCAGTGCCCGGAGCCGATGTGGTTGAGGACGACGTCCATCACCAGGCCGATGCCGCGCGCGCGGGCGTCGCGGGCGAGGGCGCGCACGTCCCCGTTGCGGCCCATCCGCGGGTCCACGCGGTACAGGTCGGTGATCGCGTAGCCGTGGTAGGAATGGCGCGGCTGGTCGTTCTCCAGCATCGGCGTCGGCCACAGCTGGGTGAAACCGAGCGCGGCGATGTAGTCGAGGTGCCGGCGCAGGCCGGCGATGTCGCCGCCGTGGCGGCCGTCGGGATCGGCGCGGCGCGCGGCCTCGCGCAGGCCGGCGACGCTGTCGTTGCCCGGATCGCCGTTGGCGAAGCGATCGGGCACCACCAGGTAGATCGCATCGGCGGCATCGAAGCCACGGCGTTGCGCGGACCCCGGCGCGCGCGCATCGAGTCGCCAGTCGCGGGTGGCGACGGTGCGTCCGTCGGCCTCGAACGCGATCGGCACCACGCCGGGCGCGGCGTCCGCCGCGACGTGCACGGTGACGAACAGGTAGTTCGGGTTGTCGGTGCGTTGCACGTCGACCACCGCCACCCCGGCGCGGTCGATGCGCGGCGTGGTGCGGGCGATCCCGGCGCCATGCACCATCAGCTCCACCCGGTCGTGGCGCATGCCCACCCACCAGTTGCCGGGTTCCAGGTGTTCGACCACCGCGGCGCGCGCGGCGGGGGCGACGGCGAACCACAGCAGGCAGCAGGCGAGCAGGAAGCGCATGGCCGTCCCCGGTGATGGAGCCCCGAGGCTACAAGCGCCCGCCAGCGGCCACAACGCCGAGCGCCGCGAATACGGTTGCAGCCGGAACGCTGAAGCACCATCCGCGCGCTGTCGCCGGCCATCGGCGGGGGCTATGCTGCCTGACCCCACGCGGAAGCCCGCCATGTCCGGACCCAGCAACGCCAACGACACCTTGATCACCGACTACCGGCAACTGGTGGAGGTGATGGCGTCAGGCGAGAAGCCCATCGAGGCCTGGCGGATCGGCACCGAGCACGAGAAGTTCGGCTTCCGGCTGGACGACCTGCGGCCGCCGACGTTCGAGGGCGAGCGGGGCATCGAAGCACTGCTGAAAGGACTGGCCCGGTTCGGCTGGACGCCGTACGAAGAGCACGGCCATGTCATCGCGCTGACCAAGGACATGGCCTCGGTGACGCTGGAGCCGGCCGGGCAACTGGAACTCTCCGGCGCGCCGGTGGAGACCATCCACGACACCTGCAAGGAAGTCGGCGGGCACCTGCGCGAAGTGCGCGAGGTCGCCGACGAATTGCAGCTGGGTTTCCTCGGCATGGGCTTCCAGCCGAAGTGGCGGCGCGACGAAATGCCGTGGATGCCGAAGGGCCGCTACCGGATCATGCGCGACTACATGCCCAAGGTCGGTGGGCTCGGCCTGGACATGATGACCCGCACCTGCACGGTGCAGGTCAACCTGGACTACGCCAGCGAAGCGGACATGGTGAAGAAGTTCCGCGTGTCGCTGGCGCTGCAGCCGGTTGCCACCGCGCTGTTCGCCGATTCGCCGTTCACCGACGGCCAGCCGAACGGCTACCTGAGCTACCGCTCGCACATCTGGACCGACACCGACCCCGACCGCACCGGCATGCTCGACTTCGTGTTCGAGGACGGCTTCGGCTACGAGCGTTACGTCGACTACCTGCTCGACGTGCCGATGTACTTCAGCCACCGCGAGGGTCGCTACGTCGACGCCAGCGGCAAGTCGTTCCGCAAGTTCCTCAAGGGCGAACTGGACGTGCTGCCGGGCGCGTTGCCCACGCTGCGCGACTGGAACGACCACATGACCACCGCCTTCCCGGAAGTGCGGCTGAAGAAGTACCTGGAGATGCGCGGCGCCGACAGCGGTCCGTGGAACCGCATCTGCGCGCTGCCCGCGTTCTGGGTAGGGCTGCTGTACGACGATGCCGCGCTGGATGCCGCCTGGGACCTGGTCAGGGACTTCACGATGGCCGAGCGCAACGCGCTGCGCGACCAGGTGCCGAGGCTCGCGCTGAAGACGCCGTTCCGCGGCGGCACCCTGCTCGACCTCGCGCGCGAGGCGCTGAAGATCGCGCATGCCGGCCTGCGCCGGCGGGCGAGGGCGGACCGCTGCGGCGTCGACGAGAGCGGCTTCATCGACACCCTGCTGGAGATCGCCGAGGCCGGACAGACCCCGGCCGAGCGCAAGCTGGAGCTGTTCCACGGCGCCTGGAACGGCAGCGTGGACCCGGTGTTCCGGGAGTTCGCGTACTGACCGACTGCGCGCGCGGGCATGATGCTGCACCGCCGCAAGAATCGCGCTAGCCTGCGGCCATGAGCCCGAACGACGGACCGCTGCGCGAACCCCTGGAATTCGCCGACACCGACGACCTGCTGCGCGACGACGTGCGCCGGCTGGGCGCGATGGTCGGCGAGATGCTGGCCGAGCAGGTCTCCGCCGAGTTCCTCGCGCGGGTCGAGCAGGTGCGCCGGACCGCCATCGCCCGCCGCGAGCAGGGCGCGCCGCTGGAGGCGCTGGCCGCGACCCTGCGCGAGGCGCCGCTGGCGGAAGCCGACGCGCTGGTACGCGCCTTCGCCGCGTACTTCGGCGCGACCAACCTCGCCGAGCGGGTGCACCGGATCCGCAGGCGCCGCGACTACCAGCGGATGGGCGATGCGCCGCAGCCGGGCGGGCTGGAGGCGGTGCTGCGCGACCTGCGCGATGCCGGGGTCGGGTTGGACGAGCTGCAGGCGATGCTGGCGCGGACCTGCCTGGAGCCGGTGTTCACCGCGCATCCCACCGAAGCCGTGCGGCGCGCGTTGCTGCTCAAGGAAAAGACCATCGTCGAACGCCTGGTCGCCGACATCGACCGCGGCCGCACGCCGCCCGAGCGGCGCGCCGACGACGCCCGCATCCGGCAGTCGCTGACCACCACCTGGCAGACCAACGAGGCACCGCCGCAGAAGCCCAGCGTGGGCGACGAGGTCGAGCACATCGGCTACTACCTGGCGAACGTGTTGTATCGCGTGCTGCCGGTGTTCTACGAGGCGTTCGGCGATGCGGTGGAAGCGGTGTACGGCACGCGCATCGCGCTGCCCGCGCTGCTGCGCTTCGGCACCTGGGTTGGCGGCGACATGGACGGCAACCCGAACGTGGGCGCGGCCACCATCCGCGACGCGCTCGCCGCGCAACGCGCGCTCGCGCTGTCGTGCTACCTCGCCGACCTGCGCGCGCTGGGCGACATCCTCACCCAGAGCCGCAGCCGCAGCGGGCATGCGCCGGAGATCGACGCGCGCACCGAGGCCAACCGCGCGCTGCTGCCGGCGGATGCGGTGCATGCGCGCCCGCGGCTGGCGGACATGCCCTACCGACAGCTGTTGTGGACGATGCGCGCGCGCCTGCAGGCGACGCAGGCCGGGGGCGCCGCCGCCTACCCCGACGCCGCCGCCTTCATCGACGACCTGCAACTGATCGACGACAGCCTGGCCGCGCACCGCGGCGGGCATGCCGGCCGCTTCGCCGTGCAGCGCGTGCTGCGCCGGGCGCGCACCTTCGGCTTCCACATGGCCGCGCTCGACCTGCGCCAGGATTCCGCCGCGCACGACGAGGCCCTGGCCGCGCTGGAGGCCGACGCCGACTGGTCCGAGCGGCCGCTGCCGTCGCGGGTCGCGCGCCTGCATGCGCTGATCGGCGGCGCGTCGGTGGCGATGCCGGATGCCGGCGGCGCGGGATCCGCGCTGGAGGTGTTCCGCACCGTGCATGCGTTGCGTGGCGCGTTGGGCGAGCATGCGTTCGGGCCGTACATCATCAGCATGAGCCGCACCGCGGCCGACGCGCTGGCGGTGCTCGCGCTGGCGCGGGTGGCCGGTTGCGTGGAAGGCGACGAGGTGCCGCTGGACGTCGCGCCGTTGTTCGAGACCGTGGACGACCTGCAGGCCGCGCCGTCGGTGATGCGCGCCCTGTTCGAGGATCCGGTGTACCGCCGGCACCTCGACGCGCGCGGCGGTCGCCAGGTGGTGATGCTGGGCTACAGCGACAGCGCCAAGGACGGCGGGATCTTCGCCTCGCGCTGGAGCCTGCAGCGAGCGCAGGTCGACCTGCTGGCGCTGGCCCGCGAGGCCGGGGTGTCGATCGTGTTCTTCCATGGCCGCGGCGGTTCGGTCAGCCGCGGCGGCGGCAAGACCGAGCGCGCGATCATCGCCGCGCCGCGCGGCTCGGTGGAGGGCCGCCTGCGCGTCACCGAACAGGGCGAAGTGATCCATCGCAAGTACGGGATCCGCGCGCTGGCCTTGCGCAACCTCGAGCAGATGGCCGGCGCGGTGCTGCGCGCGAGCCTGCGCCCGCGCCCGCCGGAACCGCGCGAGGACGCCTGGCGCGCGCTCGCCGCCGAACTCGCCGGGGTCTCGCGCGCGCATTACCGGGCGATGGTCCACGAGCACCCCGATTTCTCCGCCTATTTCCGCGCGGCCACGCCGATCGACGTGATCGAGCGCCTGCACATCGGGTCGCGCCCGTCGCGGCGCCGCGATGGCGGCATCGCCAACCTGCGCGCCATCCCCTGGGTGTTCGCGTGGTCGCAGAACCGCTCCGGCCTGACCGGCTGGTACGGCGTCGGCACCGCGCTGCGCCACGGCATCGAGGCGCACGGGCTGGAGGCGATGGCGGGGATGGCCCGCGACTGGCCGTTCTTCGCGGCGATGATCGACGACGTCGAGATGCTGATGGCCAAGTCCGACCTGGCGATCTTCGAGCGCTACTCGCAGCTGGCCGGGCCGCTGCACGCGGCGTTCTTCCCGCAGGTCGCGGCGGAGTTCGCGCGCACCCGCGAGGCGATCCTCGCGATCAAGGCACGCTACGAGCTGCTGGCGGAAGACTACCGGCTGCGCCTGTCGATCCGCCTGCGCAATCCCTACGTGGACCCGATCAGCCTGTTGCAGGTCGACCTGCTGCAGCGTTGGCGCGCGGGCGACCGCGGCGACGAGGCGGTGCTGCGCGCGCTGGTGTCGACCGTCAACGGCATCGCCGCCGGGATCCAGAACACGGGCTGAGCCAGCGCGGTCAGCCCTCGACCGCGCCCTTCATCGTGCCTTCGGCGGCGCCGCCGAGGTCGATCTCGATGCCGCCGCTTGCCACGGCGCGCAGCGGGCCGGGGCACGCCACGCGCACGGCATTCGCATCCCTGCACGCATAGGTGGTCACCACCACCCGCAGGTCCCGGCAGGCGACGGCATGGCCATCCATGCTCAGGTCCTTGTCGCTGCCGGCGGCAAAGGGTTCGACCATGGTGCCGAATTCGCCGGCGGGCTTGAGCACCTGGCCGTTGCGGTCGCGCCATTCCAGGTGGACCAGTAGCGCCCCGACGTCGCGCCCGGTGCGGTTGGCGATGCCCCATTGCGGCATGCAGAAGCGGTCCGGGTGCTGGCCGCCCGCGGCCACGTGAATGACCATTGCGCCATCATCTGGGGGCGCCACGGTCTGTGCCGCAGCGACCGTGGCCGCTGTCGCATCGGCAGTCGTCGAGGTGGCGCTCTCGCGTGCGTCCCCGCCGGTAGATGCGTCCGGCTTGTCGCCGCATGCACCGAGCAGCAGTACGGCGGTGATGAGTGGCATGTAGTGCGAATGGCGCATGGGGCATGTCCTGTTGTGGTCGGACTGGAGAACGCAATGAGCCTCGGGATCCGGTCGCCCTATACTGCGCACCTGATTCGCGCGCGCGATGCGGCCTTGCCGTTGGCCGTGCTGGCTTGCAGGCCCACCTCAAGAGGACAACCCATGAGCGATATCGCCTCCACCGCGGGGCGGCCGGTGAAATCCCGCGCCGCCGTCGCCTTCGCCGCAGGCGAACCGCTGAAGATCGTCGAGATCGAAGTCGCCCCGCCGCGCAAGGGCGAAGTGCTGGTGCGCATCACCCACACCGGGGTCTGCCACACCGATGCCTTCACCCTCTCGGGCGAGGATCCGGAGGGCCTGTTCCCGGTGGTGCTGGGGCACGAGGGCGCCGGCATCGTGGTCGAGGTCGGCGAGGGCGTGACCAGCGTGAAGCCGGGCGACCACGTGATCCCGCTGTACACCGCCGAATGCGGCGAGTGCCTGTTCTGCAAGTCCGGCAAGACCAACCTGTGCACCTCGGTGCGCGCGACCCAGGGCAAGGGCGTGATGCCGGACGGCACGTCGCGCTTCTCGTACGAAGGCCAGCCGCTGTACCACTACATGGGATGCTCGACCTTCAGCGAATACACCGTGGTCGCCGAGGTCTCGCTGGCCAAGGTGAACCCCGACGCCAACCCGGAGCATGTCTGCCTGCTCGGCTGCGGTGTGACCACCGGCATCGGCGCCGTGCACAACACCGCCAAGGTGCAGCCGGGCGATTCGGTCGCGGTGTTCGGGCTGGGCGGGATCGGCCTGGCGGTGATCCAGGGCGCGCGCCAGGCCAAGGCGGGGCGCATCATCGCGATCGACACCAACCCGTCCAAGTTCGAGATGGCCAGGCAGTTCGGCGCCACCGACTGCCTCAACCCGAAGGACCACGACAAACCGATCCAGCAGGTCGTGGTCGAGATGACCGGCTGGGGCGTGGATCATTCCTTCGAGTGCATCGGCAACGTCAACGTGATGCGCGCGGCGCTGGAATGCGCGCACCGCGGCTGGGGCCAGAGCGTGATCATCGGCGTGGCCGGGGCGGGCCAGGAAATCAGCACGCGGCCGTTCCAGCTGGTGACCGGGCGCAAGTGGATGGGCACCGCGTTCGGCGGGGTGAAGGGGCGCTCGCAACTGCCGGGGATGGTCGAGGATGCCATGCGCGGCGACATCGAACTCGCCCCCTTCGTGACCCACACCATGGGCCTGGACGAGATCAACACTGCCTTCGACCTGATGCATGAGGGCAAGTCGATCCGTTCGGTCGTGCACTACTGAAGATCAATTTCGTCATCCCGGCGAACGCCGGGATCCAGCTTTTTCAAACAGTCTTCACTGCTGGATTCCGGCGTTCGCCGGAATGACGGCGAGGGGAACGCATGGAACGCATCGAACATCGCGCCTGCTTCGGCGGTTGGCAGGACGTCTACGCGCACGCATCGTCCGCGCTCGGCTGCACGATGCGCTTCGCGATCTACCTGCCGCCGCAGGCCGCGGACGGCCCGGTGCCGGCGCTGTACTGGCTGTCGGGGCTGACCTGCAACGAACAGAATTTCATCACCAAGGCCGGCGCACAGCGGTATGCGGCCGAGCACGGCATCGCCCTCGTCTGCCCGGACACCAGCCCGCGCGGCGAAGGGGTGGCGGATGCGGAGGGCTACGACCTCGGCCAGGGCGCGGGCTTCTACGTCAATGCCACGCAGGCGCCGTGGGCCGCGCACTACCGCATGCACGACTACGTGGTCGATGAGCTGCCGGCGCTGGTCGAGGCCCACTTCCCGGTCACCGATGCGCGCGCGATCAGCGGGCATTCGATGGGCGGGCACGGCGCGCTGGTGCTCGCGCTGCGCAACCCGGGCCGGTACCGCAGCGTGTCGGCGTTCTCGCCCATCGTCGCGCCGTCACGGGTGCCGTGGGGGCAGAAGGCGTTCGCTGCCTACCTGGGCGACGACCGGGATGCGTGGGACGCCTACGACGCCACCGTGCTGGTCGCCTCCGCATCGGAACGGCTGCCGATCCTGGTCGACCAGGGCGATGCCGACGAATTCCTCGAAGGCCAGTTGCAGCCATGGCGCCTGCAGGCCGCCGCGGACGCCACCGGGCACCCGCTCACCCTGCGCATGCAGCCCGGGTACGACCACAGCTACTACTTCATCGCCAGCTTCATCGGCGAGCACATCGCCCACCACGCGACCGCGCTGCGCGCCTGAACGATTTCGCTCAGGCCAGCATGACGTCGGTGTAGGCGAAGCGCCCGTCGCGCAGCACGGTCTCGCCGCGTTGCAGCGCCAGCGGCGCATCGAACATCGGCCCGGCCGCGACGCAGGTGTGGAATTCGCCGTTCTCGCCGCAGGGATCGATGCCCGCCGGCAAGGCACGCAACAGGTCGTCGTCGAACGCGTGGCCGGCGAAGCGCGGGTCGAGCCGGGCAGTGTCCACGCAGCACAGGGACGCGCGCAGCCCGCCATCGATCATCGTGCGCGCGAGCTGCGCGGTGTCGCGGCCGAACAGCGGGTAATGCGGGGTCCAGCCGAAGCGCGCGCACAGCGCGTCGCGGTAGGCCTTGATGTCGGCCAGGAACAGGTCGCCGAAGGCGATGTCGCGCACCCCCGGCCAGCGACGCGCGGCCTCGGCGAGGGCATCGCCGCACGCGGCTTCGTAGGCCGCGTTGCTTGCGGCTTGTGGAATCCACGCCTCGACCACCGGCAGGCCGGTGGCGCGCGCCTGCGCATGCAGGACATCGCGGCGGATGCCCTGCATCGACACGCGGTCGTGGCCTTCGGTGAGCGTGGTGAGCAGGCCGACGATCTCCAGCCCGCCGCGCATGCGCGCCGCATGCAGGGTCCACGCGGCGTCCTTGCCGCCGCTCCACGACAGCAGCGCGGGGATCATCGGGGGTGGAGGCTCAGGCGGCGGTGACGTCGCGCAGCTGCCAGCCGCTGCCCGCGAGCAGTTGCAGGCGCTGGCGCAGCACCGCGGACGGCAACGCGGTCACCACCACCAGGTCGATGTGCAGGTCGTCCTGCGCGCCGGTCACGGTGGCCGCGGGATCGGTGGCGCCGAGCGCGGGGTCGACGTCGTCGGGGTCGTCCTGCAAGGCCCGCCAGCGTTCGAACAGCGCGTCGGAACGCAAGGCTTGCTGCAGCTCGTCGGCGAAGGCGTCGGCGCCATGCGCGCGGAAGGCGAGGGCGGGGTTCGGCCCGCGCGCGGTCGCGGGATCCTGCAGGCGGAGGAAGAAACGGGTGGGCATGCGCGGCTCCGGGGGAAGTCCCCGACAGGCTAGCGGAGCCGCGTTAGCGTGGCGTGGTGGCTCAGGACAGCTTGGCTGCGTCGCCGGCGAAGCCCACCACCAGCGCGCCGATGCCGACGTTCACCAGCCCGGACAGGCCCATCACGCTCTCGAACACTTCGACGTTGTGGTCGGCGCAGACCTCGCGCAGTGCCTCGTAGCCGGGCAGCGCGCGCATCTTCTCGAGTTCGCCGCCGTAGCTCAGGCACAGGGTTGGGGTCATCAACCCGGCGCGCACGCGCTGCGCGGCGAACGAGAACAGCTTCTCCGCCGCGGTGTCGAAGCCCTTCACCTTCGCCACCGGGCCGGTCTCGCCCTTGTTGCAGTGGAGGATCGGCTTGATGTCCAGCGCGGTGCCCAGCGCGGCGCTGAGCAGGCTCACGCTGCGGTCGCCGCGCTTGCGGATGCGTGCGCGCAGGTAGTTCAGGTCGGGCGGCACCATGTAGCCCTGCAGGTTCTGGGCGAGGCTTTCGAGGCGTGCGCGGATCTTCGGCGGCGCTTCGCCGGCCTCGCGCAGGCGGGCCGCCTCGATCGCCAGCACGCCCACCGCGGCGAACACGTTCTGGCTGTCGATCACCCGCAGCGAGAACGGCGTGTTGTTGCCTGCCGCCTGCCGCACCGACTTGTAGTCGTTGAGGATGGTGTAGCTGGCCTGTTGCGCGTTGTCGTGGATGCCGCTGCGGGTGCGAGTGGTGGTGATGCAGAACACGTAGTCGTAGTCGAGCACCAGTTGCGAGATGAACAGGTCGTGCACCTGCTGCACCGTGAACGGCGTGGTCTCGGCGTCGATGCCGTGCTTGGCCACGTGGTCGTGCAGGAAGTTGAGCGTTGCTTCCTCGTCGCGGTGGTCGGCCAGCACGGCCTGCCCGATCTGCACCGTCACCGGCAGGATGGTGACGTTCTCCCGCTCGATGAAATCCGTCGGCACGTCGCATGCCGAGTCCACCACGATCCCGATCCGCATCTCGTTCTCCCGTCCCCCCGGACTGAAGCGCCGAACCTACCGCAAACCGAGGCGGGGCGCATGTGGCAGAGCGGCATGGCCGCCCGGGCGTATCAGTGCCAGAGCCCCAGGATCACCCCGTACAGGGTGAACTGGAGGGTGTGGTAGCCGCCGTCGATCAGCCACAGCCTCAAGCTGCGGCCGGCGAAGGCGTAGTTGATGCCGAAACTCATCGCCACGTAGGCCAGGCCGGTCAGGAAGCCGGCATGGGCGGCGATGAACACCGGCGGGTCGGGGCGCAGGATGATGGCGAAGGCGGCGGCCGAGACCAGCGCCGCCACGAACGCGGTGCCGAAGGTGCGGCCGGGATGCCCGGGCGGCGGTGCATCCGGGTCGATGCCGTTCTCGCGGCACCAGGCGCGCTTGAACAGCGGGCCGTACCACAGCCCGCCGAGCAGGAAGGCGGACATCGCCGCCACCAGCACCGCCCACCAGTTGACGTCGACGAAGTTCGGGCCCATGGCGTGCGCTCCGGGAGGGGATGTGCCGCCAGCTTACGCCGGAGGCCCGTCCGCGCGGTCAGCGCGCGCTGTCGGGGTAGGCGCGCGGCAGGCCGCCCGCTTCCGGAGGCATGGTGCCGTGCAGGTAGCGATCGCGCAGGTCGGTCTGGCGGCTGCGCATCGGCATCGCCCGGCCATCCAGCCACACCTGCTGGGCGACGTGGGCGACGTCCAGCGGATCGCCGCTCCACAGCACCAGGTCGGCGCGTTGGCCCACCGCGATGCTGCCCATCTCGCCGCCCACGCCGAACGCCTCCGCCGGCACCCGGGTCAGCCCGGCCAGCGCGTCATCCCAGCGCATGCCGTTGGCGACCGCGTTGCCCGCCAGTTGGCGGATCTTGCGCGCGTAGTGCGACTGGCTGTCGGACTGCGAGAAGCCGACCTGCACGCCCGCGGCGCGCAGCAGGGCCGCGTTGTCCATCCGCGCGCCGAGCTGGTCGAAGTCGCCCGGCAGGTTGACCAGCGGGTCGACGAACACCGGCACGCCGGCGGCGGCGAGTTGCGGCGCCACCTTCCAGGCCTCGGTGGCCCCGACCAGGGCGACCTTCACCCCGTGCTGCTTCGACCAGCGCAGCAGGCGGGTGATGTCGGCGGCGCGGTGGATGTTCACCGCGATCCGCCCGCCGCCGCCGATGAAGCGCGCCAGCGCGGTGCGGCCGGCCGGGGTGAGCAGGGCGAACTGCGAATCCTGCGGGATGCGCCCGCGCAGTTCGTCGACCAGCTGGTCGAGGATCATCCACTGCGCCGCGCGCGAACCGCCGGTGAGGCTGGCGCCGTCGCCGCCGAGGGTGATGAACAGCACGCGCCCGCCGACCGGATCCAGGCTGCCGTCGAAGCGGACCACGCCGCCCTGGCCGCCGATGAAGGAACCGCCGCCAGTCGGGGTGGCCGCCAGCGTGGTCCAGCCCAGGCCTTCCACGCGCGCCACCGGCACCAGCACGGTGTCCGGGTTGTAGGCGCGGGTGACGTCGAACTCCGGGCGCACCTGCATGTCCTTGCCCGACTGGCCCAGCGAGACGCTGTGGTCGACGGTCGCGGATTCGCCGCTGACCTCCTCCACGCCGATGTCGGTGAGGCCGGCGAACAGGGTGGGCGTCAGCGGCCGGCCCTGCGCATCGACGGTGGCGACGCCGGCGGCCGACAGCCCCTGGCCGACCGCGGCGATGCGCCCGTTGCGCACCAGCACGTCGGCGGATTGCAGGGTGCCGCGCGCGGTCGCGGTGTGCACGGTCGCGTTGCGGATCAGCAGGTCCTGCGCGCATGCGGGGGTGCCGGCCAGCGCCAGCAGCAGCGCCGCGAGCGCGCGGCTTGCGGGACGGCGGCTCATCGCACACCTCCGGGCGTGGTGCCCTGGCCGAGCATGAAGTCCGAGACCGCCTGCCGCGACGGGTCGTGGCGGTCGTAGAGGCGGGCGCCGTCGACATAGACCTGGTCGGCCAGCGCGTAGCTGCTGAAGGGATTGCCGTTCCACAGCACCACGTCGGCCTGCTTGCCCGGCTCCAGGGTGCCGGTCATGCCGTCAATGCCCATCGACTTGGCGGGGTTGGCGGTCAGCCAGCGGATCGCGTGCTCGGGGGTGACTTCGATGCCGATCCGGCGCGCGTTGGCCATCACCTTCGCGGCCTCCTGGTTGAGCCGCTGGATGCCCTCGGCGGAATCCGAATGCACGATCGCGCAGCCGCCCTTGGCGCGGTCGACCAGCAGGATGTTCTCCTGGATGCCGTCGAAGCTTTCCATCTTGAAGCCCCACCAGTCGGCCCAGAGCGCACCGCAGACGCCTTCGGCGCCCAGGCGGTCGGCGATCTTGTAGGCCTCCACGCCGTGGTGGAAGGCGGCGATCTTGAACCCGAACTCCTTGGCGAGGTCGAGCATGATCGCCATCTCGTCGGCGCGGTAGCAGTGGTTGTGCACGCGGATGTCGCCGTTGATCGCGCCCGCCAGCGAATCCAGCTTGAGGTCGCGCTTGCCCTCCGCGTCCTTGACGCCGGCACTGCGCTTCTTCATGTAGTCGGCGGCCTCGATGAAGGCCGCGCGGAAGCCGGCGATGTTGCCCATCCGCGTGGACGGCCCGCCCTTGCTGCCGTACACGCGCTTCGGGTTCTCGCCGCAGGCCATCTTCAGGCCCCAGGGCGCGCCCGGGAACTTCATGCCCTGGTAGGTGGTGGCCGGCACGTTCTTGAGCGTGACCCCGCGGCCGCCGATCAGGTTGGCGCTGCCAGGCAGGATCTGCATCGCGGTGACGCCGCCGGCGCGCGCGGCGTGGAAGCCCGGGTCCTGCGGCCAGATCGAATGCTCGGCCCAGACCTGCGCGGTGACCGGCGCGGTGGCCTCGTTGCCGTCGCTGTGCGAGGTGGTGCCGGGGCTGGGGTAGACGCCCAGGTGCGAATGCACGTCGATGATGCCCGGCGTGACCCAGCGCCCCGTGGCGTCCACGCGGACCGCGTCCGCGGGCGCGTCCAGCCCGTTGCCGACCGCCACCACCAGGCCGTCGCGCAGCAGCACGTCGGCATCCTCCAGGCGCGCCCCGGTCCCGGTCAGCACGGTCGCGTGCTGCAGCAGCACCGGCGGCGAGGCCACCCGCTGGTAGGTGCTCGGGTACGGGTTGGCGGTGTAGTCGTAGGGCGTGGCGGGCGCGGCCGGCTTCTGCGGCGCACTCGCGCAGCCGGCCAGCAACGCCGCCAGCACGGCGGCGGTCAACGGTTTGGACATGCAGGCATTCCCCTTCGCACGGCGTGCGATGCCGGGAACCCTAGCGCGCCGCCGCCGCGCGCGCCACATGACCCAAGTCACGGCAGCGTGGGAGAATCGTGGCGAAACGGAGGCGTCATGAAGGACAAGCACGAGATCGTCGACAACTGGCTGCCGCGCTACACCGGCGTCCCCCTGGACCAGTTCGGCCAGCACATCCTGCTGACCAACTTCGGCGGCTACCTCTCGCATTTCTCGGAGATGACCGGCGCGCCGGTGGTCGGCACCGACCGTCCGTTCCCCAGTGCGACCGCGGATGGCATCACCCTGATCAACTTCGGGATGGGCAGCCCCAACGCGGCGACGGTGATGGACCTGCTGTCGGCGATCATGCCGAAGGCGGCGCTGTTCCTCGGCAAGTGCGGCGGGCTCAAGCGCAAGAACAAGCTGGGCGACCTGATCCTGCCGATCGCGGCGATCCGCGGCGAGGGCACCAGCAACGACTACCTGCCGCCGCAGGTACCGGCGCTGCCGGCGTTCGCGATGCAGCGCGTGATCTCCACCACCATCCGCGACAACGAGCTCGATTACTGGACCGGCACGGTGTACACCACCAACCGCCGGGTCTGGGAGCATGACGCCGAGTTCAAGCAGAAGCTGCGCGCGATGCGCTGCATGGCGATCGACATGGAGACCGCCACGATCTTCGCCGCTGGCTTCGCCAACCGCATCCCCACCGGCGCGCTGCTGCTGGTCTCCGACCAGCCGATGATCCCGGAAGGGGTGAAGACCGAGGCCTCGGACGCCAAGGTCTCCGCCGACTACGTCCGCAACCACATCCACGTCGGCATCGAGTCGCTGCGCCTGATCCGCCGCCACGGCAAGTCGGTGCGCCACCTGCGCTTCGACGAATAGCCGGCGATGCCGCGGTCACGCGGTGGCGGGCATGCTGGAGGCCCGATGACGGAGGAATCCCCGATGACGACACCCGCGGACGTGCTCGCGTTCTGGCGCGAGGCCGGCATGGCGAAATGGTTCAACGGCGGCGCGGCCTTCGATGCCGACTGCCGCACGCGCTTCCTCGATGCGCACCACGCTGCCGCGCGCGGCGAATGCGAGGCCTGGCTGGACGATGCCGATGGCGCGCTGGCCGCGCTCATCCTGCTCGACCAGATCCCGCGCAACGTCTATCGCGGCAGCGGCCATGCCTTCGCCACCGACGGCCTTGCCCGCCGCTACGCGTTGCAGGCGGTCGAGGCCGGGCTGGACGCGCGAATGCCGGCGGACCTGCGCCTGTTCGCCTACCTGCCGTTCGAACACGCCGAGGACCTCGCCGACCAGGACCGCGCGGTGGCGCTGATCGGCGCGCTGGGCAACGCCGAACTGGACCGCTACGCACGGGCGCATCGCGAGGTGATCGCCCGCTTCGGCCGCTTCCCGCATCGGAACGCCGCCCTCGGCCGTACCAGTACCCCCGACGAGCAGGCGTGGCTGGACGCCGGCGGGGGCTTCTAGGACGCACCATGCAACACGCACTGCTGTGGTTCCGCGACGACCTGCGGCTGGCCGACCACCCGGCGCTGCAGGACCTGCTGCGCCTGGGGCTGGCGCCGGTGCCGGTGTACATCCACCACCCGCAAGGCGAGGGCGCGTGGGCGCCCGGCGCGGCCTCGGATGCCTGGCGGTTGCGCTCGCTGCGCGCGTTGGACACCGCGCTGCGCGCGCGCGGCTCGCGGCTGCAGGTGTTCGTGGGCGATCCGGCCGAGTTGTTGCCGCGGCTCGCGGCGGCAGCCGGCGCGGGCGTGGTGCGCTGGCACCGGCACTACGAGCCCGCGATGGAAACCCGCGATGCCGCGATCAAGCGCAGCCTGCGCGATGCCGGGCTGGACGCGCGCAGCCACAACGGCGCCCTGCTGTTCGAACCGTGGCAGGTCGCCACCCAGCTGGGCGATCCGTACAAGGTGTTCACCCCGTTCTGGCGCGCCGCGCTCAAGCAGTGGCGCCTGCCCGCGCTGCAGGACGCGCCGACCGCGTTGCCTGCACCGCCGCTGCTGCCGGGCGCGGTCGAACTCGATGCCCTCGGGCTGGCGCCGGTGCTGCCGTGGGATCGCGGCTTCTGGGAGCAGTGGGAGCCCGGCGAAGCCGGTGCGCTGGCGGCGCTGGAGCGCTTCGCGGAGGGTGCGCTGGCGGGCTACGGCGAGCGCCGCGACATCCCCGGCGTGCCGGGCACCTCGCGCTTGTCGCCGCACCTGCACTTCGGCGAGGTCGCGCCCTGGCGCATCGCCCATCGCCTGCAGGACGCGGGGCCGGACGGCGACCGCGCCGCCTACCTGCGCGAACTCGGCTGGCGCGAATTCGGCTACCACCTGCTGCACCACTTCCCGCGCACGCCGGAGGCCAACTTCAACCCGCGTTTCGACGACTTCCCGTGGGTCGAGCCCGACCCGGCGGTGCTGGCGGCGTGGCAGCGCGGGCGCACCGGCATCCCCATCGTCGATGCCGGCATGCGCGAGCTCTGGCACACCGGCTGGATGCACAACCGGGTGCGGATGATCGTGGGCAGCCTGCTGACCAAGCACCTGCGCGCGCATTGGTGGCACGGCGCGCGCTGGTTCTGGGACACCCTGGTCGATGCCGACCTCGCCAACAACACGCTGGGCTGGCAGTGGATCGCCGGCACCGGTGCCGACGCCGCGCCCTACCACCGGGTGTTCAATCCCGTGCTGCAGGCCGCCAAGTTCGATCCCGCGGGCGACTACATCGCGCGCTGGGTGCCCGAACTGGCGGCGTTGCCGGCCGCGCAGCGGCATGCGCCGTGGACCGGCGTGCCCCCGCGCGGCTATCCGCGCCCGGTGGTCGACCTGGCCCGCGGGCGCGAGCAGGCGCTGGCCGCGCTGGCGGCCATCCGCAAGGACTGAGGCTCAGTAAGGCCGCAGGTTCGGGTCGAGCAGCGCCCAGGCGTTGATGCCGCCGGCCACGTTGTAGAGCTGGGTGAAGCCGAGCGCGCGGAAATGCTCGGCGGCCTGCCCGCTGCGCGCGCCACTGCGACACAGGAAGGCGATCGCGGTGTCCTTCGGCAGGGCCTCGAGGTCGGCCACGCCCTGGTCGAGGTGGCGATACGGCACCGGCGCCTCGGCCATCAGGCGTTCGTCGAGCGGGCGCACGTCCACCAGCAGCAGGGTGCCGGCCTGCACGCGCTCGGCGGCCTGGGCCGGGGTGAGGTCGCGGACCTTGGCCGGCGCGTTCGGGTTCTCGATCACCAGGCCGCGGCCGCGGGCATCCTCGACCCAGTCGATCGACAGGCCGCGTGCGCGCGGCGCGCTGGCCAGGTCGAACTGCACGCGGATGCCCTCGAGCTCGCTGGCGATCGCGTGCGCGTCGCGCGGCGCCAGCTGCAGCCGGGTGTTGAAGCCGGCATCCACCTCGACCTGCAGCGCGAGGTCGTGGCCGGCATCGGCGATCGCCTTGCGCAGCATGTCGGCGGCGGCCGGGGTGATGGTGATCGCGGGCGGGGTGCGGTCCGGCGCGGGCTGGCCCAGCGCGGCATGCAGCTCGCCGCTGCCGGCCATCTGCACGATGATGTCGGAACCGCCGACCAGCTCGCCGCCGATGTACAGCTGCGGGATCGTCGGCCAGTCGCCGTAGGCCTTGATGCCCTCGCGGATGTCCGGGTCGGCCAGCACGTCCACGTGCGCGTAGTTGGCGCCGGTCGCGGCCAGCGCGGCCACCGCCTTCGCCGAGAAGCCGCATTGCGGCGCGTCCGGGCTGCCTTTCATGAACAGCACCACGGGATTGGCGGCCAGCAGGGCATCGATGCGGGCGCGCAGGGCGGGGTCGAGGGACATGGGGGTGTTCCGTCCGAGGGAGGTCAATTTTACTTCGCCAGGCGCAGTCGCGGGCCGCACGCCACGTGCGACACGCCGTGAATCCGTCCATGGAGGCTTCTCGGCGACATCCGTGTCGCCGAGAGTCGCCCGCGGCGCACGGCCCACGCCTGCACCAGGTGGCGTCAGTCGCGCGCCAGCAACCCCATCGCCACCGGCAACGCCGCCTGGGTCCAGCGCGCGTATTGCGCGGCCGAGGGATGCAGGCCGTCGTCGGCCAGCATCTCCGCGGTGCCGCCGCGATCGCGGCTGATCCCGGTGATGTCGACGAAGGCCACGCCATGCGCCTCGCACAGGTCGCGCGCGGCGGCGTTGTAGGCGTCGAGCTCGGCGGCGATGGCCTCGCGGTCGCGGCCGCTGGCGAAGGCGAATGGGGTCACGCCCCAGTCGGGGATCGACAGCACCAGCACGCGGTCGACGCGGTCGCCGGCCAGCGCGATCGCCCGCCGCAGCAGGCGTGCGAATTCGCCGACGTAGTCGTCGACCTCACGGCCGCGGTACTGGTTGTTCACCCCGATCAGCAGCGAGACGAAGTCCCACGCGCCGAGCGGTTCGGCCGCGTCCATCGCTGCCCACAGCTCGTCGGTGGTCCAGCCGGTGGTGGCGAGGATGCGCGGGTCGGCGAGGTCGATGCCGCGCGTGCGCAAGGCGGCGGCGAGTTGAACCGGCCAGCGGCCGGCGGCATCGACGCCTTCGCCGATCGTGTAGGAATCGCCCAGCGCCAAGTAGGAAAGCTGCGCCCGCGAAAAGGGGTCAGAGACCATTTCCGTTCCGCCGCTGCCGCTGCATGGGGATTCCGCGGGAAAGGTTCTCTGACCCCTTTTCGGGCGTCCAACCCATCCTCAGGCCACCGCGCTGCGGCGCTCGCCTTCCGCGCGGCGCGCGAGCACGCGGTCGATGCGGGTGAACACCTCGCGCAGCATCGGCGCCTCGGGCAGCAGGGTCACCCGGAAATGGTCGCGATAGGGCACGTTGAAGCTGGTGCCGGGCACGATCAGCACGTCTTCCTCTTCGAGCATCTGCAGCGCGAAGCCGTGGTCGTCGAAGCCCTGCGCCGCCGGGCCGACCACGCGCGGGAAACCGTACAGCGCGCCCGCCGGGGCGACCAGCGACAGGTGCGGGCTGGCGTCGCAGGCTTCGACCAGGGCACGGCGGGTTTCGTAGAGGCGGCCGCCGGGCCGGCACAGCGGGGTGATGGTGTCGGCGCCGTGCAGCGCCTGTTCGATCGCGAATTGCCCCGGCACGTTGGCGCACAGGCGCAGCGCGCCGAGCAGGTCCATCGCATGGTGGAAGTCGCCGCAGGCGACCGGATCGCCGGACAGCACCGCCCAGCCGACCCGCCAGCCGCAGGCGCGATGCACCTTGGACAGGCCGCCGAAGCTCAGGCAGGGCAGGTCGCCGGCGAGCGGCGCGACCGGCTGGAACAGCGCGTCGTCGTACAGGATGTGGTCGTAGATCTCGTCGACCAGCAGCAGCAGGCGGTAGCGCTGGGCGATGGCGACGATGCGCTCCAGCAAGTCGCGCGGGTAGTTGGCGCCGGTCGGGTTGTTGGGGTTGATCAGGACGATGGCGCGGGTGCGCGAGGACACCAGCGATTCGATCTGGTCCGGGTCCGGCAGGAAGCCGTTGTCGCGGTCGCACTTGTAGTAGACCGGGCGGCCGTCGTTGAGGATGGTGGCCGCGCTCCACAACGGGTAGTCGGGCGAGGGCACCAGCACTTCCTCGCCCGGGTTGAGCAGGGCGCGCAGGGCGATGTCGATCAGCTCGCTGACCCCGTTGCCCACGAACACGCGCTCCGGCGAGGCATTCGGGGTGCCGCGCGCCTTGTGGAAAGCGGCGATCGCCTCGCGGGCCTCGGGCAGGCCCTGCTGGTGGGTGTACGGGTCGGTGCGCTCGATGCGGTCGGCGATCGCGCGCTGCAGGTGCTCGGGGGCGCGGAAGCCGAAGGCGCCGGGATTGCCGATGTTGAGCTTGATCAGTTGCCGGCCCTGGCCCTCCAGCTCGCGGGCGCGCCGCGCCAGTTCGCCGCGGATCTCGTAGCGGACTTCGGTGAGGCGGGTGCGGGTGGCGATCTTGTGGCGGGGGTTGTACGGCGACATCGGTGCGGGGCAGGGGGCAAGCGAAGCCGCCAGCGTAGCGGAAAAGGTTCCCGAACGTGGCACGTCCCGGCGGGGCGCGGGCTTCGCCGCCCAGGCTTCGCGTCCGGCTCCGATGGGCGGCCGCGCGCCATCCCTGGCGCGCTCGAACCCGGCCCCCCGCCGGGACATGCCACTGCAACATCGCGTCCCGGGGCTAGAATCCCGCCATGACGGCTGCCCGACGCGCATGACCCCCCTGCAGGCCATCGGCTGGCGCTGGACGCCGCCGACCCTGGACCCGGACTGGGCCGCGATCGTCGCCGCGCATCCGCAGGCACGGCCCGCGCGCATCGTTGAGCAGCACCGCAGCGGCTACCTCGTCTCCGAGTCGGTGGACGCGGCGCATCGCGCGGAATCGCTGCCGGAATGGCAGCGCGCCGGCAGCTACCGCAAGGGCGAGCTGTCGCCCGAGCAGCGCCCGGCGGTGGGCGACTGGGTGCTGGTCGAGGGCGAGGCGCCCAACAGCCTGCGCATCGTCGCCCTGCTGCCGCGCTTCTCCGCGATCAAGCGCGGCGCGGCCGGCGAGCATTACCGGCAGCAGGTGATCGCGGCCAACATCGACAGCGTGTTCGTGGTCAGCGGGCTGGATGCCGACTTCAACCCGCGGCGGATCGAGCGCTACCTGCTGCTGGTGGCGGGCAGCGGGGTGCAGCCGGTGGTCGTGCTGACCAAGTCCGACAAGGACGGCGCCGACGTGGACGCCGCCCTGCACGACCTGCGCGCGCTGGACGTGCCGGTGGTGCACGTCAACGCCAAGGACCGGGCTAGCGTCGACGCGCTGGCGCCGTGGCTGGGCGCGGGTTGCAGCATCGTGCTGGTCGGCAGTTCCGGTGCCGGCAAGTCGACCCTCACCAACACCCTGCTCGGCATCGAGAAAATGAAGACCGGCGCGGTGCGCGCGGGCGACGACCGCGGCCGCCACACCACCACCCACCGCGCGCTGATCGCGCTGCCGACCGGCGCCTGCATGATCGACACCCCGGGCATGCGCGAGCTCAAGCCGACCGGCGAGGAGGACGTCGCCGAAAGCTTCGCCGACATCGAGGCGCTGGCCGCGCGATGCCGGTTCCGCGATTGCCGGCACGCCCGCGAGCCGGGCTGCGCGGTACGCGCCGCCATCGAGGCCGGCACCCTGGAGGCCGAGCGCGTCGCCAACTTCGTCAAGCTCAGCGCGGAGGTCGCCGGCGCGGCCAACCAGCTCGCCACCCGGCTGGCGCAGAAGGCCGATGCGCGGGTGCAGGGCAAGGCGTTGAACAAGCGCCTCGACGAGAAATACGGTCGCCACTGAGATGGACCTCCCGGCGCGCCCGCGGCCCGAGATCGCCCACCACGCGGCGCTCGACGCACGGCTGGCGAAGGCCGCCAGGGGCGTGCGGCTGCTGAGCCTCGCCAGCTGGCCGGCCAGCGAGCAGCAGGCCTTCCTCGCCGGCTGGGCGCGCGGCAACCCGCGGCTGCCCGCCTACGCCTATCCGAAGCACGACTTCAGCGACGCCCGCCGCGAGTTCGCGGCGATCGCCGCCGCCGCGGATCCCGCGCATCCGCTGGGCGTGTACCTGGTCGAATCCGCGCAGGGCTGGTCGCTGGCCGCCGAACTGCTGGAGCAGCTCGGCACGCCGGCGGTGACCGGGCTGTCGGTCGCGCTGTTCGGCAAGCCCGACCATGCCCTGCCCGGCGGCGCGACCACTCGCGAGGCGGCCAACCACTTCATCGCGATTGCCAATGAGCTGGATCGCGAACTGCTGGCGCCCGCCGAACAGGTGCAGATCTCGGCGACCGCGTTGTCGCTGCAGTTGCAGGCGGCGCTCGACGACTACTTCGATGCGCGCGTGATCACCGTGCAGCTGGATCCCGACCTGATCGCCAAGGCCGCCGCCGGCCCCACCCGCATCCGCCTGCGCGCCGGCGCCGCGTTCTCCGACTACGACCGCCACCAGCTGCTGCAGCACGAAGCCTTCGTGCATTCGCTGACCGCGCTGAACGGCCAGCAGCAGGGGGTGCTGCCGAGCCTGGCGCTGTCTTCGCCGCGCACCACCGCGACCCAGGAGGGGCTGGCGGTGTTCGCCGAGCAGATCACCGGCAGCATCGACATCGAGCGCATGAAGCGGGTCAGCCTGCGCATCGAGGCGGTGGCGATGGCGCTGGAAGGCGCCGACTTCCTGCAGGTGTTCCGCTACTTCCTCGACGCCGGGCAGGACGAGGTGGAGAGCTTCACCTCGGCGCAGCGCGTGTTCCGCGGGGTGCCCACCACCGGCGGCGCGGCCTTCACCAAGGACACGGTCTACCTGCGCGGGCTGATCGGCGTGCACACCTTCTTCCGCTGGGCGCTCAAGCACGACAAGTTGCGGCTGTGCCGCCTGCTGTTCGCCGGCAAGATGACCCTGGCCGACGTCGCGCGCTTCGAGCCGCTGTTCGACAGCGGCGACCTGCAACCGCCGCGCTGGCTGCCGGAATGGGTGGCGCGCGCCAACGGCCTGGCCGGGATGCTCGCGTTCTCGCTGTTCGCCAACCGGATCCGGCTGGACCAGATCATGGACAGCGAAACCGTCGTCGAGATCTAGCTAGCGCAGCGCGATGAGGCGGCCGTCGGCGGTGATCCGGTAGTCGGCCGGCGCCGCGGCATCGACCAGGTGCACGCGCGTGCCGATCGGCACGCCGGCGTAGGACGGGATCTGGTGGGTGAGGCGCTGGAACACCCAAGGCTTGGCGTCGCGGTCCAGCCGCAGCGCCAGGGTCGCATTCGCCGGACGCGCCGCCAGCGCCGCGGCCAGCGCTGGCGAGAACACCGACTGGATGCGGCCGACCTGGTGCATCCGCGCCATCACCACCGCGCCATGCAGGCAGGTCAGCAGGGCGAAGCCGCCGATCGCCAGCCGACCGCCGCGCGTGGCCTGCGGCCAGGCCGCGGCCACCGCCATGCAGGCGACCGCGGCGAAGCCGTAGGCGTAGTGGTTCCAGCTCGCGCCCAGCGGCAGCACCGGCAGCAACGCGGCGACCCCACCCAGCAGGAACACCGCGGCGCAACGCCGGCAGGCGCGCCACAGCGCCGCCACCAACGCCAGCCACAGCGCGGCGGCCACCAGCACCGGGACCGGGCGCTGCAGCACGGTGAACGCCTCCAGCAGCGGCGGGATCGGCGCGAACACCTGGTATTCGAACCAGCGCAACGGGGCGTTCCACGGCGACAACGCATACTGCGCGCCGTCGCGCGGTGCATGCAGCAGGGAATCCACGCGCAGGCCGAGATACAACGCGCAGGCCACGCCCGCCGCGAGCATCGCGATGGTCCATTCGCGCCGGCGGGTGCCGTCGAACACCGCCGCGACCAGCAGCAGCGGCGGGATCGCGAACGCCGCTTCCTTCGCCAGCAGGCCTGCGCCCGTCAGCAGCGCCGCCAGCAGGCCGGCCTGCCAGGCCGCGCGCAGGTGCTGCACCGCGAGCGCCAGCACGAGCGCGCAGGACACCCACAGCAGGTCGGCGATGCAGCCCACCCAGCCATGCGTGTACGCCGCGTACGGGGTGAGCACGAAGGCGAGCGCGCCGGCCATTGCCACCCGCGGGGCCAGGCCGAAGCCGCGGCCGACCAGGGCCAGCAGCGTCGCATTGGCGGCGCCCCACGCGACCAGCACCGCATGGAACAGCATCGGGGTGTCGAACAGGGCGCGCGACAGCGCCATCCACGTGGCGAAGGTCAGCGGCCGGTACTGGAACGCGCCGGGATCGGTCCAGCCGGCGGGCATGCCCGCCTGCGCGAAGGCTGCCCACTGCAACTCGTCGTGGCTGTAGTAACCCGGGTTGAGCGCCAGCGGCAGCTGCAGCAGCAACGCCAGCGCGAACACCGGCAGGGCGAGGCGACGGAACGTGGCATGCGTGGGCATCCGGGCAGGGTAGCCGATGCCGCGCTCGCGCCGCCGCGCGGGCTACCATCCGCCGATCCCCGACTGGACCGCCCGATGCACGCCACCGACACGCCCGCCGCGCCGCCGTTGCCGTGGTACCGGCACCTGTACGTGCAGGTACTGGTGGCGATCGTGGCCGGGGCGCTGCTCGGCCACCTGCAGCCCGCGCTGGGCGAGGCGATGAAGCCGCTCGGCGACGGCTTCATCAAGCTGGTGAAGATGATCATCGCGCCGGTGATCTTCCTGACCATCGTCACCGGCATCGCCGGCATGCCGCACCTGCGCGGGGTCGGCCGGGTGTTCCTCAAGGCGATGGCGTACTTCCTCTTTTTCTCGACGCTGGCGCTGGTGCTCGGCCTGGTCGTCGCGCACGTGGCCCAGCCCGGCGCCGGCATGCACGTCGACCCCGCCGACCTCGACCAGGCCGCGGTCCACGACTACGTGGACAAGTCGCACGCGCTGACCCTGACCGGCTTCGTGCTGGACATCATCCCGAAGACCCTGGCCAGCCCGCTGGTCGGCGACAACATCCTGCAGGTGCTGCTCGTCGCGGTGCTGTTCGGGATCGCGCTGGCGCAGTCGGGCGCGCGCGGGCGGCCGCTGCTGGCCCTGCTCGAGGCGTTGTCGGCGGCGGTGTTCCGCGTGGTCCACCTGCTGATGCGCGCGGCGCCGGTCGGTGCGTTCGGCGCGATCGCCTTCACCATCGGCAAGTACGGGCTGGCGGTGCTCGCCAACCTGGCCTGGCTGGTCGGCGCGTTCTACGCGAGCGCGCTGTTGTTCGTGCTGGTGGTGCTCGGCGCGGTGGCGAGGCTGTCCGGGTTTTCGATCCTCAAGCTGGTGCGCTACCTGAAGGCGGAATTGCTGCTGGTGCTGGGCACCTCGTCGTCGGAATCGGCGCTGCCGTCGCTGATGGAGAAGCTGGAGCGCGCGGGCTGCGCGAAGCCGGTGGTCGGGCTGGTGGTGCCCACCGGCTACTCGTTCAACCTCGACGGCACCAACCTCTACATGACCCTGGCCGCGCTGTTCATCGCCCAGGCCACCGACACCGAGCTCAGCCTCGGCCACCAGCTCACCTTGCTGCTGGTGGCGATGCTCAGTTCCAAGGGCGCGGCCGGCGTCACCGGCGCCGGCTTCATCACGTTGGCGGCGACGCTGGCGGTGGTGCCCGAGGTCCCGGTGGCCGGGATGGCGCTGATCCTCGGCGTGGACCGCTTCATGAGCGAGTGCCGCTCGCTGACCAACTTCATCGGCAATGCGGTGGCGACGGTGGTGGTCGCGCGCTGGGACGGCGCGCTGGACCGCGAGGCGCTGGCCGCCGCGCTGGAAGGACGGCCCGGCCCGCTGGCCGCGCCACCGGACCCCGCCGCCGGCCCCGGCGACCGCGTGGTGCTGGCCGACGACTGAGCGTCAGCGCCAGAGGTTGAGGAAGCCGGTGATCAGCAGCGCATTGGTGAAGTCGATGAAGAACGCGCCCACCAGCGGTGCGACCAGGAACGCGCGCGGCGCGGCGCCGTAGCGTTCGACCAGCGCGCGCATCACCGCCATCGCGTTCGCGGTGGTGCCCATCATGAAGCCGTAGAACCCGCCGGACATCACCGCGGCATCGTAGTCGCGGCCCATCGCGCGCAGCACGACCAGGCAGAACAGCGCGACCAGCGCAGCCTGCAGGCCGAGGTTGACCACCAGCGGCGCGGCCAGCCCGGCCAGCTCCCACAGCTTGAGGTTCATCAGCGCCACCGCCAGGAACAGCGACAGGCTGACATTGCCGACCAGGTCGGTGGTCGGGACCGACAGGCCGAACCAGCCGAAGCGGTCGTCGAGGTTGCGCACCACCGCGCCGACCAGCATCGCGCCGACGTAGGCGGGCAGGGTCAGCCCGGCGCCTTCCAGCAGGCCGCTGACCCAGCCGCCCAGCCACATCGCCAGCAGGATCATCACCAGGCTCTTGAGCGCGCGGTATTCGCGCTGGGCCTCGGTGCCGGCCTCGACCGGGCCGGCATCGTCGGGCGCGACCCGCGACCCGGGCTGCATCGAGACCAGGCGGTGGCGGCGGATCATCAGGGTCGCCAGCGGCGCGCCGATGAGCCCGCCGAGGAGGATGCCGGACATCGCGGTGGCCACCGCAATGGTCGCCGCGCCCTGCACCCCGGCGGCCTCGAACAGCGGCGCGAAGGCCAGCCCGGTCGCCGGCCCGCCGGTCAGGGTGGTGGAGCCGGCCAGCACCCCGAACAGCGGCGGCAGGCCGAAGGCGGTGGCCACCGCCGCGCCCAGCAGGTTCTGCAGCACCGCCAGCACCGTGGCCAGCAGCAGGAACAGCGCCACCTGGCGGCCGCTGATGCGCAGCAGGCGCAGGCTGGCGTTGAAGCCGAGGGTGGTGAAGAACGCCACCATCAGCGGCGTCTGCAGGCTGGTGTCGAGGGTGTAGAGGGTGGTGCCGCGTGCGTGCGCCAGCGTCGCCAGCAGGGCGAACACCAGCCCGCCCACCACCGGCGGCGGCAGGTTGTAGCGGCCCAGCACCGGGACCGCGCGGCACAGGCCGTAGCCCAGGAACAGCGCCAGCCCGCCAAGGGCGAGGGTCTGCACGGTATCCAGTTCCAGCATGGCGATGCCTCCGTGGCCCGGGGTCGCGGGCGGGGTGGGCGGGTATCATCCCCGATCCACCCACCGGGTATGGTTCCGATGTCCGACACGCCCAGCCACGACGACCTCAAGCAGGCCGCGCTCGACTACCACCGCCTCGCGCCGAAGGGGAAGATCCGGGTCACCGCGACCAAGCCGATGGTGACCCAGCGCGACCTCGCCCTGGCCTACTCGCCGGGCGTCGCCTACGCCTGCGAGGAGATCGCCGCCGACCCGCGCCAGGCCAGCGAGTACACCGCGCGCGGCAACCTGGTCGCGGTGGTCACCAACGGCACCGCGGTGCTCGGCCTGGGCGACATCGGCCCGCTGGCCGGCAAGCCGGTGATGGAAGGCAAGGGCGTGCTGTTCCAGAAGTTCGCCGGCATCGACGTGTTCGACATCGAGATCGACGAGCGCGACCCGGACAAGCTGGTCGACATCATCGCCAGCCTGGAGCCGACCTTCGGCGGCATCAACCTCGAGGACATCAAGGCGCCGGAGTGCTTCATCGTCGAGCGCAAGCTGCGCGAGCGGATGAAGATCCCGGTGTTCCACGACGACCAGCACGGCACCGCGATCATCGTCGGCGCGGCGGTGCTGAACGCGCTGGAAGTGGCGGGCAAGCGCATCGAGGACGTCAGGCTGGCCACCGCCGGCGCCGGCGCCGCCGGCATCGCCTGCCTGGACATGCTGGTGGCGCTGGGCCTGAAGCCGGAGCACATCCTGGCGTTCGACCGCGAGGGCGTGATCCACCGCGGCCGCCCCGGGCTGGACCCGGACAAGGCGCGCTATGCGCGCGACACCGACAAGCGCTCGCTGGCCGAGATCGTGGACGGCGCCGACATCTTCCTCGGCCTGTCCGCCGGCGGCGTGCTGAAGCCGGAGATGGTCGCCACGATGGCGCCCAACCCGATCATCCTGGCGCTGGCCAACCCCTACCCGGAGATCCTGCCGGAGGACGCCAGGGCGGTGCGCCCGGACTGCATCATCGCCACCGGGCGCAGCGACTACCCGAACCAGGTCAACAACGCGCTGTGCTTCCCGTACATCTTCCGCGGCGCGCTGGACGTGGGCGCGACCGGGATCAACGAGGCGATGAAGCTGGCCTGCGTGCGCGCGATCGCCGGGCTGGCGCGGATGGAGGCCTCCGACCTCGGCTCCGCCTACGGCGGCGAGGTGCCGACCTTCGGCCGCGAGTACCTGATCCCGCGCCCGTTCGACCCGCGCCTGCTGACCATGCTGGCGCCGGCGGTGGCGCAGGCGGCGATGGACTCCGGCGTCGCCGAGCGCCCGATCGCCGACCTCGCCGGCTACCGCGACCACCTCAGCCAGTTCATCCACCGCACCAGCCTGATGATGAAGCCGGTGTACGAGCGCGCGCGCGCCGACCGCAAGCGCGTGGTCTACGCCGAGGGCGAGGAATTCGTGGTGCTGCAGGCGGTGCAGACGGTGATCGACGAGGGCCTGGCCAAGCCGATCCTGATCGGCCGCCCGGAGGTGATCGAGAACCGCATCGCCAAGCTCGGCCTGCGCATGCGCGCCGGCGTCGACTTCGAGCTCACCAACGTCAACGACGACCCGCGCTTCGACGACTACTGGCGCCAGTACCACGCGCTGACCGAGCGCCGCGGGGTGACCCCGGACGCGGCGAAGAACCTGCTGCGCTCGCGGCCCACCCTGATCGCCGCGCTGATGGTCGAGCGCGGCGAGGCCGACGGCCTGATCACCGGCATCGTCGGCCGCTACCACAAGAAGCTGGGCTACCTGCGCAGCGTGTTCGACTTCGAGCCCGGCGTGCAGGGCACCGCGGCGATGACCGGGGTGATCAACGACAAGGGCGCGTGGTTCTTCGTCGACACCCACGTGCAGCTGGACCCGTCGGCCGAGCAGATCGCCGAGGCCACCCTGCAGGCCAGCTACCGCCTGCGCCTGTTCGGCATCGAGCCGAAGGTCGCGCTGCTGTCGCATTCCAACTTCGGCAGCCACCAGGACGCCAGCGCGGCCAAGATGCGCCGCGCCTACGAAATCATCCGCCAGCGCGTGCCGAAGCTGGAGGTGGACGGCGAGATGATGGCCGACACCGCGTGGGACGAATTGCTGCGCCAGCGGATCATGCCCAACACCACCCTGAAGGGCCGCGCCAACCTGCTGGTGATGCCGAACCTCGACGCCGCCAACATCGGCTACAACCTGATCCGGGTGGCGACCGGCGGGGTGGCGATCGGCCCGATCCTGATGGGCCTGGACCAGCCGGCGCACATCCTGACCCCGGCCGCGACCTCGCGGCGGATCGTCAACATGACCGCGATCGTCGCGGTGGAAGCGCAGATCCGCGTCGCGATGCGCGACGTCGGCTGAGGCTCAGGCCGCCAGCATCCCGCGCAGCAGCGCGGGCAGGCCGTGCAGCGCGGCCTTGTCGAGCACGCGCGCGGGCAGGTCGCCCGGCGCCTCGGCGGGCGCGCCGGACAGCAGCACCATCGGCAGGCCCGGGCGTTGCGCCTGCACCAGCCGCAGCGCCTCGGCGCCGCAGAAGCCCGGCAGGTGCAGGTCGCTCACCGCCACGCCGGGCGTGAAGTCGCCGAGCGCCTCGAGCAGCGACGCCCGCGACCACGCGCGGCGCAGCTCGTGGTCGATGCCGGCATCGTCCAGCGCGAAGCGGAGCAGCTCCGCGTCGTCGGGCGAATCCTCGACCAGGAGGATGCGCAGCATGGCGTCACTCGCCGTTGGGGGTTTCGTTGAGCACCGCCCAGAACTTGCCGAGCGTCTTCACCGCGTGGAAGAACTGCTCGGAGTCCACCGGCTTGACCACGTAGGCGTTCACCCCGAGGTCCCAGCTGCGGGCCAGGTCGGTCTCCTCGCGCGAGGAGGTCAGCACCACCACCGGCAGGCGCTTGAAGCGCTCGTCTCCGCGCAGCTGGCGCAGCACTTCCAGGCCGTCCATGCGCGGCATCTTGATGTCCAGCAGCAGCACCGCCGGCAGGCCCTCGGCGCGGCCCGCGTGCTTGCCGCGCATCAGCAGGTAGTCGAGCGCCTCGATGCCGTCCTCGACGTGCACGATGGGGTTGGCGAGGTGCGCCTCGCGCAGGGCGTCGATCGCCATCTCGGCATCGGCCGGGCTGTCTTCCGCGAGCAGGATGGAGCGGATGATCGGGGTCATGGCGTCGGGTCCAGTGGGTTGGAATCGCCCGGGGCGGGCAGGGTGAAGATGAAGCGGGCGCCTTCGCCGGGCGCGGATTCGGCGCGGATCGCGCCGCCGTGGCGGGCCAGCACGCGGCGCACGCTGGCCAGGCCGATGCCGGTGCCCTCGAACTCGCTGACGCCGTGCAGGCGCTGGAACACGCCGAACAGCTTGCCGGCGTAGGCCATGTCGAAGCCGACGCCGTTGTCGGCGACGGTGAACTCGTAGTCGCCCTCGTCCAGCCGGCGATAGCCGACCTCGACCACCGAGGGCTCGCTGCGCGCGCTGTACTTGACCGCGTTCGACAGCAGGTTGAGCCAGACCTGGCGCAGCATGTTCTCGTCGCCGACCAGGATCGGCAGCGGCTGGATGCGCCACTCGATGCGGTGGCCGGGATGGTCGTTGGCGTTGTTGGCGTCGAGCAGCGCGCGGGTCTCGTCGACCACCGACTGCATGTCCACCGGCTGCAGGCGCATCGCGCTGCGGCCCAGCCGCGAATACACCAGCAGGTCGTCGATCAGCCGCGACATCCGCCGCGCCGAGGTGGTGATCACGTTGATGTAGTGCAGCGACTTCTCGTCGTTGCGGTCGCCGAGGTGGCGGCCCAGCTTGTCGGCGAAGCCGCCGATGTGGCGCAGCGGCGCGCGCAGGTCGTGCGACACCGAGTAGCTGAAGGCCTCCAGCTCGCGGTTGACGTCGGTGACCTGGTCCACCTTGCCCTGCAGCTGGCGGTTGAGCTCGCGCACGCGCTGCTCGGCGGCCTTCTGCGCGCTGACGTCGTTGGCGGTGACCAGGGCCACGCTGCCGTCGCCGTCGGGCAGTTCCATGCGCCGCGCGTTGACCAGCAGCACGCGGCCGCCGCTGGCGACCTCGTGGTCCCACAGCTCGCGGCCACGGGCCAGCACGTCGCCCAGGCGCTGGCGGATCTCGGCGGTGGCCCAGGTGTCGCCGCCGATCTCCGCGATGTCGCGGCCGACCGCGTCGTCGCCGACCTCGAACACTTCCGCGAAGGCGGGGTTGTGCATCGCCACCCGCAGCTGCTCGTCGAGCAGCACCACCGGCTCGCGCACGGTCTGCAGCACCGCCTGCGCGCGCGCGCTGGAGCGCGCCGCGGCGGCTTCCGCGCTGCGCCGGCTGGCGAGCTGCCAGCGCAGCAGCAGGGCGATGCCGGCCAGCAGCAGCAGCTGCGCCACGGCGGCGGCCCAGGTCACGGTGTCGCTGCGCCGTTCCAGCGCGGCGGCCTGCGCGGTGCGCTGCGCCAGCAGCGCTTCCTCGGTGTCGGCGATCTGCTTGCCGATCACCCGCAGCGGGTTGCGGTCCAGCAGCCACTCGACCTGGTACACGCCGGCCTGTCCCGGCGGGCGGGCGAGGATGTCCGCGGTAATCTGCCCGCGCTGGTTGATCAGCGCTTCCAGCTGGCCGACCCGGACCTGCTGTTCGGGGTTGTCGCGGGTCAGGTGCTTGACCTTGGCCAGGTTCAGCGGGATCTCGCGGCGGCTTTCCTCCAGCCGTTCGCGGATGGCGGCGGTGTCGTGGCCCACGGCGTAGGCCAGGGTGGCCGACTCGCGGTTGCGCAGGTCGTACATCAGCGCCTGCACGGTCGCCTTGACCTCGGAGGTGTGGATCACCCGCTGGGCCGCGCGCTCCGCCTGGTCGTGGGCCGAGCGCACCACCAGCAGCGGGCCGACCACGATCAACAGGATCGCGGCGACCAGCAGGACGCCGAGCAACCAGGCGTGGCGGGTGATGGAGTGCATCGGACGGGGCGGCAGGCCAGCCCGCACCCCGATGCCGGCCCGTTGCCGGCGCGGCCGGGCCGGGCACGCGGCGTGAGGATACGGTTCATGGCCGTGAAGGCTGCCTTCACGATGGCGTGGGAGCGCGCTTGCCGCCGCACCGTGGCGGTGTCCCAAGATTTACCCGGATCAAACCATGATCGCGACGCGATGCAGCATCGTCGCGGCAGCCGCGCTTGCTAGACTCGGCCCCCGACCGACCGCCTGGCGAGGACGCGCACGATGCACTGGCTCAACGAAATGCTCCAGAACGATCCCGATCCGCAGGAGTCGCGGGAGTGGATCGAATCGCTGAAGGCGGTCATCGACCACGACGGCGCCGCCCGCGCGCACCAGCTGCTGGAAGGCATGGTCGAGCTGACCCGCCGCGCCGGCGCGCATCTGCCGTTCGCGCCGACCACCGAATACATCAACACCATCCCCACCCACCTGGAGCCGGCGTTCCCGGGCGACGCCACGCTGGAATGGCGGCTTCGCTCGATGATCCGCTGGAACGCGATGGCGATGGTGGTGCGCGCCAACCGCAAGCCCGGCGAGCTGGGCGGCCACATCGCCAGCTTCGCGTCCTCGGCGACGCTGTACGACGTCGGCTTCAACCACTTCTGGCGCGCGCCCTCGGAAAATCATCCGGGTGACCTGCTGTACATCCAGGGCCACAGCAGCCCGGGCATCTACGCCCGCGCCTTCCTCGAGGGCCGGATCAGCGAGTCGCAGCTCGACAACTTCCGCATGGAAGTCGACGGCCGCGGCATCAGCAGCTACCCGCACCCCTGGCTGATGCCGGACTTCTGGCAGACCCCGACCGTGTCGATGGGCCTGGGCCCGATCGCCGCGATCTACCAGGCGCGCAGCTGGAAGTACCTGGAGGCGCGCGGCCTGATGCCGAAGACCGACCGCAAGGTGTGGTGCTTCCTCGGCGACGGCGAGACCGACGAGCCCGAATCGCTGGGCGCGATCGGCGTGGCCGGCCGCGAGGGCCTGGACAACCTGGTCTTCGTCATCAACTGCAACCTGCAGCGACTGGACGGCCCGGTGCGCGGCAACGGCAAGATCATCCAGGAGCTGGAGGGCCAGTTCCGCGGCGCCGGCTGGAACGTGATCAAGACCGTGTGGGGCGGCTACTGGGACCCGCTGCTGGCGCGCGACGGCCAGGGCATGCTCAAGAAGCTGATGATGGAAACCGTCGACGGCGAGTACCAGAACTGCAAGGCCTTCGGCGGCGCCTACACCCGCGAGCATTTCTTCGGGAAGTACCCGGAGACCCGCGCGATGGTCGCCAACATGTCCGACGACGACATCTGGCGCCTCAACCGTGGCGGCCACGACCCGCACAAGGTGTACGCGGCCTACGACGCGGCGGTGAAGACCACCGGCCAGCCCACCGTGGTCCTCGCCAAGACCGTGAAGGGTTACGGCATGGGCGGTGCGGGCGAATCGCTGAACCCGACCCACCAGACCAAGAAGCTCGACAACGACGCCGTGCGCGCGTTCCGCGACCGCTTCAAGCTGCCGATCGACGACGACCAACTGAAGGACGGCGCCATCCCGTTCTTCCGCCCGGACGAGAAGTCGCCGGAGATGGAATACATGCGCGAGCGCCGCGCCCGGCTCGGCGGCCACCTGCCGCAGCGCCGGCGCAAGGCCACGCAGTCGCTGGAGGTGCCGCCGCTGGCGACCTTCGAGCGCCTGCTGAAGTCCACCGGCGAGCGCGAGATCAGCACCACCATGGCCTTCGTGCAGATGTTCAACATCATCCTGCGCGACAAACAGGTGGGCCCGCGCTGCGTGCCGATCGTCGCCGACGAGGCGCGCACCTTCGGCATGGAGGGCCTGTTCCGCCAGCTGGGCATCTACGCCCCGCAGGGCCAGAAGTACAAGCCGGTGGATGCCGACCAGCTGATGTTCTACCGCGAGGACGCGGCCGGGCAGGTGCTGGAGGAAGGCATCACCGAGTGCGGCGCGTTCTCGTCGTGGCTGGCGCTGGCGACCAGCTACAGCACCAACGACCTGCCGATGCTGCCGTTCTACATCTACTACTCGATGTTCGGCTTCCAGCGCATCGGCGACTCCGCCTGGCAGGCCGGCGACATGCGCGCGCGCGGCTTCCTGCTGGGCGGCACCGCCGGCCGCACCACGCTCAACGGCGAGGGCCTGCAGCACGAGGACGGCCAGAGCCACGTGCAGAGCAGCTTCATCCCCAACGTGCGCAGCTACGACCCGACCTTCGCCTACGAGGTGGTGACCATCGTCCAGCACGGCATGCAGCGGATGCTGGCCGAGCAGCAGGACGAGTACTGGTACCTCACCCTGATGAACGAGAACTACGCCCACCCCGAGATGCCCGCGGGCAGCGAGGAAGGGATCATCAAGGGCATGTACCTGCTGAAGGACGCCGGCAAGGGCAAGAAGGGCGAGCTGCGCGTGCAGCTGCTGGGCAGCGGCACCATCCTGCGCGAGGTGATCGCCGCCGCCGACCTGCTGGACGCCGACTTCGGCATCAAGGCCGACATCTGGTCCTGCCCCAGCTTCACCGAGCTGGCCCGCGACGGCGTGGACGCCGAGCGCTGGAACCGCTTCCACCCCGAAGCCAAGGCGCCGCGCAAGGCCTGGGTGACGCAGCAGCTGGAAGGCCGCGCCGGCCCGGCGATCGCCGCCACCGACTACATCCGCACCTTCGCCAACCAGATCCGCGAATACGTGCCGATGCGCTACAGCGTGCTGGGCACCGACGGCTACGGCCGCAGCGACACCCGCGCCAACCTGCGTCGCCACTTCGAGGTGGACCGCTTCCACGTGGCCCACGCCGCGGTGGCCGCGCTGGCCGCCGACGGCAAACTCACCGCCAAGGACGTGGCCCGCGCGATCAAGCTCTACAAGCTGGATCCGGAGAAGCAGAACCCGCTGCTGGCGTGAATCCAAACTCCCTCCCTTGCGCAGCAGGGGAGGGGTGGGGAGGGGTCAAGGAAAAGGCGGCCGGTGGCCGCCTTTTGTGCTCCAATCTAGCTGAACTTGGTCGAATCATTGCGGAGTAGAAATGATTACCTCGCTAATCATTAAAGATTGGAAGAGTTACGAAGAAGCAATTCTTCAGATCGACCCATTAACCGTTGTAATTGGTACTAATGCGAGTGGTAAATCAAACGCCCTAGATGCGTTGGCGATGCTAAATCGCTTATCAATGGGTTCGATGTTTTCGGTTGCGCTACAAGGCGACAGCACTCTCACGCCAATTCGTGGCGGTATCGAGTGGGCCGCACGCCGACCAGGAAATGCATTTGAGGTAGGGGTCACGTGTCGTGCGGATAGCTTGACAGACTATGAATACAAACTGGTATGTGAAGTAGCAGATGGCCGCTGTGACGTAAGTTCGGAGCAGCTTACTCGGACAAAGTTTCGCATTGGTAAGGGCGGTAGGCGAATGGTGGCGGGAACCATCAAACTGTTCCGTACCGATTATTGTGCTCCGGCCTCTCCAACTATAGTCGCTAGACTTTATAACGAGAAGCAAGGCACCCCTAGGCAGCTTGGGCGTTCGAACGCAATATTATTCCAGCTGATGGGTCAGAAGTTACGTCAAGAGATTCAAGAGGGAATTGATGCGGTTCTAAGGTCGCTTCGAGATATATTCATCTTAGATCCTATCCCATCTCACATGCGTGGATATTCTCCGCTGTCCGAGGCTTTGGAGTCAGACGCCAGAAACATTGCGGGCGTAATTGCAGCGCTCCCGGAAGCGAAGCGCACGGAAATCGAGGCAGTGTTAACAAAGTACGCCAGCAAGCTTCCGGAAAGAGACATTAGCCGTGTGTATGCGGAGCGAGTGGGTAAGTTCCAATCTGATGCGATGCTCTACTGCGAGGAAAGCTGGGGTGATGATGCGGGAACTGCGACGGTGGATGCGCGAGGGATGTCCGATGGCACGTTGAGGTTCCTTGCAATCCTCAGTGCTCTGCTCACGAGGCCGAGCAAAAGTCTGCTAGTGATCGAAGAAGTAGATAACGGCCTACATCCGTCGAGAGCGAGCATGCTGTTAGAAATGTTGCGGACAGTCGGGAAGGAGCGAGGGGTTGATGTGCTGGCGACGACTCATAACCCAGCTTTGCTCGATGCAATGGGCACAGAAATGCTTCCATTTATTACTGTCGCACATAGGGACTCCAAGGTTGGATTTAGTAAGCTGACTTTGCTGGAAGATGTTAAGCAGTTGCCAAAATTGCTTGCTCAAGGGAGTCTCGGACGTTTGTCGAGTCGCGGATTGATTGAAGGCGCGCTCCAAAGGTCGTTTGACTTTGTTATGCCGGAGGCCTGAGTGAGTCTTCGCGTTCTCATAATCGATACAAGCACTCTATGCTGCTGGTTAAGGGTTCCAACCAAAGAAACCGCCGGCGCGGCTGACGATTTATGGGATCACGCACGCGTGAATGAAATTCTTGATCGTGAAACAGCTTTAGGGACGACGTTTGTGCTTCCTATCGCCACGTTGGTTGAAACGGGGAATCACATCGCACAGGCGCCAAATAGCAGATATGAGGTTGCGCAGACCTTAGTTGCTCATCTTAGGGCGACCCTTGATGGAGATAACCCATGGGCGACCTTCACTGAGCAATCCGATCTTTGGGGTGAGGTGTCGCTTCGCAGACTTTCTGACGAGTGGCCTGTGATGGCTGCCCAGCGCATGGCGATGGGCGACATTACGATTAAGTTCGTTGCTGACTATTACTCAGAAGCGGGATACGACGTAGAGATTCTTACTGCGGATACCAACCTGAAAGCTTATGAGCCCAAGCGACCTGCTCAAGTGCCGAGGCGTCGTGCTTGATGCCACGATCTCTTAGAACTGCTGCGTGAAGCTAGACCGGTGGTGTTCAAGATATTTCGTCTGCTCAGGAGCGAAGCACTCGACCTCAGTGTCGCGTCGCAAGCTCCACCGATGGAGCACATCATCCGGTAGTGTCGGATGAACGAGCATCTTTCCATTATTTTCGAAGCTGATCAGGTGCGCGTCGAACAGCGCATCGACATGCGGTGAAAGCATGATTCCGTTATGACCATCAAGTCGCTCTTCGTTTGAACACTCTCTCCACGGCTTGATGTGACTTGCAATGAGTAGGCGCGGATCACGTACGCCAGTCACTCGGCAGCTAGGGTCGAGCAACATGACGCGATTACGAAAAAGACCCTGACCGACTCGGGCCTTGGAGAGTTGAATTCGTTGTGTCTCAGGAATTGCACTGATCTTTCCAATTTCCTGCAGGTCGGTGAGCAGGCTTTCATCTGGCACGGGTATCTCGGGAAGTGGAGACGCGAAGATGGGGTCTGCTTCCATCCGTAGGAGCGCGATCAAAAGCTTCCCAAGCTCGTCAGAAATCGCAGCGAGATAGATGCCTTGGTTCCCGTTGCCATTCAGCTGGATTGGCGAGTAGATCTTTGGCAGGTGTGGTCGAATCGCTTCGATGTGATCTTTAGGTCGAATTGGCTTTGCAGCTGGTGAGAACTGCACATCCACAAGCCAGCCTTCATTCGACCAATAATCGCCAACCGCTCCAAACTCAGTTGGCTTTGGGCTCACGGCTGCTGATTCAACAATCTGGCCAATGGCACCGACATATCCATCGGCGTACGAAAAGACGATGTCGCCGGGACGTACCAGTGACATGTTGTCGTACGACTGATTCCGCGCACCGTTGGCGTTGCGGATCGGCGACCAAAGGTATCCGCCACGAATTTCGTGGTTGCGCGTTTGCTTGTGGTTGACCCACCAGTACGCCATGCGTGCTCCCTGTATCCAGGGTAGCAGGCGGAACCTAGTGAATTGCTACCACCCCGCCGCGCTCTGCTCCTCCACCCGACTGAACGCCGAATGCGCGCCGGTCGAATCGTTCGGCACGCCGGTGGCGAAGTAGGCCACCCCGGTGCCGGCGGCGCGGTCCAGCCACAGGCCCGAGAGCAGGCCGTAGGCATTGCCGCTGTGGCCGATGCGGCGGCGGCCGTCGCCGAACAGGTCGTCGCGGCAGCGGCTGCCGTCGCCGCTGGCCAGCACCTGGGTCGCCAGGCCGTAGGCGCAGAAGAAGCCGCCGCGCGCGGGTTCGTCTTCCTCGCCGATCGCGCCGTTGCCGCCGTCGAAGGTCCACGCGGGGCCGGCGAGCAGGCGCACCGAGCCAGGCGAGAGCAGGCGCACGCCGTCGAGCGTGCCGTCGTTGAGCAGCAGCCGGCCGATGCGGGCGAGGTCGCGTACCGAGATCCGCAGCCCGCCCTGCGGCGAGTACAGCGCGCCGTTGCGGCCCGGCGTCCACTGCGCCAGGTCGCAGCTGCCGTCGCGCGCGGCGATCACCAGGCAGGCCGGGCGCTGGCCGCGCAGGTCGTCCTTGCGTGGCGTGCGTTCGGCGTCGTACAGCACCACCGCGCGGCGGATCGCGGCGTCGCTGCAGCCGGACCAGTTGAAGCAGGCGTCCAGCTTGAGCGGGAACAGCACCAGCCGCCGCATCAGGCGGTCGAAGCGTTCGCCGGTGGCGCGCTCCATCACCTGCGCGACCAGCGGGAAGTTGAGGTTGGTGTAGCGGAAGTAGGTGCCCGGCGCGTGCCCGGTGTCCCAGGCCTTGGGATCGGCGGTCAGCGCCTCGATGCCGGTGCCCAGCGGCACGTCCCAGTAGCCGGCGCCGTCGGTCAGGCTGGAGGTGTGCGAGAGCAGCATGCGCAGGGTGATCGGCGTGCCGGGGAAGGCCGGGTTGCGCAGCGGCATGCCCAGCCGCTCGCCGACGTCCTCGTCCAGCGAGAGCGTGCCGGCCTCGACCAGGCGCAGTACCGCGATCGCGGTCACCAGCTTGCTGATCGAGGCGATCCGCGCCGGGTCGTCGATGCCGATCGCGCGATTCGCGGCGATGTCGGCCAGGCCCTCGGCCTGGGTGGCGGTCTCGCCGTTGCGGTCGAAGGCGACGCGCACGCGGGCGACGGGCTCGGCGGCCTGCGCCAGGCCGCAAGACAAGGCGAGGATGAGGGCGATCAGCGGGGTGGGCATGCGCATGGGATCAGGCACCGATCAGGCTTTCGGCGGGGATGCCGAGGTTGCGATGCAGGTTGCGGATCATCTCCAGCGTCAATCCACGCTTGCGGTTGAGCACTTCGTAGACGCGATTGGGCTGGCCGATGGACGGCACGAGGTCTTTCACGGTCAGGCCGCCTTGTTCCATGCGGAAGCGGATCGCTTCGATGGGGTCGGGCGCTTCGATCGGGAAATGCTTCGACTCGTAGGCTTCCACCAGCGTGGCCAGGATCTCGAAGCGGTCGCCGTCCTCGCTGCCCGGCTCCGGTTCGTCGTCGAAATACGCGGAGACCTCGCGGAGCGCGCGCTTGTAGTCGGCCTTGGTGCGGATGGGATGGATATTCATGCGTCCTCCACGGTGGCCGCATCGATGCGGTCGTATTGCGCGTGCGTGCCCACGAACTTGATGTAGACCGCCTGGAACTTGTATGCCACGGCGACGACCAGGCGGTAGTCGTTGCCCTTGATGTTGAAGACGACGCGGTTGTGGCCCACGAAGCTGGCGCTGGCGTAATGCCGCTTGATGTCCTGGGGCGTTTTCCAGGTGGCATGGCGGGCTTCGTCATGCCATGCCTTCAAGGGTTGCTCCGCATCCGGGTGGCGATCCCAGAAGGTGCGGAGCGTGCCGATGGCGATGACCTTCATTGGCTGCGATCATAGTCCCGTTTTGGGACTAACGCAAACGATGCCGCCGACCCGTTTCGCTCGCAGGCGGATGGCAGGTCCGGCGATGGCGATGCGATGTTGCATGGCAGGCGCTGGCGGCGTCAGTGGAAATCGCGCGAGGCCAGCGGCAACGCGCCCAGCAGGTGGCTGAGGTCGTGCAGCTCGCCGGCGACCAGGTGCTGCACGCCGTCCACGTCCTCCCAGCGTCCGCGCACCGCGAGCAGGCGCGCTTGCAGCAGGGCCTGGCGCCGGCGGATGGCGAGGTGCGGCCAGACGATCACGTTGACCATGCCGTGCTCGTCCTCGAGGGTGACGAAGATGGTGCCCTTGGCGGTGGCCGGGCGTTGCCGCTGGGTGACCAGGCCGGCGACATGCACGCCGCTGCCGTGCGGGCGCTGGCGCGCGCTGCGCGAATCCATCAGGCGCTGCGACGCCAGCCGCGGGCGCAGCAGGGACAGCGGGTGCGCGCCCAGGGTGAGGCCGGTGCTGCGGTAGTCGGCCAGCACCTGTTCGCCGGGTGCCGGCGCGGGCAGCACGATCGCGTCTTCGTCGGGGCTGCCGGGCAGCAGCGGGCGGCGCGGCTCGATCCCGGCCATCGCCCAGCGCGCGGCGTTGCGATGCCCGGCCAGGGCGTCCAGCGCACCGGCATCGGCCAGCGCGTGGCGCGCCTTGGCGTCCAGCCCGGCGCGCAGGCAGAGGTCGCGCACGTCGGCGAACGGCCGTTGCGCGCGCGCCGCGGCGATCGCCCGCGCGGTGGCCTCCTGCAGCCCCGTCACCTGGCGCAGGCCCAGCCGCACCGCTGGTTGCGCGCCATCGTCCACGCCCCGCCGCGGGTGCCCGCCCTCCAGCGTGCAATCCCAGTCGCTGCGCGCGATGTCCACCGGACGCACCTCCACCGCGACCCGGCCGCCGTGGCCGCGGCGCGCGTCCTGCACGATCTGGCTGGGCGAGTAGAAGCCCATCGGCTGCGCGTTGAGCAGCGCGCAGGCGAAGGCCGCGGGCTCGTGGCGCTTCAGCCAGCAGCTGATGTAGACCAGCTTGGCGAAACTGGCCGCGTGGCTCTGCGGGAATCCGTACGACCCGAACCCCTTGATCTGCTCGAAGATCTGGTCGATGAACGCCGACGCGTAGCCCTTGGCTTCCATCAGCGCGCGGATGCGCGCGCGGTGCGGTTGCATGTCCCCGCCCTGCCGCCATGCCGCCATCGAGCGGCGCAGGTTGTCGGCTTCGCCGGCGGTGTAGCCGGCATGGATCACCAGCTCCATCACCTGTTCCTGGAACAAGGGGATGCCCAGGGTCTTCTCGAGGATGTCCTTGATCCCGTCCGATGGATAGACCACCGGGTCCAGCCCCTGCCGGCGTCGCAGGTAGGGATGCACCATGCCGCCCTGGATCGGCCCGGGGCGCACGATCGCCACTTCCACCACCAGGTCGTGGAAACAGGCCGGCTTGAGGCGCGGCAGCATGCTCATCTGCGCGCGCGATTCGATCTGGAACACGCCCACGGTGTCGGCGGCCTGGATCATCGCGTAGGTCGCCTCGTCGCCGGGCGGCAGGCGGGCGAGGTCGATCGCGTAGCCGCGATGGCGCTCGACCAGCGCCACCGCCTTGCGGATGCAGGTCAGCATGCCCAGCGCCAGGCAATCGACCTTGAGCAGCTTCATCGTCTCCAGGTCGTCCTTGTCCCACTGGATGATGGTGCGCTCCGCCATCGCCGCGTTCTCCACCGGCACCACGGTGTGCAGCGGCGCATCGCTGATCACGAAGCCGCCGACATGCTGCGAGAGGTGGCGCGGATGGCCCTGCAACTGTTCGCTCACCGCCAGCACGCGCGCGATGAGCGGGTTGTCCGGGTCGAAGCCGGCCTCGTGGAGGCGTTGCCGCATGGGCGTGCCGCCGTTGCCCCAGCCCTGGCATTCGGCCAGCAGGGCGAGCTGGTCGGGCGGCAGGCCGAACGCGCGGCCCACGTCGCGCACCGCGCTCTTGCCGCGATAGCGGATCACCGTGGCCGCCAGCGCGGCGCGTTCGCGGCCGTACTTCGCGTACACGTACTGCAGGACTTCCTCGCGTCGCTCGTGCTCGAAGTCGACGTCGATGTCCGGCGGTTCGTTGCGTTCCTTCGACAGGAAGCGCGCCATCAGCAGCCGGCTTTCCGCCGGATTGACCACGGTGATCCCGAGCGCGAAGCACACCGCGGAATTCGCCGCCGAACCGCGGCCCTGGCACAGGATGCCGCGCGACCTGGCGAAGCGGACGATGTCGTCCACGGTCAGGAAGAACGCTTCGTACTGGAGGTCCCCGATCAGCGCGAGCTCTTCGTCGACCTGCGCCACGACGTTCCCCGGCACGCCTTCCGGCCAGCGTTCGCGCACGCCCTGCTCGGCGCGCGCGCGCAGCCAGCTGGCGGGCGTGTGCCCGGGCGGCACCAGTTCCGCCGGGTAGCGGTATGCGAGGTCGCTGCCGAGTTCGAAGGTGCAGCGCCGCGCGAGTCGCACCGCGTTGTCGAGCAATTCGCGGGGATGGATGTTGCCCAGCGCGCGCCGCGTGCGCAGGTGGCGCTCGCCGTTGCGGAACAGGTGCGCGCCGCAGTCGGCCAACGGCAGGCCATGGCGGATCGCGGTCATCGTGTCCTGCAGCACGCGCTGGCGGCGCACGTCCATGTGCACGTCGCCTGCCGCCAGGGGAACGAGTTGCAACGCATCCGCGAGGGCGAGCAAGGCGCGCAGGCGGGCCTCGTCGTCCCGGTCGCGATGCAGTTCCACCGCGAGGTGCGCGCGGTCCCCGAACACGCGGCGCAACCACCGGCCTTGCTCGGGATCCGGCTGCGCGGCCGGGCACCACAGCGCGAACAGCCCGGGGTCGGCATCCGCCAGCACGGTTTCCACGTCGCTGCGCGAGAGCCGGTAGCCGCCTTTCGGCGCGGCGCGGCGTGCGTGGGTGATGAGCCTGCACAGCTGCGCGTAGCCGGCCGCGTGCTCGACCAGCAGCACGCATTTGAGCCCGCAGGCGAGGACGAATTCGCTGCCGACGATCAACTTCACGCCCGTGGCGCGCGACGCCTCCAGCCCGCGCACGATGCCGGCCAGCGAGCATTCGTCGGTGATCGCCAATGCTTCGTAGCCGCAATGGCGTGCGCGTTCGAACAGTTCCTCCGCACTCGCGGCGCCGCGCAGGAACGAGAAGTCCGAGAGGCAGTGCAATTCGGCGTAGGCGGGCAGGTCGTCGTGGCCAGGCGCATCGTCGTTGGCGGCGGGCAGGCGATGGCGCCGGGCGACGTCCCATGCGCGCGGCATGCGCCCGCCCGGGGTTTCCCGGTCCACGCCATCGACCGCATCGTCCCAGCTCACGCGAACCAGCCGTGCAGCATCCAGCCCTCGCGTTCGCCGGGCGGGACGAAGGCCCATGCGCGCTGCCCCTGCGAGGTCTCCAGCACGTAGTAATCGCGACGCGCGTCGTCGCCGTCCCACCAGCCGCTTTCCAGCCGCTCGGGGCCGGACACGATGCGCAGGCGCGGGTCGCGCAAGGGCACCGGCTTGGCCAGCAACCAGGTCGGGCGCGGAGGACGCGGCGGTGCCGGGCCGATGCGCGTGTCGTCGCCCTCGATGCGGCGCCATGCGCGTTCGGGGCGCGGGTCGCCGGTCGGCGCGAGGCGATGCACGGCCTCGTCGCCGAGGCGCGCCCGCAGGCGTTCGCGCAGTTGCGGCCAGGGCAGGTGCTGCTGCGGGCGGGCATCGAACAGGTCGCGGGTGGCCGGCACGAACGGCGGCAGCGCGCGCGCGAGCAGGCGCACCGCGACCACCGGCTTCGGGATGGTGGTGCGTTCCAGGCGGTTGCGGGTGACTTCGAACAGCAGCTCCGGCGCGCGTTCGGCGGCGAGCAGGCCGACCTCGACGTCGGTATGGCCCTGCTCGTGCTCCAGCCGCAGCACGAAGCGCTGCACGCCGCCGTCGCGGATCGACAGTGCGGTGCACAGGTCGCCGACCAGGCGCCGCAGCGGGAACAGCAGCGCGGGGTGGGCCTCGACCTCGTGGCCCAGTTCGATGCGGGCGTCGAAATGGTCCGGCGGCGCGTACCACGCCAGCGGGTCGTCGGCCTGTCCGTGCAGGCGGTCCAGATGGTCCAGCAGGGGCCGCCCGAAGCGCCGTTGCAGGCTGTCGCGCGGCAGCGCGCGCAGCGTGCGCAGGTCGCGGATGCCCATCCGGTGCAGGCGTTCGCCGGCGTCGCCCGGCAAGCGCGCCCGTCGCACCGGCACCCGGTCCAGCAGGGCGGACATCGCCTCGGGCTGCATCACCGCCAGGCCGTCGCGCAGGCCCGCGAACACGTGCGCGGCGCGCGGCGTGGGCGCCAGCGCGATCCGGTGGCGGAAGCCGAGCATCCCGAGCTCCTCGCGCAGGCGCGCCTCGATCCGCGGCCACGGGCCGAGCAGGCGGAAGCTGGCGCGTACCTCCAGCACCAGGCAGCCGGGCCATTGCGTGCTGACCAGCGAGCTGTGCCGGTAGGCCCAGGCGGCGAGGAAGCGTTGCCAGCGCGCCTCCGCGGCGGGGTCGTGGTCCACCATCGCGAACTCGGGCAGCAAGGCCTGCGCGGCGGTGAGGCGCATGCCGGCGCGCAGGCCCGCCTGCGATGCGGCGTCGTTGACCGCATGCAGGCTGCGCAATTGCGCGGGACCGCCGACCAGCGCCAGCGGCGGGTCGGGATCAGGCAGGCGGCGGAGGACGCCGTCCAGCGCCAGCCGCGGCAGCAGGATGCAGGCCCAGAGCATGCGCGGGCCTCAATGCACGACCGCTGCGAAGGCGCGCGCGGGAGCCGGGCCGCCCCGGCATTTGCGGACCCACCATTCGATCCCGCCGCTGGCGACCTGCCGGGCCTGCAAACGCAGCGCCGCCGGCGAAGGATTGGCGGCATGGCGTGCATCGCGCAGCGCGAAGCCGAGGCAGTCGCCGGTGTCGGCGGCTACCTGCAGCCTGCGCAGGGCCTGCGCGTCGGCCTGGCGTGGCCACCCCAGCACCGCGCTGCACGCCCCGCTGCGCAGGCATTGTTCGAAGGCCCAGGACGCATCGCGCGGGCCGGCATCGACCACCTGCAACAACGCGAGGTCGATGCCGGCGACCTGCCAGGCCGGCGCATACGGCAGGTAGGGCGGGGCGATGAGCGCCACGATGCCGCCGGCGCGGGTCAACCGCGCCAGGGTGGGCAGCAGCAGGGCGAGTTCGCCCACGCCGTCCGCAGGGAGCAGTAGTTCGGTCAGCGCGCGTCGCGGCCAACCGCCCTGCGGCAGCAAGGCGTCCAGCGCCGGGTGGCCGGTGGGTTCGCCGTCGGCGGCAGGCGCCGTGCTGCGCCCGGCCTGCCAGATCGTGCGTGCGGCCAGCAGGCCTTCGAGGGCAACCACCGCACCCATCTCAGCCCAGCCGCACCAGGCCGCAGTACACGCCTTCGATCGCGAAGTCCTGGCCGCGCTGGACCTCGATCGGGGCATGCGCGGGATTGCGTGGCAGCAGGCGCAGCCGGCGGGCGCTGCGTTGCAGGCGCTTGATCGTCAATTCACCGTCGATGCGGGCGACCACGGTCTGCCCGTCGCGGGCGTCGGCGGCGCGCTGCACCGCGACCAGGTCGCCGTCGAGGATGCCGTCCTCGACCATCGAGTCGCCCTGCACCTTCAGCAGGTAGTCCGGGCGCGGCGAGAACATCCTGCGGTCCAGCCACAACGGCTCCGCGGCCTCCGCCCCCAGCCCGAGGTCGGCGCCGATCGGCGTGCCCGCGGCGACCCGGCCCAGCACCGGCAGGGCGAGCAACGCGGCGGGGCCGCCCGGCAGGCGCAGGCCGCGGCTGCGGCCGCCGGCCTGCTCGACCAGCCCGGCTTCAACCAGCGCCTGCACATGCTTCTGCGCGGCGTTGCGCGAGGCGAAGCCGAACGCCTCGGCGATCTCGGCGAGGCTGGGTGCGCGGCCGGCCGCGAGTTCCGCGCGCAGGTAGGCGAGGATCTCGGCGCGCCGCGGCGGCAGGTCGATGGGGTCCATGGGTGTACATTTGTACACCCTTCGGTCTCGCCAGGCGAGACCGATGCCGGCGAACCCGGCGCAGTCGCGTCCCGCCTCAGCCCGGCGCGCGCGCCGGGTTGGGCAGCAGGCCGCCGGGGTACTTGCGGCGCAGCATCACCGTCTGCAGCACCAGCAGCGCGGCGATGCCCAGCGCCACCCAGGCCGCGACCTGCGCGCCCGGCAGGCCGCTGCCGGACTGCTTCACGTACACCGCGACCAGCGCCCACAAGGCGGCGATCACGTAGTCGATGTTGCCGCGCATGCGCAGGTTGAGCATCAGCAGCATCAGCGCGGCCAGCCCGAACAGCACCAGGCTCCACGGCAGCATCTCGGTGGTGGAGGCCAGCTGGTAGGCGACGATGACCTGCGCCAGGTTGAGGAAGGCGGCCAGCGACAGCCAGCCGGCGTGCAGCGACAGCGGCAGCCAGGCCCACATCCACTGGCCCTCCTGCGGGGTGCGGTCGTGCGAGAGGATCAGCGCGCAGCGCACCAGGCAGGCCATCGCGCCGAAGATCACCAGCAGGCACAGCCAGAACAGGCCCATCGAGAACAGCGGCATCCAGGTCGCGGTCAGCGCGAAGCCCGCGGCCGCCCACGGCGCCACGTGGGCCAGGGTGTCGTCGCGCTTGCGCTCGCCGGTGGCCTGCCAGGCCGCGTAGGCGAGGTCGAGCAGGAAGATCAGGCCCCAGATCGCGAAGGCGTAGCCGGCGGCGACCAGCAGGGTGGGGTAGCGGTCGGACATGGTCCCGTTGTCGGGGCCGAAGGTGCCGTTGTTGGAGAACCACGCCACCAGCGGCATGGCGATGGCGGTCAGCAGGACGAGCAGGCGCATGGGCGGGGCCCTCCGGTCGGGAGCAGGTGGCGGCGACTCTGGCGGTACGCGCGTGATGCCCGGGTGGATGCGCTCAGGGCCGCGGCAGGGCGCGGCGCGCGTCCTCCACCGCGGCGCGCACGTGGCAGTCGTGCTGGTGGTCATTGACCAGGCCCATCGCCTGCATGAAGGCGTACATCGTGGTCGGGCCGACGAACTTCCAGCCGCGCTTCTTGAGGTCCTTGGACAGCGCGATCGCCTCGGGCGCAGTGGTGAAGCTGCGCAGCACCTCCACGGTGAGCCTCTTCGGGCGTTTCGAGACGTCGACTTCGTAGCCCCAGAAATAGCGCGCCAGCGACCCGAACTCGCGCTGCAGCTCGATCGCGCGGCCGGCATTGTGGATCACCGCCTCGATCTTGCCGCGGTGGCGGACGATGCCGGCATCGCCCAGCAGGCGCTGCACGTCGGCCTCGGTATAGGCCGCGACCTTGCAGAAATCGAAGCCGTCGAAGCCGGCGCGGAAGGCCTCGCGCTTCTTGAGGATGGTGATCCAGCTCAGCCCGGCCTGGAAGCCTTCCAGGCTGATCTTCTCGAACAGGCGGATGTCGTCCACCACCGGCCAGCCCCATTCGCGGTCGTGGTAGCCGTCGTACAGCGGCGAGCCATCGGACCAGAAGCAGCGTTGCAACGGTTGCGCGTCCCGGGGCATCCCATGTCACCAAGGCGGCGGGACAGGGTAGCTGAACGAATCCCTGCCGAATCGCCCCGCGGCAGCCAGGCGTGACTTCCTGCCCATGCGGTCTTTGTTCTGGTGTTTTACATTACCAACACACCAATACAGGAGACGTTCATGTTCCTCGCCAAGTCCCCCAGCCCGATGACCTACGTCGAGCGCCGCATGACCCCGCGCCGCGGGGACGGCGGAGCCAACGCCACCGCCCGCATCCACCGCCAGCGCGACTTCGGCGTGGGGTACGGCAACAGCTCCGGCTACGGCAGCAACCGCCATTACGCCGCCCCGGCCGCTTCCTATTTCCGTTGCCGTTGATCCTGTTCGAAGGACTCCGGCCGGGTCGCGTCCTCCCCGCGCGATCCGGTCGGTAGCCCCCCCTTCGAGCAGGGTTCCTCGTCGTGCGGGTGCGGGTCGGTCCCCTTGCCGACCCGCATCCGTGCGGCATTTTCGATGAGGTCCGGGAAGAACCCGGCGAACGCGGCCTCGACCGCGGCCTCCTCCGCCCGCAGCACCTCCAGGCAGTCCACCAGCTTGTCGCCATTGCGCGACAACCGGGTGGCGATGCCGCGCACCGCGTGGTCCACCGCCTCGCGCCGCGCATACGATCCCAGCCAGTCGTGCGCGGCCATCCGTGGCGCCACCGCCTGCAGCCGCGGCGGCAGGGTGGCGTGGCGTTCGCGCAGGATGCGGTAGACCCGCGCGGTGAACGCCGCCAGCGGCGCGTCGTCCCAATGCCGCCAGTCGCGCGCCAGGCAATGGTCGAAGTACACGTCGAGCACGATGCCCGCGTAACGGCGCAGCGGCCCGAAGCGCGTGCGCGCCGCGACCACCGCCGGATGGTCGTCGGTGTAGCGGTCGATGCGGCGGTGGCGGACGATCTCCGCGCGGATCGGTTCCGGCCAGTCCTGCAGCGCCGATTGCCCGAACACGAAGTCGCCCAGCAGCCCGCCGAGCAGCGCGTCGTCGGAATGCCGCGCCAGCCAGGCGTGCGCGAGGTAGTTCATGCGCCGATGGTAACGGCGCGCGAACGCGGCGCCGGGCTCAGGGCGTGGCGACGTCCCGCGGCGGCTTGCAGTCCGGGCCGAGCGTGCCGGCATCGAGCCCCACGCACACCCGGAACCCGTCCAGCCCGGCGATCTGCCGGCTGTCGCCGCGGGCCACGCTGAAGCGCCGCAGCGGTGCCTGCGTGCAGCCGCTGCCGCTGCCGGCATCGCATGCGTCGGCATACAGCGTGTAGTGGCACCAGCCGCTGTCGCTCGCCTCGCAGTCGAAGCGCGCCACCCCGTCCTGCAGGCGCGCCTCGCTGGCGAGCACGTCGTGGCCGTCCTGGCTGATGCGGTGGGTGTAGGTGGTGCCGCCCATCGCGCAACCGCCGAGGGCGAGCAGGAACTGGAGCAGGGCCGCGAACTTCGGCATCGGGGGTCCCCTTGGCTGGGTGGGCGCGATGGGCGTCGCGCCGCGGTCACATGTGCTTGAACAGGGCCATGAACGGCTGGCTGACGGTGAGCGTCTCGCTGCGCTGGCGCAGGCGCACCGTGCCGCGCCCGCTGTCGTCGCGGACGATGCCGGCGATCGCCTTCAGGTTGACGATGGTGGAGCGGTGGATCTGCTTGAACGTGTTCGGGTCCAGTCGCGGCAGCAGTTCGCGCAGCGAGGTGCGCAGCAGCGCCTCGCCGTCGGCGGTGACCACCGTGGTGTATTTCTGGTCGGCCTGGAAATAGGCGACGTCGTCGACCAGGATCAGCCGGGTCTCGCGGCCGGCGCTGGCAGTGAGCCAGGTCAGCGGTTCCGGCGCGCCGGCCTGCGCGGGCAGCGCGCCCAGCTTGCCGAGCAGGGTGGCCAGCGCGGCCGCATCCGGTTGCAGGTCGCGGGCCTGCAGGCGGGCGACGGTGGCGTCGAGGCGCTCCGGCTTCACCGGCTTGAGCAGGTAGTCGATCGCGCCGCGCTCGAAGGCATCGATCGCGTACTGGTCGTAGGCGGTCACGAACACGATCTGCGTGCGCGGGCTGGCCTCGGCGGCGACCGCCGCGACCTCCAGGCCGGTGAGGCCGGGCATGCGGATGTCGAGGAAGGCGACGTCCGGGGTGTGCTCGGCCAGCGCCTCCACCGCGCTGGCGCCGTCCTCGCATTCGGCGACGACCTGCAGGGTCGGCCATGCGCGCTTGAGTTCGGCGACCAGCGAATGGCGCAGCAGCGATTCGTCCTCGGCGACGATGCAGGTGCGGTCGGGGTCAGCCATGGGCGGCGCTCCGGGACGGGGCCTGCGCGGGCACGGTGATGGTGGCGGCCACGCCGGCGGGGAAGTTGGCGACCACCGACAGGTTGGCGACCCCGGCGTAGCGCAGGCGCAGGCGCTCGCGCACGTTCTTCAGGCCGATGCCGGTGCCGCTGGTCTTGGTGTTGAAGCCTTCGCCATCGTCGGCGACGGTGACCGCGACGCCCGCATCGTCGGCGCGCGCACGGATCCACACCGTGCCGCCGCCGGTGCGCGGTTCCAGCCCGTGCTTGATCGCGTTCTCCACCAGGGTCTGCAGCATCATCGCCGGCAGCGGGGTGGCGCGCAGCGACTCGGCGATGTCGACCTGCACCTGCAGGCGGTCGCCCATGCGGATCTTGAGGATCTCCAGGTAGGCCAGCGCGCGTTCGAGTTCCGCGCCCAGGGTCGACATCTCTTCCTCGGCGCTGGGCAGCGAGCGGCGCAGGTACTGGATCAGGTGGCCGAGCATCGCCTCGGCGCGCGCGGGGTCGCTGCGGGTCAGCAGCTGCGCGCTGGCCAGCGTGTTGTAGAGGAAGTGCGGCTCCACCTGCGCATGCAGCAGGTGCAGCTTGGCCTCGGTGAGTTCCTTCTGCTCCGCGGTCTGGGTGGCGCTGGCCTGTTCGCCGCGGCGGCGCTCGCCGACCCGGCGGGTGATCGCGCGGACGATGGCCTCGGCGTTCTCGTAATTGGTGCCGTCGTCGACCAGGAACCAGTCGCTCCAGGCCGGGTTCTCGGGCTCGCAGATCAGGGTGACCCGGCCGCTGTCGCCGGCGGGGGTGACCGTGGCCAGCATCTGGTTGCGCGGCTGGCCGAACCACAGCAGCGGGTTCCAGCGTCGCAGCGGATGCTCGCCGTAGGTGCGCGGGCGGGCGATCTTGGCGCGTACCTGCAAGCTGTCGCGCGCGCTGTCCACCTGTTCGATGCCGGGCAGCTCGCGCACCGCGGCGTCCAGCAGGTCGAAGGCCTCGCCGGCCTCGAACGGGATCTCGACCAGCCGCTTCTGCCGGTTGTCGAGGGTGTCGTGGTCCACCCGCCCGGCGATCAGCTTCACCCGGTGCAGGTGCGAGAACGCGCCGGCGATGACCAGGGCCATCGTGCCGAAGCCCAGCAGGATCGCCGGGGCCTCGAACCGGCCGATGATCGGGATGCCGGAATACAGCGCGGCGAACAGCATGACCGCGACGCCCCAGGCGAACGCAATGCGGAAGACGAAGAACAGGCGCTTGAACATGGCGGGCTGCAATGGCGGCGAGTGCGGCGAGCATGGCCTCGCACGGCCGCGGGCGCCAGCCACCGCGCGACCAACCCCGGTGCGGAGGCGACGAAACCGGACGCCACCGGCGGCGCATGACCTCCGACCCGTGCCGTGCTGCACAAAGCGCGGATGATGGCGGCATCCCACGCACCGGATTCCGACCATGCGCCCGTTCCTGCTCGCCGCCAGCCTCGTCCTCGCCGCCCTGGCCGGCTGCGCCAGTACCGGCGGTGCCGGTTCCTCCGACGTCCGCGCCGTGCTGGCCAACCCGGCCCGCAGCCAGGCCGACCGCGAACGCGACCTGCGCGACCGCCCGGACCAAGTGCTGGCGCTGGCGCGCTTCAAGCGCGGCGACACCGTGGCCGACATCCTCTCCGGCGGCGGCTACTACGCCGAGATCCTGTCGGGCATCGTCGGGCCGCGCGGCAAGGTGCTGCTGGTCAACAACCCCGGTTACGAGGCCTTCGGCCGCAAGGGCCTGGCCGAACGGCTCGCCGGCGACCGCCTGCCCAACGTCACCCACCTCAGCGGGCCCACCGAGGCGCTGGGCATGGGCGAGGGCGTGCTCGACGGCGCGGTGATCGTGATGTCCTACCACGACCTGTACTGGGTCGACGAAAAGGAAGGCTGGCCGAAGGTCGATGCCGGCCAGTTCCTCGACCAGGTGGTGCGCGCGCTCAAGCCCGGCGGCGTGCTGCTGGTGGTCGACCACAGCGCGAAGGCCGGCACCGGCAGCGCCGATGCGCAGACCCTGCACCGGATCGAGGAGCAGTTCGCGATCGCCGATTTCCGCAAGCACGGGCTGGACTGGGAAGCCGCCATCCCGATCCTGCGCAACGAGGCCGACGACCGCAGCAAGAACGTGTTCGACCCGGCGATCCGCGGCAAGACCGACCGCTTCGTGCACCTGTACCGCAAGCCCTGACGCGCCTGGTCGATTACCAGGCCGCGCGGATGCCGCTGGAGCGGTGAGCCGTCGCGCGGGCCCCGCGCGCGACCGTGGAATACTGGCGCGCAGACCACCCGCCGGAGCAAGTGCATGATCCCGTCGCTACTGCTCGCGTTGGGCTTGTCCGCGGTCGAACCGGCGGCTGCCGACGTCGCGCCTCCGACAGATTGTGCAGCGCCGCTGGCGGCGCGCGTGCCCGAGGTCGCGACCGCTGCGCTGGCCCGCATCCCCGACCCCGGGCGCCGCCTGTTGGCCCTGCAGGCCTACCTGCACGCACGCGACCTGCCGACGCGCTGGAGTTGGGACGAGGCGCGGATCCGCGCGTACCAGGGATCCGCGGAGCAGCTGGCGGCGCAGGCCGCCCTCGACCGCGTGCAGTCCGCCTTCAGGGCCGCGAACCCCGGCTACCAGCTGCACGTGAACACCCAGGTGCGCAGTCTGGACGTGCAGCTCGCGCACTGGAACGAAAATGCGTCGGTGGCCGAAGCCGCGCAGGCGCTGGTGGTGGACGCAGGCCAGGCCTGCCGGGAGGCGCCGGGCCGCTTCGAGGCCTGGTTGCGCGCGTGGCGGCCGGCGGTGCGGGCCAATCTCGCGGCGCCGGGCCTGTCCGCGCACGGGCAGGCGCATGCCTTCGATTTCCAGGTGATCGCCGACCCCAGCGGCGTGCTGGTCGCCGGCACCGACAGTCGTCGCATCGATGCGGACTGGCGGACCGGCGGCTGGGCCGCCCGCCTGCAGGCGGCGATCACCGCATCGGGCATGCCGTTCGTGGGTCCGCTCGCCAGCCCCGACGAACCCTGGCACTACGCCTGGCAGCCCGGGCCGCCTGCCGCCCGCTGAAGCGTCCGCGACTCAGGCCGGCGTTGCGTCCGTCGCGCCATCCGGCCCGCGCAAGCGTCGCGCGACCTCGTCCGATACCGAGCGCAGGTGCAGGTCCTGCTGCGGGAACGGGATCTCGATCCCGGCCTGCACCAGCGCCGCGTACAGCCGCGTCGCGAGCTGGCTGCGGATGGTCGGCCAGTTGTCGAAGTCGTGGGTCCAGCCGCGCACCGCGAAATCCAGCGAGCTGGCCCCGAAGCCGCTGAACAGCACCGCCGGCGCCGGCACGTCGACCACGCCGGGCGTGCCCTTGACCACCTCGAGCAGCAGGCCGGCCACCCGCTCCGGATCGCTGCCGTAGGCCACGCCCACGGCGATGTCGATGCGTCGGTGCTGGTCGTGCAGGGTCCAGTTGGTGAACTTGTCGGCCAGCAGCATGCCGTTCGGCACCACCACGTCCGCGCCGTCGAAGGTACGGATGGTGGTCGCGCGCATGCCGATCTCGCCGACCCGTCCGGAAGTGCCCGAGACGTCGACCACGTCGCCCGGCTGCACCGGGCGCTCGAACATCAGGATCAGGCCGGACACGAAGTTCTTCACCACGTCCTGCAGGCCCAGGCCGATGCCCACGCCCATCGCGCCGAACAGGAAGGTGAGCTGCCCGATCTGGAAGCCGGCCGCCGCCAGCGCCGCCAGCAGGCCGACGAACAGCAGCGCGTAATAGGTCAGCGAGGCGATGCTGTTGTCGACGCCGCGCGGCAGCGACATCGTCGGCAGCACCTGCTCGCGCAGCAGGAAGCGCACCAGCCGCGCCACCGTCACCGCCAGCACCAGGCCGAGCACGAACACCAGCAGGCTGCCCAGGCTGAGCTCGATCTCGCCGACCTGGATGCTCGCGGTGACGATGCGCTCGACGGTGTCGTGGATCGGGCGGTAGATGCGGAAGCGGTTGGCGGTATAGAAGAGCCAGCCCAGCGCCCCCGCGAGGGCGGCCGCGCGCGAGGCGACATGCAGGATCTGCGGGGCGTGCGTGCGCAGCACCCGGAGCCCGCGGCCGTCGGGCTTCGGCAGCAGCTGGCCCAGCAGGGCGATGAACACGGTGATCCCGGCATACACCACCAGCGCCATGTAGCCGCTGTCGATCAGCCCGCTGGTCAGCATCTCGGCCAGGGTGAGGTTGCCGAACATGTTCGAGGTCGCGGCGATCGCCAGCACCAGCACCGCGAACCACGCCGCGCCCTGCAGGATCGGCCCGAGGTAGCCGCGCAAGTCGGCGACATCGACCTTGCGCGCGCGCCACGCCAGCCAGGCCATCAGGCCCAGCGCGAGCACGGTCAGGCCGACGTGGTACCAGCGGTACAGGAACAGGTTGCCGAGCAGCAGGAAGGCCAGGCGGTTGAGCAGGTAAAGCGCGCTGGCCACGTAGGGCCACGGCCCGAGGAACTCCTTGCTGTGCGGCGGCAACAGGCGCAACAACGGCACCAGTGCCACCAGCATCGCGAACTGGTGGATCAGCAGCGGGGCATCGGGCTCGAGCACCAGCATCGCCAGCATCGACAGCAGCAGCCAGGTCGAGAACGGGCGTGCGAGCACGCGGGCCGAGGCCGGGTCCGCCGGCGGGTGGCCCTCGCGGGTGCGCCGGCGTGCGCGCCACCACAGCCACAGCATCATCGGCAGCAGCAGGATCTCGAACAGGTGCAGCACCCGCTGGTTGCCGAGGTTGGACGCGCCGTACTCGCCCAGGAACGCGAACTCGATGCCCAGCGCCAGGCGCGTATTGTCCAGGGCGTCCTTGCCGCGTTCGTGGTCCGCCTTCAGCGTCCACAATGGCGGCGAGTCGATCCGGCCCAGGCGGCGGTCGCTGTAGGCGATCGCCGCGGCCACCGACTTCTGCCCGGCGGTGATCTGCGCATCCACCGCATTCGCCCGCCGCCCCAGCGCGAGCTGCCGTTCCAGCGGCACCGACAGCTTGTCGTTGGCCTCCTGCAGCAACGCGGTGACCCCGGTGGTGCGTTCCACCAGCGCCTGCGAGACCCGGTCCTGCGCCAGCGCCTGCCGGGTCAGGTCCCAGTCCGCGCGCCGTCGCGCCAGCTCGGCCGCAGCGTCGGTGTAGGGCTGGCTGGCCTCGCGCATCTCGCGCCGCAGCGCCTCGAAGCGCCGCGCCTCGAATGCCCAGTAGCGCTCCAGGCTCTCCAGCCGGGGCGCGGGCAGCAGCTTGAGCTCGTCGTAGTGGAAGTCGCGGCCGCGGGCCTCGGTGGAGGCGTCGATCTTCTGCAACCGCTGTTCCAGCGACTTCATCGCCGAGGTGCCCGCGGTGGTGGCGACTGCAATCACCTGTTCCGCATAGCGCTCATCGGTGTCGGCGCGGTCGGCGATGTCCTGCACCGCGATCGCCGCCGGCGGCGTGGGCTTGGCCGCGGGCTTGGCCGGCGCGGCCTTGTCGCCGGTGTCGGGCAGCGGTGGCGCCGCGCTGTCGCGGGCCTGCAGGACGGGCGATGTCAGCGCCGCGAACAGGCAGGCAAGCAGGGCGACGCGCAGGCGCATGCGGGGAATCCGGGTGGCGGTCAGGCCTACACGCTGCCGCGATGCCGCCGGCGATGCAAGCCGCGGGTCAGGCGGGCGCGCCGACCCGGGTCCGCACCGACTGCATGTCGCGCACCGGGCGTACCTCGATGCTGCCGAAGCGCGCCCACGGGAATTCGCGGGCGATCGCCATCGCCGCCTCCATCGAGTCGGCTTCGATCAGGTTGAAGCCGGCCAGGAACTCGCGGGTTTCGGCGAACGGTCCGTCGGTGACCCGCGACAGCCCCTCGCGCACGCGCAGGGTGCGCGCGGTGGCGGGGTCTTCCAGTTGCTGCGACCCGAGCAGGCAGCCGGCGTCGCGGAAGGCGTCGGCCTTCTCGAAGCAGCCGCGCATCAGCCGGTCGTACTCGTCCTGCGGCAGCGCCGCGAGCAGGGTCGGGTCGATGTGGATCAGGGTCAGGAACTGCATCGGCACGGTCCGTCGGGCGGGACCCGGATGATGCCCGCCGCGGCCGGCCGGCACAAACCGACGAAAAAAGATGCGCGGGGCTGTCGATTCCGCCGCCGCCCGTTCGTCGCATGGTGGGAAGCCGGCCTGCTGCCGGCCCGGACAACGGAGATCGCGATGAAGGTGATGGTGCTGGTCAAGGCGACGGTGGACTCGGAGGCCGGGGTGATGCCGTCCACCGAATTGTTCGAGGCGATGGGCAAGTTCAACGAGGCGCTGGTGGATGCCGGGGTGATGCTCGCCGGCGAGGGCCTGAAGCCCAGCGCGCAGGGCGTGCGGGTGGCTTTCGACGGCCCGGCGCGCACGTTGGTCGATGGCCCGTTCGCGGAGACCCGCGAGCTGGTCGCCGGTTTCTGGCTGTGGCAGGTGCGTTCGATGGACGAGGCGATCGAATGGGCCAAGCGTTGCCCGAACCCGATGCCGGGTCCGTCGGAACTGGAGATCCGCCCGCTCTACGAAGCCGAGGACTTCGGCGCCGAGTTCACCGACGCGCAGCGCGCCCGCGAAGAGGCCCTGCGCCAGCGCCTCGGCGATTGACCGTCCCCACCCGAACTGGAGAAGCACCATGAAGATCGTCACCAGCCTGAGTTTCCGCGGCCAGTGCCGCGAGGCCTTCGACTTCTATGCCGACGTGCTCGGCGGCAAGGTCACCGCCGCCTTTCCCTACGGCGCCGCGCCACCCGGCATGCCGATCACCGACGAGAAATACAAGGACTGGCTGATGCATTGCTGGCTCGAGGTCGGCGACCAGGCGCTGATGGGCGCCGACATGGACACCGCCTGGGCGCCCAACGTGGACAAACCCAAGAACGGCTTCGACGTCACCCTGCACACCGAAGACCACGACCAGGCCCGGGGCTGGTTCGACCGGTTGGCCGAGGGTGGCCACGTGGTCATGGCGTTCGGCGAGACGTTCTGGTCGCCCGGCTTCGGATCGCTGGTCGACAAGTTCGGCGTGCCGTGGATGATCAACGTCGTCCCCGCCGCCGGCTGGACCCCCGCGCAGGCCTGATCCGCCCCTTCCGCCATCCCGCAGACAAGGACACCACGATGCCCCGCAACCTCTACGTCACCCTGCCGGTCAAGGACCTGGACCGCAGCGTCGACTTCTTCGAATCGCTCGGCTTCTCGTTCAACCCGCAGTTCACCAGCGAGAACGGCGCCGCGCTGGTCATCAACGACAACACCAGCGTGATGCTGGTGGCCGAAGCGTTCTTCTCGACCCTGTCCAAGGTGCCGATCACCGATCCGCGCAGGGCCACCGAGGCGCTGTTCTCGCTCTCGCTGGACAGCCGCGCGGAGGTGGACGACCTGGTGCGCAAGGCGATCGCGGCCGGCGCGACCGAGGGCCACGACCCCGAGGACCTCGGCTTCATGTATTCGTGGGCGTTCGTCGACCTGGACGGCCACCAGTGGGGCGTATTCTCGATGGCGGCCGCGCCGGCCGGCTGATCCGGTCGCGCCGCGGCAGGGTCCACTCGACTGGAGGACATCGCATGAACAGCGTGGGTTGGTTCGAGTTGTACGTGCAGGACATGGCGCGCGCGCGCGCCTTCTACGAGGCCGTGTTCCAGGCGAAGCTCGAACCGCTGGTGGTGCCCGGGGATGCCGCCGCCGGCGGCCTGGAGATGCTGCAGTTCAGCGGGGACATGGACGCCTATGGCGCCAACGGCGCGCTGTGCCGGATGCCCGGGGTGCCTTCGGGACCGGGTGGCACGCTGGTCTACTTCGGTTGCGCCGATTGCGGCGAGACCGCGACCCGCATCGAGCCCGCCGGCGGGCGCATCCACCGCCCGAAGATGGCGATCGGCGAGTACGGTTTCATCGTGCTGGCCTTCGATACCGAGGGCAACATGATCGGCCTGCACTCGATGGCCTGAGCGCGCGGCGGATGGCGAAGGACGCGGGCGGCGCGGCGGCCGGTCGGGCAGGCGCGGTGGCGCGCCGGCTCGACACCCTGTGGCGGATGGAATCGCCGAAGCTGCTGGCTCGGCTGGCGCGCATCACCGGCAACATCGACACCGCCGAGGAACTGGCGCAGGACGTGCTGGTGGCGGCGTTGGAGCGCTGGCCGCGCGACGGCGTGCCGGACAACCCGGCGGCGTGGCTGATGCAGGCAGCGAAGCACCGCGGGATCGACCACGTCCGCCAGCGCCAGTTGCATGCGCGCAAGCAGGACGCGTACGGCATCGAACTGGAGCTGCACGGAGCCGACATGCAGGGCGACGACGCGCAACGGCTGGCAGACGACGACATCGGCGACGACCTGTTGCGGCTGGTGTTCGCCAGCTGCCACCCCGTGTTGCCGATGGAATCGCGGGTGGCGCTGGCGCTGCGCCTGCTCGGCGGCCTGTCCACGGCGGAGATCGCGCGCGCCTTCCTGCAGCCGGAACCCACCATCGCCCAGCGCATCGTGCGGGCCAAGCGGACCCTGGCGGAAAAGGCGGTCGCCTTCGAGGTGCCGCGCAAGGCCGAGCTGCCGGAGCGCGTGGAGGCCGTGCTCGAGGTGGTCTACCTGGTGTTCAACGAAGGCTATGCGGCGACCAGCGGCGAGGACTGGATGCGGCCGGCGCTGTGCGAGGAGGCCTTGCGCCTCGGGCGCGTGCTGGTCGGGCTGCTGCCGGGCGAAGCGGAGGCCTGGGGCCTGCTGGCGCTGATGGAACTGCAGGCCTCGCGCATCCCCGCGCGCACCCGCGCGGACGGAACGCCCGTGCTGCTGCCCGACCAGGACCGCGCGCGCTGGGACCGCCTGCAGATCGCCCGCGGACTGCGCGCGCTGGAGCGGGCCCGCCGCCTGGGCGGCGCCGATGGCCCGTACGCGTTGCAGGCCGCGCTGGCCGCCTGCCACGCGCGGGCACACCGCAGCGAGGACACCGACTGGGCGGCGATCGCCGCGTTGTATGCGCGCCTGATGGTGGTGGCACCGTCGCCGGTGGTCGCGCTCAACCGCGCGGTCGCGGTGTCGCGCGCAGAGGGCGCGGCCGTGGCCTTGCCGCTGGTGGATGCGTTGCAAGACGAGGCCCGCCTGCGCGGCTATGCGCCGCTGCATGCGGTGCGCGGCGACCTGCTGCAGCAACTGCAGCGCCGCGACGAAGCGCGTGCCGCCTTCGAGCATGCGGCCGCATTGACCGGCAACGCCCGCGAGCGCGCGCTACTGCTGGCGCGCGCGGCGTCCTGCGACAAGGTTTGAGCAGGCCCGGATGCGACGACGCCGCCCATCGGCGGCGTCGCGCGATATACCGGTGCTGGGAGTTCAGCGCGCGGCGGTGCTGTCGGCGAATTCGCGGCGCACCCAGCTGTCGATCATCCGCTTCTCGTAGCGCAGCGGATCGCTGTCGTTGAGCGGCTGGATGCCCATCAGGTAGCTGGGGTCGCTGAGCTTGCGCTCGCCCTCCGCGACCACCTTGCCGTCGGCGTCGAGCCGGCGGAACTGCACGGTCATCCGCGGCGGATAGATGTCGCGCATGATCCGGGTGTCGTGCAGGGCCACGCCGTGCCAGGGCTCGTAGTCGCCGGCGCGGTCGATGTCGACGATGGTGAGTTCCAGGCGCTCGTTGGCCGGCAGTGCGGCCTCGGCGCGCTTGCGCAGATGCTGGGCCAGGTCGGTCAGCCACGGGCCACGCGCGGCGTCGTAGCGGTTGGCGCTGCGGCGCAGCTCGGTGAACCCGGCGGGATCCGTCCAGGCGACCGCGACCCGGCCATCGTCGGGCAGCGCACGCGGGGCGTCGGCGGCGAGCATGTCGGTGCCGCGGGTCGACGCGCACGCGCCGAGCGCGAGGGTGGCGGCGACCAGCAGGGGGGTGAGGCGCAGGGAAGCCATGGCGGACTCCACGTCGGGACCGGGGTCCAGTGTGCACCCTGGCGCGGCGGGCGGTACGGGCCGCCGCCGGGGTCAGTCAGCCGCGGTTTCGCCGGCGTCGTCGAGGAACCAGGCCTCGACCGTGCCCTTGACCTTCATCGTCATCGGCATCCCGCGGCGGTCGAGCGACTTGCCGACCGGCAGCCGCACCCAGCCTTCGCTGATGCAGTACTCGTCGACGTTGTGGCGCTCCACGCCGTTGAAGCGGATGCCGATGCCGCGCTCCAGCACGGCCGGATCGTGGAACTTGCTGCGCGGGTCGTTGGAGAGGCGGTCGGGCGGGGAGTCGGACATGGGCAGGCTGCCGGCGTTCGGGGGCCGACAGCATACCCGCCGGGCCGCGTTCAGCCGAGCTTGCGCGAGGCGGCGAACGAGGCCAGGTTGCCCAGGCCGATGGCGCCGACCAGCACGGCGATCACGCCGGGGGTGATCTCGGTCCAGCCGGCGGCCTCGACGATGCCGAAGCCCAGCGCCAGCGCGACCAGGGTGATGCCCCAGCGCAGCGAGGACAGGCGGCGGTTGGTTTCGTCGCCTTGCAGGATGCTGCGCACCAGGTCGGGGGCGCCGTTGCTGGACACCAGTTGCTTGCGCACGCGGGCGTCGACCACCGCCTTGATCGAGTAGGCGATGGCGGCGAACAGGGAAATCGGGATCAGCAGTTCGAAGTTCATGGGGTGCTCCTGGCGTTGCGGTGGACGATGCGGCCAAGGGGGCCGTTCGCGCAAAGGGATACGGCCGGCGCCGGGGCGGTTGCATCCGCGTGGCCCCGGCCCGGTCGCCGCGTGCTTGCAACCGATCGCCCGCCGGGCGTATCCCATGTCCCATGGATGCCCCGGACCGCGCCCTTGTCGACGCCGTGCTCGCGAACCGCGCGGGCGCGTTCGAGCAACTGGTGCGCGACTACCAGGGGCTGTGCTGGCACATCATCCAGCGCATGGTGCGGCACCCCGAGGACACCCGCGAGTTGTGCCAGGAGGCCTTCCTGCGCGTGCACCGCTACCTGCACCAGTACCGCTTCGACAGCCCGCTGAAGTCGTGGATCGGGCAAGTCGCGTATTCGGTGGCCAAGCGCCACCTGGAGCGCAAGCGCATCGCGCTCGCAGACGTGGCCGACGACGACGAGGGCCTGTCCCTGCTCGACAACATCGGCGACGGCAGCGACCTGCAAGCCGAGCATGCGCTGGCCGGCGAGGCGCGCGAACTGCATGCCGCGATCGAGCGCCTGCCGCCCTTGCAACGCACGCTGCTGACCCTGTATCACCTGGAAGAACTGCCGATCGGCGAGATCGCGAGCATCACCGGGCTCGCCGAGGGCACCATCAAGAGCCACCTGTTCCGCAGCCGCAACAAACTGCGCGAGATGCTGGAACCGCGCATCGGAGCCGCCGCATGAAGCCCCACGAATCCGCATCCCCCGTCGACGACGCCCGCTGGCAGGCCCAGGAACGGGCGCGCCGCGCCGACCCCGATGCCGATGCCCTCGACCTGCGCATCGCCCATGCGCTGCGCGCGCCGCCGCCGGTCGCACTGCCGCAGGATTTCGCGGCCCGGGTGGCGGCGTTGGCGCAGGCGCGGGCAGTCGCGGATTCGCGGCTGGAGCAAGGCCTGCTGCGCGGGCTGGTGCTGGTGTTCGCGCTGTCGGCGGCGGTGGTGGTCGCGTGGTTCGGGCGCGGCTGGGTGGCGACGCTGGCCGCCACCTTGCCGGGCGGCCAGTCCGCGATCGGTTGGGGCGCGCTGGCGGCCTGCTGCCTGCTGGGCAATTGGGGCCTCGGCGCGCTGCGCCGCCTCCACCACGGCGAGCGCGGCGGCTTCGCCTGAGCCGGCGCCGCGGGCGCTGCGGCTTATACTGGGCGGATGCGTTCCGACCCCCGCGACCACGCCCTCGACGCCCTCCTGCATCCGTTCGATGCCGGCCTGTTGCCCTGGTCGGTGCAGGGCGCGTTGTTCCTGCGCGCCCGCGAGGGCGCCGCGCTGCATGCGCGCGGGTTGCGCGGGATCGCCGTCACCCAGCCGTTCAAGCCCGAGGCCGATCGCCTGCAGCGGGTCGGGGCCGATGTCCTCGACGAAGCCGCGCTGCCCGCTGCGGCCTTCCCGCTGGTCCTGGTCCTGCCGCCGCGCCAGCGCGAGGAGGCCCGCGCGCTGCTGGCCCGCGCCTGCGCCGCGGTCGCGCCGGGCGGCCGGGTGGTGATGGCGGTGGCCAACGACGAAGGCGCGAAGTCGCGCGAGGCCGACCTCCGGCAGCTCGCCGGCACCGTCGCCACCACCAGCAAGCACCATTGCCGGGTGTGCTGGACGGCGCCCGGGGCCGCCTTCGACGCCGCCCTGCTGGCGCAATGGCAGGGGGGCGATGCGCCGCGCTGGCAGGCCAGCACCGCGGTGCCCGGCGGCCGCTTCCGCACCCGGCCCGGCGTGTTCGCCTGGGATCGCGTGGATGCGGCGTCGGCGATGCTCGCGGCCGCGTTGCCGGGCGACCTGCGCGGCCGGGTCGCCGACTTCGGCGCCGGCTGGGGCTACCTGTCGATGCAGGTGCGCGCACGCTGCCCGCAAGTGGCCTCGCTCGACCTGTACGAAGCCGACGCGCGCGCGCTGGCGCTGGCTGGCGACAACCTCGCCGACGCCGGCCTGCCGGTGCGCCTGTACTGGCACGACGTCGCGCAGGGCGTGGACGAGCGCTTCGACGCCATCGTCTGCAACCCCCCCTTCCATGCGCTGGGGCGTGGCGAGCGCCCGGACATCGGCCGCGCCTTCATCGGCGCGGCGGCGCGCGCGCTGAAGCCGCGCGGGCAGCTGTGGCTGGTCGCCAACCGCCACCTGCCCTACGAGCAGGCGCTGGGCGACGGCTTCGCCGAGGTCCGCACCATCGCCCAGGACGGCGGCTTCAAGGTGGTGCAGGCGGTGAAGGCATGAAGCTGGTCAAGCACATCGCCAACCTCGGCTACGGCAGCCGCAAGCAGGTGCAGTGGCTGTTCCGCGAGGGTCGGGTGACCGATGCGGACGGCGAGGTGCTGTATGCGGACGACGCGGTTCCGCTCGACGCCGTGCGCATCGACGGCGAGCCGCTGGATCCACCGCCGGGCCTGCTGCTGATGCTGCACAAGCCGCTGGGCGTGACTTGCTCGACCAAGGACACGGGCCGCCTGGTCTACGACCTGTTGCCGCCGCGCTACCGCTTGCGCGATCCGCTGCTGTCCACCGTGGGCCGGCTGGACCGCGAGACATCCGGCCTGCTGCTGCTGACCGACGACGGCCAGTTGCTGCACCGGATCATCGCGCCGAAGTCGCGGCTGCCGAAGGTGTACCTGGCCACGCTCGCGCAGGACCTGCGGGGCGACGAAGCGGCGCTGTTCGCGGCCGGTACGTTGATGCTGGACGGCGAGAAGACCCCGCTGCTGCCGGCGGAACTCGATGTGCTGGACGCGCGCCGGGCGCGGCTGACCCTGCACGAGGGCCGTTATCACCAGGTGCGGCGGATGTTCGCGGCGGTCGGCAACCATGTCGAAGCGCTGCACCGCGAACGCGTCGGCGGGTTGACGCTGGGCGACCTGCCGGACGGGCAGTGGCGGGTGCTGGATGAGGAAGATCGCACCCGTTTGTTTGCGGCGAGCTGATTGCCACCTGGCTGCGAAGCAGCTGCCAAGGCATGACTGCTACTCGGCTCCTGCGAACATCCTGTTCGAGTCGCCGCCGCAGGCCATCCATGGCCTGCTTTCCGCAGCAATGCCCCGGCACCTGCTCCGCCCTTGGGGGTTCAGGCGTCGTCGGAAAGCAGGGCGCGGAATCCCTCGAGCCCGAGGTCCTGCATCGTCGCGATGTTGCGCGCGATGATCGCGTCCGGCTGCGGATACGCCGCGACCGCGCGGTCGATGCTGGCCTCGCGCAGCAGGTGCAGCACCGGATAGGGCGCGCGGTTGGTCAGGTTGCCGGCGTCGTCCGGCTCGGTGTCGGCGAACTGGTAGTCGGGATGGAAGCTGGCGACCTGCAGCTCGCCCGCCAGGTCCATCGCCTCGACCAGCGCATCGGCATCGTCGAGGAAGTCGTTGTAGTCCAGGAAGTCCTGCAGCACCTGCGGGTGCACCAGCAGGGTGGTGTCGATCGCCTCCGCCGGGGTGTCGCGCAGCAGGGCGAGCTCCTCGCCGAGCTGTTCGAGCAGGGCGCGTTCGGTGCTGGCGTCGCTGACCACGATCCGCACCTGCGCCTTCTGGTACACCGACTTCGCGAACGGGCACAGGTTCAACCCGATCACCGCGCGCTCCAGCCAGCGGCGGACATGCCGTTCGACAGCCGCGGCCTCGACCTGAGCCGGGACGGCCTCAGTCACGGAAGTTGTCGAACTGCAGCGGCAGCCCGAAGTCCTGGCCGCGCAGCAGCGCCATCGTCGCCTGCAGGTCGTCGCGCTTCTTGCCGGTGACCCGCAGCTTGTCGCCGTTGATCTGCGCCTCGACCTTGAGCTTGGCGTCCTTGATCGCGCCCTGCAGCTTCTTCGCCAGTTCGCGCTCGATGCCCTGCTTGACCGTGACCTTCTGCCTCGCCCCAGCCAGGTTGGTCTCGATGTCGCCGAACTCCAGGCAGCGCACGTCGATCTTCCGCGCGATCAGGCGCGCGCGCAGGATGTCGGTCATCTGCTGCAGCTGGAAATCGCTGGGCGCCGACTGCGCGATCACCTTGTCCTCCAGCACGAACTTGGCGTCCACGCCCTTGAAGTCGAAGCGGGTGCCGAGCTCGCGGTTGGCCTGGTCGACCGCGTTGGTGAGTTCGTGGGTGTCCACTTCGGAGACGATGTCGAACGAGGGCATGGCGGCGGGCGGGATGACGGGGCGCGCAGGTTACCGCATGCTGGGCGGATGCCCGCGACCCCCGCCCTGCAACCCCGACGCGCCGCCCTGCTCATGCTGGTCTCGGTGGCCCTGTTCGCGTTGATGGACGCCGGGCTGAAGACGCTGTCGGCGCACTACCCGCCGTTCCAGGTCGCCGCGATGCGCGGTTTGTCCTCGCTGCCGCTGGTGCTCGGCTGGGCGCTGGCGAGCGCGGGCGCCGGCGCCTTGCTGCGCGTGCGCTGGCCGCTGCACCTGGTGCGCGGGGTGCTGGGCATCGTGATGATGGCCAGCTTCGTGTACGCGCTGAAGCGCCTGCCGCTGTCCACCGCGTACTCGATCTTCTTCGTGGCGCCGCTGCTGATCACCGCGCTGTCGGTGCCGATCCTCGGCGAGCATGTGGGCCCGCGGCGCTGGACCGCGATCGCGGTCGGCCTGCTCGGGGTGCTGGTGGTGCTGCGCCCGACCGGGGAGGGCGTGCTGACCCTGGCCGGGCTGGCGGTGCTGGTGGCGGCCTTCGGCTACGCGGTCTCGGCGATCCTGGTGCGCGTGCTGGCGCGCACCGACAGCACCCAGGCCACCACCTTCTGGTTGCTGGCGCTGATGGCGCTGGGCGCCGGCCTGCTGGCGTGGCCGGGCTGGGTGCCGCTGCGCGGCGAGCACGCCGCGATCATCGCGGGGATCGGCATCGCCGGCGCGCTCGGGCAGTACACCATCACCGAGGCCTTCCGCAGCGGCGAAGCCTCGCTGGTCGCGCCGCTGGAATACAGCGCCTTGGTCTGGGGCGTGCTGCTGGACTTGTCGCTGTGGGGCGTGCTGCCCGACGGTCTGACCTGGTTGGGCGCGGCGATCATCGTCGGCAGCGGGCTGTACCTGATCCGCCGCGAGCGCGTGCACGCCGAGGCCGAGCACCCCTGAGCCCGGCGATCAGGCCGGCAGCGCGTCCACGCACGCGTGGACGGCGTGGGCGAGCGGGTGGGCGGGCCAGTCGGGCGTCCGCTCGGCCACGCTGGCGGCCCCCAGTCCGCCGCCCAGGCCGGCCAGGACCAGCCCCAGCGCCAGCAGGCCGCGCCACCACAGGTGTCGAAGGGATCGCATCGGGGACCTCGCTGCGGCGCGGGGGAGGGCGCCGTGCAGGAAGGGATGCCCCGATCGTCGCGAGGGTTGCTCGTCGTGGCCCTGCCACGGCGTCGGTCACCCCGACTTCCGGCAGGGATTCGGGGCGATTCATCGAAATACCCGGATGAAACAAAAGTACGCCGCCGAATGTTTGTTCCAGGCGCGTGGGTATGCCAACAATACGGGCCCTTGCAAGCACCGGAGTCCGGCATGGCCGAGCTGAAGGAAGCACGCGTCCCCGACATCGGGGGTCACAGCGACGTGCCCGTGATCGAACTGCTCGCCAAGCCCGGCGACACCGTCGCCAAGGACCAGGGGCTGGTTACCCTGGAATCCGACAAGGCCACGATGGAAGTCCCGTCGCCGTTCGCCGGGATCCTGCGCGAACTCAAGGTGCAACTCGGCGACACGGTGTCCGAGGGCGCCCTGGTCGCGGTGATCGAGGTGGCCGATGCCGCCGCGGCGCCGGCCGCGCAGGCGGCCCCTGCTGCTCCGGCCCCGGCGCAGCCGGCGGCCCCGGCCGCGACCACCGTCGCCGCGGAGACCGGCACCCGGGTGGAGCCGGTGGCGGTGGCGGCCGAGCCCGACAACATCGCCAAGGCCTCGATCGCCGCGGCCGCGCCGATGGGGGCCGGCCTGCCGCCGGTGCGCTTCGAGGCCGATGCCGTGCTGCCCGACAAGGTTCCCTACGCCAGCCCGGCGGTGCGCCTGTTCGCGCGCGAGCTCGGCGTCGACCTGATGCAGGTGGCGGGCACCGAACGCGGCGGCCGGATCGGCAAGGAAGACGTGCAGAAATACGTCAAGGCGGCGCTGGCTGGCGGCGTCGCGGCCGTGGCGCCGGCGCGCACGGGCGGCGGGGGCGGCCTGGACCTGATCCCGTGGCCGAAGGTGGACTTCGCCAAGTTCGGCGCCATCGAAAGCAAGCCGCTGTCGCGCATCCAGAAGATTTCCGGGGCCAACCTCGCGCGCAACTGGGCGATGATCCCGCACGTCACCCAGCACGACGATGCCGACATCACCGAGCTCGAGGCGCTGCGCGTCGCCCTCAACGACGAGAACGCCAAGGCGATCGCCGCCGGCAAGCTGGGCAAGGTCACGATGCTGGCCTTCCTGATCAAGGCCAGCGTGGCCGCGCTGAAGAAGTTCCCCACCTTCAACGCCTCGCTCGACGGCGACACCCTCGTCCTCAAGCAGTACTTCCACATCGGCTTCGCCGCCGACACCCCGAACGGCCTGGTCGTGCCGGTCCTGCGCGACGCCGACCAGAAGGGCGTGCTGCAGATCGCCCGCGAGATGGGCGAGCTGGCCGCGCTGGCGCGCGACGGCAAGCTCAAGCCGGAACAGATGCAGGGCGGCTGCTTCACCATCAGTTCGCTGGGCGGGATCGGCGGCACCGCGTTCACGCCGATCATCAATGCGCCGGAAGTGGCGATCCTCGGCGTGTCGAAGTCCGACATGAAGCCGGTCTGGGACGGCAAGGCCTTCCAGCCGCGGCTGGTGCTGCCGCTGTCGCTGAGCTACGACCACCGGGTGATCGACGGCGCCGCCGCCGCGCGCTTCACCGCCTACCTCGCGCAACTGCTGGCCGACATGCGTCGGGCCATGCTCTGACGGAGAACGGGCATGGCAGACATCGAAAGCAAGGTGCCCGACATCGGCGGCCACGGCGACGTGCCGGTGATCGAGTTGCTGGTCGCGGTCGGCGACACAGTGAAGAAGGACCAGGGCCTGGTCACCCTGGAATCCGACAAGGCCACGATGGAAGTGCCGGCGATCGCCGACGGCGTGGTCAAGGCGCTCAAGGTGAAGCTGGGCGACAAGGTGTCCGAAGGCAGCGTGATCGCCATCATCGAGAGCGGTTCCACCTCTCCCCTCGTGGGAGAGGTCGACGCGCGCAGCGCGGCGGGAGAGGGCGTCTCTGCCGCAGCAACACCCTCTCCCCAGCCCTCTCCCGTCAAGGGAGAGGGGGAAAAAGCGCCTGCGCCAAGCGCCGCGTCGTCTTCCGGCCGCAAGGCCGACCTCGAATGCGCGATGGTGGTGATCGGTGCCGGTCCCGGCGGCTACACCGCCGCGTTCCGCTCCGCCGACCTCGGCCTCGACACCGTGCTCATCGAGCGCTACGCCAGCCTCGGCGGCGTCTGCCTCAACGTCGGCTGCATCCCGTCCAAGGCGCTGCTGCATGCCGCCGACGTGATCGAACAGGCCGCGCACGCCAGCGACTACGGCGTCGATTTCGGCGCGCCGACGATCAGCATCGACAAGCTGCGCCAGTACAAGGACAAGGTCGTCGGCCAGCTTACCAAGGGCCTGGCCGGGATGGCCAAGCAGCGCAAGGTGCGGGTCGTGCAGGGCACCGCGAAGTTCCTGTCCGCGCACGAACTCGAGGTGGTTGGCGAAGACGGCAAGGCGCAGGTGCTGCGCTTCGCCCAGTGCATCATCGCGGCCGGCTCGCAGCCGGTGAAGCTGCCGGCGTTCCCGTGGGACGACCCGCGGGTCATGGATTCCACCGACGCGCTGGACCTGGCCGACGTGCCGAAGACCATGCTCGTCGTGGGCGGCGGGATCATCGGCCTGGAAATGGCCACGGTGTACCGCGCGCTGGGCAGCGAGGTGACCGTGGTCGAGTTCATGCCGCAGCTGATGCCGGGCGCGGATGCCGACCTGGTCAAGCCGCTGGCCGACCGCCTGAAGAAGCAGGGCGTGGCGATCCACCTGAAGACCAAGGTGGTCGAGGCCAAGGCGGGCAAGCAGGGCATCGAGGTCGCGTTCGAGGGCGAGAGCATCCCCGCAGGCAAGGTCTACGACCGCGTGCTGGTGTCGGTGGGGCGTGCGCCGAATGGCGGCAAGCTCGACGCAGCCAAGGCGGGCGTGGCGGTAAGCGAGCGTGGCTTCATCGACGTCGATCGGCAGATGCGCACCACCGTGCCGCACATCTTCGCCATCGGCGACCTGGTCGGGCAGCCGATGCTGGCGCACAAGGCGACGCACGAGGGCAAGCTCGCCGCCGAAGTCGCGGCCGGCGAAAAGAAGGAGTGGGTGGCGCGGGTGATCCCGAGCGTCGCCTACACCGATCCGGAGATCGCCTGGGTCGGCGTCACCGAGACCGAGGCGAAGGCGAAGGGCCTGAAGGTCGGCGTGGGCAAGTTCCCGTGGGCGGCCTCGGGCCGCGCGATCGGGTTGTCGCGCACGGAAGGCTTCACCAAGCTGGTGTTCGACGAGGACAGCCATCGGATCATCGGCGGCGGCATCGTCGGCGTGCATGCCGGTGAGCTGATCGCCGAACTCGCGCTGGCGATCGAGATGGGCTGCGAGGTGCACGACATCGGCCACACCATCCACCCGCACCCGACGCTGAGCGAGTCGGTGGGGATGGCGGCCGAGGTCTACGACGGCAGCATCACCGACCTGTACATCCCGAAGAAGAAATAAGCCGGCAGCGCCGGGCGCGCGGCCGATGCGCGCTCAGGCGCCGGCGATGGCCGGAACCGGCGCAGGGGCGGCCAAGCGTCGCGCTTCGATCCGCTTCCAGACCTTTTCGTGGAAGTGGAACACCACCGTGTTGCAGGCCGGTTCAACCAGCGCGAGCGCGCCACCGATCATCCAGTTGCCGGTCAGCAGCCAACCCACCGCGAACGCGACGGTGAAGTGGAGTGCGGCGAAACTCAGTGTCTTGGACATGCGGGCACGGCCTTTGATGCGACTGATTCGCATCTTGCCTGTCTTGGCGCGCCCGTCCAGTCGGATGTTTGCATTCGATTGATAGCGATCGTCAATCGATTTTCGAAGCCCCATAAAAAAGCCCCGGCCGGGGAAGGGGCCGGGGCTTCGGGCGCCCGTCCGGAGCCGACGAGGAAGAGCGGGCGCAGGCAATGTGACCGGCCTGGCGCGGGAAAGTTTCCGCCCGCGGGGCGAGCGTTTGGCGGTTGCCGCGCAATTTTCACGCCTGCTATACTTTTGCGGCTCCGCAGGACGGTTTTCGTTCCGCGGCTCCCTTACCGAAGCTGGATCCTCCGCGTGCTGAACTCCGCTGCCGCGGGCTGGCGGCTGGCGCTGCGGGTGGTGGCCTACCAGGCCATCGCCACGCTGGCGACGGCAACAGCCTGCCTCATGCTCGGCCCGCCTGCGGCATTGGCGGCGCTGGCCGGGGGTGGATCGATGGCGCTGGGTAGCCTGCTGGCGGGCTGGAGCGCCTTCGGGGGCGGGGTGGCCGGTGCGGGTGCCGCACTCGGGCGCCTGCTGCTCGGCACGGCGGTGAAGTGGTTGGTCGTCGGCGTCGGCCTGTATCTGGCGATGGCGGTGTGGCGGTTGCCGGCGGTGCCGGCGCTGGCCGGGGCGGCGATGGCCGCGGCGGCTTTCCTGTTTTCCATGAAGTTCGCGGCAGCGAAGCACGGTACGAGGACGAACGCGTGATCTTGGACGGCGTGATTCTGGGCGGCATGGCGGGCGAACCCAGCGGTGGAGAATCCGGTGGCGGCCTGACGGCCTACATCGTCCACCACCTGACCCACAACACGAAGGAATTCGCGTTCGGCACCATCCACTTCGATTCGTGGGTGATCGCGCTGGCGCTGGGCCTGCTGGCCTCCTTCCTGATGTGGACGCAGGCGCGCAAGGCGACCTCCGGCGTGCCGTCCAAGGCGCAGGCCTTCGTCGAACTGGTGGTCGAGTTCGTCGACGCCCAGGTCAAGGACACCTTCCACGGCGACCGTCGCTTCATCGCCCCGCTGGCGCTGACGATCTTCGTCTGGGTCGCCTTCATGAACACCATGGACCTGCTGCCGCTGGACCTGCCCAGCGCGGCGATCACCGCGGTGGCCGGCGAGGAAGCCGCGCACCATACCTACCTGCGCGTGGTCCCGACCGCAGACGTGAACACCACGTTCGCGCTGTCGATCACCGTGTTCCTGCTGATCATCTTCTACTCGATCAAGGCCAAGGGCGGCTGGGGCTTCACCAAGGAGCTGTTCACCGCGCCCTTCCACGCGCACGGCGCCTTCGCCAAGGTCGTGCTGGCGATCCCGAACCTGTTCCTCAACCTCGTCGAATACCTGTCCAAGCCGGTCAGCCTGGGCATGCGACTGTTCGGCAACATGTACGCCGGCGAGCTGGTGTTCATGCTGATCGCAGGCTTGTTCATGTCCTGGGTCACCTTCGTCCCCGGCGTGATCTTCCAGTCGGTGTGGGCGATCTTCCACATCCTGATCATCCTGCTGCAGGCCTTCATCTTCATGGTGCTGACCGTCGTGTACCTCGCGATGGCGCACGAGCACCACTGACCCGCGTTCCACCTTCCACCGTTCCACCACTTCCAACAGTTAGTACCGAAACCGGAGATCCACCATGGAATTCATCGCCAACGTCCAGGCTTTCACCGCCGTCGCCATCGGCATCATCGTCGGCCTGGGTGCGCTGGGCGCCGCCCTCGGCATCGGCGTCATGGGCTCGAAGTTCCTCGAGTCGGCCGCCCGCCAACCGGAACTGGTCCCGATGCTGCAGGGCCGCATGTTCCTGCTCGCCGGCCTGATCGACGCGGCGTTCCTGATCGGCGTCGGCGTGGCGATGATGTTCGCGTTCGCGAACCCGCTGCTGGCTGCCGTCCAGGCCGCCACCGGCGCCTGATCGCGTCACGCGGGACGGCGTGCGCGGCCCAGGCCGTGCACGTCGGCACACCGGCGTCGCGGCCTGCCGCGGCGCCGCCTCCAAGGCACGTCTGACACGCGTCGAGCAAGGTAAGACATGAATCCGTCATTGATGACATTCCTCGGCCAGATGATCTCGTTCGCGATCCTCATCTGGTTCACCGTCAAGTTCATCTGGCCGCCGCTGATGTCGGCGATCGAGGAGCGCCAGCGGAAGATCGCGGAAGGCCTGGCCGCCGCGGACAACGCGCAGAAGGACCTCGCGCAGGCCCAAGACAAGGTCGCCGAGGAGCTGAAGGCGGCGCGGGTCAAGGCCAACGAGATCATCGAGCAGGCCCACCAGCGCGCCAACCAGCTGATCGACGCGGCCAAGGCCGACGCGATCGCCGAGGGCAACCGCCAGAAGGCGCTGGCCGAGGCCGAGATCGAGGCCGCCGCCAACCGCGCCAAGGAAGACCTGCGCAAGCAGGTGTCCGCGCTGGCGGTCAGCGGCGCCGAGAAGCTGCTCAAGCGCGAGATCAACGCCAACGACCAGAAGGCGCTGATCGACGACTTGGCCGCGCAGCTCTGAGGATCGACCGATGAGCCAGGCCCTGACCCTCGCCCGACCCTACGCCCGCGCCGCGTTCTCGCTGGCGCGCGACGCCGGCACGCTGCCCGCGTGGTCGCAGGCGCTGGCGTTCGCCGCCCGCGTCGCCGCAGACCCGCAGGTCGCCGCGGTGCTCGGCCACCCGAAGCTGTCCGCCGCCGACGCGGTGGCGCTGCTCGCGCCCGATGGTGCCGGCGAGGCGTTCGGCAACTTCCTCGGCCTGCTGTTCGACAACCGCCGGCTGTCGTTGCTGCCCGAGATCGCCGGCCTGTACGACGAGCTGCGGTTCGAGGCCGAGCGCGTGGTCAAGGCGAAGGTCACCTCCGCCGCGGCCCTGCCGGCCGCCGAGCTGGAGACGATCAAGGCCGCCCTGCGCCGCCGCTTCGGCCGCGACGTCGAGGTCGAGGCCGCGGTCGACGAGAGCCTGATCGGCGGCGCGGTGATCGACGCCGGCGACGTGGTGATCGACGGCTCGATCAAGGGCAAGCTCGGCCGCCTCGAGGCGGCGCTGTCGCACTAATCCATTCGAGACCGCTTTTTGAATCTTGCCGACGGCGACGCCGGCACCAAGGAACCCAAGATGGCCACTTCCACGCTCAACCCGTCCGAAATCAGCGAACTGATCAAGACCCGCATCGAGAAGGTCAAGCTCGCCGCCGAGGCCCGCAACGAAGGCACCGTGACCTCGGTGTCCGACGGCATCGTGCGCATCCACGGCCTGGCCGACGTCATGCAGGGCGAGATGATCGAACTGCCGGGCAACACCTACGCGCTGGCGCTGAACCTGGAGCGCGACTCGGTGGGCGCGGTGGTGCTGGGCGACTACGAGCACCTGCGCGAGGGCGACACCGCCAAGACCACCGGCCAGATCCTCTCGGTGCCGACCGGCCCGGAGCTGCTCGGCCGCGTGGTGAACGCGCTGGGCGAGCCGATCGACGGCAAGGGCCCGATCGACGCCAAGACCAGCTCGCCGGTGGAGACCATCGCCCCGGGCGTGGTGTGGCGCAAGTCGGTCAGCCAGCCGGTGCAGACCGGCTACAAGTCGGTCGACAGCATGATCCCGATCGGCCGCGGCCAGCGCGAGCTGATCATCGGCGACCGCCAGACCGGCAAGACCGCGCTCGCGGTCGACGCGATCATCAACCAGAAGCACTCGGGCATTAAGTGCATCTACGTGGCGATCGGCCAGAAGAACTCGACGATCGCCAACATCGTGCGCAAGCTCGAGCAGTACGGCGCGATGGCCTACACCACCGTGGTCGCCGCCTCCGCCTCCGAGTCCGCCGCGATGCAGTACATCAGCGCCTACTCGGGCTGCGCGATGGGCGAGTACTTCCGCGACCGCGGCGAAGACGCGCTGATCATCTACGACGACCTGTCCAAGCAGGCCGTGGCCTACCGCCAGATCTCGCTGCTGCTGCGCCGCCCGCCGGGCCGCGAAGCCTACCCGGGCGACGTGTTCTACCTGCACAGCCGCCTGCTGGAGCGCGCCGCGCGCGTGTCCGAGGAATACGTCGAGAAGTTCACCGACGGCGCCGTGAAGGGCAAGACCGGCTCGCTGACCGCGCTGCCGATCATCGAGACCCAGGCCGGCGACGTGTCGGCGTTCGTGCCGACCAACGTGATCTCGATCACCGACGGCCAGATCTTCCTCGAGACCGACCTGTTCAACGCCGGCATCCGCCCGGCCGTGAACGCCGGCATCTCGGTGTCGCGCGTGGGTGGCGCGGCGCAGACCAAGATCATGAAGAAGCTGTCGGGCGGCATCCGCATCGCGCTGGCGCAGTACCGCGAGCTGGCGGCGTTCGCGCAGTTCGCCTCCGACCTGGACGACGCGACCCGCAAGCAGCTGGAGCGCGGCCAGCGCGTCACCGAGCTGATGAAGCAGAAGCAGTACGCCCCGATGTCGGTGGCCGAGCAGGCGCTGTCGATCTACGCGGTCGACAAGGGCTACATGGACGAGGTCCCGGTCGCCAAGATCGGTGCGTTCGAGGATGCGCTGCACGCGCACTTCGCCAACACCGCCGGCGAGCTGATGGGCTCGGTGGCCGCGTCGGGCGACTGGAACGACGACATCGAGGCCGCGTTCAAGAAGGGCATCGAGGACTTCAAGGCGACGGGCAGCTGGTAAGCGGCACCGGAACCGGGCGCGCGGGTCGCTGACCTGCGCCGTCGAACGACGAAGAAGAGACGAGCATGGCAGGCGGACGCGAAATCAAGACGAAGATCAAGAGCGTGCAGAACACCCGCAAGGTGACGCGCGCGCTCGAGATGGTCTCGGCCTCCAAGATCCGCAAGGCGCAGGACCGGATGAAGGCCTCGCGCCCCTACGCGCGGGCGATGAAGCAGCTGATCGGGCACCTGGCGCAGGCGAACTCGGAATACCGCCATCCCTACCTCGTCCAGCGCGGCGAGGTGAAGCGGGTCGGCTACATCGTGGTGTCGTCCGACCGCGGCCTGGCCGGCGGCCTCAACAACAACATGTTCCGCAAGCTGCTGGCGGATTTCCGCAAGCTGCAGGAGCAGGGCATCGAGGTCGACGTCGTCACCATCGGCCAGAAGGCCTCGGTGTTCTTCCGCCGGATCAAGGTCGGCATGCTGGCCTCGGTCACCCACCTCGGCGACGTCCCGCACCTCGAGCAGCTGGTCGGCGTCATCAAGGTGATGCTGGACGCCTACAGCAGCGGCAAGGTCGACAAGGTGTTCCTGTCGTACAACGACTTCGTCAACACCATGACCCAGCGCGCGACGTTCGACCAGTTGCTGCCGCTGCCGGCGCCCGAGGCGCAGGTCGCGCGCCACGACTGGGACTACCTGTACGAGCCCGACGCGGAGACCGTGCTGGACCACGTGCTGACCCGCTACATCGAGTCGCTGGTGTACCAGGCGGTGATGGAGAACGTGGCCTCCGAGCATGCCGCGCGCATGGTCGCGATGAAGGCCGCGAGCGACAACGCGACCAAGCTGATCGGCACCCTGAACCTCGTCTACAACAAGGCGCGGCAGGCGGCGATCACCCAGGAAATTTCGGAAATCGTCGGCGGCGCCGCGGCGGTTTGACACAACGAAGCAGCATCCAAGAGTTTTCGAGGAAACAACCATGAGCAACCAGGGCAAGGTCGTACAGATCATCGGCGCGGTCGTCGACGTCGAATTCCCGCGCGAGGACGTGCCGAAGGTGTACGACGCACTGAAGGTGCACGGCACCGACATCACGCTCGAGGTCCAGCAGCAGCTGGGCGACGGCGTCGTGCGCACCATCGCGCTGGGTTCCACCGACGGCCTGAAGCGCAACCTGGTCGCCGAGAACACCGGCCGCGCGATCTCGGTGCCGGTCGGCATCGGCACCCTCGGCCGCATCATGGACGTGCTGGGCAACCCGATCGACGAGGCCGGCCCGGTCAAGGCCGACACCCAGTGGGAAATCCACCGCGCGGCGCCGAGCTACGAGGACCAGTCCTCGACCACCGACCTGCTGGAAACCGGCATCAAGGTCATCGACCTGATGTGCCCGTTCGCGAAGGGCGGCAAGGTCGGCCTGTTCGGCGGCGCCGGCGTGGGCAAGACCGTGAACATGATGGAACTCATCAACAACATCGCGACCGAGCACTCGGGCCTGTCGGTGTTCGCCGGCGTGGGCGAGCGTACCCGCGAGGGCAACGACTTCTACCACGAGATGCAGGAGTCGGGCGTCGTCAACGTGCAGGAGCACGAGAAGTCCAAGGTGGCGATGGTGTACGGCCAGATGAACGAGCCGCCGGGCAACCGCCTGCGCGTCGCGCTGACCGGCCTGACCATGGCCGAGTACTTCCGCGACGAAGGCCGCGACGTGCTGCTGTTCGTCGACAACATCTACCGCTACACCCTGGCCGGCACCGAAGTGTCCGCGCTGCTGGGCCGCATGCCGTCGGCGGTGGGCTACCAGCCGACCCTGGCCGAGGAAATGGGCGTGCTGCAGGAGCGCATCACCTCGACGAAGACCGGCTCGATCACCTCGATCCAGGCCGTGTACGTGCCCGCGGACGACCTGACCGACCCGTCGCCGGCGACCACCTTCGCCCACCTCGACGCCACCGTCGTGCTGTCGCGCAACATCGCCTCGCTGGGCATCTACCCGGCGGTCGACCCGCTGGACTCGACCAGCCGCCAGCTCGATCCGAACGTGATCGGCAACGAGCACTACGACACCGCGCGCCGCGTGCAGTCGACCCTGCAGAAGTACAAGGAACTGAAGGACATCATCGCGATCCTGGGCATGGACGAGCTGTCCGAAGAGGACAAGCTGGCCGTGGCCCGCGCGCGCAAGATCGAGCGCTTCTTCAGCCAGCCGTTCACCGTGGCCGAAGTGTTCACGGGCTCGCCGGGCAAGTACGTGCCGCTGAAGGAAACCATCCGCGGCTTCAAGGGCATTGTCGACGGCGACTACGACCACCTGCCGGAGCAGGCGTTCTACATGGTCGGCTCGATCGACGAGGCCGTCGAGAAGGCGAAGAAGCTGGCGGCCTGATGATGGCGCGCGGGCGTTCGCGCCCGCCGGCCCTCACCCCTGCCCTCTCCCGTGAACGGGAGGGGGGGACAAGGAAGAGAAGCACGTTATGAGCAGCACCATCCGTTGCGACATCGTCAGCGCCGAGGCCGAGATCTTCCACGGCGAGGCGGAGCTGGTCGTCGCCACCGGCGAACTCGGCGAACTCGGCATCGCGCCGAAGCACGCGCCGCTGATCACGCGCCTGAAGCCGGGCAAGGTCGTGGTGACCCTGCCGGGCGGCGAGAAGCTGGACTTCGCGATCTCCGGCGGCATCCTCGAGGTGCAGCCGACCGTGGTCACCGTGCTCGCCGACACCGCGGTGCGCGCCGACGCCATCGACGAGGCCGCGGTGCGCGCGGCCAAGGAAGAGGCCGAGCGCATCATCGCCCGCCGTGGCGAGCCGTTGGAGATCGCCGAAGCGCAGCAGCGCCTGGCCGAGGTCACCGCGCAGCTGCAGGCGCTGGAGCGCCTGCGCAAGAACCTCAAGCACTGAGGCGCGCGCGACATCGCATCATCGGGACGCCGGCGAAAGCCGGCGTTTTTGTTTTTCGGTCGCGATGGACTGGGCACACGCCGCGTCGATCAAGCCGCCTTCTTGTAGACCCAATGCCGCGACAGCAGGAAGCCGACGCCGCCGGATACCAGGTCCGCGCCAGGCTTGAGCAATTGCGCCAGGCCGAGGCCGTAGCGGTCGTCGATCGCGGCCACGATCCAGGTGTTGAGCACGGTCAGCGCCAGCCACATCGCCACGAAGCGCACCGCCGCGTGGCGGCCGACATGGGTATCGTCGCCGGCGAAGGTCCACTTGCCGTTGAGCCAGAAGCCGAGCACGGCGCCGGCGAGGCGGCCGATGACGTTGGCGGGTTCCACCGGCATCACCCAGCGGCTGAGCACGACCATCAGGCCGTATTCGACCAGCCATTGGACGAGGCCGATGGCGGCGTAGGACATCGCATGGCGGCGCAGGGTCATGGGCCTGCATTCTCCGGCAAGCGCCATGCCGTTGCATCGGCCACGCGCGCGACCTCGTCGGCACTGGCGAGCCGCAGGCCGTTGCGCAACGCCACCGTGGCATGGGCATCGTCGACCACCACGTGGCCGATGTCGTGCGCGCGCAACAGGCGGGCCCATGCCTGCCCCGACGGATCCGCCGTCGCGATGCCGGCGGCTTGCTCGAGCGCGGGGGCATACCAACTGGTGGTGCGTGCGCGCGGACCGAGTTCGGGCAAGGCACCGACGCGTCCGGCCACCACGAGTACCGGCCGCGGGTCGTCCCGTTCGCGCAGGGTGCGCGCGATCAGTCGCTCCGGGACGTAGCGCTCGAACAACGGCGCATCGTCCAGTGGATGGGCCAGCACGCGCTTCAAGGCGCCGGTGCGCAACATCCAGTCCGCGTTGGTCGCGAACGCGAGCTGCAGCGCGCACAGCGCCCACAGTGCGGTCCGCGCAGCTGCGCCGGGCGGGTAAGCGGCGACCAGCGCGGGCAGCAGCAGCACCAGCGAGGGATGCAGGTAGCGCGCGTACTGCATCGGCAGGGCGCTGCCGACCAGGGCGAGGGTGGCGACGATGGCGAGGGCGCGGGTCCGCGGCTCGCGCAGTGCAAGCCACCATGCCCCCGCAAGCGCGACCAGCACGAAGCCCGCGCCCCCGGCGAATCCCTCGAGGTAGCGCGGGGTCTCGAACGTCAGCCGCCATGGAAGGTCGATGCCGATGCCGGCATGCCAGCGCGGGTCGGTGAAGTCGGTCGGCGGGAACGCGGGAGAACGGAACCAGCCATTGAGCAGCGGCAGCACCGGATTGGCGGTGCGCCACCAAGCATGGGCATAGCTGGCCCCGCCGGCGAGCGCGGCCACCAGCGCCAGCAGGAGCCCGCTTGCTGCGCCCAGCGCACGGCGATGCCGCCATGCTGCCCAGCCGAGCATGGGCAGGGCCGCCAGCCCGTGCAGCGGCTTGAGAGCCCACAAGCCGCCATAGACCAACGCGATCGCCATTCCTCGGCGCGCTACCGGGAGATCGCCGTGCAGGACCAGCCAGGCCAGCACGGCAAGCAATGCGCTCGCCGGCAGCTCGGTCTGCATCCCCGCCAGCAAGTGCAGGCTCAGCGGGAGGCTGGCCATCAGCGCCACGCTCCACCAGCGTCGCGCATCGCTTGCGCCCAACGCGCCGGCGGTGGCATGCAGGGCGCCCGCCGCGATCGCCAGCCATGCCAGGTTGAGCGCGCCACGCGCCTCGCGTCCGGCCAGGAGTTGGACGATGCCGTGCAACACGTCGCCGGCCCAGGGGGCGACTGCCCACGCGTGGTGCGCGGCGGCCATCGCATAGCGACCGGTCGCCTGCAGTTCCCAGGCAAGGCCCAGGTGGTAGCCGACGTCATCCGCCTGCATGGTCGGCAGCCACGCCGACGTCGCCGCGAGGCCGAGCAGGAGCATGGTGGCGGCCGCGCTGCCTGGCGCGGCACGGGCGCTGGCATCGAAGCTGCGCCAGGCGAGGCGCAGCGCGCCGGCAACGGCGTCGTGCCGCCAGGCGACCAGGGCGAGGCAGGCGATCGCATCGGTCGCGCGGTGATGCAGCGGGACCGACAACCACCACCCGCTGCCGGCCGCGACCAGCACCAGTCCCATCGGTAGCGCCACCGGCCCCGGCAGGATGAAGCTGCCGAGCGCGATGGCGGCGCCCGCCAGCAGGCTGGCGGCGGCCAGCGGCAAGGGGCCAAGGTAGGCCAACGATGCGGCGAGCCAGGTCGCCGCCAGCACGGTCGCCAACGGCCAGCGCAATGCCCGCTGGAGCAGGCGCGCCGCGCCCAGCGCGAGCAGTGCCAGCACGAGGTGTTCGAAGACGCGCGGGAACGCGATCGCGCTCCAGGCGCGATGCAGGGCGATCCCGGCGAGGCATGCGCCGAACCCGCCCCAGAGCAAAACGGCTTGCGAGCGGGAGGCCTGCGTCGGGCGGGGCGTGGTCATCCGTGCATGCTAGGGACTCGTCCCCCTGCGTCAACGCGGCGCGCGCCGGCACGGCCAGTCGCTAGAATCCATGGGTCTCCTCCCGGACCCCGCCATGAGCGCACCGTTGCACGTCGTCATCCTCGCCGCCGGCGAGGGCAAGCGGATGAAGTCCGCGCTGCCCAAGGTGCTGCAGAAGATCGCCGGCAGGCCGATGCTGGCGCATGCCATCGATGCCGCGCGCGCGCTGCAGCCGCAGGGCATCCACGTGGTCTACGGGCACGGCGGCGAGGCCGTGCGCACGGCCTTCGCCGACCAGCCTGGCCTGGCGTGGGCCGAGCAGGCGCGCCAGCTCGGCACCGGGCATGCGGTGCAACAGGCGATGCCCGGCGTACCCGACGACGCGCGCGTGCTGGTGCTGTACGGCGACGTCCCGCTGATCACCGCGGCGTCGCTGCGCCGCCTGCTGCAAGCGCCGGGTCGCTTGGCGGTGCTCGCGACCGAGCTGCACGATCCCGCCGGCTACGGCCGCATCCTGCGCGATCCCGAAGGCCGCGTGGCCGCGATCGTCGAGCACAAGGACGCCGACGAGGAGCAGCGCCGCATCCGCCTGATCAACACAGGCGTGATCGCCGCCGATTCCACCGCGCTGCGCCGCTGGCTGGAGCACCTGCGCAACGACAACGCGCAGGGCGAGTACTACCTCACCGACGTGTTCGCCGCGGCCGCCGACGAATACGCCGCCGCCGAGATCGTGGTGGTCGCCGACCCGCTGGAGACCGAGGGCGCCAACGATCCGTGGCAGCTCGCGCAGCTCGAGCGCGCGTTCCAGCTGCGCCAGGTGCGCGCCCTGTGCGAGGCCGGCGCGCGCGTGGCCGACCCGGCCCGCGTCGACATCCGCGGCAGCGTGGGCGTGGGCCGCGACGTCGAGATCGACGTGGGCGTGGTGTTCGAAGGACGCGTCGAGCTCGGCGACGGCGTGCGCATCGGGCCGTTCTGCCGGATCAAGGACGCGGTGCTCGGCGCCGGCACCGAAGTACGTGCGCACTGCGACATCGACGGCGCGCGGACCGAGGGCGCGGTGGCGATCGGCCCATTCGCGCGGCTGCGGCCCGGCAGCGTGCTTGCTGACGGCGCGCACGTCGGCAATTTCGTCGAGACCAAGAACACCACGCTCGGCGTGGGCAGCAAGGCCAACCACCTGGCCTACCTCGGCGATGCCGTCATCGGCGCCGGCGTGAACATCGGCGCCGGCACCATCACCTGCAACTACGACGGCGCGAACAAGTCCACCACCACCATCGGCGATGGCGCCTTCATCGGCTCCAACAGCGCCCTGGTGGCGCCGGTGCGCATCGGCGAGGGCGCGACCATCGGCGCCGGTTCCACCCTCACCAAGGACGCGCCGGACGGCAGGCTGACCGTGGCGCGCGCCAGGCAGGTCACGCTGGATGGCTGGCGGCGGCCGGTCAAGACGCCCAAGCCATGAATCCCGCGCGTGTCCGGCGCGACGCCGTGCGCAACCTGACCGACCTGCCCAATGTCGGGCCGGCGACCGCCGCCGACCTGCGCCTGCTGGGCATCGAACGCCCGGCGCAGTTGCGCGGCCGCGATCCCGCGCAGTTGTACGCGACGCTGTGCCGCAAAACCGGCGTGCGGCACGACCCGTGCGTGATCGACGTGTTCGCCTCGATCACCGCGTTCATGGACGGCGACGACCCCAAGCCCTGGTGGGCCTACACGGCACTGCGCAAGGGCGGCGCGACACCCGGCTGAGCGGGCATCAGGCGGGCAGCACCATCGACACGCACAGCCCGCCGCCCTGCCGGTTGAGCAGGGCGATGCGCCCGCCGTGCGCCTCGGCGATCTCGCGGGCCAGCGCCAGGCCCAGGCCGGTGCCGTGCCGCTTGGTCGAATAGAAGGGCAGCAACGCGTTTGCCAGCACCGCGTCGTTCATGCCGCTGCCGCGGTCGAGCACGTCGATGCGCCAGTCTTCCGGCGTGCGCCGGATCGACAGCCGCACCGCATCCGCCGGCGAGCCGGATTCGTGCGCGTTCTTGAGCAGGTTGAGCAGGGCCTGCTCCAGCTGCGCGGCATCGAAGCGGCCGATGCCGTCCTCCGGCTGCAGGTCGAGCGTGAAGCCGACCTGGGTCGCCAGCTGTCCGGCGAAGCGCCGCCACGGCACGGGCACGGTGCGTGGCGCCGGCAATTTGGCGAAGCGCGCGTAGTCGCGGATGAAGCCCTCGAGGTGGCGGGCACGGTCCTCGATGGTGGCCAGCGCCTCCGGCAGGCGCTCGGTCTGCCCGCGGCGCAGCAGCTCGGCGCTGGAATGCGCCAGCGAGGCGATCGGCGCCAGCGAGTTGTTGAGCTCGTGGCTGATCACCCGGATCACCTTCTTCCAGGTCTGCACTTCCTGCCGGCGCAACTCGGCGGTGAGCTGGCGCAGGAGCACCAGCTCGTGGATGCGGCCGTTGAGCCGGAACCGCCGGCGCGACAGGTGGTAGATGTCCTCGTCGTCGGCATCGCCGACGGTGAACATGCCGTCGCCGCCGCGCGCGAACGCCTCGCGCACCGCCGGATCGGCGGTCCCCAGCAGGTCCTCGAAGGCGCGGCCCTCGAGCCGGCGCCCATCGCCCAGCATGCGCCGCGCGGCCAGGTTGCCGAGCACCACGCGGCGCGCGGCATCGACCAGCACCATCGCCACCGGCGTGTTCTGGACCATGGTGTCGAGCAGCAGTTCGCGCTGCACGAGGGCCAGGCGTTGCTCGCGCAGCGCGGTGCCGAGCGCGTTGTGGGCATCGACCAGTTCGATCAGGTCGCTGGCCTTGTCCCAGGTGATGCCGAAGCTGAAGTCGCCGTCGCGATAGCTCGCCACGGTGCCGGCAAGCGCACGGAACAGCGCGCGCATCGGCACCAGTGCGCGCCAGATCACGGTGGCGACGATCGCCGCGACGATGCCGGCCGCGACCAGCGCCGCCGCCCATGGTTGCAGCCAGCGCGCGAGCACCGCGGTCGCCGCGGCAGTGGCGGCGATGCCGGCCACCGCGATAGCGACCATGCGCACCGCGATCGGCAGGACCCGGAGGACGCGCATCGTGGAACGCCTAGCCGCGCGGGATGCCGAGGCGGTCGAGGCGGCGGTACAGCGCCTGCCGCGACAAGCCCAGGTCGGCCGCGGCCTGCGCCAGCACGCCGCCGTTGCGCGCGAGCGCGGCCTCGATGCTGGCCCGATCGGGCTCGTCGCCGCCGGCCGCTGCCGCCTCCGCCGCAGCCGGCAGGGCGAGGTCCCCGGCGCCGATCACGTCGCCGCGCGCGAGCAACGCCGCACGCTGCATCACGTTGCGCAATTCGCGCACGTTGCCGGGCCACGCGTGTCGCTGCAGCGCGCGCGCCGCATCCTCGTCGAGCCGCTTGCCGGGCGGCAGGAAGTGCCGGGCCAGCGGCAGGATGTCGCGCGGGCGCTGCGCCAGCGGCGGCACCCGCAGCTCGATGCCGTTGAGGCGGTAGTAGAGGTCCTCGCGGAAGCGGCCCTCGGCAATCAGCGCGGGCAGGTCGGCGTTCGTCGCGCTGACCACGCGCACCTTGACGCTGCGTTCGCGGTTGCTGCCCAGGCGCTGGAAGCGGCCGGTCTCGAGCACGCGCAGCAACTTGACCTGGCCGGCCAGCGGCAGGGTGCCGATCTCGTCGAGGAACAGCGTGCCACCGTCGGCGGCCTCGAACTTGCCCTCGCGCGCCTTGGTCGCGCCGGTGTAGGCGCCGGCGTCGGCGCCGAACAGTTCGGCCTCGATCAGCTCCGCCGGCAGCGCGCCGCAGTTGAGCGCGACGAAGGGTCCGCCGGCCACCGCGGAATTCGCGTGGATGATCTCGGCATAGCGCTCCTTGCCCGCGCCGTTCGGGCCGGTGACCAGCACCGGCAGGTCCGAGCGCGCGACCTGGCAGGCCAGCGCGAGCACCGCCTCGCTGGCCGGATCGGCATACACCAGGCCGCGCAGGTCGTGCCCCTGCAGCAGCGCGTCGCGGCGCGTGCGTTCGCCGGCGCGGGCCTGCGAGAGTTCGCGGCGCGCCTCGCCGAGTTCCAGCAGGTTGTTGACCGTGGCCAGCAGCTTGCGGTCGTCCCAGGGCTTGGCGAGGTAATCCGCGGCGCCGGCCTTGACCAGGTCGATCGCCGATTCGAGGTGGGTCCACGCGGTGAGCAGGATCACCGGCAGGTCGGGATGGCGCGCGCGGATCTGGTGGAACAACGCCACGCCCTCGTCGCCCGAGGTGGTGTCGGCCTCGAAGTTCATGTCCTGGATCACCAGGTCCACCGCTTCGCGGGCCAGCAGTTCCAGCCCGGCGCGCGGCGACTCGGCGCGCAGCGTGTGCAGGTCGTGCAGCGAGAACAGCACGTCCAGCGCGGTCGCGACCGAAGGATTGTCGTCGATGACGAGGATGGTGGGCATGCGGCAATCCTACGGGGATTCCGCCGCCGGGTTGCGGCGATGGCCGTAACTCAGCACGCGCGTGACTTGCCATTCGCCGTCGCGCAGGCGCCAGACCATCGCGAAGTCGGCTTCACCTTCACATCGCGCGGCGCCGGCCTGGCAGAACCGGTGGACACCGGTGGCGATGGCCCCGAAATCCTTGACCGGCGAGACGCGCAGGCTGCCCGGCACCAAGCTGCGGGTGTAGTGGCCGCAGGCGTGCGTACGGGTGTTGGCGAGCATCGCCTCGCGCGTCCAGGTGACGCCGCCGGTGTCGTGGTAGAACTCGACGTCCGGCGCGAAGTAGCGCGCGTGCACCCGCAGCTGCGCGGGGTCCGCGCAGCGGTTGAAGGCATCGAACAACGCGCCGTCGAGCGCGGCGATGGTGGCGTCCAGCGTCGCGGCATCGCCCGGCGGATCGGCGGGCGAGGCCATGGCCGGGGCCATGGCGAGGACGAAGCAGGTCGCGAGGCTGGCGCAGTGGCGTCGCATGCGGGCGTGCGCGGCGGTCATACGCTGCGGGTCGCCACCGCGGGCGGCACCGAGGCCGCGCGGCGGGCCGGTCCGTACACCGCGGCCTGGCCGAGCAGCCACAGCACCACCGCGCCGACCGGCAGGTACCACAACGGCAGTCGCGGCAGTTCGTAGGTCCCCATCAGCAGCTGGTTGAGGCCGTAGGCCAGCAGCATGCCGAGCACGATGCCGATGCCGGCGATCAGGAAGTTCTCGACCTGGAAGTAGCGCAGTATCTGCCCGCGGGTCGCGCCCAGCGCGCGGCGCACGCCGATCTGCTTGGTCCGCTGCTGCACCCAGAAGCTGGCCAGGCCGACGATGCCGAGCGCGGTCACCACCAGCAGCGCGACGCAGACCACCACCAGCAGCCAGGCCATCGCGCGGTCGTCCTGGAAGTACTCGCGGCGGGTTTCCTCGTAGGTGACCTGTCCATCGTGCAGGCGGTTCGGGGCGACCTTGTCGAGCGCCGCGACCACCGCGCCGAGGATCTCCTTGCGCCGCGACGGATCCTTCGCGCGCACCGCGTAGAAGCCCTCGCCGTAGCTCAGGCGCACCGGCAGGATGATCGAGTACTGCTGGGTGAGCGGTCCCTGGAAGGTGTTGGGCCGCGCCAGCGACTCGACGATGCCGACCACGCGCAGGCCGGTGCTGCCCATGTAGACCGTGCGGCCGAGGGTGCTGCCGTCGGGATACAGCTTGTCGGCCACGGCGCGCGTCACCAGCACCGGGAACGTCGCCTTGGTGGGATCGATCTCGTTGCCGATCCTGGCGAAGTCGACGTACTCGTCGGTGGTGAAGTCGCGGCCCTTGGCGATGCGCAGGCCGAGGGTCTCGACCAGGTCCTCGGTGCCCATGTACTGCGCGGCATTGAGGGTCGGCACCTCCTGCTCGCGGGTCAGCGACAGGCTGGTGTTCCACGAGCCGCGGCGCCGGAACGGCAGCTGGTTGATCGCGCTGGCGCGCTCCACGCCGGGGATCGCGCGCAACGCCGCGAGGTCCTCGTTGGTGATCGCGTACGTGTTGGCGTCGCTGCCGATGCCGTTGACGCGCACTTCCAGCACGCGGTCCTCGTCGATGCCGCTCGGCTTGCCGACGGCTTCGATGCGCTGGCCGATCAGGAACAGCGCGTTGCAGACGATCGCGCAGGTCAGCGCGACCTCGAGCGCCAGCAGCGCCGCCGCGGTCTTGTGGCGGCGCAGGGTGGACAGGATGGGGCGGATTTCCATGGAACGGCTCCGGGAAGAGGGGGCGTCCCCCGGGCGCCGCTGGCGCGCGGGGGAGGCGGGCGTCATTGCGACTTCAGCTGGACGGCCGGGGTGATCTGCATCGCGCGCCAGGCGGGCAGCAGGCCTGCCAGCAGGCTGGCGACCAGCGCGAGCACGAAGGTCAGCAGCAGCATCGGCGCGTCGAGACGGGCCAGGCCGGCGTAGTCCACCGGCTGCTGCCGCACCGCCCACAGGCCGAGCAGCGCCAGGCCCAGCCCGAGCACGCCGCCGGCGAGCCCGATCGTGGTCGACTCCACCAGGTACTGGGCGAAGATCGCGCCGCGGGTGGCGCCCAGCGCGCGGCGGACGCCGATCTCGCTGCTGCGGCGGAGGAACTTCGCCAGCAGCAGGCCGACGGTGTTGACCAGGCAGACCAGCAGGAAGGCCAGCGCCAGCCACAGCTGCAGGTGCACGTCGCCCGGCACGACGTTGTTGAAGTCCAGCCACGCCATCACGTCGCGCAACTGGGTGTTGGGCGGGCGCTGGTAGCGGCCGGCGCTGCGCTGCTGGCGGGAATAGTTGTCGAGGTAGGCCTTGTAGTCCGCGACCTGCCGCGCATCGTCGAGCTCCACCCAGTACTGGATCCACACGCAGTTCGCGTTGACGTGGGTGTTGTCGGCATTCGGGCTTTCGCCGTAGCAGTTCATGTTGCCGTTGCGGCCGAGCTTCAGGTCCATCGCGGTGGAGAACGGCACGAACACGTCCTCGCCGCTGTCGTAGCGGCCGGTCGCCAGGTCGTAGAAGTGCGGCACCGGGCGCCATTCGTCGAGCACGCCGACGATGCGCAGGGTGTGGCCCTCGACGCGCAGGTTGCGGCCGGTACCGTCGGCGCCGCCGAACAGCTTCTCGTTGAGCGACTTGCTGATCACCGCCACGCGCGCGCGGGCGTTGTCGTCCTGTGCGCTCCAGCCGCGTCCGTGCGCGAACGGCACCTCGAACATCGGGAAGAAGTCGGCCGACGCATAGCGCGCGCCGCTGCCGAACGGCTTCAGTGCGTTGCCTTCGGGCTCGACGATCAGGCCGCCGCCGGTCATCAGCGCCTGGCGCCTGGCCTTGCCCTGGCGCAGCAGTTCCTCCGCGTCGAAGCGGGTCACCTGGTCCATCGGCTCGTCGCCCGGCTTGTAGCCGGCGGACGGTTGCGGGTCCAGCTGCACGTAGAACAGGCGCTCGCTCTTGGACGGGATCGGGTTGCCGGACAGCACGTGGAACACGGTCAGCGTGGTCATCGAGGCGCCGATACCCAGCGCGATCGCCAGCACCATCAGCGCGGTCAGCACCTTGTTGCGGCGGAAGCTGCGCACCGCGAGGTTGAAGTAGTAGGCCAGCATGGCGCGGTCCTCAGCCGTGGGCGACGGTGGTGGCGCCCGCCGGCGCGGCGCGCTGGGACAAGCCGAGCTCGGCGGTCAGGTCGGTGGCCATGCCGTCGACGATGTGCACGTTGCGCTGCGCGCGCGCGGCCAGCTCGGGGTCGTGGGTGACCATCACGATGGTGGTGCCCTGCTGGTTGATGTCCTCCAGCAGCTCCATCACGCTGCGCGCCATCTGCGAGTCGAGGTTGCCGGTCGGTTCGTCCGCCAGCAGCAGGCGCGGGCTGCCGGCCAGCGCGCGCGCGATCGCCGCGCGCTGCTGCTGCCCGCCCGACAGCTCCGCCGGGTAGTGCTTCATCCGCGAGCCCAGGCCGACCAGTCCCAGCGCGTCCTCGATGCGCAGCTTGCGCTCGGCCGCCGGCATCCCGCGGTAGCGCAGCGGGACGTCGCAGTTGTCGAACAGGTTGAGGTCGGGGATCAGGTTGAAGCTCTGGAAGATGAAGCCGATCTTCTGGTTGCGCAGGCGCGAGCGCGCGTTGTCGTCGAGCCCCTTCACGTCCACGCCGTCGAGCAGGTACTCGCCGCCGGTGAAGCTCTCCAGCAGCCCGGCGATGTTGAGGAAGGTGGTCTTGCCCGACCCGGAGGGCCCGGTGACGGCGACGAACTCGCCCTCGCCGACGTGCAGGTCGAGCGAGCGCAGCGCGTGCGTCTCGACCAGTTCGGTGCGGTAGACCTTGGTGACCTGGCGCATGTCCAGCATGGTGGTGTCCTTTGTGTGCGGATGGGGTGTCAGGAGATGCGGAAGCGCGGCGCCAGCGCGTCGTCGGCGCGGTAGCCGTGGGCGATGCGCAGGCGCGCGCGCACGCCGTTGGCGGCGGGCAAGGCGCTGTCGCGCGCGGCGTCGGCGGCGTCGAACAGGTCGATCTGGTGCAGGCGCAGCGGCACGGCGTCGGCGAGTTGCTCGGCGGTCCAGCGCAGGCGTTCGAACGGGCAGGCGGGGGAAGCGTGCATGGTCATTCTCCGGAGATGCGGACGCGGTCCGCGTTGTCGAACTGGTCGGTGCCGGCGACGACCACGCGGTCGCCTGCCTTCAGCCCCGACACGATTTCCACGGCGTCCAGGCTGGTGGCGCCGGCCTGGATCGGGCGGCGCACCGCGCTGCTGCCGTCCATCACGTAGGCGAAGCGGCCGCCGTCCTGTTCCACGAAGGGGCCGCGCTCCACCATCAGCACGTCCTTGCGGGTGTCCATGACGATGCGCACCGACAGCCGCTGGTTCTGGCGCAGCCCGGGCGGTTGCTTGCCGTCGGCGAAGCGCACGCGCGCGGTGACTTCGCCGTTCACCACTTCCGGCGACACCGCGGCGATCTCGCCGGCATAACCGGTGCCGTTGCTGGTGATCTGCGCCGGCATGCCGATGCCGAGGTCGCGGGCGAAGCTCTCGGGCACCTTGATCTCGACCTCGAAGCGGCTGAGGTCGACCACGCTCAGCACCGGGCCGTTGGTGGCGACCTGCGTGCCCTGCGGCACCTGCACCTGGCCGACCTGGCCGTCGAATGGCGCGCGCAGGGTGAGCGCGTCGACCTGGCGGCGCTGCTCGGCGACCACCGCGCGCTGGCGCTCGACCAGCAGCTGCTTGTTGCGTGCGTCCAGCCCGGCGCCCTGGCTCTGCAAGGCGAAGGCCTGGCGTGCGGCGGCCATCCCGATCTCGGCCTTGGTCATGTCGTCCTTGGCGCGGGCCAGGTCGTTCTGCGGCACCGCGCCGCCGTCGAAGGCGCGCTGGTAACGCTCGAGGTCGCGCATCGCCGCGGTGCGCTCCACCATCGCCTGGTCGAGCGCGCGCTTCGCGTTGGCGCGGGTGATCTGCGCATCCAGCGCGGCGCGGCTGGCCTCGGCCTCCATGCCGGCCAGGGTCGATTCCTCCTGCACCAGCTTGCTGCGCAGCTCGGGGCTGTCGATCACCGCCAGCGCCTGGCCCTTGCCGACCTTGTCGCCGGCGACCACCTGCAGGGTGACGGTGCCGGCCGCGATCGCGTACAGCGTGGGGCTGTTCGCCGCGATCACCCGGCCGTCGGCGCTGAGGTCGCGGACCAGGTCGCCGCGGCGGACCTCGGCGATGCGGATGCGCGCGGCATCGTAGGAACGGCCACCGCCGGTCCAGCCGATCGCCACCCAGCCGATCGCCGCCACCAGGGCCACGCCGCCGAGGGCGAGCCAGGGCCAGTGGCGGGGCAGGCGGCGGGCGGGCCGGCCGAGGACCTGGTCCTGGCCGGCGGTGTCGCGGATGCGGGGGCGGTTGTCCATGCGGTCGGTGGGTGGGTTGCGGTCCATACCCGGGTTATTGCAATTCGCGTGCCAACTCCAAGTCATTGGAATTGTTGGAATTATTCGCGAGCGACCGGTGTCCGGCGGACGCCTGCCCCGTCCGCGCGGACACCCCGGACGGACTCCGCCGGCTACACTTGCGGCTTCCCCGAAGGAGTCTCCCCGGCATGTGCGGAATCGTCGGCGCCATCGCCAACCGTGACGTGGTCCCGCTGCTGGTCGATGGCCTGAAGCGGCTGGAATACCGCGGCTACGATTCGGCCGGCATCGCGGTGATCGATGGCGAATCCGTGCGCCGCGTGCGTCGCACCGGCCGCGTCGCCGAGATGGAATCCGCTGCTCTGGCCGAAGGCTTCGACGCCACCCTCGGCATCGGCCACACGCGCTGGGCCACGCATGGCGGCGTCACCGAACACAACGCGCATCCGCACATCAGCCACGGCGAGCTGGCGCTGGTGCACAACGGCATCATCGAGAACCACGAGCAGCAACGCGAACGCCTGCGCGCGCTGGGCTATGCGTTCACCTCGCAGACCGACACCGAGGTCGTCGCCCACCTGATCCACCACTACCGCGCCCAGGGCGCGACCCTGCTCGGCGCGCTGCAGCAGGCGGTCAAGGAACTGGAAGGCGCCTATGCGCTGGCGGTGGTCGACAAGCGGGATCCGTCGACCATGGTCGCCGCGCGCATGGGCTGCCCGCTGCTGGTCGGGCTGGGCGAGGGCGAGAACTTCGTCGCCTCGGACGTGTCGGCGATCGTGTCGGCGACCCGCCGCGTGATCTTCCTCGAGGAGGGCGACACCGCCGAGGTGACCCGCGACGGCGTGCGCGTGTTCGATGCCGGCGATGTACAGGTCCAGCGCGAGGTGCACCTCTCCGACGTGTCGCTGGCCTCGCTCGAGCTGGGGCCGTACCGGCACTTCATGCAGAAGGAAATCCACGAGCAGCCGCGCGCGATCGGCGACACGCTGGAGGGCATCGTCGATGCCGGCGGCTTCGATCCCGCGCTGTTCGGCGCGGGCGCCGCCGAGGTGCTGGCCGACGTTGAGTCGGTGCAGATCCTCGCCTGCGGCACCAGCTACTACGCCGGCCTGACCGCACGCTACTGGCTGGAGGACATCGCCGGGATCCCGTGCGCGGTCGACATCGCCAGCGAGTACCGCTACCGCAAGGTGGTGGCCAACCCGCGCCAGCTCATCGTCACCATTTCGCAGTCGGGCGAGACCCTCGACACGATGGAGGCGCTGAAGTACGCGAAGTCGCTGGGCCAGCAGAAGACGCTGTCGATCTGCAACGTGCCCGAGAGCGCGATCCCGCGCGCCAGCCGGCTGGTGTTCTACACCCGCGCCGGCGCCGAGATCGGGGTCGCCTCGACCAAGGCCTTCACCACCCAGCTGGTCGCGCTGTTCGCGCTGACCGGCGTGCTGGCGAAGCTGCGCGGGCGGATGGATGCGGCGCAGGAGGCCGCCTTCCTCGACGAGCTGCGCCACCTGCCGGGCAGCGTGCAGCACGCGCTGAACCTGGAGCCGCAGGTCACGGCATGGGCCGAGCGTTTCGCGCCCAAGCACCACGCCCTGTTCCTGGGCCGCGGCATGCACTACCCGATCGCGCTGGAAGGCGCGCTCAAGCTCAAGGAAATCTCCTACATCCACGCCGAGGCGTATCCGGCCGGCGAGCTCAAGCACGGCCCGCTGGCGCTGGTCGACGAGGCGATGCCGGTGGTCGTCATCGCGCCGAACGACGCCCTGCTGGAGAAGGTGAAGTCCAACATCCAGGAAGTGCGCGCGCGCGGCGGCGAGATGTTCGTGTTCGCCGACGCCGACAGCCACTTCGGCGAATCCGAGCAGGTCCACGTGATCCGCACCCCGCGCCACGTCGGCACGCTGTCGCCGATCGTGCATGCGATCCCGGTGCAGCTGCTGGCCTACCACGCGGCGCTGGCGCGCGGCACCGACGTCGACAAGCCGCGCAACCTGGCGAAGTCGGTGACGGTGGAATGAGCCGTCCGGCGCGCGCGCGCGGCGTGGCATCATTCGGGCAGACCCCCGCCGGAGGCACGCGCATGACCGAGGAGCAGGATCGCCGCCGCCGCATCCTCGTGCGGCTGGCCCGCGTCGAGGGACAGATCCGCGGGATCCGCGCGATGATCGAGGCGGACAGCGAGTGCGAAGACGTGGCCGTCCAGCTCACCGCCGCGCGGCGCGCGCTCGACCGGGCCTTCTACGACATGCTGGCCTGCAGCCTGCTCGACCAGGTCGCGGGCGCGTCCGACATCGAGGACGTGCGCGCGTCGGCCAACGAGATGGCCAGGCTGCTCGCGAAGATGGGCTGAGCCGCACGGGTGGCCCCAGGCCACCCGTGGCGGGGCATCGTGGTCAGTCGCCCTGCCAGCGCAGGCCCAGCGACCAGGTCCGGCCCGGCTGGCGGTAGTAGGCGCTGGTCTCGTAGCGGCGGTCGAAGGCATTGGCCAGGCCGGCCTGTAGCCGCCAGCCCGGCGCGAACCGCCAGCTGGCGGTGGCGTCCAGCGTGGCGTAACCGCCCACCCGCAGGGTGTTGGCCACGTCGTCCCAGCGCGCGCCCTCGGCGATGCCGCTGATGCCCAGGGTCAGCGCATCGCCGAACGCCCGATCGAGGTCGAGCCGCGCGCTGCGCCCGGGGCGCCGCGGCAGCGCGCGCCCTTGCGCGATGCCGGCGCTGCGGTTGCGCGCCTGCAAGGCGCTGGCCTGGCCGCGCAGCGACCACGCGCCGAGGCGCAGGCCGCCGGTCAGCTCGATCCCGCGGATCCGCGCCTGCTCGATGTTGTTGGCGGCGAAGATCGCGGTGTCGTAGGTGATCAGGTCGTCGATCCGGGTCTCGTAGGCCTGCAGCTGCCATTCGATGTCGCCGCGTTGGTGGCGCAGCGCGACTTCGGTGCTGCGCGAGGCTTCCGGGCGCAGCGCCGGGTTGCCGTAGTAGGGGTAGTAGAGCTCGTTGAAGCTCGGCGCCTTGAACGCGGTGGCGTGGCTCGCGGTGAACCGCCAGCCGTCGCCGAAGCCGAGGCCCCAGGCGATCCCGCCGGTGGTCTTGCCGCCGAACTGGTCGTTGTCGTCGCGGCGCAGGCTGAGCTGCAGGTCCTGCGCGCGGTCGTCGCCGTGCGCGAACTGCCCCTGGTACTGCGCGAACAGCGCGCGGTTGCCGCGGGCGGCGGCGAACGGCGAGAACGGATCCTCCACCTCGGCGCGGTCGCGCTGCCAGTCGAAGCCGGCCGTGAGCACCTGGCCCGCGGCCAGGCCGATGTCGCCCTGCAGGCTGGCGCTGTCGCGGGTGCCGGTGAAGCGGTTGGCGTAGGCGTCGCCGAGGTAGTTGTCGGAGTCGTCGCGGTTGCGGCCGGCGGACAGCGCCAGCCCCAGCGATTCGCGCGGGCGGTAGCGGATGCTGCCGCCGACCACCTGCTGCAGCACGCGCGAGTTGTCGGGCAGGCCCCAGGCCGGATCGGCATCGTAGAAGTTGTGGCCGCGCGATTGCAGCGCCTGCGCATCGAAGCGCCACGCATCGCCGGCGGCGAGGTCGGCGCGCAGCGCCACGTTGCGGTTGCGGTAGCCGTCGCGGTCGGGGTCGGGCTGGTCCATCGCGCAACCGGCGTACAGCGGCGCCCCGATCCCGCGGCAGGCATCGATGCCGTCGGTCTCCAGCAGGCCGACGTCGACGCCGACCCCGCCGCGCGTGCCGCGCAGGTCCAGCCCGCCCGAGGCCTCTCGCAGGCCATGGCTGCCGAGGCCCGCGTGCACGCGACCGTGGACGCCGGTGCCGGCGGCGGCACGCCGGGTGAACACCTGGATCACGCCGCCGATCGCGTCCGCGCCGTACAGCGAGGAACGCGGCCCGCGCACGATCTCGATGCGCTCGATCTGTTCCAGCGGCAGGTCCTGCAGCGAGGCCAGGCCGGAGCTCGGCGAGCCGACCCGCACGCCATCGACCAGGAACAGGGTGTGGTCGGACTCGGTGCCGCGCAGGAACAGGGTGCTGAGCTTGCCCAACCCGCCCTGGTTGACCAGGGTGATGCCGGCGCGGCCGCGCAGCAGTTCGGGCAGCGAGTGCGCGCTGCTGCGTTCGATCTGGTCGCGGTCGATCACCTCGACCGCGGCCAGCGCGGCATCGGCGGTGATCGCGGTGCGGGTGGCGGTGACCACCAGGCGGTCGAGGTCGGTCGCGGGAGCCGGGTCGGCGGCGGATTGCGCCGCGGCGCAGGTCGGCATCGCCAGTGCGAGGGCGAGCAGGGTCTTGCGGAAGTCGGAACGGGATTGCATGGGTGTGTCCTCCGGCGCGCACGCCCGCGCGCCCTGGGTCGAGGGGCGATGGCGGACGCGGAGGGAGGACGGACGCAGGCGCGGCGCGGGCGCAACGCAAGGCCGCGCGACGCCCACCGCATCGCCACCAGTCATGCTCCGGGCCGGTCTCCGGGCTCGCGGGCGGAACGGGGCAGGCCCGTTCCCGCCTGGCGCCTTCCCATGCGTGCATCCGTGGATGCGTGCACAGTGGCCGATGCCAGGCTTGTCTCGCTTACCGTTGCGGGGGCAGCGCCGGACTGGAGGCGCTTGCGCGCATCGTCACCGGCTTCCCGTTTCAATCGCGCGGCTTGCCGACGCGCGATCACCTGAAGCCCGCGCAGTGTACGCGAACGCGGCGCTCAGTCGGCGGCGGGTTCGCTGCCGCGGTCGTCGTCGAACAGCCCCAGGCCACTTGCGGCGGGGCGTTCGTCGGCATGCTGGGTGGTGGTCACCGGCGCGGCGGCCGGGCGCCCGCGCGGCGGCGGCAAGAGGGCGATCGCGGCTTCGGCGGCGAGCACCAGCTCCTGGCGGCGCGCGTCCGGCACCTCCTGCCAATGACAGTCGAGCAGTGCGCCTTCCAGCGAGTACAAGAGGTTGAGGCTCGGCTTGAAGCCGGCGCGGCGCACTTTCATGTACGCCTCGACCGCGCCGATGGCGGCGAGGTCGTCGAGCGAGCGCAACCCGACCTGGCGCAGCCAGGCGGCGGACTTGGGCCCGATGTTGCGCAGCTTGGGGCCGGTTCCCCTCGCGCCTGTGCTCACTGCAGCGACTCCACGTACGCCCGGGCGATCGCTTCCAGGCCTTGCTGGTCTTCAACGTCGAAACGCGCGGGCAGCGGACTGTCGAGGTCGAACACGCCCAGCAGGGCGCCATCGGCACCGACCAGCGGCACCACCAGTTCGGAGTTGCTGGCCGAATCGCAGGCGATGTGCCCGGGGAAGGCGTGCACGTCCTCGATGCGCTGGGTCTGGCGCGTGCGCGCGGCGGCGCCGCAGACGCCCTTGTCGAGCGGGATGCGCACGCAGGCCGGCAGGCCCTGGAACGGGCCGACCACCAGCTCGGTGCCGTCGTAGAAGTAGAACCCCACCCAGTTCAGGTTGGGCAGGGCCTGGTACACCAGCGCGGACAGGTTGGCGGCGTTGGCGATGCGGTCGCGTTCGCCGTGCAGGAGGGCGCGCGCCTGCGCCAGCAGTTGCGCGTATTGCGCCGGCTTGCTGCCGGTCAGCGTGGTGGCGGAGAAGCTCATGCCGCCAGTGTAGCAATGCGGGTCGCAGCCATTACCATCGCGCCACGCCCGCCGCCGGGCGATTCGGGAGCGATGCATGGGAATGCCGGGGGTGCCGGAACGCGGCGACAAGACCACGCGGCTGGAGGCGTTCGTCGATGCCGCCTTCGCCTTCGCCCTGACCTTGCTGGCGATCGCCGGCGACCACATCCCCACCAGCGGCGAGGAACTGTGGAGCGCGCTGCGCGGCTTGCCCGCCTATGCAGCCAGCTTCCTGCTGATCGTGCGCTTCTGGAGCGGGCATGCCGAGTGGAGCCGGCGCTACGGCCTCGACGATGCCGCGTCGCGGCGCCTGAGCCTGCTGCTGGTGTTCCTGGTGCTGGTCTTCGTGTACCCGATGCGGATCGTGTTCGCGGTGTTGTTCGCATCGCTGAGCAATGGCTTCTTCCCGGCCAACTTCGCGATGACGAGTTTCCGCGACGTCTCCCTGCTGTTCCTCACCTTCGGCGTCGCCTTCGGGTCGCTCGGTGCCGTCATGGCGCTCCTGTACCGGCACGCCTGGCGCGAGCGCGACCGCCTCGGGCTGGATCCACGCGAGCGCATCGAATTGCGGATGGCATGGCTGCAGTGGGCCCTGATCCCGGCGGTGGCCCTGATCTCGATCCTGCTGGCGCTGGCGATCCCGGCCACGCGCGACAGCGCGAGCGGCTGGTTGCTGGGCCTGCCGGGCTTCATCTACTTCACCCTCAACCTCGCCACGCCGGTGGTGCGTCGCGCCACCCGCCGGCAACTGGCGCTGCTGCCGCGGGAGGCCTGATGTTCGCGCTCTACGTGACCGGCACCGATACCGGCATCGGCAAGACCCTGGCGAGTAGCGCGCTGCTGCATGCCCTGCACGGGCACGGCCTGCGCGCGGCCGGCATGAAGCCGGTGGCAAGCGGCTGCACGCGCATCGATGGTGCGTGGCGCAATGCGGATGCGCTGGCGCTGCAGGCGGCCGGCGCGCCGGGCCTGCCTTACGACGACATCAATCCGTTTGCCCTCGAGCATCCCTTGGCGCCTGAGCTCGCCGCGCGCGATGCCGGGATCGAGGTGACGCTGCCGCCGATCCTCGATGCCCATGCGCGCTTGGCGACGCGGGTCGATGCGCTGGTGGTGGAGGGCGTGGGCGGTTGGGCGGCACCGCTGTCGGCGACGCTGATGCAGGCGGACCTGGTGCGCGCATTGCGCTTGCCGGTGGTGCTGGTGGTCGGCCTGCGCCTGGGTTGCCTCAACCATGCGCTGCTCAGCGCGCGTGCGATCGCCGCCGATGGCGCGCACCTCGCGGGCTGGATCGGGTCGCACGTGGACCCGGCGATGGAGCGGGTGGAAGACAACCTCGGGATGCTGCGCGCGCGCCTGCCCGCGCCGTGCTGGGGCGTGTTGCCGCATGCGCCGGATGCGGATCCGGCGACGATGGCGCGGCATCTGCGGATTCCGGTGCTGGCGTAGCACTTCCTTCTCCCCTTGCGGGAGACAGCCCGCAGGGCGGATGAGGGGATGCTGGGCAGGGCGATGCGAGGAGCGCCCCTCTCCCGCCTTCGGCACCCTCTCCCACGAGGGGAGAGGGACAAGCTCAAGAAAAACGCCCGGTTTCCCGGGCGTTTCCGCATTTGCGTCGATCAAGCGTGTTGCGGTTCCGGTGGCGGCAGGGCGTCGCCCTGCGCGTCGGCGTCCGGCTGGCGGTCGTGCGCGTGGTCGCGCGCGAGGTAAAGGTAGAACGCCGGCAGCACGAACAGGGTGAACAGCGTGCCGATGGTCATGCCGGAGGCGATCACCACGCCCATCGAGAAGCGCGAGGCCGCGCCCGGGCCCTTGGCCAGCAGCAGCGGGATCATCGCGAACACCAGCGCGGCGGTGGTCATCAGCACCGGGCGCAGGCGGATGCCGGTGGCCTCCTCGATCGCCTCGCGCTTCGACAGGCCCTGCTCGATCTGCAGCTTGTTGGCGAACTCCACGATCAGGATGCCGTGCTTGGAGATCACGCCCACCAGGGTCACCAGGCCCACCTGGGTGTAGATGTTGATGCTCATCCCCGGGAAGGCCTCGATGCCGGAGAACTGCAGCACGTTGGCGACCAGCGCGAGCACGTTGAGCGTGAGCAGCGCGCCGCAGATCGCCATCGGCACCGTGAGCAGCATGATCAAGGCGTCGCGGAAGCTCTCGAACTGCGCCGACAGCACCAGGAAGATCACCACCAGCGCCAGCGCCAGGGTCAGCAGCATCGCCGAGCCTTCCTGCATGAACTGGCGCGACTCGCCGGCGTAGTCGACGCTGAAGCCCTGCGGCAGGACCTCCTTCGCGGCCGCGTCGAGGATCGCCAGCGCTTCGCCCTTGCTCACGCCGGGGCGCGGGGCGAAGGTGATCGACACCGCGTTGAGCTGCTGGAAGCGCTTCAGCGACTGCGGCTGGGTGCTTTCCTTCAGGGTGACGATGGTCGACAGCGGGATCAGCGTGCCGTCGCGGGTGCGCGTGTAGTAGTGCTCGAGGTCGCTGGCGTTGAGCCGGCTGTCGCGCTGCACCTGCGGGATCACCCGGTACGAGCGGTTCTGCATCGAGAACAGGTTGGAATACCCGCCCGCCAGCATCGCCGACATGTCCGCGGCCAGCGTGCGCATGTCGATGCCGAGCGTCGCCGCCTTGTCGCGGTCGATGTTCACCTCGATCCGCGGCTTGTCGATCTTCAGGTCCTTGTCGAGGAAGATGAAGCGCTTGCTCGCCATCGCCTTCTGCACGATCTGGTCGGCCAGGTCGGCCAGCTGCGCCAGTTCGCCGACGCCGCCGATGATGAACTCGCCGCCGCCCGCGCCGCCGCCCGCGCTGGGCAGCGAAGGCGGGACCAGCGCGAACACGTTGAGGCCGGTGACCTGCGACATCTTCGGCTGCAGCTCCTGCTGCAGCACCTGGTTGGTCGAGCGCTCGCGCTGGCTCCACGGCTTCAGCACGAAGCCGGCCATCGCCATCGGGCTGGCGCCGCCGCCGCTGCCGCCGAAGCCGCCGTTGAACAGGAAGTAGTCCTGCACCTCGGGCACGCCCTTGGAGATGCGGGTGATCTCCTCGGTGTAGCGCTCCACGTAGTCCAGCGTGGCGGTGGGATCCGCGCTGGCCACCGAGAAGATGAAGCCCTCGTCCTCCAGCGGCGCGGGTTCCTTGGGCGCGCTGGTGTACAGGAACACGCAGCTGACCAGCACGATCAGGCCGAACGCGGCCACCACCGCCTTGGTCTCCATGGTGCCGTGCAGGCGCCGCTGGTAGCCCTGGCGCAGCTTCTCGAACTTCACGTCCAGCCACAGCTCCAGCTTGCCCTTCGGGTGCGCGGGGTCGTGCGCCTTGAGGATCTTGGAGCTCATCATCGGGGTGAGGGTCAGCGCGATCACGCCGGACAGCAGCACCGCGCCGGCCAGGGTGAACGCGAACTCGGTGAACAGCACGCCGGTGAGGCCGCCCTGGAAGCCGATCGGCAGGTACACCGCGACCAGCGTGGTGGTCATCGCCACCACCGGCCAGGCCAGCTCGCGCGCGCCGCGGATGGCGGCATCGTACGGCGACATGCCCTCCTCGATGTGGCGGTGGATGTTCTCCAGCACGATGATCGCGTCGTCCACGACGATGCCGATCGCGAGCACCATCGCCAGCAGGGTGAGCAGGTTGATGGTGAAGCCCATCAGCAGCATCAGGAACAGCCCGCCGACCAGCGACAGCGGGATGGTGACCGCCGGGATCAGCACGCTGCGCAGCGAGCCGAGGAACAGGAAGATCACCACGATCACGATGACCAGCGCTTCCACGATCGTGCTGATCACCTCGTCGATCGCGTCCTGGATCGCCTCGGTGCTGTCGTACGGGATGGTCGCCTTGATGCCCTGCGGCAGCTGCGGGACGATCTGGTCGTCCCAGACCTTGCGCACCGCCTTGATCACGTCCAGCGAGTTCGCGTCCGGGGCGACGTAGATGCCCATGAACGTGGCGGCCTCGCCGTTGATGCGGACCGAGGTGCCGTAGCTCTCGGAGCCCAGCATCACGTCGGCGATGTCGCCGAGCCGCACGATCGCGCCGTCCTGCTCGCGCACCACCAGCTTGCGGAACTCCTCGGGGCTGCGCAGGTCGGTGCGCGCGGTCATGTCGATCGCGACCATCTGGCCCTTGGTCGAGCCCACCGCCGCCAGCACGTTGTTGGATTGCAGCGCGGTGGTCACGTCGCTGGCGGTGACCTTGAGCGCGGTCATCCGCTCCGGCTTCAGCCACACGCGCATGGCGAAGGTGCCGGCGCCCAGGATCTCGGCGCGCTGCACGCCGGCCACGGTCACCAGCTTGGGCTGGATCACCCGGGTGAGGTAGTCGGTGATCTGGTTGTTGTCCAGCGTCTCGCTGGCGAACGACACGTACATCGCGGCGATCTGCTCGCCCTGCTGCAGGTCGATCACCGGGTCCTCGGACTGCGGCGGCAGCTGGCCGCGCAGCTTGTTCACCTTGGCCGAGATCTGCGTCAGCGCCTCGCTGGGATCCTTGTCCAGGCGGATGTAGGCCTGGATCGTGCTGACCCCGGCCGAACTGGTCGAGGACATGTAGTCGATGCCCTCGGCGCTGGCGATCTCGCGCTCCAGCGGCGTGGTGATGAAGCCCTGGATCAGGTCCGCATCCGCACCGAAGTAGGTGGTGCTGATGTTCACCACCGCGTTGCGCATCTCGGGATACTTGCGCACGTTGAGTTCGCTGAAGGCGCGCAGGCCGAACAGCAGGATGAACAGGCTGACGACCATCGCCAGCACCGGTTTCCTGATGAAGATGTCGGTGAATTTCATTTCGCGCTTCTCCCCCTCTCCCGCGGACGGGGGAGGGTCGGGCTGGGGCGGGGCGGCGGGGGCCGCGCGTGCGGTCAGCGGTTCTCGACCGACGGACGCGCGTCGGCGGAGGGCTGGACGTCGTTGTTGATCGTGACTTCGGCGTCGTTGCGCAGCTTCAGCAGGCCGGAGGTGACCACCTGTTCGCCGGGCTTGAGGCCGTCGGTCACCGCGATCAGGTCGCCGCGGGTGGCGCCGGTCTTCACGAAGCGCTGGGTCACCACGAACTTGTCGCCGGTCAGCGGCTTGCCCTGCATGTCCTTCTCGCCCGGCTTGCGCTTGACCTTGCTGACCACGAATACCGCGTTGCCGTAGGGGTTGAAGCTGACCGCGGTCTGCGGGATCACCACCACGTCGCGGGCGCCGCCGAGGTCGAAGCCGACCTTCGCGAAGCCGCCCGGGCGCACCGCGCGGTCGGGGTTCGGCAGCGTCGCCTGGACCTTGAAGTTGCGGGTATTGGCGTCGACCTGCGGCTCGATGGCGGTGACCTCGCCTTCGAACACCTGGCCGGGCAGGGCATCCACGCTGGCGCGGATGCGCGTGCCCACGACCATCTTGCCGATCTCCTGCTCGGGCAGGCTGAAGTCGAGGTAGATCGGGTCCAGCTGCTGCAGGCTGACCACCGCGGCGCCGGGGGCGACGTACTGGCCGAGGTTGACCTTGCGGATGCCGAGCACGCCGCTGAACGGCGCGCGGATGGTCTTCTGCGCGACGAGCGCGCGCTGCGCCTCGACCTGCGCCTGCGCGGTCGCGGCCGCGGTCAGCTTCTGCTGGGCGTCGTCCTTCGACACCAGCTGGTCGCGGCTCAGCTTCTGCCAGCGGTCGGCCTGCACGCGGGCCAGCTGCGCCGAGGCCTGCAGGGCCTTGAGCGTGGCGTCCTCGTTGGCGGTGTTCAGGCGCACCAGCACCGCGCCGGCGGCGACCGGCTGGCCGGCATCGAACTCGATCGAGCGGACCACGCCGCCCGCCTCGGTGGTGACGTCGGTGCCGTTGACCGCGACGAAGGTGCCAACCGCCTCGCCGCTGCTGCTCCAGCGCTCGGACTTGGCGTCGTAGGTGCTCACCGCCACCGCCGGCTGCGGCATGTTGTCGAAGAAGTTGTTGGTCTGCTTGGCGAAGAAGCCCTTCACGAAGAACACGCCACCGAACACGACCACGACGCCGACCAGCATCAGGATCCAGCGCAGGGGGACATTGGGGGACCGCTTGGCGGGCGTTCGGGACATGGGAGCCTCAGGCTGCGAAGGGCCGACGGGATCGCGGGATGCGGTGGCGTGGCGGATGGGGACCGGCTGGTTAATGTACCGGACAGTGCACTATTGTGGCCGTGCTGCGAACGCGACGCAATCGTGACCGATGGCACGGTAGCGCATCCGGGTGTCGCCCGCGTGGCCGCCCGTGCTGTCGATACCATGTCGCAAGCGGCGATCCGGGGCGATCGCCAAGGGGATGCACGGCGATGCAACGAACGGTTCCGCAGGTGGGACGCGGGTGGGTGCGATGGTTGGCTGCGTGCGCCCTGGTGGCCGGCATGTGGCCGGGGATGGTGGTGGCACGGGCGGCAGGCGCCGTCCAGGCGCCGGACCCCGGCTGCGTCGGCCTGGTGCTGGGCGGCGGCGGCGCGCGCGGCATCGCCCACGTCGGCGTGCTCAAGGTGCTGGAGCGCGAACGCATCCCGGTCTGCGCGGTCAGCGGCACCAGCATGGGTGCGATCGTCGGCGGCCTGTACGCCGCGGGCTACGACGCCGCCGAGCTGGAGCACCTGGTCGAGCACATCGACTGGGCGGACATGTTCGTCGACGACCCGCCGCGCAGCGAACTGCCGATGGACCGCAAGGACGAGGATTTCCGCCACCTGTTGAAGCTGGAGATCGGCTATCGCGATGGCCGGGTGAGCATCCCCGCCGGCCTGGTGCGCGGGCAAAAGCTGATGCTGTTGCTGCGCCGGCTGACCCTGTCGACCTGGCGCGACCCGGATTTCGATGCGCTGCCGATCCCGTTCCGCGCGGTCGCCGCCGACATCGTCAGCGGCCAGAAGGTGGTGTTCGCCGATGGCGACCTCGCGGTCGCGATCCGCGCCAGCATGTCGGTGCCGGGCGCGTTCGCGCCGATGCGCGTCGGCGAGCGGCTGCTGGTGGATGGCGGCATCGCCGACAACGTGCCGGTGGACGAGCTGCGGGCGATCGGGCGCATGCCGATGGTGGTGGTGGACGTGGGCTCCCCCCTGTTGCCGGAAGCGCAGCTCGGCAACCCCGGCGCGGTGCTCAACCAGATGGTCGGCGTGCTGATGCTGGAAAAGACCGAACGCACCCTGGCCTCGCTCGGACCCGGCGACACCCTGCTGCGCCCCGACCTCGGCGACCTCTCGTCGGTGCAGTTCCAGCGCGCGGCCGATGCGGTCGACATGGGCGAACGCGCGGCCGAGGCCATGCTGCCGCAACTGCGTCGCTATGCCGTGCCCGCCGAGCGTTACGCCGCCTTGCGCGCGCGCCAGCACCGGCGCGACTTCGATCCCGGCCTGCTGGCCTTCCTCGACGTCGAGCCGGGGCAGAGTCCCTCCGCCACCCGGCACGTGGCCTGGGCCACCGAGTCGCTGGTCGGCAAGCCGTTCGACCTCGACGCGGTCGAGCGCCAGGTTGGGCGCGCCTACGGCGATGGCCGCTTCGAGACGATCGATTACCGCCTGGTCGAGCGCGATGGCCGCGCCGGCCTGGAGATCGTGCCGCAGCAGAAGCCGTGGGATGCATTCGGCAGGCTCGGCCTGCAGGTGGACGACAACTTCAACGGGCTGAACAACTACCTGTTCTCGGCGGAGCTGGTCTTCAACGACGTGAACCGGCTGGGCGCCAAGTGGCGCAACCTGGTGCAGCTGGGGCGGGTGACCGGGCTGCGCACCGAATTCCACCAACCGTTCGGGCGCGCCGGCGCGTTCTACCTCGAGCCCTCCGGCGAGATCCGCGCCGAATCGCTGCCGTTGTGGGTGGACGGACGCGAGCAGGTCGCCGAATACCGGCTGGTCGGCAAGTCGGTGGGATTGGAAGCCGGGTACTCGCCGCTGCCGCAGTGGCGGCTGTCGGTGCAGGCGCTGGCCGGGCGCGATGCGGTGCGCCGGCTGGTCGGCGACGAGACGCTGGTGCGCACGGTCGCCGAGTCCTACGCCGGGATCCGCCTGGCGGCGACCTGGGACACGCTGGACAGCATCGATTTCCCGACCAAGGGCGTCCGCGCGACCGGCGAATGGTTGTCGATGCATCCCTGGGGCGGCACCGATACACAGGGCGACGTCGCGCGCGTGGCGATCGACTGGGCGCTCTCGCGCGGGCGCTACCACCTGCTGCTGGGCACGCGCCTGGCGACGACCCCCGGCGACGAGGCGTTCTTCCAGGCGCAGAACTTCCTGGGCGGCTTCCTCAACCTGTCCGGCTTCAACGAGAAAGCGTTGGTCGGCAACCAGCTCGGCCTGTTGCGTGCGGCGGCCTACCGGCGGCTGGGCGATACCCAGCAGATCTTCGCGGTGCCCACCTACCTCGGCGCCAGCGTGGAGGCGGGCAACGTCTGGAACCAGGCGGACGACTTCGGCCGGGGCGGCCTGATCGTCGGCGGCAGCGTGTTCCTCGGCTTCGGTACGCCGCTGGGGCCGCTGTTCCTCGGCTACGGCCGCAACGATGCCGGCGCGTCCTCGTTCTACCTGACCTTCGGCTCCCTGCTGCGCCGCGACGGCGAATAGCCGGCGGCGTCGCGCAACAAAAAGCCCGACCCCTTGCGGGGCCGGGCTGGCGTACGCCGGGCGCGGATGGCGGGAGGGAGCCGCCGCGCCGCGGGCGCGCGTCTTACTTGGCAGCCTTGCCGGCGGCCTTGGCGACCTTCTCCACCTCGGCCTTGGCCTGGGTGGCGGCCTTCTCGAACTGGCCCTTGGCCAGCGCGCCGATGGCTTCGCCGGTCTTCACCGAGTTGGCGAACACTTCCTGGGCCACGCCGATGCCGCGCTCGGTGTTGGCACGGGCGATCTGGGCGCCCTTCGGCAGCACCGACTTCAGGCCGTCGAAGTCGCGCACGTCGGCCAGCTCGCCCCAGAAGGCGAAGGTGGCGGTGGTGCTTTCCTCGAGGGCGGCGAGCTGCAGGCCGAACGCCTTCTCGGCGTTCTCGAGGGCCAGGCGGTTGACCTGGGCAGCGGCGTCGGCGAACTGGCTGGTGGCCTTGGTGAACTGGTCATTGAACTGGTACATGGCGGTCTCCTGCTTGGGCGCCGGCAGGGTTGCCGGTTTGTGCGATGCAACATAGCGCGTCATTTGTTGCACCGCAACATCGACCCGATGAGCGGTCTTCGCCTGTTCAGGTTCGTGCGGCACACCGGCCTCGGGTTGGGTCAGCCGCGCCGTCCGAAGCCACGGCGGGCACTGGCACGCGGCGGCGGCAGCAGTCCTTCGGCCGGCGCGGGCACGGCGTCGTCGCCGGCGATTGCGCGCGCGTAGGGCGCCAAGTGATGCAGGGCGCGGGCGTACACCCCGCGCTTGAAGGTCACCACGTGGTCCATCGGGTACCAGAAATCGACCCAGCGCCAGCCGTCGAACTCGGGCTTCTCGGTCAGGTCGAGCCGCAGGTGGTGGTCCTCGCCGCGGAACCGCAGCAGGAACCAGACCTGCTTCTGGCCGATGCAGACCATCCGGTCCTGGCGGCGCACCGCGCGCGGCGGCAGGCGGTAGCGCAGCCAGCCGGGGGTGGCGCCAAGGACCTCCACGTGCTCCGGCAACAGGCCGGTTTCCTCGCGCAACTCGCGGTACATCGCCTCCAGCGGCGTCTCGTCGCTGTTCATGCCGCCTTGCGGGAACTGCCAGCCGTCCCGGTGCACGCGCCGTGCCCAGAACACGCGCCCATCCTCGTGCATGAGCACGATGCCCACGTTGGGGCGGAAACCGTCCGGATCGATCACGATGCGGACTCCGAAATCTACTGGGTCCGACTCTGCCAGCGCGGTGGCGGTTGGGCAAGCACGGCCGGCCCGGATTGACGAGGCCCCCGTCGGCATGAATAATTCGCGGTTCTCCGCGTGGCTATGTAGCTCAGCCGGTTAGAGCACAGCACTCATAATGCTGGGGTCGGTGGTTCGAGTCCACCCATAGCCACCAATAAGCAGTCCGCACAGAGCCAAGAACGTCCAAAAACCCCTGAGAAATCAGGGGTTTTTCTTTGCCTGACGTCCAGCCATGTCCGAGACGGTCCAGTGGAATACCGTCACGATTGACGGTAACGTTGGCGGTAACAGCGGTACTCCAAATCTTGTTACCGTCAGGAGGGTTACCGTCATGCCCCTCAGCGATGTAGCGATCCGCAAGGCCAAGCCCGGCGCAAAACCGGTCAAGTTGACCGATGGCCGCGGCTTGTACCTGCTGCTTCGGCCAGACGGTGGCAGGTGGTGGCGGCTCGACTATCGGCGGCCCATCACGGGCAAGCGGAACACCCTGAGCCTAGGCACCTACCCGGAGGTCGGGCTGGCCGATGCTAGGGGGCGGCGCGACGACGCGCGGAAGCAGCTTGCGGCCGGTATCGATCCCGGTGAGCACCGCAAGGCGGAGAAGGCGGTCGGTAGGGATCAGGCCGCCAACAGCTTCGAGGTGGTATCCCGCGAGTGGCTGGCGGTCCGGAAGCCAGGCTGGACCGACAAGAACTTCGACAAAGAGCAGGGCAGGCTGGAGAAGCACGCCTTCCCCTACATCGGGGGAACGCCGGTGGTGTCGCTGGGAGTCTCGGACATTCGGCCCCTGATCGAGCGCCTGTCCAAGGCCGGTCGCCTGGAACAGGCGCATCGACTCCGATTCCAGTTGAGTCGCATCTTCAAGTTCGCCGTCGCGACCGAGCGGGCGGATCGGGACCCGGCGGCCGACCTGAGCGAGGTTCTCCCGTCCCGCCGGGACATGGTGAAGCAGCGCTACCCGACGATCACGGATCCTGAGCGGGTCGGGGATCTGCTGCGTGCGATCGATGGGTTCAGTGGCACGTTTCCGGTGGCCTGCGCGCTGAAGCTGGCCCCGATGTGGTTCTGCCGGCCTGGGGAAATCCGGATGGCAGAATGGACCCATTTCGACCTCGAGGGCCCCAGCCCGACCTATCGCGTGCCGCCGGCCAATCGGAAACTGCGCAAGAAGGAGAAGGAGCATCCGGACACGCCGCCGCACGTGATTCCACTTGCGAAGCAAGCGGTTGTCATCCTCCTGGAGTTGCAAAAGTTCACTGGGCGTGACCGCTATCTCTTCCCTGGAGCCCGGGATGCCAAGCGGCACATGAGCGATGGCGCCATCAACGCGGCTCTTGCCCGCATCGGATTCAAGGAAGAGATGGTTGGCCACGGGTTTCGGCACATGGCGTCGACCCGGCTGCGTGAAATGGGTTGGCCGCGCGAGGTCGTTGAGGCTCAGTTGTCCCACAAGGTCGGCGGAACTGAGGGCGTCTACAACATGGCGGAGTACCTGCCCAAGCGTCGCGAGATGATGCAGGCGTGGGCCGACTACTTGGAAAACTTGAAAAGCAATTCCAATCAGTAGCTCGACATTCGATCGGCCGACTCAAAACGACCCAAAGCGGTCCTTGGAGTCGGTTTTTTTAAACAGCGGGCTTTGGCTACCATTCCATGCCGATCTCAACGATGTAGTGTCGTTCGACAGTGCAGCGGTAGAGTGCGCTTAGGCTACCCAAATCTTGCGGGTTGACCGCAGGCACGAGGTGCCTCGCTCATTCGAACCCCCGGGCCTCGCCTGCTTCCTCGTGAGTGACGCCATCCCGGATGTGGTAGAGGCGCTTGAAGGTGGGGATGATCTTTTCGTCGTGGGTGACGACGATGATGGCGGTCTCGAACTGGCGCGCCATGTCGTTGAGAATGCGGATCACGGCCAGTGCGCGTTCGCTGTCCAGCGGTGCGGTGGGCTCGTCGGCGAGGATCACGGGTGGACGATTGACCAGGCCGCGGGCGATGGCGACCCGCTGCTGCTCGCCGCCGGAAAGCTGCGACGGCATGGCCTTTGCGCGATGGTGGACATCCAGCGCGGTCAGCAGGTCCAGCGCCCGCTTGCGCGCTTCGGCATTCGGGATGCCGGCGAGCATCTGCAGTAGGGCGACGTTGTCGGTCACGTCCAGGAACGGGATCAGGTACGGCGCCTGGAACACGAAGCCGATGCGGTCGCGGCGCAACTCGCGCAGGTCGCGGATCTTCCAGCCGTTGTCGTAGATCACCTGGTCGCCGAGGGTCATCCGTCCGGCCGTGGGTTCGATCACCGCGCCCAGGCACTTGAGCAGGGTGCTCTTGCCCGAGCCGGACGGCCCGATCAGGCCCACGACTTCGCCGGGTGCGACCTTCATGTCGACGCCTTTCAATGCGTCCACGGCGGTGTCGCCTTCGCCGTAGCGCTTGGTCAGGCCTTCGATATGGATACCGCCGGGCATCTTCTTCTCAGCCACCGACGGCCTCCGCGGGATCGACCTTGAGCGCGGCGCGGATCGCAATCAGGCTCGCCAGCACGCAGATCACCATCACCGCGACGAAGCCGCTGGCCGAGTCGCTCGGAACGAGCAGCACGTATTTCGGAAAGATCGGCGCCCACAAGGTGGCGGTGATCTTGCCCACCACGAAGCCGATCATGCCCAGGGCGAGGGCCTGCTGAAGGATCATCCCGGCGATGGTGCGGTTCTTGGTGCCGATCAGCTTCAGCACGGCGATCTCGCGGATCTTGCCGAGGGTCAGGGTGTAGATGATGAAGGCAACGATCGCGGCGCTGACGATGGCCAGGATCACCAGGAACATGCCGATCTGGCGGGCGGACGTGGCGATCAGCTTGCCGATAAGGATCTGTTCCATCTGCGCGCGGTCGTAGACCTGCAGCCGTTTCCAGCGACGGATCGACTCGGCGACGTCCTGCGGCTGGTAGCCCGGCTTGACCTGCACCAGCACGGTATTGACGGAGGGATTGGTGGACTGCGAGGCCGTCATTGCATCAAGCAGGTCCGGGGCGCCGGGTCGGTTGAACGCGGGGTTGGCGGCGGTGCGGCGGCGCTGCTCGCGCACGGCGTCGTTGTCCTTGAGGAACTGCGCCTCCTGGGCGTCCTTGAGCGGGATGAACACCATCGGGTCGCCGCTGGAAGACACCATGCGCCGGGTCAGCCCGACCACCGTGTACTTGTTGCGACGGATCCGGATGGTGTCGCCCAGCTTGAAGCGAGCGGTGACATCGGCGACGGCTTCGTAGTGGCCACGCGTGATCTGGCGTCCGGCGACCAGGTACGGCGGCCAGCCCGGCGTCCCGGGACCATCCATCGTGATGCCGGTGACCATCGCGCGAACGTCGCCGGATGCGTGGACCACCTGCATCGTCAGGTAGGTGACATTGGCGGCGCGCGCGACGCCGTCCATGCCGCGGATGCCACGCCAGACATCGTCGTAGATGCTGGAAGGTTCGGCGTAGGGACCCAGGGTGTCCTTCTGCACCACCCACAATTGCGCGCGGCTGTTGTCGAGCAGCACCTTCGCGTCGTCGACCATGCCGCGGTACACGCCCGCCATCGTCAGTGTCACGCCGATCAACAGCCCCAGCCCGATGCCGGTGAACACGAACTTTCCCCAGGCATGCAGGATGTCGCGGCCGGCCAGACTGATCATCAGCGTGCCTGCTTCAGTTGGTCGACCACGTGGATACGGCTTTTCGTCGTCAACGTCCGTTCGCTGTAAGTCACCACCCGGTCGCCGCGCCTCACCCCCTCGAGCACCTGGATGTTGCCATCAAGGTCGGTGGCGCCGAGCTTCACCGGGACCAGTTCCAGGTCGCCATCACGCACCGTCCAGACACCGAGCGTGCCGTCGACGCGCTGGACGCTGGCATTGGGGACGACGGGCCGCGCCGCAAGTGCGGGCAGCGACACGGTGACCTCAGCCAGTTCGCCGATCGACGGCATCGGCACGGGCAGGCGGTCGAATGCGATCTTGGCGACCACTTCCTCGGTCACTGCATCTGCCATCGGTTCGACCAGCAGCACGCGACCGGGCAGGTCGATGCCTGCCCGCGAGCGCAACACGATGCGCACCGGCAATCCGGGCTTGAGTCCGTGCGCGCTGACCTGGTCGAAGCGGGTGTTGATCCAGAGCGTATCCGGATCGATCAACTCCACCACCGACTGGCCGGCGACCACCGTGGTGCCCGGATCGGCGTTGCGTACGGCGACGATGCCGTCGACCTCAGCCACCAGCAGCAGGTTGCTTCGCTGCGAGGCGAGCGCCTCCCGGTCGGCTTGGGCACGGGAAACCTGCTGGGTCGCCGCGCCCAGGCCGGCATCGGCCACCTGCAGCTCCTGGCGCTTGCCGGCCACCATTTCCTGGCTGACGTAGCGGCCCACTCCCAGTTCTTCATATCGCCTCGCCTGCGAGCGTGCGTAAGCCTGGCGTGCCTGGGCTTCACGCAGTTGCGCCTGCGCCGACAACAGCGCGGCTTCCTGGCCGCGGATGCGGTCGTCCAGGTCGACGGGATCCATCTCACCCAGTACTTGCCCTGCCTGGACGTGGTCGCCCACGTTGACGTCAACGCGTCGAATCCGTCCGGCGAAGGTCGGCCCGATCTTGTAGGTGTAGCGCGCATCGACCGTGCCGATGCCAAACAGGGCGGGGGCGACGGCACGATCCTCGACGGATGCCACCACCACGGAGATCGGCGCCAGCGGACCCGAACGCAGTGCGACATAGACGAACAGCGCCAGCATCGGCAGCAACACGGCGATCAGGGTCAGGGTGCGTCTTTGCAGCGGCAGCGTTTTCATCACGCGCTCCGGATGCCGCGGCGATAGACGGCGAACAAACCGGGCGCATGCGTCCGGATGGCCTTGACACTTCCCGCAATCAACGACTGCATGACCAGGCCCTGGATCGATCCGATGAACAGCGTCGTGGCGGCATCCGCATCAAGCTCTGTGGCCAGTTCGCCCCGCGCCTTCCCGTCCTCCACGAGGCGCTTCAGGCGCGAGCTGTAGTCGCGGATGAGCCGCCGCACCACCAGTTTCGCGGGGGACACCTCTTCGCGCTGCAACTCGCCGAACAGGATGCGGGGCACGCCAGGGTGCTTCACGACGAAGTCGATGTGCGCCATGAACGCAGCCTCCAACGCTGCGATCGGAGAGGGTGCCGCCTCGATGGCCTTGTCGACCCGGCCCAGCAGGCGCTCGGCAACCCATTCCATGACCGCCAGCAAAATGGCGTCCTTGTTGGGAAAGTGCCGGAACAGCGCGCCCTGGGTCAGTCCCATCTGCTGGGCAATCGCAGCGGTGGTGATGTCGCTGGGGTTCTGTTTGCCCGCCAGCGCGATCACGGCTTCCACGGTGACCGCACGGCGCTCATCGGCGGGGAGGTTCCTGGCGGATCTGGGCATCACTCGATCCAAAAGATAGTAATTGGTTACTATCTTATCCGCATTGCGGATAGGGTCAAGTGCCGGCCTGTCCGGCACTCAGGTGCCAGCGAGCAATCCGCCGATGCGTTGTTCCAGGTACTGGAAATACATGTCGATGTAGCTGATGCCGTTGCGGTCGTCGATCAGCCACGGGTTCATCAGGGTGTGCCGCAGGATCACCAGGTGGTCTTCGGCATCACCGTCGGTCGCGGCGTCAAGGCTCAGTTCGTCGAGGATGCGGCGCATGCCGGCTTCGCCGAGCGCCTGCGGGCGCAGGGTGGTGACCGAACCGAAGAAACTGCGGTCCTGCAGAGGCGCGCCGGGGTCGACGCGCAACTGGTCGTGCAACCGGCGCACGAAGGCATTGGCGACGCCGAGATCGCGGTTGCCGGCGGGATTGAACGCCACGCAGACCAGGTTGCTGTCGGGTGGGAACGGCACGATGGAGCGCACCAGCGGATGCATGCGCGAGGCGAACGCGCCGGCGGCCTGATGGAAGGCTTCGGCGCTGCGGACGGTGCGTGCCGGCAGGCAGCCGAAGTGGGCGTGATCGAGCGGCAGCACCTTGTGGGTCACGTACACGGCGGCGACATTGGCACCGGGCTTGGACCCCTCGGGAATGAACTGGCCCAGGTTCCGGTAGCGCGCCCGGTAGCTGCGCGCGGCGTTGTCATGGAACACGTAGTCGGCCGACTCCGACAGCAGTGTCATCGCGCGATGGTCGCGGCACACGAAAGCACCTGCGCCGTAGGGCAGGTAGCCCAGTTTGTGCGGGTCGATGGTGATCGAGTCGGACTCGGCCAGTGCCGCAGTGGCCGCATGCACGCCCGGGCTCGGGAAATGCGCGAAGCCCCGCGCGACCTCATCGCGGGCGCGCAGGCTGCCATCCTCGTTGCGGAACAGGGTGGCGAGGTAGCCGCCCCAGGCGGCATCCACGTGCACCGTGAAGCCCAGCCCGCGTGACAGCGCGGCGTCGCGCGCCGCGACCAGGCCGTCGATCGGATCCACCGTTCCGTACTCGGTGGTGCCGAACACGCCCACCGCCATCAACACGGGCTGGCGCTCGCGTTCGCAGTCGCCGATCGTTTCGTGCAGCGCCTCGATGTCCAGCCGCATGTCGCGCTCCGGCATCAACCGCAGTTGCGCGCGACCGAGGCCGAGCAGCTTCATGCCCTTCGACCACGAATAATGCGCGGTGATCGGGGCGAGCACCCACGGCGTCTTCAGCGTGGGGTGCGCGGCGAAGAAATCGCACAGGCCGCGCTGCTCGATGCGCTCGGCCTGCACCCTGGCATTCCAGGCGGCGCGCTCGCGCGGCGAGTGCGCGGCCAGCCACGCCGTCCAGCGTGCGACCAGCTCGGTGCCCGCGGCCGGACCCAGGTTGAACGCAGCCCAGTCGTCGTCGGGAACGCCCAGGTCGGGAACGCCGGCCGCGCGCAACGCCACCGGGAATGCCTTCAACGCCAGTGCAAGCCGCATCGCCTGGTAGTTGGCGACGGTGCCGCCCGACGTCAGGTGGCCGAACGCGCAGCGGTCGATCGCCGGGTCATGCGGGTAGCCAACCATGCGCGCCAATTGCAGGCCGACATCCACTTCCATGTCGACGGTGACGGGTGCGGCGTCCTCGCTGACGTTGTTCGGGTTGTAGGGCAGGGTCAGGATCTGCGCCGCGAGCCCGGGCAGCAGCAGGTCGCTTGCCATGTGCCCGATGTAGCGCGGGCTGTGGAACGGCACCGACTTCTTCAGCGAGGCGGACAACGCATGCAGTTCGCGGCGCAGGCGCGCCTCGAAGGCGCGATAGCCGGGATCGACGGCGGCGTCGGTGGGGATGGCCGGCGGGTCCTCCGGATGGAAGTTACGCCGCCAGTACACGTGGTCGCGCAGGAACTCGGTGACCAGCTTTTCGAGGAGGCTGTCGTTCTCGCCGTAAGGGCCGAGGAAACACGCGTCGAGCATGGGATTCGGATCAGCGATGGACGGCGATGAGGACGGCATGGAGGTCTCCCGGGCATGGCCCGGAGCAGTGGCGCGTGCAGCGCCTTGGGATGGGCTCAGGGCAGTGCTGCGTGTCCGGCACCGGACACGAGCAGCGGATCGAATTGGCTGGCGATCGCCTGCGAGGCCAGCCGCGCGACCCGATCGAAGCGGATCGTCTGTTGCTCCCATGCAAGCGATCCGTCCTCGAACAGCGGCGCGAGGCGGGCCAGTGCATCGGCGAAATAGCTGCGGAAGTCGATGACGTGGTGGTTCTCGAGCTGCGCCACGTCGATCCGCCCGAAGCAGAGGATGTGTTGCAGGATCGCGGCGCGCAGGTGGTCGTCGTCGCTGAGCTCCACGCCGCGATCCGCAGCGCGATGGCCTTGGTCGATGCGCGCTTCCCAGCCCGTCTGGTCCAGCGGGTTCTGCGCATAGCAGCCGCCAAGCTGGCTGATCGCGCCCACGCCGAAGCCAACCAGATGCGTCTCGCCATGCGCACCGAAGCCAAGTGCATCCCGGTACAGGCGGCCGCGGCTGCGTGCGGCCAGCAGCGGATCATCGGGTAGCGCGAACACGTCCACGCCCACGTGCACGTAGCCCGCGGCTTCCAGGGTGTCGGCGCCGGCCAGCAGCATGCGGGCATGGCGTTCGTGCCCGGAGTCTTGCGTGGCCGCGTCCGGTTCCTGCGAGGGGCAATGGCGCAGGCCGATGCGTTCGGGCCGCGCGGCGGCCACCGCCGCGACCAGGGCGGCGAACGTGGCATCCGACTGACCCGGCAACCCATACGGCAATTCGATCCGCAGGTTGCCGAACCCCGCATCGCGGGCGTCGCCCAATAGACGTGCGACCTCGCCCAGCCGGGACGTCGCGGCTTCGCCCGCGGCGGCGAGCGCAGCGAGGTTGATCCCGACCCGGTTGAAGCCGAGTGCCGCCCAGTCACGCAGCGGTTGCCAGGCCAGGTCGTCGAGCTCCAGGGTCATCGCCAGGTCGATCCCTGCCACGCGGTTGACGTGGAAGTTGCGACCCAGGCTTTCCATCAGCTCGGCGACTTGCGTGCTGCGCATCCAGCGCGCCATGCCCGGCGCCAGTCCGACCTGGACCACGTTGCGGTCGCGGTCGAACAGGCCGCCCACCAGGCTGACCTCGCGCACCAGCCGGTCGCAGTAGGCCTGCGCGCGGTCGCGATCCAGCGCCTGTGGCGCCCCGCTGGCCCGGCAGAAACTGCTCCGGTACGCGGCCGGGATGTCGAAATGCAGTGCCAGGCGCGCCGGGATCGGGTCGCCGTTGCTGTGCCGGATCGCGGCCATGAACCCGTCGTCGCCGAAGGGGCGGAACGCGCGCGGTGGTGGATACAGCGCGTACCAACCCCCACCCAGTTGGAGGTTGCGCACCAGCCGTTGGAGAGGGGTGCAGTGCACGGCGCTCATCGCTTATGGACCCGCAGCCGGGCGAGTCTTGGCAACAGCTCCGTCGCATCAGGCGCAACTTCGGCTTGCGGAGACGATGCGGGCATGAGATGCACCCGGAACCTTTCGGAATGGAGGTGCAGTGTCCAGCGACCATGGAGAGGTCGCACTGACGCAAGTCAAGCCCGCGGCCGGACCCGGGTTGGCGGCCGCTCCGCGGCACGCCATCGCCGACTGACGCTGGAAGGCCGGCTTGACCTGCGTCATCGCGCTCGCTGCATGGCTGCGGAAGGATGGCCACTCCTGCCGCCGGATCGACCGCATGCCCCGTTGTCGTCCACTGATGCTACCCGGCGCGTGCGCACGCTGGTCGTCGCCATCGCCACTGCTTTGCGTGGAGTTTCCGTGAACCGCTTGGACCTGCGTGGTTTGACAATGCCGGAGCCGATGCGACGGGCGCTGCGTGCAGCCGATGCGCTCGAGCCCGGGCAGGCACTGGAAGTGCTGACTGCCTCGCCGTCGATGCCACTCCTGAAGGCGCTGGACGAACGTGGCCTGCGCTGGCGCACCGAGCCGTTGGAAGATGACGGTGCGTGGGTCGCGATCCTGCGTCCTGCTGCATGACGCCTGCGCACATCCCGGGACTGGCGCCAGTCCGCGCAGTGATCGACGGTGTCGACGATGCTCTGGTCCTGCTGCTGGCCGCGCGCGTGCGGCTGGCGCGGCTGGCCGGACGGTTGAAGGCGCAGGCCGGTGCCCGCGGACGCGACCCAGGCCGCGAGCGCGAGGCGCGCATGCGCGCGGCCGCGCTGGGGGAACGCGTGGGGGTTGCCCCCGAGGTCGCCAGTGGGGTGGTTGCACTGGCCATCGGCGATGCCTGCCGCGCACAGGGGCTCGCGGCTGAGATGGATCAATGCCCGGCCGGTACCGCGGGACGGACGATGGAGACCACCATGCACGAGCACACCGATACCCCGCCTTCGGCGGCTAATCCCCTGCTGCGGCTGCTACCGCCGCCACACCGACTGGCCCCGCTGCTGTGTGCACTGCCGCCATCGCTGCGCAACCGGGTGATCGAACGCGCGATGGCGCAGGCGCTGGCGCAACCGTTGGCTGAGGGTGCGCTGGAGTTCATGGCCGGGCGCAGGCTGGGGATCGAGGTCAGCGACCTCGGCATCGGCTGGGTGGTGGAACTGCAAGGGGCCCGGCTCGTGGTGGTGGATCAACCGGCCGAAGCCACCGTGCGCGGCACTGCCACCGACCTGCTGCTGCTGGCCGGACGTCGCGAGGACGCCGATACCCTGTTCTTCCAGCGCCGGTTGGTGCTGACCGGCGATACCGAACTCGGCCTCACCGCGCGCAACGTGCTCGACCGCCTGCCATGGGAACAGGTGCCGCTTGGGCTGCGCATCGCCCTCAACCGCGGGGCCCGCCTCGCCGATGCGGCCCGCACCGCCTACCACGCCCGCGCCTGACCCGAGCACGGCACTCCCGCGGGCAGCGGTGCCTTGCAGCGCTGGTACACGCCGGACGCGCACCGACGCGTTGATGACGCTTCGATGGCCGATCAGCTCACCGTTGCCTGGTGCGACTCAACTCGCGGAGACCTGCATGCCGGGTTCGCCGTGCCAGTAGCCGTTGCGCTGGCCGAGCCGTGTGGCGGCCGCAGTGCCGGCGCGCGCGTCGTCGAAATGGCGCACCAGCTCCGCCATGCCTTCGGCCTGCGGGTACAGGCGCAGGATGTCGACTCCCAGCGCATCCAGCGCCGGCAGTTCCGGACCGAGGTCGGTGATTTCCTCGCCGAGTACCTGGATGCCGTTAATGCGCAGGAACGGGCGGCCTTCGCGGGTGGCCAACGGCAGCGCGTCCGGGTAGTCGATGCAGCGGAATCCGCACTGGTCCTTGGCCACGTCCAGCGCGCGCGCGGTGAAGCAGCGTGCCGAGTACGCCAGCGGCAACCGGCCCCAAGCGATCACTTCCAGTTCCGGCATCGCCTCGCCATCGGCTTCGAACGCCTGCCTGAGCTCGCGCACCAGGACCTCGCCCTGTTCCACCCCGGGCACCCAGCGCACCAGCCCGTCCTCGACCAGAAGCGCCAGTGCGCGGTGGTTGTACAGGTTGAGCGACGGGCCGGCGACGAACGGGGTGCCGCGCTCGCGGCAGACCTGCACCGCCGAGAGATCGTTGGCCTCCAACTTGAAACCGCCATGCGCGGCGAGGCGATCAACCACCCCGAGTTCGGACTCGGCTTCGACCAGCGACAGCGAGGACAGCACCACTTCCTTGCCAGCTGCAGCCAGTTCCTCCGCAAGCGCAATCCATTCCGCGGTGCGCAGTTCGCGGCGCTTGCTGCATACGGTTTCACCGAGATAGACGATGTCTACCGGCCACGCAGCTGCCTCGCGATAGAAGGCGAGCGTGCGCTCGCGCGGCCAGAAATACTGCAGCGGGCCCAGGCTCAGTTTCATGCGTGCGTCCTCAATGCCAGGCCCGGTGGTACGGCCCCAGCGTGGTCTGGTGGCCTTCGGCGTGGCGCGACAATTCGGCCTGCCATTCCGGCTGCAGCTGCCAGTGCGCCGGGTCCGCGGCCAGCCGGTCCAGCGCCTTGCGCCAGGTACGGGTGACCGAACCGACGTATGCCACGCCACGTTGCCGGCCCTCGATCTTCAATGCCACCACGCCCGCCTGCTGGAGCCGCGGCAGCAGTTCCATGGTGTTGAGGCTGGTCGGCTCCTCCAGCGCGTGGAAAACCTCGTTGCCGACCTCGAAGCGGCCCTTGCAAACGGTCGGGTAGCCGGCCGGTTCGTGCGGCTGGAACTGGTCGATCAGTACGTCGTTGAGGCGCACGCTGCGGCTGCCGTCGGCGTGTTCGTCCCAGCGCACGAACTTCGCCGGCGAACACACGCCGTGGCGGTTCGGCGAGGCCCCGGTGACGTAACTGGAGAGCTGGCAGCGGCCTTCGACCATGATGCACAGGCTGCCGAAGGCGAACACCTCCAGCGGCACCGGCGAGCGCTCGCACAGCCGCTCCACCTGCTGCAGCGACAACACCCGCGGCAATACCGCGCGGCTGATGCCGAAACGTTCGAATGCGTATTTCAGCGCCGGCGCGGTGGTCGCCGAGCCCTGTACCGACAGGTGCCGCGGCAAGCCAGGATGGGTGCGCGTGGCGTAGTCCAGCACCGCCATTTCGGCCGCGATGATGGCGTCGCAGCCGAGCGCGGCGGCCTTATCCACGGCCGTGTACCAGTCATTCAGTCGCGCGCTGTCCGGGTAGGTGTTGAGCGCCAGATACACCTTCGCGCCCTTGGCATGGGCGTAGCGGACGCCGGCGCGCAACTCCTCGTCGGAGAAGTTTAGGCCGGGGAAGGCGCGCGCGTTGGTATGGTCGCGGAACCCCGCGTAGACCGCGTTGGCGCCGGCATCCACCGCCGCCTGCAGGGCCGGCAGGTTGCCGGCAGGGCACACCAGTTGCATCGTCGCATCCCGCAAGGATCAGAAGACCATGTTAGGAACGCCGATTGTCGGCGTCATTGACCTCGGTCATGTCGCCACCAGTGCGGGCGTGCGATGTTGTCGGCCACTGCCGGCCGGGTGGCCGCGTCCTTGTGGAGAGATTGCATGATGCTGATCCCGAAGACTGCCTCGCGCGTCCTGTGCACCTGCTTCAGGTCGGCCATGGCGGGGGTGGCGTTGCTGGCGGTCACCGCCTGTTCGCCGCAGCCGACCACGCAGTCGCCTGCCCGGCCGGCACCGTCACATGCTGACCAGGCACCTTCGGCAGCGCATGCCGATGGCGGCCACGACGCGCACATTGTCGCGCCCACCGATGCCGCCGCGCTGCCGCCAGAGGGCCAGCGCTGGGCCACCGATGCACCGCTTCGCGCCGGGATGGCCAGCATCCGCCAGGCGGTGGGCGCGCTTGAGCATGGTGTGCACGGCCACCTCGATGCGGCGCAGCAGCAGGTGCTGGCGAAGCAGGTGGATGCCGCAGTGGCCGACATGATCACCAACTGCAAGCTGGTGCCGGAGGCCGATGCGTCCCTGCACGGACTGCTGGCGACGTTTATCGCCGGCGCCGCCGCCGCGCGCGAAGGCCGCTTCGGCGAGCCGGAACTTGCGGCCATGCAGGAGGCGCTTGCGCAGTACCCGCGACGTTTCGACGACCCGACCTGGAAGCAACCCTCGCCGGAGTGACCGGCGAGGTTGCTCAGGACGCCTGCAACAACTGCGCCCAGAGCGCGTCCACCCGTTTCTCCACTGCCGGGTCCAGCGCGATCGGCTTGCTCCAGGTGCGGGTGGTCTCGGCCGGCCACTTGTTGGTCGCGTCCAGCCCAAGCTTGGAACCCAGGCTGGGCACCGGGCTGGAAAAGTCCAGGTAGTCGATCGGTGTCTTGTCGATGATCACGCTGTCGCGCGCCGGGTCGACCCGGGTGGAAATCGCCCAGATCACCTGCGACCAGTCGCGCACGTCGATGTCCTCGTCGGTGACGATCACGAACTTGGTGTAGGTGAACTGCCGCAGGTACGACCAGATGCCCATCATGATTCGGCGCGCGTGGCCGGGGTACTGCTTGCGGATGCTGACCACCGCGATCCGGTACGAGCACGCTTCCGGCGGCAGATGGAAGTCCACGATCTCCGGGAACACCTTGCGCAGGATCGGCACGAACACGTCGTTCAGCGCCATCGCCATCACCGATGGTTCGTCGTGCGGCGCGCGGCCCATGTAGCTGCCCTGGTAGATCGCGTCGCGGCGCAGTTGCATGCGGGTGATGGTCATCACCGGGAAGTGGTCCTGCGCGTTGTAGTAGCCGGTGTGGTCGCCGAACGGGCCTTCCAGCGCGGTATCGCCTGGCGCGATGAAACCTTCCAGCAGGATCTCGCAGCCGGCTGGCGCGTCCAGTCCGGTGGCCGCGCTGTGCCACACCCGCGTGCGCTCGCCGCGCAGCAAGCCGGCGAACTCGTATTCGGAAAGCGTGTCCGGTACAGGTGCCACCGCCGCAAGCAGGGTCGCCGGGTCCGCACCGATCGCCACCAGCAGCGGGAATGGCTGGTCAGGATGGCTGTCCTTCCAGCTGGCGTAGTCCAGCGCGCCGCCACGGTGCGGCAGCCAGCGCAGGATGATGCGGTTGCGCGCGATCACCTGCTGCCGGTAGATCGCCACGTTCTGGCGTTTCTGGCGGGTTCCGCGGGTGACTACCAGGCCCAGGGTGATCAGCTTCGCCGCATCCTCAGGCCAGCAGCGCTGGATCGGCAGGCGCGATAGGTCGACGTCGTCGCCCTCCAGGATTTCGTGCTGGAACGCGGCTTCGCGCACCCGCTGCGGCGCCACGTGCGCAAGTTGCGCCAACTCCGGCCAAGTGCCCAGCGCCTCGCGCACGCTGGATGGCCACTTCGGCTCCTTGATCGAGGCCAGCAGCTCACCGAGTTCGCGCAACGACGCCAGGGGTCGCCCGGCCAGAGACGCCTCGATACGGTCGCGGTGGCCGTAAAGATTGCCGAGGTAGGCGTGCCGGGAACCCAGCGGCTGCTCCATGAGCAGGGCCGGTCCGCCGGCCTTGAGCGCACGCAGGCTGAGCGAGGTGGTTTCCAGTTCCGGATCCACCGGCGTGGCGACCCGCCGCAGGCGGCCGCTGCGTTCGAGTGCGTGAAGGAAGCTGCGCAGGTCGTGGAAGCTCATCCCGCGCCGCCCGGCGGGTTCATGCGCAACCGCAGCCGCAACCGCATTCGCTGCCAACACGATCGGCCACGCGCATACGCAGGCCAGACGCGGTGATGGCCGCATCCAGTTCCGCGGGATCGATGCTGCCGCGAACCAGCATGTCGCCCGTGGCTTCGTCGAGGAGGATCTCGCAGTTGGGATCCAGTCCAGCGAGCAGTTCGTGCAGTTGCTGGATGGAAGCGCTGTCCGTGGACGGCGCAAGCGGCAGGGTCATGGCGGCCTCGGCGAGGTTCAGTCGGGCACGCAGTGTCGGTTAGCCCCTGTTCGCATGCACTGATGCAGGTCAAGCGTGGCGACTCGTCGACGCCTTAGACTGCAACCCCCCGTATCGCTGTCCACCCATGGAACATTTCGACGACTTCCTCGCCGCCGCGCGCGGCCAGACCGAGCCGCAGCGCCTGCTGTTGGTGTTCGCCCGCGCTGAGTGCCCGCCCGACGCCACCCCGGCGGAGCGAGAAGCGTTTGAACGTGGCGAAGGGGGTGCATTAGCCCCTGCGGTGTGCGTGGACAAGCTGCCTGAGGAGATTGCCTCGTTCTCGGCACTGCTCGAGGAGTCGAAGGCCGCGGTGCCGGACTGGCGGATCCTGTTCGTGGCCGCGATGGACGGCCGTGGTGGCCATGCCCCCAATCCGGACGAGGCGGTGCAGCCGTTGCGGATGATGGTGGAGCAGGTCAAGGGCGGGAGGATCGCGCAGTTCCTCGCGGTCGACCGCGAAGGCCAACTGGTCTCGCTGGCCCGCGGCTGAGCCGCGGGCGCGTAGAGGTCAGGGGCGCTGGCCCCGCGCCAGCCATGCCGGCATGGGCGGCAATGGCAGGCCGCCACCGCGGTCGACCAGCCCGCGCGCGACCAGCTGCCTGAACCCCGGAAGTCGCGCGGACGCGCGCAGCAACGCCTTGCGCAGCACCCGCGTCGGCGCGCGGTCGTCCGTGAACAGGTCGACCACCAGCCGAGTGGCTTTATAGAGGGGTGCGGTAGCCAGTCGATGGCCCCGCCCATAGCGCGCGAGCAGGCGCGCGTTGCCCGGGTCGCCGCCGGCGCGCGCCGCTTCCCGCAGGATTCCGGCAAGCCGCTCGATGCCAGCCAGGCCAAAATTGAACCCGTGCGCGGTGACCGGATGCATGCCGACCGCGGCATCACCCACCAGCGCGAAGCGCGGGCCGAGGAAATCGCGGGCATACACGCCGACCAGCGGATATGCATGTGGATTCGCGGCGATGCGGATGGTGCCGAGGCGATGCGCGAAGCGCGCGGTCAGGTCGATGCCCTGGTCCTCCGGGGACTTCGCCATGAACGCGGACGCCTCGCCCGGCAACAGGGTCACGACCGCGGACGATGTGTGCGGATCGTGCAATGGCAACAGCGCCAGGGTCTGGCCGTAGCGGAACCACTCCCACGCGGTCGCCGCGTGCGGCGCATCGTGCACCACCTTCACCACCACCATGACCTTGCCGAAGTCGTGGTGGTCGGCGCGGATCCCCATCGCCCGCCGGCAACCGGAGAACCGGTTGTCGGCGGCGATCGCCAGCTTCGCCTCGAAGCGACGGCCATCGTCCAACTGCACCGCGATCACGTCCGGCCCCGGCTCCAGCGCGGTGACCCGCGCGCCGCCGATGATCGCGATGTCGTCGCGGCCACGGACGGACGCATGCGCAGCGCGCCGGATGGCATGGTGCGGGACCATCCAGCCCAGTGGATCGCCACTGCGTGCGGGCGGCTTGAAGCGCAAGCCGTCGTGGTCGTCGCCATCGATCACCAGCGCCTGCCGCAGCTCGCCGATCTCCTCCGGCGCGAGCGCCTGCCATATGCCAAGCCGTTCCAGCGCGTCGCGGCTTGCGTGGGTCAGGGCGATCTCGCGGCCGTCGTCCGGCGGGTCGGCGAGCGCATCGGCGGGCCCCTGCTCGAGCACGGTCACCGCAAGGCCGCTGCCCGCGAGCGCGCGGGCCATGCACAGGCCGCTCGGGCCCGCGCCGATGATCAGGATGTCGCTTGCCATGCCAGGGGCTCCATTGCGAAGAAGTCGACCGCGCCGCTGGCGAGGTCGTAGTCGGCGCCGACGATGCGCAGCCCACCCTGCAGTTCGGCGTAGCGCAGGTAATCCGATTGCGCGCGCAGGTTGTGGATGGTGGCGCGCACGTTGGCGCGGATCGCCGGTGGCATGCACGCCTCCGCGCCGCCGCTACCGCATTCGGCGAGCACCGGCGCGATGCCCGGCGCGATGCGGTCGACGATCGCGTGCAGGGCGGGGCTGGTCTCCGCCGGCGCCATGCAGTGGGCGAGGGTGGCGCGCACCGCCCCGCAATTGGAATGGCCGAGCACCACGACCAGCTTGGTCTGGAATTGCTCGACCGCGAATTCGATGCTGCCCACTTGCGAGGGCGCGGCGATGTTGCCGGCGACGCGGATCACGAACAGGTCGCCCAGTCCCTGGTCGAACACGAACTCGGCCGGTGCGCGCGAATCGGAACAGCCCAGCACCACCGCGAACGGGCGCTGCGCGCGCGCGTGGTCCTCGCGCCGCGCGTGGCTGAGCAGCGCTTCCAGGCTGACCACGTGGTCGACGAAACGGCGGTTGCCCTCGCGCAAGCGCGCGAGGGCCTGGTCCGCATCGAGCTGGGGTCCCTGCATGGCGCTCTCAGCGACCCGCCTGCGGCATGATTTCCGGCAGGTCGGTGTCGCCCGTGATCTGCGGATGGCGCGACACGTCCATGCGCCGGATCGCGAAGTGCATCCACACCAGCGCGGTACTGACCAGCACGAACAGCAGCATGAAGCAGCTGGTCCAGATCCCGAGTGCGTCGTTCATCGCGCCGAAGGTGATCGGCAGGATGAAGCCGCCAAGACCACCGATCATGCCGACCACGCCGCCGACCGCGCCGACGTTGTTCGGGTAGTACACCGGGATGTGCTTGTACACCGCGGCCTTGCCCAGCGACATGAAGAAGCCGAGCACGAACACCAGCACGATGAACGGCACCAGACCCACCGCCAGCCGGAACTCCATCGGCCCGTTGATGCCATCGATCACATAAGTGGTGGAGGGATACGAGAGCAGGAAGGTGCACACGGCGGACACGCCGAACGTCCAGTACATGACCCGTCGCGCGCCGATCCTGTCCGACAGCCAGCCGCCGACGATGCGGAACAGGCTGGCCGGGATCGAGTAGCAGGCTGCGATCAGGCCGGCGGTCTTGACGTCCAGCCCGTAGGCCCCGGTCAGGTAACGCGGCAGCCACAGCGCCAGCGCCACGAACGCGCCGAACACGAAGAAGTAGTAAAGCGAGAAGCGCCACACCTGCAGGTTGCGCAGCGGCTTCATCTGCTCGGCGAACGGGACTGGCTTGATGCCCTCGGCCTTGCGCCGCGCCAGTCCGGGATCGTCCTTGGTGAACAGGAAGAACAGCACCGCGGTGATCGCCAGGCCGATCGCCCAGAAACGCGCCACGCCATGCCAGCCATAGGCCACCATCACCATCGGCGCCAGCAGCTTGGTGACGGCGGAGCCGATGTTGCCGGCGCCGAAGATGCCCAGCGCGGTGCCCTGCTTCTCCTGCGGGAACCACTTGGAGACGTAGGCGATGCCGACCGCGAACGAACCACCCGCGATACCCACGGCCAGCGCGGCCAGCAGGAACTGCGGGTAGGTCTGCGCATAGGTCAGCATCCACGTCGCGGCGGCGCCAGCCAGCATCACCAGGCTGAACACGATGCGCCCGCCGTACTGCTCGGTCCACACGCCGAGGAACAGGCGGATCAGCGACCCGGTCAGGATCGGGGTGGCGGCGAGCAGGCCGAATTGGGTATCGCTGAGGCCCAGGTCCTTCTTGATCTGGATACCGATGATCGAAAAGATCGTCCATACCGCGAAGCACACGGTGAAGGCGAACGTACTGCCCCAAAGGGCCAGGTTCTGCTGGCCGCTGGAGGGGGTGGCGGGAACGGCGTTCATGCGCGAGGTCTCCGTTGGCTCAGCAGGGATTGGCGGCGCCGCGGCGGGCGTACATCCACCAGTTCAGGGCGACGTTGAAGGCGAAGAACCCGGCCAGTCCGTAGAAGACCGGCACCGCCGACTTGAACGCGCCGAACGACCACGCGAACAGCATGCCGAACAGGAACGGGCCGTAGGCGGCGATCGCCGCGGTGAAGCCGATCACGCCGGCGGCCTGGCGCGGGGCGAACAGCATCGGCATCTGCTTGAAGGTGGAGGCGTTGCCGATGCCGGCGAAGAAGAACAGCGCCAGCATCCAGCCAACGAAGGTCGGGAACGATGCCAGCGAATCAGGCGACACGAACCGGGCCACCATCACCGCGCACGCCACCATGCCCACGCCCGCCCACTGGGTGACGCGCGCGCCGCCCAGCTTGTCCGACAGCGGCCCGGCGATGACCCGCGCCAGCGAGCCGACCAGCGGCCCCCAGAACGCGTACTTGAGCGGATCCGGCGCGCCTTCGAAGCCGCCGAAGCCCTGCTTGATGAGCAACGGGAACGTCGCGGCCAGGCCGGAGAATCCGCCGAAGGTCATCATGTACAGCGAGGTCATCGACCAGTTGTGCCTGGACTTGAAGATGTCGAATTGCTCTGCGAAGTTGGCCTTGACCGGCACCGACTTCAGCAGCAGCCATGCGGTGATGCCGAACACCACCACGAACGGGATGAACACCGCCGCGGCATTCTGCAGGTGGACCTGGCTCTCGACGCCGTTCTTGACCAAGGTCTGGCTGTCGCCCATGAACGCGGCGCCGCCGAGCAGCGCCACGCCGATGATCCACGGCGTCACGAACTGCACGATCGACACGCCGAGGTTGCCGATGCCGGCCTGGATGGCCAGCGCGGTGCCCAGCAGCCGCTTCGGGAAGAACAGGCTGGTGGACGGCATGAACGAGGAGAAGTTGCCGCCGCCGAGCCCGGCGAAGAACGAGAGCAGCAGCAGCACCCAGTACGGCACGTTCGGGTCCTGCACCGCGAAGAACCAGCCGACCAGCGGCACCAGCAGGGACAGCGTGGACAGGCTCACCACGTGGCGGGTGCCGACCATCGGAGTCAGGAACATGTGCACCAGGCGCAGGGTGCCCCCGGCCAGGCCGGGCATCGCGGTCAGCCAGAACAGCTGGCTGGGCGTGAAGGTGTAGCCGATCTGCGGCAGCCGCACCACCAGCGCCGAGACCAGGAACCAGGCGGCGAAGGCGAGGGTGAGGTTGACCGTGGTGAGGGCGAGGGTACGCCACGCGACGGCGGAGCCGCCGCCCTCCCAGAACGCCTGGTCCTCGGGTTCCCAGCGGGTGAGCCAGGTGGCGGATGCCTTCGTGGCTGCGGGTGTGGTGGCGGACATGGAGCCTCCGGCAAAGGGGATGATGGGGAATGCGTGGCGGCCATGATGGGCGTGGCCTGGCATTGCTGAATTGACGTTCATCAATTGCGGTAGGGGACGCGCTTGATCCATGTCAAGGTCGAGGCATCCGGTGATCACGAGGGGAGCACGCGCCCGGGGTTCAGCAGCCCCTGCGGGTCGAGTGCCTGCTTGAGCGCGCGCATCATCGCCAGCGCCACTGGCGACTTGCGCACCGCCAGTTCGGCGGCCTTCAACGCGCCGATGCCGTGCTCCGCCGCGAACGAACCGCCGCGCCCGAGCACCGCGTCATGCACGTGGCGGGTCAGGGTGGTTTCATGGCGTTGCAGGAACTCGGCGGCCGGCATGCCGTCGGGTGTCTGCAGGTTGTAGTGCAGGTTGCCGTCGCCGAGGTGGCCGAACACGACTAGTTGCAGGCCAGGCACCAACGCGCGCAGGGACGCGTCCATGTCGCCCAGGAAGCCGGGGATCGCCGAGACCGGCAGGGCGATGTCGTGCTTGATGTTCAGGCCCTCGCGGGCCTGCGCCAGCGGGATCGCCTCGCGCAACTGCCAGAGTTCGCGCGCCTGCGCCGCATTGGCCGCGACCACCGCATCGGCCGCCAGGCAACGCACCGACGCCTCGCCGAGCAGGCCCTCGAGTTGCGCTTGCGCTTCATCGTCGCGGTTGGCGGCGAGTTCCATCAGCACCGTCCACGGTGCCGCCGGCAGCGGGTTGCGCAGCTGCGGGAAATGCCGCGCCTGCAAGCGCAGGGCGAACTCGCCCATCACTTCGAAGCCGGTGAGGCCGGCGTCCAGGCGCGCGCGGGCGAGGCGCAGCAGGCCGATCGCGGCGTCGATCCCGGGGCAGGCGGCGAGTGCGGTCAGCGTGGCCCCCGGGCGCGGATACAGCTTCATGGTCGCGGCGGTGATGATGCCCAGCGTGCCCTCGCTGCCGATGAACAGGTCGCGCAGGTCGTAGCCGCTGTTGTCCTTGCGCAGCCCGGACAGGCCGTCCCAGACCTCGCCGGCCGCGGTCACCACTTCCAGGCCGAGGCACAGGTCGCGCGCGTTGCCGTAGCGCAGCACCTGGGTGCCGCCGGCATTGCTGGACAGGTTGCCGCCGAGTGTGCAGCTGCCCTGCGAGCCCAGCCGCAGCGGGAACAGCAGGCCATGCGCCTCCGCCGCGTCGTGCAGCGACTGCAGCACGCAGCCGGCCTCGACGGTGGCGGTGAGGTTGTCGGCATCGATCGCGCGCACCCGATGCATGCGCGCCAGGCTCAGCAGCAGTTGGGTGCCGCTCGCGTCCGGCACGCCACCGCCGACCAGACCGGTATTGCCGCCCTGGGGCACGATCGGCACCGCATGCGCGGCGCACAACCGCACCACCGCGGCGACTTCTGCCGTGCCGGCAGGACGCGCCACTGCCAGCGGGCGGCCGCGGTAACGCCTCCGCCAGTCCACTGCGTAGGCGTCGAGGTCGCCATCGACCAGCACGTTGGCATCGCCGAGGCAGGCACGCAGTGCCTGCAGGAAGGCCGCGCCCATCGCTCAGTCGCCGAGCGCGATGCCTTCCACGCCGTAGCGTTGCGCCAGGATGTGCAGGTACTGGTGCAGCGCGTTCTGCTGCGCCTGCGTCTCCATGTACGCGGCGATGCGCGCGCGTGCGTCCTCGAACGACAGCGGCTCGCCGTCGACGCGCTCCAGCACCTCGACCACGTGGTGGCCGTAGCGGGTCTCCACGGTCAGGCCAGCGAACCCGGGTTTGAGCATGAACAGCTGGCGATCGAATTCGGGCACGGTGTCGCCACGTTCGATCCAGCCCAGCTCGCCGCCCTGGTCGCGCGACGGGCAGGCGGAATGACGCATCGCGAACTCGATGAAGCGGTCCGGCTCCGCGCGCAACGCGCCGATCAGTTCCTCGCCCAGCTGTTGCGCACGCTGCCGCGCGGCGATGTCGGCGGGCGCCGCCGCCAGCAGGATATGGCGCACGCGGATCGCGTCGGGGTGGTGCAGGCGCGTGCGGTTGGCCTCGAAGTACTGGCGCAGCGCGGCGTCGTCGGTGGCCGGCAAGGGCACTTCGGCATCGATCAGCGCACGCACCCGGGCTTCGTCTTCGGTCTCGCCATCGAGCGGCTCGACCGCCAGCTGCAGGCGTTCGCATTCGAGCCGCACCAGTTCGCGGACGACCAGGGTGGTCGCCGCGGCCTGGCGCGCCTCGTGCGGATCGTCGGCGCGGTGGAACTGCATCTCGCGGGCGATCTCGGCTTCGTCGATCGGGGTGTCGCCGACCCGCACGAACACCGGCGCCGGCCCGGCCAGCGGCTGGCTGGGGTCGTCGTCGTGGGCATGCCCGTGCGCCTCGGCGTTGGCCTTGGCCGCTGCGTCCGACAGCGGCCCGGCATCCATCACGATCGGGATTGCGCGACTGGACATGGCTCAGCGCGCCGGGTACTGCAGCGGACGCTGGCGCTTGCGCACCACCTGGTACGGGCGGGTCAGGTAACCGACCGGGATCGACCAGACGTGCACCAGGCGGGTGAACGGGGTCAGCAGGATCAGGGTCATGCCCAGGACCACATGGGTCTTGAAGATCCAGTGCGCGTCGGCGATGTACTCGGCGGCGCCGCCACGGAAGGTGACGATGTGCTGCGCCCACTCGCCGAGCCTGATCATCTGGCCGCCGTCCATGTGCCCGGCGGAGACGGAGATCGAGAACAGCCCGAGGATCAGCTGGATGTAAAGCAGCACCAGGATCAGGATGTCGCGGCCGCTGGAGGTGGCGCGGATGCGCGGGTTGAACAGCCGGCGCGCAAGCAGGATGGTCAGGCCGATGAAGCAGATCACCCCGAAGATGCCGCCCACTACCATCGCCACCAGCTGTTTCTGCGGCGCGGTGATGAAGTGCTCGTACAGGGCGTGCGGGGTCAGCAGGCCGACCAGGTGGCCACCGAGGATGGCCAGGATGCCGATGTGGAACCAGTTGCTGCCCAGCCGCATCCACTTGCCGGAGAGCAGCTGGCTGGAGCCGCTGCGCCAGGTGTAGGCGGCATGGTCGAAACGGGCCCAGCAACCGATCGCGAACACCGCCAGCGCGAGGTAGGGATAGAACTGGAACAGGAGGGTATCGACGTAGTTCATGGCGTCACCGTGGGTTCGATCCGCTTCGCGCCCGACGGCAGTCGGGTCGGGGGGTTGCACTCTTCGCCCGGGGCTTCGGCCCCGAAGCGCACCGCTTCTTCTTCCCAGACCCGGTCGATGGCCTCGGGCGTGTCGTCGCGTTCCTCGCTCGCCACCCGCGTCCGCAGGGCGGCGAGGTCGAGCTTGCCGGCGGCGGTTTCGACCAGGGTTTCGAGCAGGACGGCGTAAGGGCTGCCACGTTCCTGCGCGCGCGCCGCCAGCAGTTCCAGGATGTGCGCGACATGCGACAGCCAGTCGCGCACTTCCTCCACCGGCCGCAGCGACAGGTACTCCAGCACCACCGGCAGGTAGTCGGGCAACTGCTTCACGCCCAGCTCGAAGCCGTGGCCGCGGTAGGTCGCCAGCAGGTCCACCATCGCCTGCCCGCGGTCGCGCGATTCGCCATGGATATGCTCGAACAGCAGCAGGCTCATCGCCCGGCCGCGGTCGAACAGGCCCAGCCAGCGCTCCTGTGCCGCCATCGGCTCCTGCGCGACGAGGTCGTCGACGAAACCGCGCAGCGCGACCCGCCGCGCCGGCGACAACGCCGGGTCGGCGCAGGCCTCGCGCAATTCATCGGCGTGCGCCCACAGGTCGTCCTGCGGATAGTCCAGCAACACCGCGATCAGCTTGAGCAGCTTCATGCTTTTTCCCGGACCGGCAACTGGCGCGCCGGCGGCACGTGGTAGGTCTGGGTCGAGCGCCCGCCGAACAGCGCTTCCGCGGGGCTCGACGGCGAGCAACCGTCGCCGAAGGTGAAGCCGCAGCCGCCGCGTTCGCCGAACGCATCGTTGGCGTATTCGCGGTGCGCCGTCGGGATCACGAAGCGGTCCTCGTAGTTGGCGATGGCGAGGTAGCGGTACATCTCCTCGGCCTGGTGCAGGGTCAGTCCGGCCTGGTGCAGCACGTCCAGGTCTTCCACGCCGTCCACGTGCATCGCGCGGCGCCAGGCACGCATGGCGAGCATGCGTTCCATCGCGCGCACCACCGGGGCCTCATCGCCGGCGGTCAGCAGGTTGGCCAGGTAGCGCACCGGGATCCGCAGCGATTTCACGTCGGGGATCTCGCCGTTCTTGCCGATGCGCCCGGCATCCGCGGCCGACTGGATCGGCGACAGCGGCGGCACGTACCAGACCATCGGCAACGTGCGGTATTCGGGGTGCAGCGGCAGCGCCAGCTTCCAGTCGATCGCCAGCTTGTACACCGGCGATGCCACGGCGGCGTCCAGCCAGCTATCGGGGATGCCTTCCGCGCGCGCGGCCGCGATCACCTTCGGGTCGTTGGGGTCCAGGAAGATGTCGAGGTGGGCCTGGTACAGGTCCTTCTCGGACGGCACCGAAGCGGCTTCCTGGATGCGGTCGGCGTCGTACAGCATCACCCCGAGGTAGCGGATGCGGCCCACGCAGGTTTCCGAGCACACCGTCGGCTCGCCCATCTCGATGCGCGGGTAGCAGAAGATGCACTTCTCGGATTTGCCCGACTTCCAGTTGTAGTAGATCTTCTTGTACGGGCAGGCGGAGACGCACATGCGCCAGCCGCGGCACTTGTCCTGGTCGATCAGGACGATGCCGTCCTCCTCGCGCTTGTAGATCGCGCCGGACGGGCAGGAAGCGACGCACGCCGGGTTCAGGCAGTGCTCGCACAGCCGCGGCAGGTACATCATGAAGGTCTTCTCGAACGCGCCGTAGATCTCGCGCTGCACGCCGTCGAAGTTGCTGTCCTTGCTGCGCTTGGCGAACTCGGTGCCGAGGATTTCCTCCCAGTTCGGGCCCCAGTGGATCTTCTGCATGCGCTCGCCGGTAAGCAGCGAGCGCGGACGCGCAGTCGGCTGGTGCTTGCCTTCCGGCGCCTGGTGCAGGTGCTGGTAGTCGAACTCGAACGGCTCGTAGTAGTCGTCGATCTGCGGCAGGTCGGGGTTGGCGAAGATCTTGGCGAGCAGGCGCAGGCGGCCACCAGCCTTCAGGGTGACCTTGCCGCTGCGGTCGCGCACCCAGCCACCGTTCCACTTGCGCTGGTTCTCCCATTCCTTGGGATAGCCGATGCCGGGCTTGGTCTCGACGTTGTTGAACCAGGCGTACTCGACGCCTTCGCGGCTGGTCCACACGTTCTTGCAGGTGATCGAGCAGGTGTGGCAGCCGATGCACTTGTCCAGGTTGAGGACCATCGCGATCTGGGCACGGACTTTCATCACACCACCTCCTTGGCATTGGCCGGCACGGGTTCACCGTCGAGCCAGTCGACCTTGTCCATCTTGCGCACGATCACCAGCTCGTCGCGGTTGGTGCCGACGGTGCCGTAGTAGTTGAAGCCGTAGGCGAGTTGCGCGTAGCCGCCGATCATGTGGGTGGGCTTGACCACCACGCGGGTCACCGAGTTGTGGATGCCACCGCGGGTGCCGGTGATCTCCGAGCCCGGCGTGTTGAGGATGCGTTCCTGTGCGTGGTACATCATCGCAATGCCGTTCATCATGCGCTGGCTGACCACCGCGCGGGCAGCGATCGCACCGTTGACGTTGAACAGTTCGATCCAGTCGTTGTCCTCGATGCCGGCGCTCTTCGCGTCGTCCTCCGAGAGCCACACGATCGGCCCGCCGCGCGACAGCGTCTGCATGATCAGGTTGTCGCTGTAGGTGCTGTGGATCCCCCATTTCTGGTGCGGGGTGATCCAGTTCAGCACGATCTCCTTGTTGCCGTTCGGCTTCTTGCCGTGGATCGGCTTGATCGTCTTGGTGTCCACCGGCGGGCGGTAGCCCATGAAGCCCTCGCCGAAATCGCGCATCCACTCGTGGTCCTGGTAGAACTGCTGGCGGCCGGTCAGGGTGCGCCACGGGATCAGTTCGTGGACGTTGGTGTAGCCGGCGTTGTAGCTGACGTTCTCGTCCTCCAGGCCCGACCAGATCGGCGAGCTGATGATCTTGCGCGGCTGCGCCTGGATGTCGCGGAAGCGGATCGCCTCGTGCTCCTTGCCCTCGGCCAGGTGGGTGTGGTTGCGGCCGGTGAAGCCTTCCAGCGACTTCCACGCCTTCACCGCGACATGGCCGTTGGTCTCCGGGGCGAGGTGCATGATCGCCTCGGCGCAGTCGATCGCGGTGTCCAGCTGCGGGCGGCCGTGGCTGACGCCGGCCTCGGTCACTTCATGGTTGAGCCTGCCGAGGAACTCGATCTCGTGCTTGGTATCCCAGTTCATGCCCTTGCCGCCGTTGCCCTGGGAATCGAGCAGCGGGCCGAGCGAGGTGAACTTCTTGTACAGGTTCGGATAGTCGCGCTCGACCACCACCATGCTCGGTGCGGTCTTGCCGGGGATCAGTTCGCACTCGCCCTTCTTCCAGTCGGTCACGCCGTAGGGCATGGCGATCTCGCCCGGGGTGTCGTGCAGGGTGGGGACCAGCACCAGGTCCTTCTCCACACCCAGCACGCCAGGGGCAAGCCGGCTCACGGTGCGTGCGATGCCCTTGAAGATGTCCCAGTCGCTGCGCGCTTCCCACGCCGGGTCCACCGCCTTCGAAAGCGGGTGGATGAACGGGTGCATGTCCGAGGTGTTGAGGTCGTTCTTCTCGTACCAGGTCGCGGTGGGCAGCACGATGTCGCTGTACAGCGCGGTGGTGCACATGCGGAAGTCCAGCGTCACCAGCAGGTCGAGCTTGCCCTCCGGCGCCTCGTCGCGCCACTTCACTTCCTCGGGCCTGGCCGCGCCGCGTTCGCCCAGGTCCTTGCCCTGCAGGCCGTGGCGGGTACCCAGCAGGTGCTTGAGCATGTACTCGTGGCCCTTGCCGGAACTGCCCAGCAGGTTCGAGCGCCAGATGAACAGGTTGCGCGGATAGTTCTCCGGCGCGTCGGGATCGGCGAAGGCGAAATCCAGGCTACCGTCCTTGAGCTTGCCGACCGCGTAATCCACCGGCGCCACGCCGGCCTGTTCGGCCTCGCGCACCACCTGCATCGGATTGCTGTTGAGCTGCGGGATCGACGGCAGCCAGCCCATCCGCACCGCGCGCAGGTTGTAGTCGGCCAGCGAGCCGGTGTGTTTGGACTTGTCGGCCAGCGGCGACAGGATTTCGTCGACGCCCAGTTTCTCGTAGCGGTACTGGCTCGAGTTGAAGTAGAAGAACGAGGTGCCGTTCATCTGCCGCGGCGGCTTGCTCCAGTCGGTGGCGAACGCCAGCGGCGCCCAGCCGGACTGCGGGCGCAACTTCTCCTGGCCCACGTAGTGCGCCCAGCCGCCGCCGCTCTGGCCGACGCAGCCGCACATCACGAGCATGTTGATCAACCCGCGGTAGTTCATGTCGTTGTGGAACCAGTGGTTCATCGCCGCGCCGACGATGATCATGCTGCGGCCACGGGTCTTGTCGGCGGTGCGCGCGAATTCGTGGGCGATGCGGATCACCTCCGCGCGCGGCACGCCCGTGATGCGCTCCTGCCAGGCCGGGGTGCCGGGCACGTTGTCGTCGAAGCTGCTGGCAACGTTGCCGCCGCCGAAGCCGCGATCCACGCCGTACTGCGCCAGCAGCAGGTCGTACACGCTGGCCACTGCCCACTCCTGCCCATCGGCCAGCTGCAGGCGCTTGATGGGGATGTTGCGCTCCAGCACCTCGTCGAACTTGGACTCGGTCCAGTAATCGTTCTCGATGCCGCCGAAGTAAGGGAAGCTGACCGCCTCGATGGCGTCCGCGTGGTCCTTCAGGCTCAGCCGCAGGCGGGTGTCGCGGCCGGCGCTGTCCTTCTCCTCGATGTTCCACTTGCCCTTCTCGCCCCAGCGGAAGCCGACCGATCCGTTCGGCACGGTGATCGCGCCGGTGGCGTCGTCGTAGGCCAGGGTCTTCCACTCGGGGTTGTTGGTTTCGCCGAGGCCGCCGAGGTCGGCGGCGCGCAGGTAACGCTCCGGCACCAGTCGGCCGTCGTCGCGCTTCTGCAGGCGCACCAGCAGCGGCATGTCGCTGTACTGGCGGCAGTAGTCGGTGAAGTACTGCGAGGGATTGTCGACGTGGAACTGCTTCAGGATCACGTGGCCGAAGGCGAAGGCCAGCGCCGCGTCGGTGCCCTGCTTGGGATGCAGCCAGTGGTCGGTGAGCTTGGCGACCTCGGAGTAGTCCGGGGTGATCGCCACCGTCTTGGTGCCGTTGTAACGGGCTTCGGTGAAGAAGTGCGCGTCCGGCGTGCGCGTCTGCGGGACGTTGGAGCCCCACGCGATGATGTAGCGGCTGTTGTACCAGTCGGCCGATTCGGGCACGTCGGTCTGCTCGCCCCACACCTGCGGCGAGGACGGCGGCAGGTCGCAGTACCAGTCGTAGAAGCTGAGGCAGGCGCCCCCAAGCAGCGACAGGTAGCGCGCGCCGGCGGCGTAGCTGACCATCGACATCGCGGGGATCGGCGAGAAGCCGACCACCCGGTCCGGGCCCCAGCGCTTGACCGTGTGCAGGTTGGAGGCGGCGATGATTTCGTTGACTTCGTCCCAGCTGGAGCGCACGAAGCCGCCCATGCCGCGCTTGGTCTTGTAGCTCTTCGCCTTGGCGTCGTCGCTGACGATGCTGGCCCAGGCGTCGACCGGTGCCTTGTCCTTGCGCGCCTCGCGCCACAGCTTGAGCAGCGCGCTGCGGATCAGCGGGTACTTCACCCGGTTCGCGCTGTACAGGTACCAGGAATAGCTGGCGCCACGCGGGCAGCCACGCGGTTCGTGGTTGGGCAGGTCGGGGCGGGTACGCGGGTAATCGGTCTGCTGGGTTTCCCAGGTGACCAGCCCGTTCTTGACGTAGACCTTCCAGCTGCAGGAGCCGGTGCAGTTCACGCCGTGGGTGGAGCGCACGATCTTGTCGTACTGCCAACGCTGGCGGTAGCTGTCTTCCCAGCTGCGGTCATCGTCCCGGGTGGCGCCATGGCCATCGGAGAAGGACTCGGGGGCGGGCTTGAGGAAGTTCAGCCGATCGAGGAAGTAGCTCATGTGATGGGTCCGGTCCGGTGGCAGCGGCAGTTTGGTAGGACGCCGAGGGGCTGTCCTTGACGTGAATCAACCACGCCCATGGTCGCCCTGGCCAAGAGTGTGCGCCTTGGCGCGGCGACTGTCTCGGACATCGATTTCCACGGACACCACGACTGTGCCCGCCTGGAAGTTGAATCCGTCGCGGCGGGGGCGTTCGGCGGCAAATGCCAGGAACCCGGCTCGCGGCAGCACCACTTCCAGGTCCGTGAAGTTGCCGGCGCAGGCCGGTTCGGTCGCGCCGGCATCGAGGCGCAACCGGCAATGAGCCTCGTCACCATCGATGCCGGGCCAGCACTCCGCCAGCTGGCCATCCGTGGCGAGCTGGGTCAACTCGGCCTCGTCAAGCCGCAGGCGCAGATGGTGGCCATCCAGTTGCAGTTTCACGGGTGCAGTGCCTCCCAGTCGGCCGGGGTATTCAGGTTGTGCAGCGCATCGGCCGGCCCCGGGGGTGGCGAAGGCGTGGATGCTCCGATGTGCGCCAACCAAGCATGCAGCGAACGTGGTGCAGCCGGGTCCAGCAGGCGCGCGCGCAGGCTGGCGATCGTCGCAGGATCGGCCACGAAGGCCAGCGGGAGAGGTGCCCCCGGGTAGTGCAATGCAGGCGCAGCCGCGCGCTGTTCCGCCAGTCGCGACAGCCAAGTCGCCGGCAGCAGTGGCATGTCCACCGGCACCACCACCAGCCATGCACCTGGGTGGGCTTCGGCAACCGCTAGCAGCCCCGCCAGCGGGCCGGTGTCGAGTCGAACGTCGGCGATTCCGGCGTGTCCAGGACGCACCCCGCTGACCACCACGGAGGCGATGCCGGCGTCATGGAAACGCGCAATCGCATGGTCCATAAAGGTTTTGCCCCGCCATTCAAGCAGCGCCTTGTCACGCCCCATGCGCCGGCTGCGGCCGCCGGCCAGGACTACACCGATGCAAGCATCAGCCGTGCGCGTGTCCATGATGTGCCTTCTGGTGCATTCCGGCATCCGCACCGGCGGCGGAGGCTTCGTGGCCGCACAGGGAGCAACCCTCGCTCCATTCGCTGTGGCCGTCGATGAAGTGTTCCTGCTTCCAGATCGGGGCCTGGTGCTTGACCGCCTCGATCACCTCGCGGCAGCCGCGGAAGGCCTCGTCGCGGTGCGGGGTGCCGAACGCGATGACCACCGCCAGGTCGCCGACCGCCAGTTTGCCGCGGGCATGGGCGACGTAGCACTTCGCCTTCGGGCCGAAGCGGGCGATCGCCGCCGCGGCGGTGTCGCGGAACACGGTCAGCGCCAGCGGCGCGAACATGTCGTAGTGGATGGCGACGCACGCGCGCCCGTGGCTGGACGCGCGCACGCGGCCAATGAACACGTCGATGCCGCCGTGGGCATGGTCGGACACGAAGTCGATCGCCGCCGCCGGATCCAGCCGGCCGTCCGCGATGTCCACCACGTGGCAGGCGATGCGCGCATCGTCGTGCGCGTGCCGTTGCAGGTTCGCGTCCATGCTCAGCCCCCGCTCACCGGCGGCAGCAGCGCCAGCCGGCCATCCGCGGGCAGCGCGCTGTCGGCGCGCAGCAGGGTGGATTCGGTGGCGATCGCCGAAGCCTTCAGCAGGCCCGGCGTGTAGCCCGGCCAGTGCGCACCCGCCCACGCATCGAAGGCGGCACGGAACTCGGCCACGGTGGCGACGCCGGGCAGTTCCAGCGCGATCTCGGGGGCCGCGCTGAACTCGCGGAAGCGGCCGAACAGTTGCACGGTGAGTTTCATTGGCGCAGTCCATCGAACGGGGTGCCGCCGGGGCGCAGCGGATACACCGGCACCGGCGTGCCGGCGGGCAGGTTGTGGGCCTCCTCGGGCAGCAGCGCCCAGGCGCGCGCTTCCAGCAGCGGCGCGGTCTTGAAGCTTTCCTGGCCGGGCAGCAGGCGCACCTGCAGGCGGCCATCGGCGTCCAGCGCCAGCGCTGCCTTCTGGACCATGCGGAAGCCCGGCTTCTTGCGCGCGCCGGCGGCCAGCGGCAGCAGAAGCGGCGTTTCCGGCGCACGGCCAGCCATTGCGCGCAGCGCCGCATCGACGAAGAAACGCGCGCCCACCGTGCACGAGACCGGGTTGCCCGGGAGGCCGAACACCAGGGTGCCGCGGCCCGCAGTGGCGAACAGCAGCGGCTTGCCGGGGCGCATCTTCAGCTTGTGGAAATGCTGTTCGGCGCCGGCCGCGGCCAGCACCTCGGGCACGAAATCGTAGCGGCCCATCGACACCGCGCCGGTGGTGGCGATGATCTCGATCCCGGCCTCCAGCCAGCGCCCCAGCCACGTCGCGAAGGCCGCGGGTTCGTCGGGCAGGGTGACCCGTTCGACCACCTCGGCGCCGGCCTCGGCGAACAGGCGTTCCAGGTACGGTCCGTTGGTATTGGTGATCTGCCCGGGCGCGAGTTCGGCGCCATCGGCATCGACCAGTTCGCGGCCGGTGCAGGCCAGCGCCAGCCGCGGCCGGCGGCGCACCTCGACCTGGCCGATCCCGATCCCGCGCAGCACCAGCAGCGCTTCCTCGTCCAGCCGCGCGCCGGCCTCCAGCACGCGCTGGCCGGCGGCCACGTCTTCGCCGGCATGGCGCAAGTGCTGGCCGTGGCGCGGGAGCGTGTTCAACACGATGGCGGTCGGGCGTCCGTCGTCGTCGCGCGACACCACCGTGCAGTCCTCGACCGGCAGCACCGTGTCCAGCCCGTCCGGGACGCGCGCGCCGGTCATGATGCTGCAGGCGCCCTCGGACTGCCCGGCGATGCCGTCGCCGGCGGCCTGTTCGGCCAGTACCGGCAACGCCGTTCCGGCAGCGAGGCCCTCGCGCCAGCGCAGGGCGAACCCGTCCATCGCCGAATTCGCGAACGGGGGCAGGTCGCGCGGTGCGTCCACCGCGGTCGCCAGCACCCGGCCGCCGGCATCGGCCAGCGCCACGCGCTCGGCCGGCAGGGGCGCGCAGCAGGCGCGGACCCGCGCCAGCGCGTCGTCCATCGACAGCATCGTGCTCATGCGTGCGGCAGCCCGCGCATCATCGCCAGCGCATGCGGCAGCAGTGGGCCGAGGATGTCCAGGCCCTGCGCCACCGCCTTCGGGCTGCCCGGCAGCAGGACCACCAGGGTGCCGTCGCCGACCAGCGCGCAGCGGTTGCGGCTCAGCCACGCCAGCGGGGTGTGCGCGCTGCTGGCGTTGCGGAACAGTTCGGCCAGGCCCGGCGCATCGCGGGTGGCGACGCTGGCGAGGGCCTCGGGCGCGAGGTCGCGCGGGCCGAAGCCGGTGCCGCCGGTGCACAGCACCAGCGGGGTACCGAGCGCGGCTTCCTCGCGCAGGGCATCCGCCAGCGGTTCGATGCCGTCGGCCAGCAGGCGCCGGCGCACGTTCGCCCCCATCGACTGCAGGCGTTGCTCCAGCAGCGCGCCGCTCCGGTCTTCGTACACGCCGGCGGCGGCGCGGTCGCTGAGGGTGACCACGGCGACGGTTTCGCCGTCCAGCCGCGCATCGCCGCGCGGGCGGTAATACGCGCGCTCGGCCTCGTCCATGCCGGACGGGTGGATCCACAGGCCCTTCTTGCCGCCTTCCTTGAACAGCAGGCGCACCGCCTCGATGGCCAGCGCCGGTTCCACCGGCTTGGTCAGGTCGTACAGGGTCAGCAGCGCCGCGCTGGCGCCGGCCAGCGCCTCCATCTCGACGCCGGTCTTGGCGGTCAGCGAGGTTTCGCAGTACACGCGGATCGCGTGGCGTTCGGGCACCGGCACGCAGCGCACGTCCACGTATTCCAGCGACAGCGGATGGCACAGCGGCATGAGCTGCGCGGCGTTCTTGGCGCCCTGCAGGCCGGCCACTTCGGCCATCGCCAGTGCATCTCCCTTGGGTAGGGTCTTGCCGGCCAGCGCGGCGAAGCCGACCGGCCCAGCATGCAGTTCGCCGACCGCCACCGCGCGCCGCAGGGTAGGGCGCTTGCGGCGGACGTCGGCCATGTGGAAGCCAGCAGCAGGGGAGGTTGCGTCCATTCAGCCGCCGATGGTGGAGAGGTTGGAGGTCAGCCCGGTTTCGCCTTCGACCAGGCGATGCCCGATCGCCTTCAGGCCGAGCTGCGCGCGCAGTGCGGCGACCAGGCGGTCGCGGTCGGCGTCGTCCTGCAGCCACGCGCGCAGCGGGATGCCGGCCTCGCCGAACAGGCACAGGCGCAGGTCGCCGGTGTGGGTCACCCGCAGGCGGTTGCAGCCGGCGCAGAAGTCCTTCGAATACGGCGCGATGACCCCGATCCGCCCTGCATAGCCGGGATGCGCGTATTCGCGCGCCGGCCCGGCATCGGCCGCGCGCGGCAACAGGGCCCAGCCGGCGTCCTGCAGCTGCGTTTCCAGCGATTCGGCGCGCAGGTGGTGATGCTGGAAATACGCCGCGTTGTCGCCGGTGCGCATCAGTTCGATGAAACGCACGCTGACGTCGCGCTCGCGCAGGAAATCCAGCCACGCGGGCAACTGGTCGTCGTTGAGGCCCTTCAGCAGCACCGCGTTGAGCTTGACCGCCTTGAAGCCGAGGCCTTGCGCCAGTTCGACGCCGCGCAGGATCTCGTCGAGGCGGTCGTGGCCGGTGATGGCGCGGAAGCGTGCGCGGTCCAGCGCATCCACGCTGACGTTGAGGTGGGTCAGCCCGGCCTCGCGCCAGCGCGCCACCCGGCGGTCGAGCAGGGTGCCGTTGGTGGTCAGGGCAATGCTGTCGATGCCGCCGACCGCCGCCGCAGAGGCGATGATCTCCGGCAGGTCGCGGCGCAGGCTGGGCTCTCCGCCGGTCAGCCGCAGCTTGCGCAGGCCGACCGCCGCGAAACCGCGCAGCAGCCGCGCGATTTCCTCGCGCGACAGCGGTTGCGGGCGCCCGGCTTGCGCATGGAAGCCATCCGGCAGGCAGTACGTGCAACGGAAGTTGCAGGCCTCGATGATAGAGAGCCGCAAGTACGGGAAGCGCCGGCCGAACCGGTCCTCCAGGGTCATCATGTTGTGCTCCTGTCCAAGCGCGGGCGGCGACACCGTTTCCAGTGGCACCGGGTGGCGGCGGAGCCGCCACGGTCGCGGGCCATGCCGGGGTGGCGAAGGCCATGCGACTCGGAGTGCAGCGCGAGCTGCAGGGGCAGTGTAATCCGCGGCCGGCGGATCCGGCATTGACGCGGGTCAAGCGTGGCCGTTGCCATGTCGGCTCACCCGCGTGCGCCTCGCGCCTGCCATTGCCCGGCGAGATGCCGGGCCAGGCCCAGCAGGGTCAGCGACCATGCCAGCGCCGCCGCCGCGGTCATCCCGGTCGAGATCCAGCCCAGCGCCGGCATGTCGGTGGCCAGCCCCAGCCTGGCGCTTGCCAGCGCGTACATCCCCAGCGGGAACACCAGGCTCCACATCACCGGCTGGTAGCGCAGCGGGCGCCGGTTCACCACGTGCTTCCACACCCCGAACAGCACCAGCAGCGGGATCCACCAGGTCGCCCATGCCCACAGCATCAGGGTGATGCCGTCCACGAACGGCCGCTGCGTTGCCAGGAACGACAGCGGGGCCTCGATCGAGGCGAGCGCGGTCCCGGCGTTGGCGGAGATCGCGGCGGCACCCATCACCACCCACAGCAATGGACCGATATCGTCCGGGGTCAGTTGCAGGAAGAAGATGCGATGGCAGAACAAGGTCACGAAGATCGCGTACAGGCACAGCCCCAACCCCCACAGCATGTGGATTTCCACCTGCATGTAGCGACCGGCTTCGCCCAGTTCCGGTACCAGCAACGCGCCCAGCACGACCAGCGACTGGGTGCCGACGATCGCGATCAGCCAGCCGCCATGGACGATGTTGACGTTGCGTTCGTGGGTCAGGAAGGTGAGGACGGCGAACGCCAGGTAGAGCAGCAGGCACCAGGCCAGGAAGGCGAACGCCCACAGTGCCTTCGCCAGCAGTGGTAGCCCGGCCTGCATCGCCAGCACGCCGAGCAGGTCGGTGGCCGCGACCAGGGTGAAGAAGCCGAACACCAGCGCTGGATCCAGCAGGTCCTGGCCGACCGCGCGCGGTGCCAGGAAAACCCGCAGCAGGCTGAGCACCAGCAACAACACGTAGGCAATCGCCGCGAACGCAGCCAGGGCGATGGCCAGGCGCGGCAAGCCCTGCACTCGCAGGTTCTGGGCCAGGATCGCGGTGGCCATGACCAGCGCGAAGTTGCCCGGATGCAGGCCGGCCAGGCCGTGGCGCGGTTCCGTCAGAGCGACCATTCCACCTGCAGCCATAGCTTGCGGGTATCGCGGGCGAAGCCGTCGCTGTCGTAGTCGGCCAGCTTGGCCAGCACGTCTAATCCCGGCAGCAGGGTCACGCCGAGGGAGGCATCCAGCTCGCGTCCGTAGCCGCTGCCGCCGCGGTCGGCGCGGAAGTCGTGGTAGGCCACTTCCCACTTTCCCTTGCGGCCGCCGAGTTCGATCCCGCGTTGCGCCGACACATACGTGTCGCGCAGTCCGTTGACGGGCGTGACCAGGAACTTGTCGGCCCAGCCGTTGAAGGCGTGCAGGGTCGCCAGCGGCGTCTGGAAGGCGCGGCCGCGTCCCGCGCCCAAGCGCTCCCAGCCGGCTTTCAGGATGAGCGGGCCACGCTCGAGCCGTGGCTCCACCAGCATGTACGCGGTGGAGCCGCCGGTGGCATTCGCCCAAGGCACCTGCTGCGCACGTTCGAGCGCCAGTCCGCCTTTCCAGTCCTTCGACAAGGCACGGCTGGCATTCCAACGCAGGCCCAACGTACGGGTGGACGCGCTGGCTACGTCGCGATCCTCGACCCAGTAGCCGTAGCCCACCAGGTTGCCACCCGGCACCGTGTGAGAGACGCGAAGCAGCGGTGCCTTCAGGCGGCGCTCGCGCGCCAGCGGGTCGCGGGCCCCGTCGCCATTCACCCGGTGCACCCGATCCAGGTAGATCGCCTGGACCTCGATGGCCTTGTTCGGCTTCCAGCGCAGCTGTGCCGCGTCGAAGGTCTGCATGTTCTGCCGCCACGCCACATTGCCGATGAAACGTGCGTTGTCGAGGACCAGCGCCTGCCGGCCCACGCGGACCCCGGCGGTGTCGCCGGACCAATCCAGCCAGGCCTGGTTGAGTTCCAGCGCTCGCGCATCGGGCACCACCGGATACATCGTTTGGCCATTGGCGGTCGAGTTGAAGCGATCACCGAGCTCGGCCACGCCCTCGGCCTCCACCTGCGCGGTCAGGCGTGGCGAGAAGCGATGGTTGAAGGTGGCTCGCAGGCGCAGGGTATCGGCCTCCGCCTGACGGGCGAAAGCGTCGTCATCGACGCGTTCGTGGCGATATCGCAGGTTTAGTGCCCATGGCTTGGCGGGCTTGGCTGTCTTTGCCTGCGGCGTTTCGGCGGCAAGCGCAGGCGGCGCTGCGGTCAGGCCTGCAAGCGCCATGGCAAGGGCCAGGGAAATGGGGGTGCGCATGACATCTCCGGCATTGGTGAACTGCCGAAAATTGTCCGCAGCCGGACCGCCTGTCGCCTTGTCTCAGGTCAAGCGGGCTGCATCGCCCGCTGCCATCGCCTCACTGCAGGAATTGCAGCGGCTGCCCGCCAAGCTTGGCCAGGGCCAGGAACGTGCACACGGTCACCGCGTTGATGGTCCAGCCGATCGTCAGCACGCGCGCCATGGTGCCCAGTTCCGGGCGCTCCACGTTGGGTGCGTTCAACCAGATCCGGCGCATGATCCACGCGGTGTAGCCGAGGAATGCCGCCACCGCGGCCACCAGCAGCATGGACGTGCCGTACTGGTAGGCCGCCAGCAGGGCGAGGAACAGTACGTGGCTCGCCAGCACGCCCTCCAGCCAGAACACCCGCCAGAGCCGCTGGTGCCCCGGGACGCGATCGTCGAAGTATGCCTGCAGCATGGAGACCTCCCTCGGTTGTGGCATGGAACGGGTACGCCCGCACGTTAGTCCTGCGGCAGCTGGCATGCAACTGCGGCTTACTTGGCGCCGGACGGTGAGGTGACGAAGAGCAAACGACCGCCCGCAACTTTCCTTCGCGTCTGCTGGATATGTCGGCCGGTTGGGCGTGTCTACGCCTCCGAAACATTCCGCAAGGCATTTTCGGGAGCATGAGCCAGACCCTGAACGCACGGCTGGCGTTCTAGATCACAGGTCCGGTTTTGGCCGAAAGTAGCCGCCTGCGCCAGCGGCACGCCCGAATGTGGCTCCGATGCCGTCCAGTCCGACCTGAAGAAGATCGCCGAGCAGCGCATCGCCCAGGCGATGACGCAGGAGATGTCGCTCTCCCCGGAGACGCATGCCCTGCTGGGATCCGCTATCGCGGCGCGGCTGACCTACGACTTCACCTCGATCCGGACCACCGGACGCAACGAGTCACTCGATACCTACACCTGCGAGTCGAACCTGGTGGTCACGGTCAAGGGCATCAACCGCAACTGGACCCATGACTTCGAGTACGAGGTGTCTCCCGTCGAGGACGCCAATGCGAACTACGAGGTCCGGTACGACCGCAGTGGGCTGGGACCGCTGGCGTTCGGTGCACTGGGCCTGTTGAACCAACTCAACCTCGAGGCGGACAACGAGGTCAACGGCCCGCGGATCCTGCAGTCCCTGCAGGAGGTTCGGGACCAGGGCGGTGCGGGCAGCTACCGCGAGGGCGCGCTCCTTGAGTCGCTCAAGGCACGCGGCATCGAGGCACCTGCCGCCACCCAAGCGCACCAGCAACTGGCACTGGAGGCGATGGGTCAGCTGGAGGATCCGGGAAGCGTGTACCGGAACGTGCCCCAGGACATCCTCCAGGCAGCCCAAGCGCGCCAGCAGGCTGCGTTCGAGGAGCAGCAGCGCCTCAAGGACGAAGAGGAGCAAGCCAGGCGGGAGGCCTGTGCCCAATCACCCGACCCAGCCTTTGATCGCAATTGCATGTAAGCAAGCCGGCTTGAAGTCATGCCATGCAGAACGGGCCGAGGTGGCAGTGGCCGTCAACGGACCGAGGTGGCGTCAATCAACACGATCAGGAGGTGCAGGTGTCAGGCATGCAGGAAGAGACCGATGCCCCGCAGGGTGGGGGTGTCCAAACAATCGCACAGCCGATCCTCGACAAGCTCAACCAGTTCGACGTTCACACCCGCCGCAAGGAAACCTGCCTGGAATGTGGGTATGTGGGGATCATGGGCATCGAAGAAGAGCTTCACCCCTGGTGGCTGAGCTGGTGGTGCATCGCGCTTATCACCATCGTCGGCGCGATCTTCATGGGCGCCGGGCTGGTGATTGGGGGAATCCTCATCGGCCTTCGGTACTTCGGCGAATTCGACACGCGTGTCCTGGTCTGCCCAAGCTGCGAAGAAGCATACGAGCAGGACTGACGTGCGCCCGAGAAGGTATGCAACCACCGACGCACCTGCAGCGCGGCGGTAACGCCACGCAACACGAATTCCCCCCAGAAGGGCCCGGTGCAAACCGGGCCCTTCGCTTTTTGACCCCATCCAATCGGAGCACGCATATGCATCTCGTTGAGTCGATGGCCTATGTCGGGGAACGCCCCTGGCATGGCCTGGGCAACAAGCTGGCCGCTGGCCAGTCGATCGAACAGTGGCGTCAGAGCGCGGGCATGGACTGGACCATCGAGCAGTCCGATGTCCGCTTCGTCACCGGCGGACCGACGGTTGGCGCGATCCATTCCTTCCCGGAACAAAAGGTCCTCTACCGCTCGGACACCAAGCGTCCGCTGGCAGTGGTGTCCAAACGGTTCCAGGTCGTCCAACCGGGCGAGATCCTCGAGTTCTATCGTGACCTGACCGAGCACGCCGGCTTTGAGCTGGAGACGGCCGGTGTGCTCCGGGAGGGCAAGAAATTCTGGGCGCTGGCTCGTACCGGTCAGGGCGCAACGCTCAAGGGCAGGGACGAGGTCAATGGATACCTGCTGCTGGCCACATCCTGCGATGGGACCTTGGCCACGACGGCCCAGTTCACCTCGGTCAGAGTCGTGTGCAACAACACCCTGCAGATCGCCGTGGGCGACAACCGTGGCGCGTTCAAGGTGCCGCACCGGTCCGCGTTCAACGCCGAGGCGGTCAAGCAGCAGCTCGGCGTCACCGTCGCACCCTGGGCGAGCTTCGTTGCCAAGATGAAGGACCTGGTGGCCTGTCCGGTGGATCCGGATTCGGTGGATGGGCTGCTGCGCCGGGTGCTCGTGTATGCAGGCCAGCCTGGCAAGGCACCGGTGGTCAACGAGCAGGCCGTGCGCTCGGTGCGCGCGCTGTATGACGGCAGCGGCCTCGGTTCCCGGCTGGCCTCCAGCCGCGGCACGGCTTGGGGCTTGCTCAACGGGGTCACCGAGTACGTCGACCACCACCGGCGTGCCCGCAGCGATGACCATCGCCGGGAAGCCGCCTGGTTCGGCCATGGCGCGCGTTTCAAGCAGCGCGCGTGGGACGAGTTGGTCAAGCTGGTCGCCTGACGCCGATTCTCGTCTGCGCTATACGCCCGGCCTAGTGCCGGGGAGCGACTTCTGGAGGGCGCTGTAATTAACGGCGCCCCGTAGCGCCCATTCGACATACGCGACGGTCCGTTCCCGGGATTGGTCGCACACAACGACTCGATCCACACCCGCGATCTGCCGAGCGTACCCATCCCCAGATACGAAGGGCGGGAGGTGAGGCGACGCATATCACTCAACCCAAGGAGCATCACCATGCTGAAGAGACTTGGCATTGCCGCTACGTGCGGCATCGCGCTGTACGGGCTCGCTCGCTACCTCAATGGCAACCTGGTTGTTGTCCCATCGGGGCCAGGCCAGTTTCTCGACCTTCTCCTCTCAGGGCTGCAAGCCCCCTCGGGCACTGACATAGACAGCGTGTCCGGCGCATCCGACACACATGGCACGGCGAGCCTGCCGGCGGCTCAGGACGACAACGGGACGGAAACGACGACCGCCGCCGACGGCGTAGTCCAAGCACCAAATGGCGGTGAGCAGACAAGGCCATGACCCTAGCGACCAGACTTTTCGTCCGCGAGAAAACCCGCTATGCACCTGCCGAACCCGAGCAGGTGCTGGCGGCGGCACAACAGATCGTGGATGCGCGGATGGTGCGGGGCACCTCGTTCAAGGACCCGTCTGTGGCCTGCGCGTTCTTCCGGGACAAGCTCGGCCACCTGGAACGGGAGGTGTTCGCTGCGGTAATGCTGGATACCCGACATCGCCTGATCGAGTACGTCGAGCTCTTTCAGGGCACGATCGATGGGGCGGAAGTCCACCCGCGCGAAGTCGTACGAGCAGCACTTAGGTTCAACGCGGCGGCTGTCTTGGTGGCGCACAACCACCCGTCCGGGGAACTGGAGGCGTCGGCCGCGGATCGGGCTCTCACTGTCCGGCTGAAGCAGGCGCTGGCGCTGGTCGAAGTGCGGCTGCTCGACCATGTCATCGTCGGTGGTCGCAATAGCCAGAGCATGGTGGCGAGAGGGCTGGTCTAACTGTCAGCCCCTCGTGCGACGAACCTAGGATGGGGGGCGGGCGTAAAGCCCCCCTTTGCTGACTAAATTTTTTCCATATTCGCCTTCCACGCCATCCCAAATCTCGACTGCACCTGTGCGAGGAGAGGAGGTGCTCGCTTTTCTAGCCGTTTGCAGTGGTCGGAAAGCGTGGGACAATGGTCGTATTCGCGGGCAGGCGCGCCGAAGGGTTGTCGGTGTGACGGTAGGTCTGACGGTAACTCAAAATTCTAATTGCAGAAAATCCTTTTGAATCAGGGTGTTCTGGATGGAATTCGAGTCCACCCATACCCGCGAACCCGCCGCACGGCGGGTTTTTCGTTTGCGCCGCAGGGTCGCCCGCATGGACATCTTCAAGGTCTTCACTCTCGAGGCCGCGCATCGGCTGCCGAACGTGCCGGCCGGGCACAAGTGCGCGCGGCTGCACGGGCATTCGTTCCGGGTCGAGATCCACGTCTCCGGCGAACCGGGCGTCGAAACCGGCTGGATCATGGACTTCGCCGACCTCAAGGCCGCGTTCAAGCCGCTCTACGAGCAGCTGGACCACCATTACCTCAACGAGGTCGAAGGGCTGGAGAACCCGACCAGCGAACGCCTGGCGAAGTGGATCTGGACCCGCCTCAAGCCGGCGCTGCCGCTGCTGTCGGAAGTGGTGGTGCACGAGACCTGCACCTCGGGCTGCCGCTACCGGGGCTGACCCGCCGGCAACGGCCCGCGTTTGCACGATTGACAATCATTCTCGTTTGCGATGTGATGGCGTCCAGTCCACGGACCGACCGCCCATGTACGTCTGCATCTGCAATGGCGTGACCGACCGCCAGATCCGCGAAGCCGCCGAAGCCGGTTGCGCCAGCGTGGCCGAGCTGACCATGCGCACGGGTGCCGGCGCGAACTGCGGGAGTTGCCTGGCGTTGGCCGGCGAGCTCCTCGAGGAAACCCGCCAGCGCATCGCGCTGCCCCTGCCGGTGCTCCCGCGCGCGGCGTGAGCCATCGCGGCCGATGAGGACGATTCCCGTTCGCTGAGGCGTGGCGCATCACGCGCTACAGTGCCCGCCTGTCCATCGCGAGAGGCCGCCATGAAGGGCGACGCCAAGGTCATCGAATTCCTCAACAAGGCGCTCTACAACGAACTGACCGCCATCAACCAGTACTTCCTGCACGCCAAGATGCTGAAGAACTGGGGGCTCAAGGAGCTCGCCGACCACGAGTACCACGAGTCGATCGACGAGATGAAGCATGCCGATGCGCTGGCCGAGCGCATCCTGTTCCTCGACGGCTTGCCGAACTTCCAGGCGCTGGGCAAGCTGCGCATCGGCGAGGACCCGCGCGAATTGCTGGAATGCGATCTGGCGCTGGAACTGGAGGCCGTCCCGCTGCTGCGCGAGGCCATCGCGCATTGCGAAACCGTCGGCGATTACGTCAGCCGCAAGCTGTTCGCCGACATCCTCGACTCCGAGGAAGAGCACATCGACTGGCTGGAGACCCAGCTGTCGCTGATCCAGCGCATCGGTGAGGCGAACTACCTCGCCCAGCAACTGGACGACTGAGCCGGCGCGCCCGCTCAGCGCGCGAGCGGGGCCTTGTCCTGCAACGCGCGGCGGACCTGCGCGAATTCGGTCACGATCCGCGCCACCAGGGCTTCCGGCTGCCCCAACGTGCCGTCGCGGGCGCCATGCTCCAGGTCGCGCGCGGCATCCGACAACGTGCGCGCACCCACGTTGGCGCTGGACGACTTCAGGGTGTGCGCCGCCACGCGCAGGGCGATCGGATCGTTGCCGACGGCGGCGCGCTCGAGCTGCGCGATCAGCCGCGGTGCGTCCTCGAGGTAGACCTGCACGATCTTGTCGACCTCGTCGCCTAGGACTTCACGCAATTCGTCCAGCACGCTGTCGTCCAGTACGGGGGGGCTGCGCACCGCGGTCTCCTCGAGCGGCGGCAGGGTTTCCGGCACCGCGAGGCTGGCGCCGCGCCAGCGTTCGATGCAGCGTTCCAGCTCGCCCTTGGTGACCGGCTTGGGCAGGTAGTCGTCCATGCCGGCGTCCAGGCACTTCTGGCGATCGCCGGCCATCGCATTGGCGGTCATCGCCACGATCGGCAGTCGGTGGGTCGCGCGCCGGGCCTGTTCGATCTCGCGCCAGCGGCGGGTGGCGCCATACCCGTCCAGCACCGGCATCTGGCAATCCATCAGCACCAGGTCGTACTGCGCCGCCTCGATCTTCTGCAGCGCCACCTCGCCATTGCCGGCGGTGTCGCACTCGGCGCCGAGCACCTGCAGCAGGCGCTGGGCGACCATCAGGTTCACCGGGTTGTCCTCGACCAGCAGGATCCGCGCCTTCCGCGTTGGGTCCGGCGCTTCGCGACGCGGCGGGGCCACCGACTCCGGCGCATGGCTTGCCCAGGACACGCCGGATGCGGCCAGCACCGAGCGCAGGTCGGCATCGGGGGCGTTGCGCGGGATCACCTGTGCGCCCTGCGGCAGGTCCTGCGAGGTGGTGTCCTCCCCGCGCAGGTAAACCAGGCGGGCTTCGCCATACTGGTTCTTGCGCTCGAGGTTGCGGGCCAGGGCCAGCGCGGTGTTGCGCAGGCTGGACAGGTCCGCCAGCACCACTGAGTAAGACCACGGGTCGCCCTGCGCATGCGCCTGGCGCAGCCGCTCCAGCGCATCGTGGGTGTTCTCGACCGTGGTCACCCGCAGGCCCCAGTTGGGCAGAAGCAGGGTGAGGCGCATGCGCAGGCGCTGGTCGGTGGTGATCAGCAGCACGCGGCCGCCATGCAGTTCGGTGGGTTGCGAGGGCATGTCGCCCTGCACCTTGAGCAGCGGCACCTCGAACCAGAAGGTGGAGCCGCGGCCGGGTTCGGAGTCGACGCCGATGCGCCCGCCCATCAGGGTCACGATCCGCCTGCAGATCGCCAGCCCGAGGCCGGTGCCGCCGTACAGCCGCGTGGTCGAGGCATCGGCTTGGCTGAAGGCCTGGAACAGCCGGTCCTGCGCACGCGCATCGATGCCGATCCCGGTGTCCTTCACCTCGAACCGCAGCTGGTGCTGCGCCGCGCTCTCGCCAAGCCGGCGGATCGCCAGCGAGACGCCCCCGCGCTCGGTGAACTTCACCGCGTTGCTGATCAGGTTGCTGAGCACCTGGCGCAGCCTGACCGGGTCGCCGCGCACCGGCAGGCGCACGCCCTGGTCGATGTGCAGCTGCAAGCGCAGGCCCTTGGCCTCCGCCGGGCGCTCCATCAGCGTGATGACGCTCTCCGCCACCTCGCGCAGGTTGAAGGTGGTGGTCTCCAGGTCGAGGCGATCGGCCTCCAGCTTGGAGTAGTCCAGGATGTCGTCGACGATGCGCAACAACTGCTGCGCGGAGGCCGACGCGGTCTTGACCAGTTCCTGCTGGTCGGGGGCCATCCGCGAGTGCAGCAGCAGGTCGAGCATCGGCACGATGCCGTTCAACGGCGTGCGGATCTCGTGGCTCATGGTCGCCAGGAACTCGCCCTTGGCCATCACCGCGGATTCGGCCGCCTGCTTGGCGCGGGTCAGTTCTTCCTCGAGCCGGGTGTGCCGGCTGATCTCCTGCTGCAAGGCGCTGACCTCGGCCTCGCCGCGCTTGCTGCGGTCGCTCTGCTCGCGCAGCACCGCCTCGCGCTGGTGGACGGCGAACGCGAGGGCGGTGGTGGCGAACAGCGCGAGCAGGGCAAGGATGAGCGCCAGCAGTTGCCAGGGGCCTTCGATCCCGGTGAGGTCGACGACCAGGGCCAGGGTCGCGCCCGCAGCCGCGCCGAGCGCCAGCCAGCGGGCGGTCAGCAGGGTGAATCCGCGGTCTTCGTCGGGGGTCACAAGGTGGCGTGCTGGAAGTCGAATTCGAGCCCCTGTTCGGCCCGTTGTACCAGATTGCCCTGGATGAAATCGATACCGCCCATCCACAGCGCGGCCGCGGCCTGCGGGTCCTCGACCGCCTGCCCGATCACCTGCAGCCCAAGCCGATGGGCGCGGTCGATCGCTTCACGCATCTCGTCGCGCAGCGCCTGCTGCCCGGACAGCCGCGCGAAATCGGCCGACAGGCGGACATAGCCCAGCGGCAGTTGCTGCAGCAGCAACTCGGCATCGGCGCCATGCCGGTACTGGCTGAGGCAGAACTGCACGCCGGCCGGCACCAGCTCCTCGCAGACCTGGCGCAGCAGCAGGCCATGGACCAGCGCATCCTCCAGGCGGATGTCGATCACCAGCGAGGTGCCGTCGATGCTGCTGGCCTGCAGCAGGCGCGTGAGCTCCGCGGTGTACCCATCCTGGGCAAGGGTCCGCGGCGCCTGCGAGATGAACAGGCGCACCGGCCGGCTCTCCGCACGCCGCCGCTGCAGCAGGCCCAGCGCCTGCTCCAGCACCCAGCGATCGATCTTCGGCAACAGGCCCGCGCCTTCCGCCACCGGCAGGAATTCGCCGGCCAGGCGTTCCTGGCCGGTGCGGTCGCGCAGCCGGAGCAGGACCTGGAACTGGGCCTGGTCGCCGCCGGCCACCGCCACCACGGGCTGGAAGGCCAGTTGCAGGCCGTCGCCGGCCAGCGCCGCGCGCAGGTCGGCGAGCACGCCGCCTCCCTCCTCGGGGGTGGCCGGAGGCACGTAGGCGGCGACGCCGACCGGGTCGGTGCGCGCATCGCGGGCGGCATCCTCCGCCGCGGCGAGGACCGCGCCGGTGTCGGCGAAGGCATGCGCGAGCGACGCATGCCCCACCGTGGCCCGCAGGCGCAGGGTCTCGTCGTCGGCGCGGAAGTCGCGGTAGCCGATCCCGTCGCGCACCCCGCGCGCGAGCGCGGCGAGCGTCCGGGCTTCGCCATCCGGGGCCAGGACCAGGAAGGCGTTGTCGCTGAGGCGCGCGGCGGGATGCGGATCAGCCACGCTGCCCAGGTGCCTGCCCGCTTCGTTCATCAGCGACTCGAAGCCTGCGTAGCCGAAGCGGTTGCGCAGGGCCGCGGCATTGCCGATCTCGACCAGCAGCACGCCGCCGCGCCCGTCCGGGAGCGATGCGGCCAGCTTCTGCATCAGCGCCGGGCGGGTGAACAGCCCGGTCACCGGATGCCGCTCGGGTTCGGCGGCCACCACCGTCCGGCTCGCCGCCGCGCGCGCGCGGCGGACCCGGCTCTGCACGGCCGCGATGAGGTGGCGCGGGCGGACCGGCTTGAGGATGTAGTCGTCGGCGCCGAGTTCGAGCACCTCGAGCTGGCGTTCCGGGTCCTGGTCGCCGGTCAGGAACACCACCGGCACCTGTTCGAAGCGGGGATGCTCGCGGATGCGGGTGGTGAGCACGGTCCCGCTGATGCCCGGCAGGTGCAGGTCCATCAGGACCAGGTCCGGGTCGAAGCGCTCCATCGCCGCCATCACCTGTTCCGGCTGCGCGATGACTTCCGGGCGCATGCCCGCGCCGCGCAGGATGGCCTCGGCGAACAGCGCCTGGCTGCGGTCGTCCTCGACGATCAGGACCCGGTAGGGATCGGCGGTGTCGACGGGGCTGGTGGCGGACTGCATGGACGGTGGCTCCTGGAGGCGGGATGTCGCGGCGTGCGTGCCGGTGGGCGGTGCGGCCCGTCGGCAGGTTGCCACCGGCGTCGGCGGCACGGGAACCGGCGCGTCGCCTGCAGCACACCGGCCGGGGTTGCGACCGCATGGATGCGCGTCGGTTCCTTTCCGTGCGGCATGGCGCGCGGGCCCGGCGATCCCCCGGCCGCCGGGCGCGACGGGAATGCGCGAAGGCCGCGGAGACGGCCATCGACGCCGGCGCTGCGCAAGCGCAAGCGCGTCGTCTGCCCGGCGCTGCCGGCATGGATGGCGGACATGCCCATCGATCCCCCCGTGGACGCCTTCCGCTGAGGGCATCCATCACCATGATTCTGACGGAAAAACCGGCCGGGTGCGGTCACCGGGCGCAGGTTCAACCGGCCCCGGGCCTCGGCGCGCGCCGGAACAGCTTGCGCCACAGCCACCACACACCCAGCGCGAAGGCGACGCTGATCGCCACCACCAGCGCCAGCGCGATCCACGGATGGCTGAACGCCAGGGCCAGGCCGCCGACCACGGCGACGTCCTCGGTGACCGAGGCGGTCCAGTTGCTGACCGGCTCCGGCGAGGTGTTGAGCAGGGCGCGCGAGCCGGCCTTCACCAGGTGCGAGGTCAGCGCGACCCCGGCGCCGGTCGCCAGCATCCCGGCCCCGAGCTGGCCGTCGGGCGACATCGCGGCGGCGGCCAGGAACGCGCCGGCAGGGATCCGCAGCAGGGTGTGCAGCAGGTCCCAGACCGAGTCCACGCCCGGGATCTTGTCGGCGAAGAACTCCGCCGCGGCCAGCGCGCCGGACACCCCGAGCACCCACGGCGACTGCGTGGCCTGCAGCGCCTCCGGCAGCGGCAGCCAGCCGAAGAACCCGGCGATGCCGACCCCGAACACGGTGAGGTACACGCGGATGCCGGCGAGCCACGCCAGCAGCACGCCGATGGCGAACAGGTGGGCTTGGTCCATCGCGGCGACGCTCCCCGCGCCGGCAGCGGCGCATGCGGCCCGAGTCTATACGGCGGTGCGGCTTGACGCAGGCTGAAAAGCGCGGCCTTATCCGGGCGATGTCGATCGAGCACCCGCCCGCCAAGATGCGCGACAGCGGCCATCCGCGGATGGCCTTGTGGCTGCTGGTGCTGGGCGCGGTGCTGCTGGGCGGCTGGGGCGCGTGGCGCACCTTCGCGCCGCAGCCGGGCAACGCGCGCGAGCGCATCGCCGAGCAGCAGGCGCGGATCGAGGCGCTGGAGCAGGAAGTGGCCACGCTGTCGCGCTCCGACCAGATCAGCCGGCAGGCCAACGCCGACCTGCAGGGCACGCTCGCCGAGCGCGACGAGGAAATCGCCGGCCTGCGCGCCGACATCGCCTTCTACGAGCGCTTCGTCGGCGCGACCGGGCAGCGCCACGGCCTGGGCGTGCACGCGCTCAAGCTGTCCGCGCAACGCGACCCGCAGCTCTGGCATTTCGTCGCCACCCTCACCCAGAACCTGAACCGCGGCGCGGTCAACCGTGGCCGCCTGACCCTGTCGGTGGAGGCCAGCGACGGCGGGCGCATGCGCCGGCTGGACTGGGGCACCCTGCGCCAGCATCAGGCCGCGCCCGGGGTGGAGTACTCGTTCAAGTACTTCCAGCAGGTCGAGGGCGACATCGTCCTGCCGCCCGGGGTGAAGCCGGTGCGGGTGATCGCGCGGCTGGTGCCGGCCGCCGGCGCGCCGCTGGAGCAGGGCTTCACCTGGGGCGAGGCCACCGCCGCCGGACCCGCGCCCTGACCCCGCGCGGTTGAATGCCCGGGCCGCGCGCCCCATCCTGTGCGCATGGACATCCAGACTTCCGCGCCGTCCGCAGGCGCCCCGATGCCGCCTGCCGCGCCCCTGCAATTCACCGCCGCCGCCGCTGCCAAGGTCCGCGAGCTGATCGCCGAAGAGGGCAATGCCGCGCTCAAGCTGCGCGTGTACATCCAGGGCGGCGGATGCTCCGGCTTCCAGTACGGCTTCGAGTTCGACGAGGGCCAGAACGAGGACGACCTCGCCATCGTCACCGACGGCGTGACCCTGCTGGTCGATCCGCTCAGCCTGCAGTACCTGATGGACGCGACCGTCGATTACACCGAGTCGCTGACCGGCGCGCAGTTCGTGATCCGCAACCCGAACGCCAAGACCACCTGCGGCTGCGGCAGCAGCTTCACGGTCTGAGCGATGCCGGCGCGGCAGGGCGTGGCCGATGACGCGCGGGGCCGCGTGAGCGCCGCCTCGCCGTTCACCTTCGTCGATGGCGCGCTCGACCGCGCCGACCACCTGCGCGACGACCCGGATGCGCTGGCCACGCTGTGGCCCGGCGCCCGGCTGGTGGTGCTGGATGCCGACGGCAAGGCGCTGGCCGACGACGACCTGCAACCGCTGCGGGTGACCGGGGCCGATGTCGGCGGCGGGCCCGGCGTCGCGACCTTCCTCGGGCTGGACCCAAGCGGCCATGCCTGGTGCTACGCCGAGGCCGCCACCCTCGCGCTCGACACGCCGCGCCGGATCGACCTGCGCCGCGCTGCCGCGAGCTGGCCGGCGTCGGAGGCCACCGCATTCGCGCAGGCCCGCGCGCTGCAGCACTGGCACCAGCGGCATCGCCACTGCGGCGCCTGCGGCGGCGCACTGCGCTTCGAACGCGCCGGCTGGTTGGGCCGTTGCACGGCCTGCGGCAGCGAGCACTACCCGCGCACCGACCAGGCGGTGATCGTCGCGGTGGGCGATGGCGACCGCCTGCTGCTCGGCCGCCAGGCCAGCTGGCCCGCGCGCCGCTGGTCGATCATCGCCGGCTTCGTCGAACCCGGCGAAACCCTGGAGCAGACCGTGGCCCGCGAGGTGCGCGAGGAAACCGGCGTGCGCGTGCGCCCCGGCAGCGCGCGCTACCTCGCCTCGCAGCCGTGGCCGTTCCCGGGCTCGCTGATGCTCGGCTTCCTGGCCGACGCGGAAGACCCCGCGGTCGCCGCCGGCGACGAGCTGGAGGACGCGCGCTGGTTCGACATCGAGGCGGTCCGCGCAGGCCTCGCCAACGACTGGGGCGACGCCGCGCCGGAGGGCGAGGGTATCGTCCTGTCGTCGCCGATCTCGATTGCCCGCCACGTCATCCGCGCGTGGCTGGACGCGCGCGACGCCCTGCGCGCCGGCGGCTAGACTGCGGCCATGGCCGCTTCCCTGATCGCCGTCCTCGCCGCGCTGGCCATCGGCCACCTCGCGCCGTCGCTGGCGGCCGGCCTGCGCCAGTTCGGCTGGTTCCGCAACTGGCTGCGCTGGCTCAACGCGCAGTTCCCGGAGGGCAGCCTGTGGCGCGGGCGCGTCGGCATCGCGCTGGCGCTGGCGGTGCCGCTGCTCGCGGCGGGCCTGTTGCAGGTCGCGCTGGACCGGCCGTTGCTCGGCTTCGTCGGCCTGCTGTTCGACATCGCCGTCTTGGCCTGGTGCTGGGGTCCTCGCGACCTCGACCGCGACGTCGCCGCGATCATCGACGCGCCCGATGCCCACGCCCGCCGCGAGGCCGCGACGCGGCTGTGGCCGGTCGGCGAACCAGTGCGGATGGACGGGCCGTCGCTGGTCGAGGCGGTGTTCCGCAGCGCCCTGCGCCGCTGGTTCGCGGTGCTGTTCTGGTTCCTGCTGCTGGGCCCGTTCGGGGCGCTGCTGTACCGCCTGTCCGCGCTGGCGGTGGACGAGGCCGTGGCCGACCTGCCGCCCGACACCGCGAGCGGCGCACGCGCCTGGCTGGCGGTGCTGGAATGGCCGGTGGCGCAGCTGGTGACCCTGGCGCTGGCGCTGGTCGGCAACTTCGACAGCGTGGTCGGCGCCTGGCGCGAACCCGGCGCGCTCGGCCTGCACACCCGCGTGCTGGGCCACGCCGCGCGCGCCAGCGTGCGCTGCGACATCGCCGAGGAAGTCGCCGACTACGCGGAGTCCGGCCTCACCCCGACCACCGCCATCGCCGAAGTGTTCGGCGAGATGCCGGAACTGCGCGACGCCATGGCCCTGGCCTGGCGCATCCTGGTGCTGTGGCTCGCGGCGATCGCGCTGTTCGTGATCGCCGGCTGGGTGCGCTAGCGACTACGCCGCCTCGCCGCGCAGGGCGCGGACGCGGGCTTCCAGCAATTCGGCGGTGGCGACGCGGCCGTCCAACACCTCGACGCGCGCGCATGCATGCCCACGCTTCGCAGCCCCTGGGGATGTACGGCGATACCGCCGGCGATGGTGGGTGTTTCCCCGATCGCAGCGCGACCCGCACGGATCGATCCTGTTCCCGCAACGCGATGCCCTTGTTGGAGCAGGTGGCGCGCAGCGCCGGGAGATTGATGTACGCGTGCACCGCGATGCTCTCCCTCTCCCCTTGCGGGGGAGGGTGGCGCGCAGCGCCGGGAAGTTGATGTGCGTGCGCATCGCGATGTTCTCGCTCTCCCCTTGTGGGAGAGGGTGGCGCGGAGCGCCGGGAAGTTGATGTGCGTGCGCATCGCGATGTTCTCCCTCTCCCTTTGTGGGAGAGGGTGGCGCGCAGCGCCGGGGAATGGATGTGCGTGCGCATCGCGATGTTCTCCCTCTCCCCTTGTGGGAGAGGGTGGCGCGCAGCGCCGGGAAGTTGATATGCGTGCGCATCGCGATGTTCTCCCTCTCCCCTTGTGGGAGAGGGTGGCGCGCAGCGCCGGGAGAGGGGAATGCCGCTTCGATACGCGAAAGCCATGCGTTCCGCCCCCACTGACGCCGAGCGCAGGCTCTGGCACCACCTGCGGGCCCGCCGGCTCTGTGGCTTCAAGTTCAAGCGACAACAGCCGATGGGCGCCTACATCGTCGATTTCATCTGCTTCGATCGGCAACTGGTCATCGAAGTGGATGGCAGGCAGCACGCGCAGAGGCAAGCGGAGGATGCGACGCGCACTGCATGGCTCCAGGCGCAAGGGTTCCGGGTGCGCCGATTCTGGAATGATGAGGTCCTCAGGGATCTGCCGGCCGTGCTCGACACGATCAGGTCTTCACTGTACGCCGGCCAGCCATGACCCCTCTCCCGGCGCTACGCGCCACCCTCTCCCAAAAGGGGAGAGGGAAGGGCATTGCGAGCAAGCGAGCGACTACGCCGCCTCGCCGCGCAGGGCGCGGACGCGGGCTTCCAGCAGCTCGGCGGTGGCGACGCGGCCGTCCACCGGCTCGCCGGCCATCACCTCGATGCGCGCGCGCAGGCGGTGCGGTACCCGCATCCGGTCCAGCAGGCCGCCGGCGCGGGCGTTGACCCGCCGGCTCCACATGCTGCCCCACATGTTGCGCAGGGCCATCGGCACCACCGGCACCACCTGGCCGCGCGCGGCCGCGCGTTCCAGGATCTTCTCCACCCCGGACTTGAACGGCGCGATGTCGCCATCCTTGGTCAGCGCGCCCTCGGGGAAGATGCAGACCAGCTCGCCCTCGGCCAGCGCGGCATCCACCGCGTCGAACGCCGCCTGCATCACCGCCGGGTCCTCGCGCGCGCCGGCGATCGGGATCGCTTTCGCGGTGCGGAAGATCCAGCGCATCACCGGGATGTTGAAGATCCGGTAGTACATGACGAAGCGCGCAGGCCGCGGGATGCTGGCCGACAGGATCAGCGCGTCCATGTAGCTGACGTGGTTGCACACCAGCAGCGCCGCGCCCTCGTCGGGGACGTGCCGCTCGATGCCGTGCAGCTTCAGCCGGTACAGCGTGCGCACCAGCAGCCAGCTGAGGAAGCGCATCAGGAATTCGGGGACGATGGTGAAGATGTAGATCGCCACCAGCGTGTTCGCCACCGCCAGCGCCAGGAACACCTGCGGGATGCTCCAGCCGAACACCCGCTGCAGCGCGATCCCGATCAGCGCCGCGGCCACGATGAACATGGCGTTCTGGATGTTCATGCCGGCGATCACCCGCGCCAGCTCGTTGCGCGCCGTGCGGCTCTGGATCAGCGCGAACAGCGGCACCACGAAGAAGCCGGTGAACAGGCCGATGCCGGTGAGGTCCAGCATGATCCGCCAGCTGCCCGGCATCGCCACGAATTCCATCACCGTGTGCCCGTGCGCCAGCGCATGCCCCGGCCGCGCGAAGTACAGGTCGAGCAGGAACGCGCTGACGCCGAACGCGCCCAGCGGCACCAGGCCGATCTCCACCACCCGCCCGGACAGCTTCTCGCAGGACACCGAACCCACGCCCACGCCCACCGAGAACAGCGCCAGCGCCAGGATGTACAGGCTCTGCGTGCCGCCCAGGTTGGCCTCGGCGTAGACCGGCAACTGCGCGGTCAGCACCGTGCCGACGAACCAGAACCAGCTCACCCCCAGCACCGCGTTGCGCACCGCCAGCTGCTTGCGGGTCAGCTGCCAGATCCGCCACGACTCGCGCGCGATGTTCCAGTCCACCTTCAGCGCGGGATCGCCTGCGTCCACCTTCGGGATGCGTCGCGCCACCGTGTTGCCGGCGATCGCCAGCAGGATGATCGACGCCGCCGCGACGTACGGCCCGCGCTCGCCTGCCAGCTGGAAGATCAGCCCGCCGAAGATCATCCCCACCAGGATCGCGATCGACGTGCCCATCTCCACCAGGCCGTTGCCGCCGGTCAGCTCCTCGGGCTTCAGCACCGAGGGCAGGATCGAATACTTCACCGGCCCGAACAGCGTGGATTGCAACCCGGTGCCGAACAGCGCGACCAGCAGGATCGGCATGCTCTGCAGCACGAAGCCCAGCGCCGCCACCGACATGATCGCGATCTCCATCGTGGTGGTGACCACGATGAGCTTCTGCTTCTCCAGCCGCTCCGCCACCTGCCCCGCGGTGGCCGAGAACAGGAAGTAGGGCAGGATGAAGATCGCCGGCGCCAGGTTCGCGTACAGCGCCTTCTCGTCGCTGGACACCGCCATGAACGCCAGCAGCCCGATGATCGCCTGCCGGTACACGTTGTCGTTGAAGGACCCCAGCGCCTGCACCACGAAATAGGGCAGGAAGCGGCGCTGCCGGAGCAGGTTGAACTGGCTGTGGCCGGACATGCGGTCCCCCGTCTGGATGCGGGGAGGATAGCGGACGGCGATGGCGCGGCGGTCTCGGCCTGCGCGACCCGCGTGACTATGATGGTGGCCCCAACCTGCTATCCGGATCGCGCCCCCGCATGAACCAGGCTGCCTTGTCCTCCTTCATCTGGTCCGTGGCCGACCTGTTGCGGGGCAACTTCAAGCAATCCGACTACGGCAAGGTAATCCTGCCGTTCACCGTGCTGCGCCGCATGGACAGCGTGCTGGCCCCGACCAAGCAGAAGGTCCTGGCGGAGGTCGGCAAGAAGCAGGCGGCGGGCGTCAACCCCGCACCGTTCCTGCTACGCATCACGAAAGTCGGCTTCTACAACACCTGTCCGATGGACCTGCGGGCGGTGCTGGGCGACCAGGATCACGTCAAGCAAAACCTCTATGCCTACCTGGACGGCTTCTCGCCGGAGGCGCGGGACATCTTCGAGCGTTTCGACTTCCACACCCAGGTCGAGCGGCTGGCCAAGGACGGTCTGCTGTACCTGGTCGCCGAGAAGTTCGCCAACATCGACCTGCACCCGGATCGCGTGGACAACGCGCAGATGGGCCATGTGTTCGAGGAGCTGATCCGCAAGTTCGCGGAACTGTCGAACGAAACCGCCGGCGAGCACTTCACCCCGCGTGAGGTGATCCGCCTCATGGTCAACCTCATTTTCATCGAGGACGACGACGTGCTGACCCCCGGCAACGCCGTGGTCCGCACCGTGTACGACCCCACGGCAGGCACCGGCGGCATGCTCTCTGTCGCGGCCGAACACCTGCTGGCGCACAACCCCGCCGCGCGCCTCACCCTGTCGGGGCAGGAGCTCAACAACGAGTCCTACGCCATCTGCAAGGCGGACATGCTGATCCGTGGCCAGCCGGTGGAGAACATCGTGCCCGGCAATACCCTGAGCGAGGACGGCCACGCCCAGCGCAAGTTCGACTACATGCTGTCCAATCCGCCGTTCGGGGTGGAGTGGAAGAAAGTCGAAAAGCAGGTGCGCGCCGAACACGAACAGAAAGGCTTCGATGGCCGTTTCGGGCCGGGCCTGCCCCGCGTATCGGACGGTTCCATGCTGTTCCTGCTGCACCTGGTGTCGAAGATGGCGCCGGTGGTGGATGGCAAGGGCGGCAGCCGCTTCGGCATCGTCCTCAACGGGTCGCCACTGTTCACCGGCGGCGCGGGCAGCGGCGAGAGCGAGATCCGCCGCTACCTGCTGGAGAACGACCTGGTGGAGGCCATCATCGGCCTGCCCACCGACATGTTCTACAACACCGGCATCAGCACGTATGTCTGGATCGTCAGCAACAAGAAGCCGCAGTGGCGGCGCGGCAGCGTGCAGCTGATCGACGCCAGCAGTTTCTGGCAGAAGATGCGCAAGTCGCTGGGCAGCAAGCGCAAGGAAATGGGCGAGGCGCATATCGCCGAGGTGACGCGGCTGTTCGGCGACTTCGCCGAGGCCGACCTGATCACCCTGTTCGATGCCGACGGCAAGGAAATCGCCCGTCACATCGTGCGCGAAGGCCAAGTGGCGCCGGACGCGCCCGCTGGCGGCAAGGCCAGGCGCGTCCCGCTGTCGCGGCGTTTCAAGAACGAGGCCTTCGGCTACACCACGATCACCGTGGAGCGCCCGCTGCGCGATGACGCCGGCAACATCGTGCTGGGCCAGAAGGGCAAGCAGAAGGGCCAGCCGCAGCCGGACAGCAGCCTGCGCGATACCGAGAACGTGCCGCTGGGGCAGGACATCGACGATTACTTCAAGCGCGAAGTGCTGCCGCATGCGCCGGATGCGTGGATCGACGAGGCGAAGTCGAAGGTGGGCTACGAGATTCCGTTCAACCGGCACTTTTATGTGTTCGTGCCGCCGCGGCCGCTGGAGGTGATCGATGCGGAGCTGAAGGAGGTGTCGGCGCGGATCATGCGGATGCTGGGGGAGTTGGCGGAATGAGTTTGCCGGGGTATGCGGAGTACAAGGACAGCCGGGTGGACTGGCTAGGGGAGGTGCCGGGTCACTGGAATGTCAACAAGGTCAAGACAGTGATTAGGTCCATCGATTCCGGGGTGAGCGTCAACGCCGCCGATACCCCGGCTGAAGATCAGTCCATTGGCGTGCTGAAGACAAGTTGCGTCTATGACGGGACGTTTCGCCCTGAGGAAAACAAAGCGGTAGTGGAGGAAGACCTGAACCGCGTCGCTTGTCCTGTGAAGAAGGACGCGATGATTGTCAGCCGCATGAACACGCCGTCGCTAGTCGGAGCGGCGGGCTTGGTCAAGGAAAGCAAGCCCAACATCTATCTTCCTGACCGTCTCTGGCAGGTGCATTTTCAGTCATGTTCACCAGCATTTGTGCACTACTGGACCTTGAGTCAGGCCTATCGATGCCAAGTCGAGATCGCATGCTCTGGTGCTAGTTCAAGCATGCAAAATTTGGGGCAGGACCAGTTCAAGAGCTTCCTGATTCCTTTGCCGCCGGACGACGAGCAAGTGTCAATTGCGGGTTTCCTCGACCGCGAAACCGCAAAGATCGACGCCCTGATCGCCGAACAGGAAACCCTGCTGGCCCTGCTGGCCGAGAAGCGCCAGGCCACCATCTCGCACGCCGTCACCCGCGGCCTTGATCCCGACGTGCCGATGAAGGGCTCCGGCATTGCGTGGCTGGGGGAGGTGCCGGCGCATTGGGAGGTCCGTCCGCTTAAGGCGATTGTTTCGACGCCGATCACGGACGGACCCCACGAGACGCCGCAATTCCTTGAGGAAGGCGTTCCATTTGTGTCTGCTGAGGCTGTTAGTGGTGGCGCTATCAACTTTGAAAAAGTGCGGGCCTACATCTCCCATGAAGATGATGTGCGGTACTCGCAAAAGTACAAGCCGCAGCTCCATGACATCTATATGGTCAAGTCGGGCGCCACAACGGGTGTAACGGCGATTGTTGAGGGACGAACAGACTTCAATATCTGGTCTCCATTGGCGGCAATTCGCTGCAATACTCAAATGGCCGACCCGTACTACGTCCTCAACTATTTGCGGTCCAAGAATTTTCAGGAGGCAGTTGCGCTCAACTGGAGTTTCGGGACCCAGCAAAATATCGGTATGGGAGTTCTAGGAGATCTCGCAGTGGTGTTGCCGCCACTGGAAGAGCAGCGCGAGATTGCTCGGCATCTGGACTCTCAGTTGGGAGTTTTCCCTACGATGCGGGAAGCAGCTGAAACGGCTGTGACGCTTTTGCGCGAGCGTCGCAGCGCCCTGATCGCCGCCGCCGTCACCGGCAAGATCGACGTGCGCGGCCAAGTCGATGCGCTAGCCGCATGAGCTTCATCGCCGACTTCATCCAGTCAGGCCACCTGCCCGACATCGAGTACCGCACCGTCGCGCCTGAAGAAATCGTTTCGCCCCGCATCACCACCCGCGAGGGCGTGCCTGTCGTGTACATGCACGGCGAACGCAGCGCGCCGCACAAGGGCTTCGTCCCCGTCGCGGACTTCCTGCACCGGCTGGCGCGGCGCGAACCCAACCTGGCCGTGACCGGCTATCGGGCCAACGGGCGACAGACCACGATCTCCTTCAACAAGACCGAGCGCGTCACCCTGTCGCCGCGCCTGCAGGCCTTCCTGCTCAGCCTGGCATCGGCCCGGGACAGCAAGAGCGGATCAGTGGTTGCCTTCCTCGCGAACTTGTCGCCGCTATACGCGCATGAGCGGCATGACGGCCTGTGGTGCGCCCGCAGCCTGTCCGATGGCACGCTGATCCTGCCCGTGGATGAAACCGAGTGGGGTGAAGAGATCGGTCGGGTGATGGTGCACTGGCAGGGCGATAGCGCCCGCCAGAGCGAGATCAACGGCGAGGACCTTGCAGCGCTGGCCCTGGAGCGCTACGTGCGCCTGCATGGCGTGGGCGCCAGCGAGGAGGCCATCGCGGCCGAGTTATGGTTCATGGACCGGCATTTCACGTTCAAGACCGGCTGCCATGCCAATTTGCCGTTGCTGCCGGAGCCGCCAAGCCGGTTGGCCAAGGCCGGGCGCAAGGCGCTGGAGATGGGGCAAGGCATCCTGACCAACCTGATCACCCCTCGGCTGTAAGGAAGGCAATCGCACGCTCCTTGCGCTGCGCTGGCTTGAATACAGGCCAGAACCCCGCCTATAGTCAACGCAGCCTATCGCATGGACATCCTTCGGAGCCATGCGCAACCGGGGATTGCGCATGACCCAGCAGATCGCCTCCATCCGTGCCGGTCGCTACCTACGCCAACCGACCGGCTACCGGGCGTTCATCCCGGCGCCATTGCCACCGGATCCTCCGGTCGCCCTGTCCGGCGACCTGCCGGGCTTGCTCTCGCAGGCGGACCGCGCGCTGGGCAGGCTGGATGGGTCCGTATTGACCCTGCCCAATCCGGATCTGTTCGTCTTCATGTACGTGCGCAAGGAGGCGGTGCTCTCCAGCCAGATCGAGGGCACCCAGAGCTCCCTGCAGGACTTGCTGGCCGCCGAGGCCAACCTCTTCGACGAGACCATGCCGCGTGACGTGGATGAGGTGGTCAATTACGTGCGTGCGATGAAGCACGGCCTGGCCCGGTTGGCGGAGCTGCCGGTCTCGGTGCGCCTGATTCGGGAAATCCACGAACAACTGATGCAGGGCGTGCGCGGCGGTCGCTTGCAACCGGGCGAGCTGCGCCGCAGCCAGAATTGGATCGGTCCGGGCGGCTGCACGCTGGCGACTGCCAGCTTCGTTCCACCGCCGCACGAAGAGGTGCCGCAAGCGTTGGGCGATCTGGAGACGTTCCTCCATTGCGATGACGGCTTGCCGCCCTTGGTGAAAATCGCCTTGGCGCACGTGCAGTTCGAAACGATCCACCCGTTCCTGGATGGCAATGGGCGAGTGGGACGGCTCCTGATCACGTTCCTCCTGACCGAGTGCGGCGTGTTGCACAAGCCGGTGCTCTACCTCTCGCACTACTTCCGCCAGCATCGCCAGTCCTACTACGATCACTTGCAGGCGGTGCGCGACCATGGCGATTGGGAGGCGTGGCTGGCGTTCTTCCTGCGTGGCGTCATCGAGGTCGCAGGCGAGGCCTCGGATACCGCGCGACGCATCCAGTTGCTGCGGGAGCAGCATCGGACGGCGATTACCGATGGGCTGGGTCGCGCGGCCGGCAATGGGCATCGCGTGCTGGAGAGCCTGTTCAACCGACCCATCGTGACCGTGGCCGAAGTCCAGGCGCTGATTGGGACGACATATGCCGCTGCCAACGTGCTGGTTGCCCGCCTGGTGGAACTGGGCATCCTGGTGGAGATGACGGGTTTCGCACGCAATCGCAGGTTCCGCTACGAACCCTACGTGCGACTGTTCACGGACGATATTCCCGCTGCGGGGGCAGCACTCGCATGAATCTGCACCGCGAACACCACTTCGAACGTGAGATCTGCGAGCACCTTGCCGCCAACGGCTGGCTTTACGCAGAGGATGATGCCGCGCGCTACGACCGCGAACATTCGCTGTTCTTGCCGGACCTGCTGGCATGGATCGAACAGACGCAACCGGCCAGCTGGCAGGCGCTGATCAAGACGCATGGCTCGCAGCTCGGCGAGCGCGTGGCCTCGCGGATGCGCAAGAGTCTGGACGAGCGCGGCACTCTGGATGTGCTGCGCCGTGGCGTCGAAATGGTGGGGCTGAAGGCGCCACTTTCGGTGGTGCAGTTCAAGCCTGCGCTGGCAATGAATCCGGTGATCGAGCAGCACTACGCGGCCAACCGACTTCGGGTGGTGCGGCAGGTCCACCATTCGCTGAACAACACGCAGGACAGCGTTGACCTGGTGCTGTTCGTCAACGGCATTGCCGTGGCCACGGCCGAGCTCAAATCCGATTTCACCCAATCCGTGGGCGATGCGGTGGACCAGTACCGCTTCGACCGTCCTCCACAGCCGAAGGGCGGGCGTGCGGAGCCGTTGCTGGGATTCCCGGGCGGGGCGCTGGTGCACTTTGCGGTGAGCCAGGCCGAAGTGATGATGACCACGCGCTTGCAAGGCGCAGCGACGCGTTTCCTGCCGTTCAATCGCGGCAACGCGGGTGGCGCGGGCAATGCGCCGAATCCCGACGGCTTCGCGACCAGCTACCTATGGGAACAGGTCTGGGCGCGTGACAGCTGGCTGGAAATCCTGGGCCGTTATCTGATCGGCAAGCGCGACGACCGCAAGCAACTGACCAGCGTGATCTTCCCGCGCTACCACCAGCTCGATGCCACCCGCATGCTGGTGGCGGACGTCCTTGCGAATGGGGCAGGGCAGCGCTACCTGATCCAGCACTCCGCCGGCTCCGGCAAGACCAACTCCATCGCCTGGAGCGCGCATTTCCTGGCCGATCTGCACGATGCCGGTAACCGCAAGCTGTTCGACAGCGTGTTGGTGGTATCCGATCGCAACGTGCTGGATGCGCAGTTGCAGGAGGCGATCTTCGATTTCGAACGCACTACTGGCGTGGTGGCATCCATCACCGGGGGCTCCGGCAGCAAGAGCGCGGAATTGGGGCAAGCGTTGAAGGATGGCAAGAAGATCATCGTCTGCACCATCCAGACCTTCCCGTTCGCATTGCAAGCCGTGCAGGAACTGGCAGCGACGGAGGGCAAGCGCTTTGCGGTCATCGCCGACGAGGCGCATAGTTCGCAGACCGGCGAGTCCGCCGCCAAGCTCAAGCAGTTGCTGAGCGCGCAGGAATGGGCAGAGCTGCAGGATGGCGGCGAGCTCGATACTGAGGCGCTGTTGGCGGCTGGCATGGCGGCACGCGCGGGCGCGAACGAAGGACTGACTTACCTGGCCTTTACCGCCACGCCCAAGGCCAAGACCCTGGAGCTGTTCGGCCGGCCCGGCGCGGATGGCTTGCCACAGCCATTTCATGTGTATTCGATGCGTCAGGCCATCGAGGAAGGTTTCATTCTCGATGTGCTGCGCAACTACACGCCATATGACCTAGCGTTTCGCTTGGCGCATCAAGGACAGGAGTTCGACCAAACGGCTGTGGAGCGATCCGCAGCGATGAAAGGCATCATGCAGTGGGTGCGCTTGCACGCCTACAACATCGCAGCCAAGGTGCAGATCGTGGTGGAGCACTATCGCGAGAACGTGCAGCCGCTGCTGGATGGCAAGGCCAAGGCCATGGTGGTGGTGGGGTCGCGCAAGGAAGCGGTGCGCTGGCAAAAGGCGATCCGAGGCTACATCGAGCGCCAGGGCTATCCCCTCGGTGTGCTGGTGGCGTTCTCAGGCGAGGTCAATGATCCCGAGAGCTACCCGGAGGGAGTCACCGAGACCAGCAAGTTGCTCAACCCGACGCTCAAGGGTGACATCCGGGAGGCGTTCGCCAAGCCGGAATTCCACCTGTTGCTGGTGGCCAACAAGTTCCAGACCGGCTTCGACCAGCCGCTGCTGTGCGGCATGTACGTGGACAAGCTGCTCGGTGGCATCCAAGCGGTCCAGACGCTGTCCCGACTCAACCGTGCGTACCCCGGCAAGGACACTACCTACATCCTGGACTTCGCCAATGATCCGGCAGAGGTCCTGAAGGCGTTCCAGACGTATTACGAAACCGCTGCACTGGAAGCCACCACCGATCCGCATCTGATCTATGACTTGCGCGCCAAGCTCGATGCCAGCGGTCATTACGACAGTTTCGAAGTGGATCGCGTCGCCAAGGTGGAGACGGATCCGACCGGTACGCAAGCCCAACTCAGTGCCGCCATCGCACCCGTTGCCGATCGCTTGCTGAAGCGCTATCGCGCGTCCCAGCAGGCCAAGGCGTCCGCAGAGGCTGCGAATGACGACGGTGCGATCAAGGCGGCGAAGGAGGCCATTGACGCACTGGTGCTATTCAAGAGTGATCTCGGCGCCTATGTGCGTCTTTACGCATTTCTTTCGCAAATGTTCGATTACGGGAATACCGACATCGAGAAGCGCTTCATCTTCTACAAGCGCCTGTTGCCGTTGCTGGAGTTCGGACGAGAGCGCGAACAGGTGGATCTGTCCGCGATCGTGTTGACTCACCACACGTTGCGTACTGGCGGTAACCAGGCGTTGTACCTGGGCGCAGGTGAAGCCCTGAAACTTCCACCGATTGATGCAGCCGGCAGCGGGCATGTGCAGGAGAAGCAACAGGCCTACCTCTCGGAAATCATCGAGAGGGTGAACGGATTGTTCGAGGGCCAGCTCACGGACGACGACCAGCTTGTTTACGTGAATGGTGTTTTGAAAGGCAAGCTGTTGGAGAACGCGATGCTGGTCGAGCAGGCTGCCAGCAACAGCAAGGAACAGTTCGCCAATTCCCCAGATCTGAGGCAGGCATTGCTCGATGCCATCATCGATGCGCTGGACGCGCATACGACGATGAGCAGCCAGGCGCTCAACTCGCCCCGAATTCAAGATGGGCTGCGCGACATCCTGCTCGGACCAGGTCAGCTGTACGAGTCACTGCGCGGCCGCAGCCAAAATTCAAGTGATCTACCGCGACCGCAGCCCTAGTTCGTCAATGTCGCGACTCACAACACAAGACCCCGCCACGCCCGCAGGCACCCCATGCAGCTCGAAAAAGTCTTCGCCCTCCACTGGGCCAAGCTCTACCCGGTCTACCTGAAGAAGGTCGTCGCCAAGGGCCGCAGCCAGGACGAGCTGGATGCCGTCATCCAGTGGCTGACCGGCTACACCGCCGCGGACCTGCGCGCGCTGGAGCAGGGCGATGTGGACCTGCGGGCATTCTTCGCGCAAGCGCCGGCGTTCAACCCCAACGCGCACCTGGTCACCGGCACGGTCTGCGGGGTGCGGGTGGAGGACGTGGCCGACCCGCTGATGCGCCAGATCCGCCAGCTGGACAAGCTGTTGGACGAATTGGGGAAGGGCCGGGCGCTGGGGAAGATCCTGCGCGCATGAACGCGGCGACGGACGGGGGCGCGATGCGATACGCGGGACGGATCAGCCAGTGGAATGACGAGAAGGGCTTCGGCTTCGTCACCCCGCACGATGGCGGCACGCGCGCCTTCGTGCACATCAAGGCGTTCCAGGTGTCCGGGCGTCGGCCCGCGGAGGGCGATCTCATTTCCTATGCCGCGGTGCCCGACGCGCGCGGGCGCTTGAACGCCACCGAGGTCCGGTTCGCCGGGCAGCGCATCCTGACCCCGGCGCCGGCACCCGAGCGCGACATGCGCCCGCGCAGGCCGCCGAGGCGCATCCCCCGGGTCGCGATCGGCACGTTGTTCCTGGCGGCTGTGGTCGGGCTGATGGTGGTCGGCACCTTGCCTGCGGTGATCGGCCTGGGCTACCTGCTGCTGAGCGCGGCGTCGTACCTGGCGTACAGCATCGATAAGGAAGTGGCGGGCAGGCCGCGCTGGCGGCGCACGCCGGAAAGCACCCTGCACACCTTGGACCTGCTGGGCGGTTGGCCGGGCGGCCTGATTGCGCAGCAGGTGGTGAAGCACAAGACGTCGAAGCAGTCCTTCCAGCAGGCGTTCTGGCTGACCGTGGTGCTGAACCTGGTGGCGGTCGCGATCCTGTGGCGCGCGGGCATCGCCGCGACCTGGACGCGCTGGTTGCTGGGCTGACGCGCCCCGCGCGACGGGGATGCATCGTTCCACCCGCCGCCCTCGTGCCGGCGCCGGGGCATCCCTACAGTGCAGGCTCACCCCCGCGAGGACCGGCCATGACCGCCACGCCGCTGATGCCCGCCGCCTTCCTCGGCCATGGCAGCCCGATGAACGCGCTGGACCGCAACCGCTACACCGGGGCCTGGCGCGCGTTCGGGGCGGCGGTGCCGCGCCCGCGCGCGATCCTGGCGGTGTCGGCGCACTGGCATGTCGATGGCTTGGCGGTCACCGCGATGCCGCGGCCGCGCACCATCCACGATTTCTACGGCTTCCCGCCGGCGCTGTTCGAGGTGCAGTACCCCGCGCCCGGGTTGCCGGCGCTGGCCGAGGAAGTGGCGGATGCGGTGTCGCCGGACGCGGTCGGCGCCGACCGCGATGGCTGGGGCCTGGACCACGGCACCTGGGGCGTGCTGGTGCATGCCTTCCCCGACGCCGACATCCCGGTGGTGCAGCTGTCGCTGGATGCGCGCAAGCCGCTGGACTGGCACCTGCGACTGGGCGCGAAGCTGGCCGCGCTGCGCGCGCGCGGCGTGCTGGTGGTCGGCAGCGGCAACGTGGTGCACAACCTGCGCGCGATCGACTGGCGGCAGCCGGATGCCGGCTTCGACTGGGCGCGGCGCTTCGACGAGGACGCGCGTGCGCTGATGCGCGAACGCCCGCAGGACATCTCGTCGCTGGCGGGGCATCGCGACTACCGCTTGGCGGTGCCGACCGACGAGCATTTCCTGCCGCTGCTCTACCTCGCCGGACTGGCCGCCGAGGCCGGGACTGCGACCGACGTGCTGGTCGATGGCTACGCGCTGGGCTCGCTGTCGATGACCGCGTTCACCCTCGGCATGCCGCCGGTGCAGCCGATCCCCGGCGCGGGCGCGGCGCCGCTGGCGACCGACCTGCCGGCCGAGGCCGCCAACGTCTGAGCCGGCTCAGGCCGACAGCTTCTCCAGCATGCGCGCGTAGTCGCGGCGGTACTTGCGCGCGGCCTGCTGCTTGGCGGTGTCGCTGAGGATCTTGCCGGTGACCTGGAAGAACTTCTTCTCTTCCTCGCGCAGGTGGTGGTGCACCTTCTCCGAGAGCTTGCGCGCCACCGCCAGCCACTGTCCGCCCTCGGCATCGGCCTTGTGCAGGTCTTCCACCAGCTCCTCGATCTCGTGGTGCTCGTGCAGCGCGTGCCGCGAGGACTTCAGGCCGGCGTCGTCCATCAGCGCCGGCGCGTAGAGGAAGCGCTCCTCGGCGGCGGCGTGCGCCTCCAGCTCGACGTGCAACTGCTTGAAGATCGAAATGCGGTCCTGGGTGCCGGGCTTGGCGCGGACCAGCTTGCGGCACAGGCTGCGCTGGCGTTCGTGGCTCTCGCGTAGGGCGTCGTAGATGGTGTCGGTGGCCATGGGGTCCTCGTTGTTGATGCCGCCTGCACGCGCCGGGTGGAACCCTGCGCATCCTCGATGGCGGCGATGCGGCGATGGATCTTAAGAGCGGGTATCCGTACTGGGCCGTGAAGAACGGACTGATGCAGGCCTTTCCGCGGCTGGAGGCGGATGCCGCCTGCGAGGTCGCGGTGGTCGGCGGCGGCATCACCGGCGCGCTGATCGCCTGCGAACTGGCGGCGCACGGCATCGACGTGGTGGTGGTCGAGCAGCGCGACATCGGCTGGGGCAGCACCGCCGCGAGCACCGCGATGCTGCAATACGAAATCGACACGCACCTCGGCGATCTCGCCAAGCGCTATGGCGAGGCCGATGCCGCGCTGGCCTACCGTGCCTGCGCGCAGGCGATCGATGCGCTGGACGGCCTGGCGCGCGCGCTGGGCGACGTCGATTTCTCGCGCTGCGACAGCCTGTACTACGCCAGCCGGCCGTGGCATCGCGGCACGCTGGAGGACGAATGCGCGCTGCGGGCGCGGCACGGACTGCCGGTCGAATGGCTGCCGCGCGAGGCGTTGCAGGCGGGCTACGGCATCGACGCGCCGGGCGCGATCCTCAGCCGCACCGGCGCGCGGGTGGATCCGTACCGCTTCGCGCATCGCCTGCTGGAACGGCTGTCGCGGCAGGACGTGCGCATCTTCGACCGCAGCACCGTCGAGACGATGGAGGCCGGCACTCGCGGCGTGCGGCTGCGCACCGGCGATGGCGCGACGCTGCGCGCCGGGCACGTGGTGCTGGCCGCCGGCTATGCCAACCAGCATTGGCTGGCGCGCAAGGTGGCGCGCAACGCGAGCAGTTACGCCTACGTCACCGATCCGCTGCCTGGCGGCGCGCTCGGCCCGTGGGCCCACACCCTGCTGTGGGAAAGCGCGCGGCCCTACCTCTACCTGCGCGGCACTGGCGACGGCCGGCTGGTGGTCGGCGGCGAAGACGATGCGCACGACATCCCCGCGCGCCGCGACCGCCGCGTGCCGGCCAAGGTCAAGCGCCTGCGCAAGCGCATCGCGAAGTTGTTGCCGCAGCTGGATGCCGAGCCCACTTTCAGCTGGGCCGGCACCTTTGCCGAGACCGAGGACGGCCTGCCGTTCTTCGGCGCGACCCCGCAATGGGGCCCGCGCGTGCTGTTCGCGATGGCCTACGGCGGCAACGGCATCACCTACTCGGCGATCGGCGCGCGCCTGCTGCGGATGGGCCTGCAGGGCAGGCGCCATCCGCTCGCGGGGTTGTTCGGGTTCGCGCGCCTGGACCGCTGAGCCGGCTCAGCCGGCTGCGCCGAGGGTCTCGCGCACGGTCGCGTGCAGGTGCCGGCGCATGCTCAGCCAGCCGGCCAGCATCGCCGCCGCGGTGCCGACCAGCGCGCCGGTCGCCAGCGTGGTCCCGCTCCAGGTCGGCGGCAGGTCCAGCACGCGTTGCGCGAACAGGGTGCCGATGCCGGCCGCCGCCACCGCCGCGATGCCGCCGGCGATCGCGCCGATCGCCCCGAACTCGACCAGCTGCGCATTGCGCAGTTGCGCGCTGCTGGCGCCCAGCGTGCGCAGCACGCCGAGCTCGGTGATGCGCTCGCGGCGGGTCGCCGCCACCGCCGCCACGAACACCAGGCAGCCGGACAGGAAGGCGAACCAGAACACCACCTGGATCACCATCGCCGCCTGGTCGCCGATGCGCCGGATCTCGCCGGTGATCGCGTCGATGTCGATCACGTTGGCGTTCGGCACCGCCTGCGCCAGCGCGCTGGCGAGGCGGGTGTCGCCGACCGGCACCTTGACCGCGGTGATGTAGGTGGCAGGCAGGTCGCGCGCGAGGTCGGGCGAGGCCAGCACGAAGAAGTTGGGGGTGAAGCTCTCCCAGCGCACGTCGCGCAGGCTGGTGATGCGGCCCTCGATGCGCTGGCCGGCGACGTCGAACGCGATGGTGTCGCCGAGCCGCCAGCGCAGCTGTTCGGCGAACTTGGTCTCCACCGAGAACTCGTTGCGCGCGGAGCGCGGGTTCCAGAACGCGCCGGCCTTCAGCGTGTTGCCGGCGGGCAGGGCGTCGGCGGTGGACAGGTTGAACTCGCGGTCGGCGAGGCGCTCGCCGCGGCCCTGCGGCGCCGGGCGTCCGCGCTGCTGCGCGCTGGGGCCGATGTAGCGCGCGCGGATCAGCGGCGAGAACCCGGCCGGCGACAGCGACAGCTGGCGCAGCACCGCGTCGAAGCTCGTGCGCTGGTCCGGCTGCACGTTGATCACGAAGCGGTTCGGCGCATCGCCGCGCACGGTGGCCTGCCACTGTTCCCACACGTCGGTGCGCACCAGCAGCAACAGCAGCAGCGCCATCAGGCTGGTGCCCAGCGCGACCACCTGCGCGATGGTCAGGCGCCGGCGTCGCGACAGGTTGAGCAGCGCATAGCGGACGATGCCGCTGCCGCCGCGCCCGGCGCGCGCGACCAGCGCGGCCAGCGCCCAGCCGGCGATGCCGAGCACCAGGGTGGTGGCCAGCAGGCCGCCGAGCAGGATGCCCGCGGCCTGCGCATTGCCCGCGGCCTGCCAGAACAGCGCGAGCAGGCCGACCATCGCCAGCGCGAACAACGCCAGCGCCGGCGGCGAGGGCGTGCGCAGGTCGCTGCGCAACACCGCCAGCGCGCTGACCCGGCGCAGTGCGAGCAGCGGCGGCAGCGCGAACGTGAGCAGGATCCACAGCCCGACCAGCGCGCCCTTCAGCAGCGGCCACGCGGTCGCCGCGGGCAGGGTGGTGCCGAGTTGGCGCGCGATCCAACCGCCGGCGAGGTGTTGCAGCACGCCGGCCGCGGCCAGCGCGAGCAGGATCGCGATGCCGCCGAGCAGCGCGAGCTGGCCGACGTACAGGCCGACGATCGCGCGTTGCCCGGCGCCCAGCGCGCGCAGGGTGGCGGCGACCTGGCGATGGCGTTCGGCGTGCTGGCGCGCGGCCATGCCGATCGCCACCGCGGCCAGCGCGGCGGTCAGCACCAGCGACACCGACAGGAAGCGTTGCGCGCGGTCCAGCGCGGCCCGCAACTGCGGGCTCAGGTCGTCGCCGGTTTCCACCCGCGCGCCCGGGCTGCGGTCGGCCTCGCGCGCCTTCACCCAGCGCGCGATCGCCGCCGGCGCGCCGGCCACTGCGACCCGCCACGACGCGCGCGCGCCGGGACCGAGCAGGCCGCCGGCCTCGACCTCGGCCAGCGGCAGGATCACCCGCGGCCCGAGTTCCACGCCGTTGAGCGGGCGATCGGGTTCCTCGACCACGATGCCGGCCAGCCGCAGCGGGCGGCCGCCGACTTCGACGATGCCGCCGAGCGGGGTACGCATGCGTTCGGCGCCGCTGGCGCTCAGCCACAGGGTGCCGGCGGCGGGGCGCGGCAGCGTCTGCACGCCGCTGGCGGTGCGCACGCGGTACGCGCCCAGCAGCGGGGCGTCGTCGGCCAGCGCCTTCAGCGTGCCCAGTTGCGGCGCGGCGTTGCCGCTGCCGACCATGCTCGACAGCTCCACGCTGCGGTACGCGCGCAGGCCCAGCGTGCGGGCGTCGGCCAGCGCGGCGTCGATCGCGCGGTCGTCGCTGGTGAACGCGGCATCGCCGCCGACCAGGCGCCGGCTCTGTTCGGCCAAGGCGTCGGTGGTGCGCTGGGCGATGCTGCCGACCCCGGCCAGCGCCAGCACGGCGACGAACAGCGCCGCCATCAGCACGCCGAATTCGCCATTGCGCCAGCCGGCCCAGGCCTGGCGCCCGGCCATCCGCCACATCCCGCGCGCGGTCACGGGAGCAGGCGCCCGGCGTCGAGCCGCAACTGGCGGTCGCAGCGCGCGGCCAGGCGCTCGTCGTGGGTCACCACCACCACCGTGGTCTGGCGCGCATCGTCCATGCCGAACAGCAGATCCTCGATGGCGAGCCCGGTCTTGCGGTCCAGGTTGCCGGTCGGTTCGTCGGCGAACAGGATCCGTGGCCGGGTCGCGAACGCGCGGGCGATGGCCACGCGCTGTTGCTCGCCGCCGGACAGCTGGCGCGGCAGGTGGTGCAGGCGCTGGCCCAGCCCGACCCGTTCCAGCAGGCTGCGTGCGATCGCGCCGCCGGCCTCGCCGCGCAGTTCCAGCGGTAGCGCCACGTTGTCGAGCGCGCTCATTGCCGGCATCAGCTGGAAGTTCTGGAACACGAAGCCGACCGCCTGCGCGCGCAGGGCCGCGCGCGCGTCCTCGTCGGCGGCGTGGATCGGGCGGCCATCGAGCCAGGCCTCGCCATGGCTGGGCACGTCCAGGCCGGCCAGCAGCGAGAGCAGGGTGGTCTTGCCGGAGCCGGACTCGCCGACGATCGCCACCCGTTCGCCGGCGGCGATGTCCAGGCTGATCCCGTCGAGGATGGTCAGCGCGCCGTCCGGCAACGGCACGGTCTTGCCGACGTCGCGCGTTCGCAGGCTGCCGCGCGCAGGCGTGCTAGCGTCGTCGGCCTGCTGACCGGGAAGGACGGACGCGATGGGATCGAGGGTGCGGTCGTGGGGGCTGTGGCTGGGCGTCATGCTGGCGATGCTAGCGGCACCGGCGGCGCATGCGCGTGAGCTGAAGGTCCTGGTGATGGGCGATTCATTGTCGGCCGCCTACGGCCTGCGCGCGGACCAGGGCTGGGTGCCGCTGGCCGACGCGAAATCGGCGCGCTACGCCTTCCACAACGCCAGCCTCTCCGGCGAGACCTCCGCCGGCGGGCGCAGCCGGATCGCCGCGGAAGTGCGGCGGGTGCGGCCGGACATCGTGGTCATCGAACTGGGCGCCAACGACGGCCTGCGCGGCCTGCCGCTGGCGCAACTGGGCGCGAACCTGGGCTGGATGATCGGCACCGCGCAGGCGGCCGGCGCGCGGGTGCTGCTGGTCGGGCTGCAGCTGCCGCCCAACTTCGGCCGCTACGCCACCGACTTCCAGCGCAGCTACGTGCTGATCAGCCAGCGCCTGGGCACCGGCCTGGTGCCGCATTTCCTGGCCCCGCTGGGCACCGAGCGGCGCTGGTTCCAGGCCGACAACCTGCACCCGGTCGCAGCCGCGCAGCCTCTGCTCGCGGAGCAGGTGCTCAAGGCGCTGGACGCGCTGCCGCCGCGCTGAACCCGGCGGGCGACAGCGTTGCGCCGGTGGCGTTGATCGCGCGTGCCCCCGGCACCGATGATGCCGGCCTTGCCTGGAGGATCCGCATGAGCCACCTGTTCGCCCCGCTGGCGCTGGGCCCATTGCAGCTGTCGAACCGCATCGTGGTCGCGCCGATGTGCCAGTACTCGTCGGTCGACGGCGAGGCCAACGACTGGCATGTGCAGCACTGGGGCACGCTGTCGCAATCCGGCGCCGGCCTGCTGATCACCGAAGCCACCGCCGTCGATCCCGCCGGCCGGATCAGCTGGGCCGACCTTGGTCTGTACGACGACGCCACCGAAGCCGCGTTCGCGCGGGCGCTGGCCTCGGTGCGGCGCTGGTCGCCGATGCCGGTCGGCGTGCAGCTGGCGCATGCGGGGCGCAAGGCGTCCACGCTCAAGCCGTGGGAAGCCGGCGGTGGCGCAATCCAGGATGGCGATCCGCGCGGCTGGGAGGTGGTCGCGCCGTCGGCGATTCCCTACAACGCGGCCAGCCCGTTGCCGCGCGCGCTCGACCAGGCTGGCATCGATGCCGTCGTCGCCGCCTTCGCCGAGGCCGCCCGTCGCGCGGCGCGCCTTGGCCTGGACCTGATCGAGGTGCATGCGGCGCATGGCTACCTGCTGCACCAGTTCCTGTCGCCGCTCAGCAACCAGCGCGACGACGATTACGGCGGTTCGCTGGAGAACCGCATGCGGCTGGTGCTGGCGGTGTTCGACGCGGTCAAGGCCGCGGTGCCCCCCAGCATGTCGGTGGGCATCCGCATCTCCGCCAGCGACTGGGTGGAGGGCGGCTGGGACTTGGCGCAGAGCCTCGTGCTGGCGCGCGCCCTGGACGCGCGCGGCTGCCATTTCATCCACGTGTCCAGCGGCGGACTGCACCCGGCGCAACAGATCGCGATCGGTCCCGGTTACCAGCTGCATTTCGCCGAGGCGATCAAGCGCGAGGTCGCGATGCCGGTGGTCGCGGTGGGCCTGATTACCGAACCCGCACAGGCCGAGGCGGTGCTGGCCGACGGCCGGGCCGACGCGGTGGCGCTGGCCCGCGCGCTGCTGTGGGATCCGCGCTGGCCCTGGCATGCCGCGGCCGTGCTCGGTGCGCAGGCCGCGGCTTCGCCGCAGTACCTGCGCGGCGCCCCGCATGGGGCGTCGCGCGTGCTGGTGCCGGCGACGGGCAGCGCGGGCTGAGGCTCAGCCCGCCGCGCGTTCCCGCGCGATCGCCCGCCAGCCGATGTCGCGGCGGTGGAACTCGTGCGTCCAGTGGATCGCGGCGACGCCCGCGTAGGCCCGCTGTTGCGCATCGGCCACGCTGTCGCCGAGCGCGCAGGCGCACAGCACGCGCCCGCCGGTGGCGATGACCTGGCCATGCGCATCCAGCGCGGTGCCGGCGTGGAAGACCTTGGCATCGGCCGGTACCGCGTCGAGGCCGGAGATCACGTCGCCGGTCACCGGCGTGTCCGGATACGGCGCCGAGGCCATCACCACGCCGAGAGAAGGCCGCGGATCCCAGTGCGCGTCGATCCGGTCGAGCTTGCCGTCGATCGCGGCGTCCACGAGGTCGACCAGGTCGGACTGCAGGCGCAGCATCACCGGCTGGGTCTCCGGGTCGCCGAAGCGCACGTTGAACTCGATCACCTTCGGCGCGCCGCTGGCGTCGATCATCAGCCCGGCGTAGAGGAAGCCGGTGAACGGTACGCCGTCGGCGATCATGCCCTGCACGGTCGGGTTCACCACCTCGCGCATGACGCGCGCGTGTACCTCGGGCGTCACCACAGGCGCAGGCGAGTACGCGCCCATGCCGCCGGTGTTGGGGCCGGTGTCGCCATCGCCCACGCGCTTGTGGTCCTGGCTGGTGGCCATCGGCAGCGCGGTCCGGCCGTCGACCATCGAGATGAAGCTGGCTTCCTCGCCGTCCAGGAATTCCTCGATCACCACGCGCGCGCCGGCGTCGCCGAACGCGTTGCCCGAGAGCATGTCGCGCACGGCGTCCTCGGCCTCCTGCAGGCTCATCGCCACGATCACGCCCTTGCCCGCGGCCAGGCCATCGGCCTTGACCACGATCGGCGCGCCCTTGTCGCGGACGTAGGTCAGCGCGGCGTCGACGTCGGTGTGCACGGCGTAGAACGCGGTGGGGATGCCGTGTCGTTGCAGGAAGTCCTTGGCGTAGGCCTTGCTGCCTTCCAGCTGCGCGGCCGCGGCGGTGGGCCCGAAGATGCGACGGCCCTGCGCGCGGAACGCATCCACCACGCCGGCCACCAGCGGCTGCTCGGGGCCGACCACGGTCAGCGCCACGCCTTCGTCCTGCGCCAGCCGCAGCAGGCCGTCGATGTCGGTGGCCTTGACCGCGACGTTGCGGCACTTCGGCTCGGTCGCGGTGCCGGCGTTGCCCGGTGCCACCAGGACTTCGGAGACGCGCGGCGACTGCGCCAGCTTCCACGCCAGCGCGTGCTCGCGACCGCCGGAACCGATGACGAGGAGTTTCATGATGCATCCACCTGCCGAATGATTGCCTGTCATTCCCTCTCCCCTTGTGGGAGAGGGTGCCCGAAGGGCGGGAGAGGGAATGTTCCGTTCAAGCGACCCCTCTCCCTGCGCGCTGCGCGCGCTTCCCTCTCCCGCGAGGGGAGAGGGAGGAATTGCTCAATGCCTGAAATGCCGCACGCCGGTGAATACCATCGCGATGCCGTGCTCGTCCGCGGCGGCGATCACCTCGGCATCGCGCATCGAGCCGCCCGGCTGGATCACCGCCTGGATGCCGGCGTCGGCCGCGGCGTCGATGCCGTCGCGGAACGGGAAGAATGCGTCGCTGGCCATCACCGAACCCGGCACCACCAGCCCCGCGTCGGTCGCCTTGATGCCGGCGATGCGCGCCGAATACACGCGGCTCATCTGCCCGGCGCCGACGCCGATGGTCTGCTGGTCCTTCGCATACACGATGGCGTTGGACTTCACGAACTTCGCCACCTTCCACGCGAACAGCAGGTCGGCGAATTGCGCCTCGGTCGGCGCGCGCTGCGTCACCACCTTCAGTTCGTCGCGCGAGACCACGCGGTCGTCGGCGGTCTGCATCAACATCCCGGAGTTGATGCGCTTGGTGTCGATGAAACCGGGCGACGGCGGCGCCAGCGGGATGCGCAGCACGCGCACGTTGGCCTTCCTCTTCGCATAGGCCAGCGCGGCGTCATCATAATCCGGCGCGATCAGCACTTCGACGAACTGGCGATCGAGGATCGCCTTGCAGGTCGCGCCGTCGAGCGGCGTGTTGAACGCCAGGATCCCGCCGAATGCGCTGGTCGGATCGGTGGCGTAGGCGCGCTCGTAGGCATCAAGGCAGCCGCTGCCCACCGCCACGCCGCAGGGATTGGCGTGCTTGACGATCACGCAGGCCGGCGCGTCGAACTGGCGCACGCATTCCCACGCGGCGTCGCTGTCGGCGATGTTGTTGTAGCTGAGCTCCTTGCCCTGCAGCTGTTCCAGCGTCGCCAGCGAGCCGGGCGCGGGCCAGAGGTCGCGGTAGAACGCGGCCTGCTGGTGCGGGTTTTCGCCGTAGCGCAGGTCCATCACCTTGACGAAGTTGCCGTTCGCCTGTGCCGGGAACATCGCGCGCACCGGCACTGCGGTGGACGCATCGGTGATCGCCGAGAGGTAGTGGCTGATCGCGGCGTCGTACTGCGCGACGCGATTGAACGCCGCGACCGACAGGGCGAAGCGGGTCTGCGCGGACAGCGCGCCGTCGTGCGCATCGAGCTCGGCCAGCAGGCCCGCGTACTGCGACGGATCGGTGGCCACCGCGACGCGGGCGAAGTTCTTCGCCGCGCTGCGCAGCATCGCCGGGCCGCCGATGTCGATGTTCTCCACCGCGTCGGCCAGCGTGCAGTCGGCGCGCGCCGTGACGGCCTCGAACGGATACAGGTTCAGCACCAGCAGGTCGATGGCGCCGATGCCATGCGCGGCCATCACCGAGTCGTCGATGCCGGCGCGGCCCAGCAAGCCGCCGTGCACCAGCGGATGCAGGGTCTTGACTCGGCCATCCATCATTTCCGGGAAGCCGGTGACCTCGCTGACGTCCTTCACCGCAAGGCCGGCATCGCGCAATGCCTTCGCGGTGCCGCCGGTCGAGAGCAGTTCGACACCGCGCGCGTGCAGGGCGGTGGCGAGGTCGAGCAGGCCGGTCTTGTCGGACACGGACAGCAGGGCGCGGCGCACGGTCACCGGACGGCCGGCGAATGCGCCGCTGGCGGGGGCGGCAGCGGTCATGGGAAGGGATGCAGCGGTGGGGAAGCCGCCATTATAGGCCGCGGCCGGCGGCCTCCCGGGCTCAGCCCATCCCGTAGTCGCGCAGCTTCTTGCGCAGGGTGGCGCGGTGGATGCCCAGCATCGCCGCGGCGCGGCTCTGGTTGCCCTCGCAATGCCGCAGGACTTCGGCGAACAGCGGGATCTCCAGTTCGCGCAGCGCGATCTCGTAGAGGTCGTCGGTCTCGCAGCCGTCCAGGTCGTGCAGGTAGCGGCGCACGGAATTGGCGACGTGGTCGCGCAAGGGCGCGCGCTGGGCGTCGTGGCGGTCGGCGGAGATGTTCAAGCAGGACCCCTGTGGCGCGGAACCGCATCGAGCCGGGTCATCGGTGCGGGCCGGCAGTCTAGCGCGATGCTGCGGCGCGTGTCAGGCCGCTGGCGCATTCACCTTGTCGCGCTTGCGACGTGGCGCACGTCATTCGAAGCGGAAGTCGAACGCGACCACGCCGGCGCCGGGTTCGGCGATGTCGAACGCCAGTTGCGCGGCCTGGCCGGGGGCCAGGGTCGCCGTGCCCGGCGCGCGACCGAGGTAGTCGGTGGGCGCGAAGCGGCGCGCACCGAGCACGCGCCCGCTGGCGTCGGCCAGGCTAAGGCGCAGCGCGGGCCAGGGCTGCGGCCAGCGCGCGTCGTTGCGAATGCTGGCCTGCACGCGCAGCACGCCGGGGCGCCCGGGCACCGCGATCACGTCGCGCGCGAGCATCGCGAACGCGCCGGGCTCGCGCCATGCCGGCACGCTGCAACCGGCGACGTCGCAGATGGCCTGCACCAGCGGGCGCCAGCGCGCATCCGCAGCGAGTTGCGCGCGTTGGGCGAGGAACAGCTGCACCGCCAGCAGCAGGCCGAGGACGACCAACGCGATCCACTCGCCGACGCGACGGCGCGCGGGCGCGGGCTTGCGCAGGAAGCTCGGGTCGCTGCTCACGCGCGGCGCCTGCCGTCGATCCGCACCCAGTCCTCCTCGCGGGCGACGCGGAGCTCGTCGAACCACGCGGCATAGCGCGCCAGCAGCGCGTCCTCCTGGCCGGCGAGGATGCCCGACATCGCCAGCCGGCCACCGGGCGCGGTGCGCTGGGCGAGGGTCTCGGCCAGCGCGTCCAGCGCAGACGCGAGGATGTTCGCGACCACCACCGGGTAGCGCGCCGGGGGTTCGTCGGCTGGCAGCCAGGCGGCGATGGCGACGCCGTTGCGATCGGCGTTGTCGGCGGTGGCCAGCAAGGCCTGCGGGTCGTTGTCGACGCCGGTCGCGGTGCCCGCGCCCAGCTTGAGCGCGGCCAGCGCGAGGATGCCGCTGCCGCACCCGAAGTCGAGCACCGCGCGGCCCTGCAATTCGCCGGCGCTTGCCAGCGCGTCCAGCCACTGCAGGCACAGCGCGGTGGTCGGGTGGGTCCCCGAGCCGAACGCCAGGCCCGGGTCGAGTCGCACGATCGCGGCGTCGCTGCCGGCCTCGGCCGGGACCTCGTGGTTCCACGGCACGATCCAGGTGCGCGCACCGAAGCGCATCGGCCGGAACTGGTCGAGCCAGGCGCGTTCCCAGTCCTGGTCCTCGACCACCTCGAAGCGCGCGCGCGACCAGTCGAGTTCGGGATCGAAGGCATCCAGCGCGGCGAGCAGCGCCAGACCGTCGGCCTCGGCATCGAACAGCGCGGTCAGGGTCATCTCGTCCCACAACGGAATCTCGCCGACGCCCGGCTCGAAGATCGCCTGCTCGTCGGCGGCATCGAGGTGCGCGTCCTGCAGGGTCACCGCGAGCGCGCCGACGTCCTCCAGCGCGCGTTCATAGCGCGGCTGCAGGCGTTCGGTGCAGGGCAGGGCGAGTTGCAGGTAGGGCATGCGGGGCGCCGGGGGATCGACCGGCGCCCATGGTCGCCGCGCGGCCGGGCGGCGACAAGCCCGGCGTCGGTCAACCGCCGAGGATGCCCTTGAGCAATCCCTTCATGCCGGGCTTCTTCTGCTGCGGCTGGCCGTCCTCGCCATCCTCTTCCATCTGCTGCATGCCGCCGAAATCCAGCCCGAGGATCGCCGAGGCGCTGGACCGGGCGCGCAAGCGTACGCTCCATTCCGGGTTCCACGGTTGCTTCGGATCGGCAGGCTTCGGCGGATAGGTGATCCAGCTCTCGGGGCCATACGCGGTCATGTTGAGCATGCCGGGCATCGTCGCCTGCCGGCCGTCCACCTTCGACGTGCCCGCGAAGATGCCCTTCGGGATGGTGCAGCTGGTGGCGGTGGCGGGCAGCAAGACCTTCTGCTTCAGCCACTTCTCGAGCTGGCCGCCGGTGAGATTGGCGTGCAGGTCCTCGCGCGCGCCGGGCAGCTCGGCGCTGCTCCACATGGTGATCGCGTACGAATTCTCGCCGAGCACCTGCATGTGCATGCCGGTGATGTGGTACCCGCGGGCGCGTTCGACCGCAGGCCAGGACAGGCCGATCGCGTCGGTCATCTCGCCTTGCGTGCGCAGTGCGAGCTTGGGCATGAAATCGGCCGCCTGCGCCACCTGGAACTGCATCGACGCCGGGATGCCGTCGCCGGTGATCCGGTGCTCGCCGGCGAGGCGCGCGCCGCCCGGGACCTGCTTGCCGTGCTTCGGGTTCGGCCAATACACCCAGCCCGGCTTGAGGTCGATGTCGCGGTCGACCGCGCGGATCTCGTTGGAGATGCTGCCGGTGGCCTGGAAGTCGATGCCCTGCATCGCGCCCATCGGGTTGTCGGGGTCGACGGTCTTGCCATTCCCCTTCAGCTTGAACGTCGCCACCTTGGGCTGGCCCGGGCGCACGCTGGCGCCGCAGCCCCAGTACTCGGTGATCTTCACCTGGATGTCGGGCACCTTGCCCGGCGCCATCGTGCCCTTGCCGTCCTCGCGCGGGCCGATCGGCGTCAACGCGAGCGACTTGCCCAGTTTCAGGCCGGCGGGCACGACGTCCTGCGCCTCGACGCCGGGCTTCAGGCTGTTGTGCAGGGCGATGTCCAGGTATTGCCCGGTCATGCCGCCGGCGCGCGTGGTCGGATACGTCGGTTTGCCGGCATCGCCGCCCATGCGGCGGGCCATGAAGCCGCCCAGCCCGCCCATCATCCCGCCCATGTCCGGCATCCCGGCCATGTTGTGGGTGAGGACGTCGATGTAGAGGTTGGTCGGTGGATTCTTGCCCTGCTGGCTGGACGCGGGCAGGGCGACGATGGTGGCGGCGAGGGCGAAGGCGAGGACGTGGCGGCGCTGCATGGCGGTTCCGGGAAGTGGCTCTCCCCCGGTAAGCGCAAAACGGGGCCGCGGGCGGCCACGTCGCACGCGATCAGCGCAGCGACAGCGCCTTTTCCTTGCGCTCGGCGAGCTTCTTCTCGAGGTAGTGGATGTTCTGCCCGCCGGCCGCGAAGCCGCCATCGGCCAGGATCCGCTGCTGCAGCGGCACGTTGGTCTTGATCCCGTCCACCACCATCTCGCTGAGCGCCACCCGCATCCGCGCGATCGCCTGCTCGCGGTCGGCGCCGTGCACGATCAGCTTGCCGATCATCGAGTCATAGTTCGGCGGGACGCGGTAGCCCTCGTAGATGTGCGAATCCACCCGCACGCCCGGGCCGCCCGGCGAATGGAAATGGGTCACCAGGCCGGGCGAGGGCAGGAAGGTATCCGGGTCTTCCGCGTTGATGCGGCACTCGATCGCATGGCCCTTCAGCACCACGTCCGACTGCCTGATCGACAGCTTGTGGCCGGCGGCGATCAGCAGCTGCTCGCGGACCAGGTCGATGCCGGTCACCAGCTCGGTCACTGGGTGCTCGACCTGGATGCGGGTGTTCATCTCGATGAAATAGAAGCGGCCCGCCTCGTACAGGAACTCGAAGGTGCCGGCGCCGCGGTAGCCGATGCGCAGGCAGGCCTCGACGCAGACCTTGCCGATCTCGGCGCGCTGCTCGGGGGTGATGCCGGGCGCGGGCGCTTCCTCCACCACCTTCTGGTGGCGGCGCTGCATCGAGCAGTCGCGCTCGCCCAGGTGGATGGCGTTGCCCTGGCCGTCGGCCAGCACCTGGATCTCCACGTGCCGCGGGTTCTCCAGGAACTTCTCCATGTACACCATGTCGTTGCCGAACGCCGCCTTGGCCTCCGACTTGGTGGTGGCGATGGCATTGGCCAGCGCGGCCTCGGTGTGCACCACGCGCATGCCGCGCCCGCCGCCGCCGCCGGCCGCCTTGACGATCACCGGGTAGCCGATCTCCGCGGCGATGCGGATGTTGGTGGCGGCATCGTCGCCGAGCGGGCCGCCGCTGCCGGGCACGCAGGGCACGCCCGCGGCCTTCATCGCGCGGATCGCCTCGACCTTGTCGCCCATCAGGCGGATGGTGTCGGCCTTCGGGCCGATGAACACGAAGCCGCTCTGCTCCACGCGTTCGGCGAAGTCGGCGTTCTCCGACAGGAAACCGTAGCCGGGGTGGATGGCCTGGGCGTCGGTGACCTCGGCGGCGGCGATGATCGCCGGCATGTTGAGGTAACTCTCGGGCGACGGCGCCGGGCCGATGCACACCGACTCGTCGGCCATGGCCACGTGCTTGAGGTTGCGGTCCACGGTGGAATGCACCGCGACCGTGCGGATGCCCAGCGCGTGGCAGGCGCGCAGGATGCGCAGCGCGATCTCGCCGCGGTTGGCGATGACGACTTTCTCGAGCATCGGGCGCTCCCCGTTCAGGCGATCACGAACAGCGGCTGGTCGAATTCGACCGGCTGGCCGCTCTCGCACTTGATCGCCACCACGGTGCCGGAGACGTCGGCCTCGATCGGGTTGAACATCTTCATCGCCTCGATGATGCCGAGCGTCTCGCCGGCCTTGACCGCCTGGCCGACCGACACGAATGCCGGCTTGTCAGGCGAGGGGCTGGCGTAGAAGGTGCCGACCATCGGCGCGCGCACCACGTGGCCGTCCGGCAGGTCGTGGCCATGCGCCTTCGGGGCGCCGCCGGTGGCGGCCTCGACCGGGGACTGCATCGGCATCGCCGGCGCGGCCGGGGCAGGCGCGGCGACGTGGTGGACCACCGGCGCCGGCGCGGCCAGCGCGCCCTTCGGCACCCGCGCCAGGCGCACGGATTCCTCGCCTTCCTTGATCTCGATTTCGGCCAGGTTGGATTCTTCCAGCAGGTCGATCAGCTTCTTGATCTTGCGCAGGTCCATCGGGGTACCTCGGGGTCAGGCCGTCAGCCGCGCGAGCGCGGCATCGAGGGCGTAGCGGTAGGAGTCGGCGCCGAACCCGCAGACCACGCCGACCGCCTTGTCGCTGAAATAGCTGTGGTGGCGGAAGGGTTCGCGGGCGTGCGGGTTGGACAGGTGGAGTTCGATGTAGGGGATGGCGACCGCGGCGAGGGCGTCGCGCAGCGCCACCGAGGTATGCGTGAACGCCGCCGGGTTGACCAGGATGAAGGCGGTGCCGTCGCTGCGCGCGGCCTGCACGCGCTCGACCAGCACGTGCTCGGCGTTCGATTGCAGGCTTTCCAGCCGGTGCCCAGCCGCCGCGGCGCGCGCGGCCAGGTCGGCGTCGATGTCGGCGAGGGTCGCGCGGCCATAGACCTCCGGCTCGCGGGTGCCGAGCAGGTTGAGGTTGGGGCCGTGCAGGACCAGCAGCTGCGCCATCGGACTCGGGTCGTCCCGGAACGGGTGCGCAGTGTCGCGCAGGCCGGGGATGCTGTCCAGTTCGCCGAATTTTTGCCGAATAACCGAATTTTAAACGCGCGTTGGAGCGGTGGCTCTAATTCGTGGCGGCCCAGGCGGCGATGTCGGCGGCATCGTTGAACGGACCGATCCGCGTCTTGAGCAGGCGCCCGTCCGGCGCGACCAGCACGGAATACGGCAACACGCCGGCCGGATTGCCCAGGCGCACGCCGGCGTCGGCGGGCCCGGGGGTGTCGACCAGCGAGGGATACCCGATCGCATGCGCCTGCAGGAAAGCCCGCACCGCGGTGTCGTCATCCAGCGCGATGCCGACCACTTGCGTGCCATTGGACGCCTGTTCGTGGGCGAAGGCCTGCAACTCCGGCATTTCCTTGAGGCAGGGCGCGCACCAGGTGGCCCACACGTTGACCAGCGTGGTCCGCCCGGCCCAGGCGGCGGGTAGTGCGACTGCCCGGCCGTCGAGGTCGCGCACGCGCATGGCCGGCACGATGCGGCCGCGTTCGCCGACGATCACCCCGGCCGGCGGCGGATCGGCCTTGGCCTTGAGGGCGGCGTCCAGGAGGCGCTGGCCGGCCGCGGTGCCGGCCAGGCGCTGGGCGACCCGGGGTTCGAAGAACAGGCTGGCGCTGGCCCCGGCGATCGCCGCAACCATGGCCACCAGCAGCACGGTGCGGGTGCGCGGCATCAGCCGCCTGCGGCCTGCGCCAGGGCGTCGGCGACCAGCCCGGGGGTGACGATCACCGGCAGGATCCGGCCTTCGCCGCCGTTGCGCGGGTAGACGACGTACAGCGGCACGCCGACCGCCTGGTGGCGTTGCAGGTAGGCGGTGATCGCCGGATCGACGTCGGTGTAGTCGCCGACCATGTACACGGCGTTGGCGGCGTCCATCGCCGCGCGGAAGCCGTCGCGCGCGAACACCGCCTTCTCGTTGGCCTTGCAGCTGACGCACCAGTCGGCGGTCATGTTGACGAAGACCACCCGGCCCTGCGCGCGCAGGTCGGCCAGCGCCTGTTCCGAGAACGCGACCTGGGCGATGCCGCTCGGGGTGGCGTTCGTGTTGGCAATCGCGGGCTTGTGCAGGCGATGCAGGCTGGCCAGCGGCCAGGCCGTGGCCAGCAGGGCCAGCAGCGCGACGACGCGCCAGCCGCCGGACCCGCCGCTGCGTGCGCGGGTCCAGGCCCAGGCCGCCAGCGCCAGCGCGATCGCGGCCAGCGACCACCACCACACCGCATCCGCGCCGCGTAGGGCGGCCAGCACGAACAGCAGCCAGGCCGCGGTGGTGTACAGCGGGAATGCGAGGAACTGCTTGAAGGTCTCCATCCACGCGCCGGGCTTCGGCAGCAGGCGGGCCAGCGCGGGCACGAAGCCGATCAGCAGGAACGGCAGGGCCAGGCCAAGGCCAAGCGCGAGGAACACCAGCAGCCCGCCCAGGGCCGGACCGGTGAAGGCATAGGCCAAGGCGGCGCCCATGAACGGCGCGGTACACGGCGTCGCCAGCACGACCGCGAGCACGCCGGTGAAGAAGTCGCCGGCCATGCCTTCGCGCTGGAGGAGGGCGCCGGTGCGCGCGCCGAGCGCGACGTTGGCATGCCACAGGCCGGACAGGCTCAGGCCCAGCGCGAACACCACCAGGCCCAGCCCGGCCACCACCAGCGGCTGCTGCAACTGGAAGCCCCAGCCCAGCGCCAGCCCAGCCTTGCGCAAGGCCAGTGCCAGCGCACCCAGTGCGAGGAAGCTGGCGAGCACGCCGGCGGTGTAGGCCAGCGCGTGCCGGCGCGCGCGCTGCCGGCTTTCGCCGCTCTGCGCCAGCGACAGCGCCTTCAGCGCCAGCACCGGCAACACGCAGGGCATCAGGTTGAGGATCAGGCCGCCGAGCAGCGCCAGCAGCACGGAGCCGAGCAGTCCGGCATGGCCTTGGACCGGGGGCGCCTGGCGCGGTGCGTCGGCGGTCGAGGTGGCATCGGGCCGCGCGATGGCCCGATCCGCCGGCGCGGCATCGACGGCGGCGACGGCGGTTTGCTCCGATGCCGGCGCTGGCGACGGGGCGTCGTTGGTGGACGCGGCAGGCGCGGCCGCGAGGCGGCCGGCGGGCAGCGTGACCGGCAACCGACGCGTCATCGGCGGATAGCAGATGCCGCCGTCCTGGCAGCCCTGCAGCCCGAGCGCCAGGGTGCCGGTGGCGGCGGCCTCGGTGGTGCGCGACACCGCCAGCGGGATCTCGACCTGGTCGAAGTACACCGCCACGTCGCCGAAGTGTTCGTCGCGGTAGGCCCGCGCGGCCGGCATCCTCGCCTTCGGCGGCAGCGCGGCGGCCAGCCCCTTGCCGGCCTGCAACGAGACGCTGAGCTTGTCGCGGTAGAGGTAGTAGCCCGGCGCCGGGGTCAGGCGCAGCAGCAGGGTATTGCCGTCGAGGGCGATCACCTCGCTGGCGTAGGCCTGCTCCGGCGGCAGCGGGGCCGCGTCGGACTGGACGGCATCGCCGCCGCCGAACAGGCCGCCGCGCTTGCCTCCGAGCCCGAACGCGCCGGTCGCCGCGGCCTGCGGCAACGCGACCTTCAGCGTGCGGGTCTGCGGCGGATAGCAGATCCCGGCATCGGCGCAACCCTGGTACTTCACGGTCAGGGTGGTCGTGGTGGCGCCCGCCACGGGGGTCCCATCAACGGTCCCGACCAGCGCCTGCCGGTAGGTCTCGACGTCGCCGAAGAATTCGTCGCGGTGCTTGTCGCCATCGGGCAGGGCCAGTCGCGCCTCGCCGAACGTCGCATCCGCCTTCACCGAAGTGCGGTGGCGGTACAGGTAATAGCCGTCGGCGATCTTCCAGCGGACCTCGATGCGGTCGGGCGCGGTGGCCTGCGCGGACAGCACGAAAACCTGGTCGACGGGCGGCAGGGCGACATCCGCAGCGGACGCCGGGACGCCGGCGAGCAGGGCGAGCGCGGCCAGCCAGCGGCGCAGGCGGTGGAGGGGTCGGGTCATCGGGTCAGTCTAGCGGACGGGTTTCGGCGGTTACCCACTGCAGGTACGCGGGCAGGCCGGCGGCGGATTCGACCGCGACCAGCTCCGGCAGTTCATACGGATGCAGCGCGGGCAGCCGGGCCTCGAGCGCGGGATAGCGGGCGCGGGTGGTCTTGAGCAGCACCAGCACCTCGTCCGCCTGTTCGATCGCACCCTGCCAGCGGTAGATCGACCGCGCCGCGGGCAGCAGGGTCGCGCAGGCGACCAGCCGCTCCTCGACCAGGGCGCTGGCCAGGCGCTCGGCGCTGGCGTGGTCGGGGCAAGTGCAGAAGCAGAGCAGCAGGTCCATGCGGCCTAGGGTACGGGATGCCGCCTGCCCCCTTGAAAGCCCGCGGCGGCCCCCCATCTCCCGCGCATCCCGGATGCGGGATGTTCGCGTCCCGCGCCTTGGCACTCGCCAGCCGAGACTGCTAAGATTTCCGGGTTTTTCCACTCCAATCAACCATTTGCAGAGGTTGCCATGTCCAACATCAAGCCGCTGTACGACCGCGTGGTCATCAAGCGCATGGAAGAAGAGAAGCTGTCCGCGGGCGGCATCGTGATCCCCGACAGCGCCACCGAGAAGCCGATCAAGGGCGAAGTCGTCGCCGTCGGCACCGGCAAGGTGCTGGACAACGGCCAGGTCCGCGCCCCGCAGGTGAAGGTGGGCGACAAGGTCCTGTTCGGCAAGTACAGCGGCACCGAGGTGAAGCTGGACGGCGCCGAGCTGCTGGTGGTGAAGGAAGACGACCTGTTCGCGATCCTCGGCTGATCGCAACCCCTCCCCGACCCTCCCCTTCGCTGCGCGAAAGGGAGGGAGCACAAACATCACATTCGAGGTAATTCGCAATGGCTGCCAAGGACATCCGTTTCGGCGAGGACGCGCGCTCCAAGATGGTGCGCGGCGTCAACGTGCTCGCCAATGCCGTCAAGGCCACCCTCGGCCCGAAGGGCCGCAACGTCGTGCTGCAGAAGAGCTTCGGCGCGCCGACCATCACCAAGGACGGCGTGTCCGTCGCCAAGGAAATCGAGCTGGCCGACGCGTTCGAGAACATGGGCGCGCAGATGGTGAAGGAAGTCGCGTCCAAGACCTCCGACAACGCCGGCGACGGCACCACCACCGCCACCGTGCTGGCGCAGGCGTTCATCCGCGAGGGCATGAAGGCGGTCGCCGCCGGCATGAACCCGATGGACCTGAAGCGCGGCATCGACAAGGCCGTGACCGCGGCCGTGGGCGAGCTGAAGAACCTCAGCAAGCCGTCGTCGACCAGCAAGGAAATCGCCCAGGTCGGCACCATCTCCGCGAACAGCGACGCCAACATCGGCGACCTGATCGCGCAGGCGATGGACAAGGTCGGCAAGGAAGGCGTGATCACCGTCGAGGACGGCTCGGGCCTGGAGAACGAGCTGGACGTGGTCGAAGGCATGCAGTTCGACCGCGGCTACCTGTCGCCGTACTTCATCAACAACCAGCAGTCGATGCAGGCCGAGCTGGACGACCCATTCATCCTGCTGCACGACAAGAAGATCTCCAACGTCCGTGACCTGCTGCCCGTCCTCGAGGGCGTGGCCAAGGCCGGCAAGCCGCTGCTGATCGTGGCGGAAGAGGTCGAGGGCGAAGCGCTGGCGACGCTGGTGGTCAACACCATCCGCGGCATCGTCAAGGTTTGCGCCGTGAAGGCCCCGGGCTTCGGCGACCGCCGCAAGGCGATGCTGGAGGACATGGCGATCCTGACCGGCGGCACCGTGATCTCAGAGGAAGTGGGCCTGTCGCTCGAGAAGGCGACGATCAAGGACCTCGGCCGCGCCAAGAAGGTGCAGGTCAGCAAGGAGAACACCACCATCATCGACGGCGCCGGCGACGGCGCGGGCATCGAGGCGCGCATCAAGCAGATCAAGGCGCAGGTCGAGGAAACCTCCTCGGACTACGACCGCGAGAAGCTGCAGGAGCGCGTGGCCAAGCTGGCCGGCGGCGTGGCCGTGATCAAGGTCGGCGCGGCGACGGAAGTCGAGATGAAGGAGAAGAAGGCGCGCGTCGAGGACGCCCTGCACGCCACCCGCGCGGCGGTCGAGGAAGGCATCGTCCCCGGCGGCGGCGTGGCCCTGATCCGTGCCAAGGCGGCGATCGCCGAGCTCAAGGGCGCCAACGAGGACCAGAACCACGGCATCGCGATCGCCCTGCGCGCGATGGAAGCCCCGCTGCGCGAGATCGTGACCAACGCCGGCGATGAGCCGAGCGTGGTGCTGAACCGCGTCGCCGAAGGCACCGGCGCGTTCGGTTACAACGCCGCCAACGGCGAGTTCGGCGACATGATCGAGTTCGGCATCCTGGACCCGACCAAGGTCACCCGCACCGCGCTGCAGAACGCGGCGTCGATCGCCGGCCTGATGATCACCACCGAGGCGATGGTGGCCGAGCTGCCGAAGAAGGACGAACCGGCGATGCCGGGCGGTGGCGGCATGGGCGGCATGGGCGGCATGGATTTCTGAGCCCGCGCCATCCGCGACACCGCAACAAGAAAACCCCCGCCGCAAGGCGGGGGTTTTTGCGTCATGGGCAGGCATGCGCTGCGCGACGCGAATCGCGTTCGGCTACCCTGCACCGTTCCGTGCCAGATCGGGGGGCCCTCTCCATGTTCGCTGCCTGCGTCATCACGCACACCGGGAGCCCCGGCGCCGCACTGGCACAGCGTGGCACTGCCTTGGTGGCGCAGGGACGGGTTGCCGAAGCCCGGGACGCCTACCGTGCGGCCATCGCGGACGCCCGCGACTGGTCGTGCTGGTCCAATCTTTCCGCCTTGGCGATCGGGTTGGAGCAGCACCAGGAGGCGCTGGAGCACGCCAAGCGCGCGATCGCGCTGGCGCCAGGCCAGGCCGATGCCTGGGTCAACGCGGCGATCGCCAGTTGGCGGCTGGGGGAACGACGCGATGCCGCCAAGGCGATGCAGCACGCGCATCGACTGGCGCCTGCCCATGCATCGGCGGCGATGGGCATGGCGCGGATGCTGCGTGCAGTCGACCGCCTGCAGGCCGCCCACGACGTGCTGGCGACCGCGATCGCAAGCGGCGGGCCGGGCTTCGCCTTGCAGCATGCGATGGGCGAGTTGACGCGGGTGATGGAGCGCCCCGCCGAGGCCAGGCGGCATGCGCGCGACGCGCTGCGACAGGTCACGGACGACACGCTCGCGCATGTGGTGCGCGGCGGTGCGGAGCCCCCACACGAGAAGCGGCCGGAGGTCGGCACGTGGCGGGCGGTGCTCGTCGATTGCCTGTCGCGCCTGCGGGCGATCGCGGCAGCACCCTGCCTGGCCGGTGGTGCGGTGCGCATGCATGCGATCCACGGTGGCCTGTGGGAAGCGCGCAAGGACATCGACATCGCGATCGATGCGGATGTCCCCCGGGATGCGCTGCTCGCTGCATTCGCCGAAGGCTACCGGCCTTTCGCCCTGCAGGGACAGCGCATGCCCCCGGCCGGCGAGATCGGGGTGCTCGGCCTGGTCCATGTGGAGAGCGGGATTCCCGTGGACGTCCTGCTCCAGCGCCGGCGTGGCGGGCGCTGGGTCGGTTCCTTCGGCCCGCCGGATCACCTGGTGTTCGACACGCCGGCCTTCGCGATCGAGGACGTCGCTTGCGACCCGCTCGAGGTGACCGTCCCGATGCCGGCCCCGGTGGATGAATACCTGGGGTGGATCTATGGCGACGACTGGCGCGAGGAGCACCGATCGCTGGCGGGCAAGGTGATCCCGCGCCAATTCGTGCAGAAGGGGTTGGTCAGCCCGGGCCTTGCGGAAGCTTCGCGCGACGCCGCGATAACCCGGGCGTTGCTGACCCTCGGGACCGTGCTGGTGCCGGGGGGGGGCGGGGCGGCGCTGGCCGTGTGCGACCAGATCCTGGCGATCGAGGCGTTCCCCGAGGTCGAGTCGATCCACGTGCGCCTGCTGCGCCTGGTCGGAACCGACGGCAGCGTGGGCGCATGACGGTCTCCGCGCGCGGGCTGCCGCTCTCCACGCTCGTCGGCCACTCGCCCGAAGCGTCGGCGGGAGCGATCGTGCACGCCATGCGCGAGTTCGAGGCAGGCGGGCGCGAGGCCGCGGCGCCCGCCTATGCACGGGCGCTGTCTCAGCCGTATGCGCATCCCGCGAGCTGGTCGAACCTGTCTGCCCTGGCGGTGGCGCTGGGCGATGCGGCCGCCGCAGTCCGGCATGCCCAACAGGCCCTGCGGCTGTCGCCGTCGCTGGCGGATGCCTGGACCAACCTCGGCGTCGCGAGCTGGCATGCGGGCCAGCGCCGCGACGCCGCGATGGCCACCCACCGCGCGCTGCAGCTGGCTCCCGGACTGGAGTCCGCCGCGCTCAATTACGCGCGGATGCTGCAGGCGGTGGATCGCGCGGCGCAGGCACGCGAGGTGCTGCGTGCCGCTTCGCAGGCGAACCCCGGCGCGTGGCGCCTGCAGCGGGCGCGCGGCGAATCCGCGCGCCTCGCGGGCGATGCCGCCGAGGCGCGGACCTGCCTGCTGGCGGGATTGGCGGGCCAGGCGCGGGCGCTCGATCCCGGTTCGCCCGGTCGCGGTGGCCTGCGTCCGCCGGCAGGCGTGGACGTACGCACTGCACTGTTCGTGGCGGCCGACCTGCTCGAGGCGCATGGCATCGCCTACCACCTGACCGGCGGCACCTTGCTCGCGCTGGTCAAGGATGGCGCGCTGTTCCCGCACGACAAGGACGTCGACCTGATGTTGCTCGATCCAGCACCCGCGCAGCTGGACGCGTTGCAGGCTGCGGTGGCGCAGGATGCCGAACTCCGGCAACCGCGCAAGGACGACGCGGAGGTCATCGGCTTGGTGCACGGACCCACCGGCGTCGGCATCGACCTGCTGGTCGCGCGGACGGTCGCTGGCGGCGCATTCCACGTCAGCCTGGGCTGGCCCGACCACCTCGCATCGCGGGTCGGACCCTATGCCACGGAGCGATTGGCCTGGGACGGGCGCGACTGGCCGGTGCCGGCACCACCGGAGGCTTACCTGGCGTGCGTCTACGGGGCGGACTGGCGCGTGCAACACACCGTGGCGGCGGGCGTGGCCTACGACCGCTGCTACCTGGATACCGCGGTGTCGTCGCAGGCGCGCACGCCCGAATCGCTGCCGCGCGCGCTCAACCTCGGGTTGGCGCGTCTCTCGCACGCGCTCGAAGGCCGCGAATGGTCGAAGGCGGTGGCCTACTGCGCGCAACTGCTGGCGCGCGAGGAATTGCCGGAAGTCCGCGTGGTCCTCGGCCGGCTGCGAGCGGCCGGCCACGACGGCATGCGGTTCGATGGCTGAGGCACGCATCTCCGCACTGCTGCCCGCCGCCGGCGGCGGCACCCGCCTTGGCCTGGGCGACAAAGGTTTCCTGGAATTGGCGGGCAAGCCCTTGCTGCACTGGGTCGCGGAAAAGGCGCGCCAGGTCGCCGACGAAGTGGTGGTGGCGGTGCCGGGAGAACGGCTCGAGGAAGCGCGCGCGCTGTTGCCCGGTTGCGTCGTGATCGCCGGTGGCACGACGCGCCACGCCAGCATCGCCAGGCTGGTCGACGCCGCCTCGGGCGACTGGCTGCTGGTCCACGATGTCGCCCGTCCGTTCGCCAGCGTCGCGCTGATGCGCGCCGTGCTGGCGGCGGCAGCGGGATGCGGCTGCGCAGGGGCCATGCTGGACCCCGAGGTGCCGGTGGCGCGCCTGCGCGATGGCCGCGTGGTCGAGGCCCTTGTCCGCAGCGAGGCGGCCATCTTCCAGGCACCGCAGGCGTTCGGCCGCATCTTGCTGCAGCGCCTGCTGCGCGAGGCGGATGAAGCCGGGTGGGAACCGCAATCCACGCTCCAGCTCGCGGTACGCGCGGGGAGTCCGGTGGCGGCGGTGCCCGGCGAGAAGTCCAATATCAAGATCACCACGGCGGACGATTGGCGTCTGGCCCAACTGCTGGAGTCCCACTTGCGATGAGTTCAGGCAACCTCCCGCGCACCGCGCATCCCGACTTGTTCCGCTGGTCCGCGGACCTCGATCCGGACGCCTACGTCCGTGCCCGCTACCGGGTCGGTTCGCTGCACGATGCCGAGGCCACGGCGATCGGCATGGCGATCGAGCAGAGCGCGGCGACCACCGCGATCGCCGGGCACGTGCAACCATCGATGCTGGTGGATTGGACGATCCGGGTGGTGTCGATGCACCCGCTGGATCCCCCGGAGCGCGAGGCGGGCGTCGCGCCCTACCACCTCGCCACCGAGGTCTATGCGGATGGCGGGGGCGCGGAACGGCACTGGGCGATCGAGCTCGCGATCCCGCGTCGCCTGCTGGCGGGCAAGCCGGCACAGCTCTGGAACGTGGTGTTGGGCGAATTGCCCCGCCTCGGCTTCCTGACCCGCTTCCAGTTGGCCGGGCTGGAGTTGCCTGCCGAGTTCGGGCCAGGGCCGGCCTTCGGCGTCGCCGGGATCCGCGAACGCTTCGGCGTGCCGCGCGGTCCCCTCCTGTGCCGGTCGATGCGGCCGGCCGTCGGCCTCGACATCCCGACCATGGCCGCGCTCAACCGCGAGGTGCTGGAAGGCGGCTTCCACCTGGTGAAGGACGATGAGCTGCAGGTGTTCGCCGACTTCGAGGGGTTCCGCGCCCACGTGCAGGCGATGGTCGCGGCGCGGGATGCGGCCCGCCAGGCGACCGGCGAGCGCAAGGGCTACCTGGCCAACCTGATCTGCGAACCCGATGAACTGCCGTCGCGTTGGGCGCTGCTGCAGGCGCTGGACGTGGACGCTGCGCTGGTCGCACCCGCGCTCCAGGGCTATGGCACGCTGGCGATGCTGGCGCGCGAGCGTCGCATGCCCTTGCTGGCGCACAACACCGGCAGCGAGCTCGGGTCGCGCCATCCCGACTGGGGGATCGCGCACCCGGTGCTCAGCCACGCCTGCGAGGCGTTCGGCGCCGACTGGATGGTGACGTCGGGCGAGTACGGTGCGCAGGATGGCGTCGGACTGGCGGACGCCTGGCCCTTCGGGCGCCCACAGCGCGCCATGCCGATCCTGCAGGGCGGCAAGTCCCCGGACGGTTTGCCGCGCTTCCGGGCCGGGGTGGGCAACGACGACTACATGCTGATCGTGGCGTCCTGGGTCGATGCCCATGCCGATGGCGTGCGCGGTGGCGCGCGCGCGTTCAGGACGGCGGTGGACGCACGGGCGCCGGTGGCCTGACCGCGCCGGTCGGTGTCCGCCTCGCGGCGTCGGCCGCGTATCCCTCGATGCCGGCATCGACGATGCCACGACATGCGAGGTACACCATGCCCAAGGCCATCAGTGGATCGGTCGGGCGCGGCGGGCGCAATTTCCCGCCCTCCGACGTGATGACCGTCCAGTACCTGCTCAACTGCGTGCCGGCCAGCCAGGGCGGGCCCAGCCCGGAACTGGCGGTCGATGGCGCCGTCGGGCCCAAGACCATCGGCGCGATCGAGAAATACCAGCGCGCCATCGGCGGGACCTGCGATGGCCGCGTCGATCCGGGTGGCGCCACCTTGCGGGCGCTTCAGGTGCGCGACCCTTACCCCATGCAGTCGATCACCCAAGGGGCTGGCATGGCGAAAAGCGGTGCGCCCGGAAAGGGTGGTGCGGGTGACCCCTGGGGCAGCAAGTCCGGGGGTGGCGGCTTCGGCCAACCCGGCATGAAGGGCGGTGCGGGCGATCCCTGGGGCAACAAATCCGGGGGCGGCGGTTTCGGCCAGCCGGGCATGAAAGGCGGTGCGGGCGATCCCTGGGGCAACAAGTCCGGCGGCGGCTTCGGCCAGCCGGGCATGAAGGGCGGTGCGGGCGATCCTTGGGGCAACAAGTCCGGCGGGGGCGGGGGCTTCGGACAGAAGGGCGGGTTCGGCAGCAAGGGCTTCTGAGGCCCGGGCATGGTGCACGCAGCGAGCGAGGACGAACCGACGCCGTTCGTGCGCGACGTGCTGATGCCCGGCGGGCCCGGCCACGTGCCCCGGATCGCGCCCGCGGCCTGCCGCTTCCGGCTGCGGATCGCGGCGTCCAGCGTGCATCGCTGGGGCGTGTTCGCGGCCGAAGACATCCCCGCGCGCCGACGGGTGATCGAGTACACCGGCCAGCGCATCGGCTTGCGCGAAGCCTGGCGCCGGCGCCTGCGGCCGCAGCTGTACCTGTTCCGCTGCAGCGCGCGGCGCCTGATCGATGGCGGGATCGGTGGCAGCGGCGCGGAATTCATCAACCACGGCTGCACCCCCAACCTGGTCGCGCGGTTCGACCACCGCCGGGTCTTCCTGTCCAGCCTGCGCGCGATCGCCGCAGGCGAGGAATTGCTGCTGGACTACCAGGTCCGCGGCGACATCGAGCCGATTCCCTGCGCCTGCGGCGCGCCCGCCTGCCGCGGCTACCTCAACGCGCCCGGCTAGCGCGCTTCCGTTTTGCGGGTCAGGCGCGGATCATCGCGCGATCATGACTCACCGGTAGCCCACGTGCGCGAGCAGCAACAGGATGTCCTGGTCATCGGCGGCGGCCACAACGGCCTGGTCTGCGCCGCCTACCTGGCCGCGGCCGGGTTGAAGGTGCGGGTGCTGGAGCGCCGGCACATCGTCGGCGGCGCGGCGGTCACCGAGGAATTCCACCCCGGCTTCCGCAATTCGGTCGCCAGCTACACGGTCAGCCTGCTCAACCCGGCGGTGATCCGCGACCTGCGCTTGGCCGAGCACGGGCTGCGCGTGGTCGAGCGGCCGTACGCGAATTTCCTGCCGTTGCCGGACGGTCGCAGCTTCCGCCTCGGCGGCGAGCACACCCACGCCGAGGTGGCGAAGTGGTCCGCGCGCGATGCGCAACGGCTGCCCGAGTACTACGCGATGCTCGACCGCATCGTCGTGGTGCTGCGCGAACTGATGCGGCGCACGCCGCCAAACGTGAGCGACGGCTTCGTGCTGGCCGACTGGCTCAACTCGCTCGCCGTCGGCAGGCAGTTGAAGTCGCTGGACATGCGCGGGCGCCGCGACCTGCTCGACCTGTTCACCAAGTCGGCCGGCGAGCTGCTCGACGAATGGTTCGAGGGCGAGCCGCTGAAGGCCGCGCTGGGCTGGGATTCGGTGGTCGGCAATTTCGCCAGCCCGTACACCCCGGGCAGCGCCTACGTCCTGCTGCACCACGTGTTCGGCGAAGTAAACGGCAAGGCCGGCGCGTGGGGCCACGCGATCGGCGGCATGGGCGCGATCACACAGGCCATGCGCAGGGAATGCGAGGCGCGCGGCGTCGCCATCGAGACCGACGCGGAGGTCGCGCGCCTGCTCGTGGAAGGGGGCAAGGCGGTGGGCGTGGAACTGACCGACGGCCGCACGCTGCGTGCGGGGCTGGTGGCCTGCAACCTCAACCCGAAGTTGTTGTACGGCACCCTGGTCGCGCCCGGCGTGCTCGACGACGACACGACCCGCCGCGTGGCGCGTTACCGCTGCGGCTCCGGCACCTTCCGCATGAACGTGGCCCTGTCCGAACTGCCGGACTTCACCGCGATGCCGGGCACCGCGCTGCAGCCGCACCACCAGAGCGGGATCCTGGTCGGGCCGTCGCTGCAGTATTTCGAACAGGCCTACTTCGACGCGAAGTCGAAGCAGTACAACCCCGGCTGGGCGCGCAAGCCGATCGTCGAGCTGGTGATTTCCTCCACCCTCGACGACACCCTCGCGCCGGCCGGCCAGCACGTCGCCAGCCTGTTCTGCCAGCAGGTGAACCCGCAGGTCGATGGCGGCTGGGAGGCGCACCGCGACACCGTGGCCAGGTTGATGATCGATACCGTCAACGACTACGCGCCGAACTTCGCGCGCAGCGTGATCGGCTACGAAGCATTGAGCCCGCTGGACCTGGAGCGACGCATCGGCCTGGTCGGCGGCGACATCTTCCACGGCGCGCTGGGGCTGGACCAGATGTTCAGCGCGCGTCCGTTCCTCGGCCAGGGCCATTACCGCGGGGCCTTCGCCGGCCTGTACCTGTGCGGCTCCGGCAGCCATCCGGGCGGCGGCGTCACCGGCCTGCCGGGACGCAACGCGGCCCGCGAGATCTTGCGCGACCTGCGCCGCGGGCCGCGGCCAGATTGAATGCGTCCGAAAAAACTGCACCCGCGGGTGCAGTTTTGCAGTGCAGCGTGCAAACCCCCTAACGAATCCTTCACGATCGCCCCGCGTCCCGACGTGGGGGAGGGAGCAGGCCCGCTGAGACTTCGGTCGAAGCGGGCTTTTTTATTGCCCGCGCGCCGTCTTCAGTCCGCCGGCACCGTGCGCGGCAGCGCCCACGCGCGCAGCGCCTGCACCTGTTCGGCCATCAGCACCGACAGCGGCCGCGTCTCGCGCAATGCCTGCATCAGGCCATGGGTGTCGATGCCGCCGTCGCCTGCATGCGCCGCATACAACGCGCTCACGATCGCCTGCTCGATCTCGGCACCGGAGAAGCCGTCGCTCGCGGCGGCCAGCGCCGACAGGTCGATGTGGTCGCGCGGCAGCTTCCGCCGGTCCAGGTGCAGGGCGAAGATCTCGGCGCGCGCGGCGGGGCCGGGCAGGTCGACGAAGAAGATCTCGTCGAAGCGGCCCTTGCGCAGCAACTCGGCGGGTAATTCGTGGACCTGGTTGGCGGTCGCGACCAGGAACACCCGCGACTTGCGCTCCGCCATCCACGTGAGCAGGTAGCCCAGCACCCGCCGCGACAGCCCGCCGTCGCCCTCGCCGCTGCCGGCGGCCAGGCCTTTCTCGATCTCGTCGATCCACAGCACGCAGGGCGCGAGCTGCTCGGTCGAGGCCAGCGCGGCGCGCAGGTTCTTCTCGGTTTCGCCGTGGTACTTGTCGTACAGGGTGCCGAAGTCCAGGCGCACCAGCGGCACGCCGAAGCCGCCGGCCACCGCCTTCGCCAGCAGCGACTTGCCGCAGCCCTGCACGCCGAGCAGCAGCATGCCCTTCGGCGGCTCCAGCCCGGGCGGCGGCGGCTCCTGCAGGAACGGCGCGCGGCGTTGCTCGACCCAGCGCTTCAGCCGTGTCGCGCCGCCGACGTCGGCGAAGCGCGCGGTGTCGTATTCGTAGTGCAGGTGCCCGCTCTTGTTGAGCAGCTCGAACTTCAGCCGCGCCAGTTCCGGCAGGTCGTCGGCACCAAGCACGCCGTCGCGGTAGATCAGGTGGCGCGCGATCCGGCGCGCATCGGTGAGGCTCATGCCCTGCAGGTTGCGCACGATCTGCCGCACCGCCTCGGCATCGGCCTCGACCCGTCGCCCGCCGTGCTCCGCGGTGTAGGCGCGGGCCTCGTCCTGGACCAGCTTGAGCAAGGCGTTGGCGTCCGGCAGGCGCAGCGAGAAGCGCACCGCGAACGGCTCCAGCGCCTCGGGCAGCTCGACCTTGGTGCCGATCAGCACCAGCACGTGCGGCAGGCCGGCGCGACGCTGGATCAGGTCGCGCAGGGCGCGCTGGTAGCTGGCGTAGCCGAGGTAGGGATGCGCGTCCAGCAACAGGTAGGTGCCGCGTTGCGGCGCGTCGCGGATCGCGTTGAGGGCGGCGCTGAGGTCGGGCGCGCCTTCGGCCTCGTCCTCGCGGTCCATGTCGATCCGGCGCAGGCCCTCGGTCACCGACCACCGGTAGAGCGCGCGCCAGGCATGCATCAGCGATTGCCGGAACAGCTCGACCACCCGCGCCTCGTCGGGGGTCTCGATCACCAGCAAGGGAGTTTGCGCGCGGAGCAGCGCGACCAGGTCCTGCAATTCGCTCATGGCGTCGCACGATAGCGAGGCGGCCCGGATGCCACAATCGCGGCATGCCGCATGCCCCCACCGTCGACCGCTGGCTCGCACGCCTGCCGCAGGATGCCGCCTGGCGCACCGACAGCGGCTTCGTCGACAAGCTGCGGCGCCTGGCGGTGGCCAGCGACTTCGCGATGGCGACGCTGGCCGCGCAGCCCGGCCTCATCGAGCGCCTGCATGCCGATGATGGCGCCACGCCGCTGCCGTTGCCGGTGCTCGCCGCCGACCAGCCCGACGAGTGGCCGCGCCAGCTGCGCCGCTACCGCCACGCGGTGTCCACCGTGCTGGCCTGGCGCGACATCGTCGCCGGCGACCCGGTGGAGGCGATCATCGCCGGCAGCACCGCATTGGCCGACGCCTGCCTGCGGATCGCGCTGGAGGCGCTGGAGGCCGGCTTCGCCGCGCGCTACGGCGTGGTCCGCGACACCGACGGCGAGGTCCAGCGGCTGGTGGTGTTCGGCATGGGCAAGCTCGGCGGCGGCGAACTGAACTTCAGTTCCGACATCGACCTGGTCTATGCCTACGAGCGCGAAGGCGTATCCGACGGCACGCGCGCGCTGGACGCGCAGGACTACTTCGCGCGGCTCGGCCAGCAACTGGCCAAGCTGCTCAACGAGACCACCGCCGATGGCTTCTGCCATCGCGTGGACCTGCGCCTGCGGCCGTTCGGCAACGCCGGGCGGGTGGCGCTGTCGTTCGCGGCGATGGAGCTGTACTTCCAGCGCGAGGGCCGCGACTGGGAGCGCTACGCCTGGCAGAAGGCGCGCCCGGTGGCCGGCGACCTCGCCGCCGGCGAACGCCTGCTGCAGGCGCTGCGGCCGTTCGTGTACCGCCGTTACCTGGACTACGGCGCCCTGGATGGGCTGCGCGCGATGAAGGCCACCATCGCCGCCGAAGTGGCGCGCAAGGACATGGCCGACGACATCAAGCGCGGCCCCGGCGGCATCCGCGAGATCGAGTTCCTGGCGCAGTCGCTGCAGCTGATCCGCGGCGGCCGCGAGCCGGCCTTGCGTGAACGCCGCCTGCTGCCGGCGCTGCGCGCCCTGGTGGCGGCGGGCCATGTCGATGCCGCCTCCGGCGAGGCGCTCGCCGGGGCCTACCGCCTGCTGCGCAAGGTCGAGAACCGCCTGCAGATGCTGGGCGATGCGCAGACCCATGCATTGCCGCAGGACCCGCTGCTGCGCGCGCGGATCGCGGCCGGGCTGGGCCATCCGGATTGGCCGTCGCTGGTGGCCGAACTGGACGCGCAGCGCGCGCGGGTGGCCGCCGAATTCGCCGCGCTGCTGGCGCCACGTCGCGAACAGCGCAGCGACGGCCTGCTCGCGGGCTACTGGCGCGGGCTGCCGGATGCCGCGGAGGCCGACGCGCTGGCGGCCTCCGGCTTCGTCGCGGTCGAGGAGCTGCACCGCAGCCTGGCCGATTTCGCGCGCTCGCCCGGGGTCCGCGATCTCTCCGATGCCACCCGCGCGCGGCTGGACCGGGTGTTGCCGGTGCTGCTGGATGCCGCGGCGGCCTCGTCGCAGCCGGACGCCGTGCTGCGCCGCGTGCTGCCCCTGCTGCACACGCTGCTGCGCCGCGCGAGTTACCTCGCCCTGCTCGACGAGCAACCGGCCGCGCTGCGGCGCCTGGTGGAGGCGCTGGCGCGCAGCGCGCTGCTGGGCGAACGCCTTGCCGCGCATCCGCTGCTGCTGGACGAACTGCTCGACGTGCGCGTGGGTGGCGACCTGCCGGATCGCATGGCCCTGCACGAGGCCTGTCGCGCGGCGTTGCGCGCGGGCGACGCCGAAGCCGCGCTGCAGGCGCTCAACGAGACCCGGCATGCGTTGAGCTTCCGCATCGCGCTGGCCTTCCTGGATGGCCGTTGCGATGCCGGCGGCAGCGCGCAGCGGCTGGCCTGGCTCGCCGAGGCGGTGGTCGAGGCGGTGCTGGCGATTGCCTGGGGCGAACTGGAGGCCGCGCATGGCGTCGTGCCCGGGGCGCGCTTCGCCGTGCTCGGCTACGGCAGCCTGGGCGGCGAGGAACTCGGCTTCGGTTCCGACCTCGACCTGGTGTTCCTGCATGACGCCGCCGATGGCGTGGCCTCGGATGGCGCGCGGCCGCTGGAGGCCTCGCGCTGGTTCGCGCGGCTCGGGCAGAAGCTGGTGTCGCTGCTCGGCACCGGGACCGGCGCCGGCCGCCTGTACGACGTGGACGTGCGCCTGCGCCCGGACGGCGCGAAGGGGCTGCTGGTGTCCAGCCTGGCGAGCTTCGTCGACTACCAGCGCGCGCGCGCCTGGACCTGGGAACACCAGGCGCTGGTGCGCGCCCGCGGGATCGCCGGCGACGCCGCGCTGCTGGCCGCGTTCGAGGCCCTGCGTGCGGAGGTGCTGTCGCGGCCACGCGATGCCGCCGCGCTTGCGACCGACGTGTCCGCGATGCGCCGGCGCATGCGCGCCGAACTCGACCGTTCGGAGCCCGACCGCAGCGACGCCGCAGTGTTCGACATCAAGCAGGGCGAGGGCGGCCTGGTCGACCTCGAATTCCTGCTGCAGGCGCTGGTGCTGCGCGAGGCCGGCGCGCATCCGGGACTGCTGGGCGCGCGCGCCACGCCGGCGCTGCTGGCGGCCTGCGCACGCAGTGGTGCGCTGGATGCAGGCACCACCACCGACCTCGCCTGCGCGCATGCCGCCTTGCTCGATGCGGGCCTGCGCTGCACCCTGGACCGGCGTCCGCGGCGGGTGCCGGTGGATGCCGCGATCGCCGCCGCACGCGGGGCGATCGGCACGGCGGTGCGTGCTTCGGGATTGGCCTTCGACGCCTGAGCGCCGTCCTCAGCGCGCTTCCGGTTGCACGTTGATGAAGGGCACCGCGCCGCCCGACACCTGCGGCATCTTGCCGTCCCATTTCTCGATCGCCTTGATCCGCGCCTCGACCTCGCGCAGGCGGATCAGCTCGGGGGTGATCGACTCGCGCTGCATGCGCAGGGCCTCGGCCTGGGCCTGCGCGCCGAGCTTGGTCGATTCCGCCTCGGCGCGCGCCTGCGCGATGCGCTGCTCGGCCTCGACCTTGATGCGTTCCAGGTCGCGCTCGGCCTTGAGCTTCTGCTGCTCCGCCACGGTCTTGGCCTCGATCGCGGCGTCGAAGCTGTCGGAGAACTTGAAGTTGGTGATCGAGAACTCGTCGATGACCAGCCCGTGGCGCTGCATGCGCTCGCGCAGCGCGGACTTGATCGCGTTGGCGACGTCCGGCCGCTTGGTGACCAGCTGCTCGGCGGTGTAGGTCGCGGTCACCGCCTTCATCGCCTCCTGCACGGACGGATCGATGATCCGCGGCTCGATGTTCTCGAACACGCCCAGCTGCCGGTACACCCGCACCACCTGCGCGGGGTCGATGTGGTAGTTCAGCACCACCTGCGTGGTCACCCGCTGCAGGTCGCGCGAGGCCGCCTCGCTTTCCGTCTCCGAGCGCTCGATCATCACCGGCATCTTGTAGATCGTCTGCATGATCGGGATGCGCAGGTGCAGGCCCTCGCTGAGCGGCGCGTCGTCGGCCTTGCCGAAGGTGAGCTTGATCCCGCGATGGCCGTTGGGCACCGCGCTGAACGGGCTGAGCACCAGCAGCGCGACCACCAGCGCCACGGCGACCAGCAGGTAACGCAGCCAGCCCAGGCGGGGCATGGCGGGACGGGTGATCCCCGGAAGGCGAGACGACATGGCGGTGTTCCCCGGAATGGAGCGGACAGGCTAGGCAAGCACGCGCTACGCGGCAAGGCGTGGCGGGGGATCACCTCGCCGGCGGCGCTGGCGCGACTGCGCGCCAGTCGGCCAGCGGCAGGCCCTGCTCCTTGCAGAACCGCACCGTGCCCGAGGCCTCCAGGTAGGCGTCGACGGCGAGCGCCCCGGGGGCGATGCCATCGCGCAGCATGAAGGCCATCAGTTGCGAACTGGTCACCATCGTCGAGCCGGCAAGGCGACGCAGGAGCTCGATGTCCACCAGGGAATCCCGGCGCGTGCTCGCATCCAGCGGGATCGGGTAGGACAGGACGGCCAGCCGTCCGATCAAGCGGTTGGACTCCATGCGGTAGTCGCGTATCTGCGCGGCGCCGTCGTTGAGCTGCGCATAGCGGTCCTGCCACGGCTGGCTGAAATGCGTGGCCGTACCATTCGCCACCAAGGCGTCCCAGGTCGGCAGCCCCCAAGGGCGGGTAGGCATGCGCAGGACGAACGTCGGGCTGGAGAGGATGGCGGGGTCCGCATGCAGGGGTGCCGGCGCGAGCGTGCCACTGCTGTCCATCACCCGCCGGGCGAGCCCGTCCAGTTGCGCGTAGATGCAGGGCAGGGCGGCATAGTGCTCCGCGCTGCGCACGAAGAGCCGTTCGGTGTCGCCCAGGAGGCGCGCCTGGCCATCGGCCACCTTGTTGCGCCAGCTCCAGTCTTCCGCCAGCTGGTTGGCGGCGAGCGCGATCGCCACGCCGAGCACCACGATCACGATCTCGCTCCAGAACGCGCGCCACCCCATCGAGGGCGAGAAGCGCCGCCAGCGCGGACGGTGGGCGGATGTGGGTGCGTCGGTGTCGGTCATCTGGCAGTGGAACGTGCTGGCTGGGCGGCAACGGTCAATCGCCCTCGCACCTCCTCCGCCACGCGGGCGGTTTCGCGCAGCGGCTCGGCTTCGAAGGGCGCGAGTGTGTCGTCGAGGTCGCGCATGTGCCCGCCGGCGCGCAAGGCATCGAGGAACCGCCGCAACCGCCCGTTGGCGATCCCTGCGGACCACGCGAACACCGGTGCCCGCGTCGCCGCGGCCTCGCTGAGCATGTTCACCGAGTCCGGGGTGCAGACGATGCGGTCCGCATGTGCCAGCAGCCCGGCGTAGGGGTTCTTGCCATTCGCTTCGCCCGTCCAGCGCAGGCCCGGGACGCCGGCGTCGCGCGTCGCGATGGCCACGCGCCAGGCCGCGGGCGTGCGCCGGGAGGCGACCACGGACAGGCTGCCGCCCAGCGCACGCGCTTGTGCGGCGAGGTCGGCGAGCAGGCGCGCGAAGCCGTCATCGGCCAGCGGGGCATGCCGGGTCGGGCCGCCGACCAGCAGCACGATCCGCGGCGATGGCAGGGTCGCGAGCGCGGGCCAGCGCGCGGCCTCGCGCGCCAGCCAGGCATCGTCGACCTGGTGCAGGCTGCCCAGGGTGGTGAGGACGTTGTCGCCACGCAGCGCATCGTGCCGGGGCGCGACCACCAGGTCCCAGTGGCGCGGGTCGATGCGTGGGTCGAGGAGCTGTACGACCCGGCTGCCGCGCTCGCGCAACAGGCGGGTGGCGAGGGCCGCCTGCCGGCCGCAGCCGATGGCCAGTGCGGGCGGCGATGCGCAGTCGGCGCGGAACCCGGGGCCGAACGGCGCCGACAGGCCCGGCCAGGTGCGTGGCGCCAGCCAGCGCGCCAGCAGGTCCGGCTGCAGGTGCATGTCGCGGGCGGCGGGATCCAGCGCGCACGCAAGCGCGAATACCTGCCGCGCGTTGCCGGCGCGGCCGTCGTGCAGGGCCCAGGTGGCCTCCGGCGGGCTCAGGCGGGTCGTTCCATGGTTGTGATCGATCCGTTCCGGTCGCGATGCTTTGGCTTCACCCGTGGAACTCTACACTGGGCGCCTCCCGAAGCATCGCACCCGAGGCCCCGATGTCGCACCCGCTGCCCGACCCCGCGCTCGACCAGTTGTTCCGCACCGCGCGCACCTACAACGCGTTCTCCGGCGAGGTCTCCGACGAGACCCTGCACCAGTTGTACGACCTGCTGAAGTTCGGCCCGACCGAGGCCAACACCACCCCGGCGCGGATCGTGTTCGTGAAGTCGGATGAGGCCAAGGCCAAGCTCGGCCCGGCCCTGAGCGAGGGTAACTACCAGAAGACGATGGCGGCGCCGTGCGTGGCGATCGTCGGCTACGACATGCGCTTCTACGACAAGCTGCCGGTGCTGTTCCCGCACACCGACGCCAAGGCCTGGTTCGAGCACCGCGACGAGGCCAACCTGGCCTGGGTGGCGATGCGCAGCAGCAGCCTGCAGACCGCCTACCTGATCCTGGCGGCGCGCTCGCTGGGCCTGGACTGCGGGCCGATGTCCGGCTTCGACAACGCCAAGGTCGACGCCGCCTTCTTCGCCGGCACCGCGATCCGCTCCAACATCCTGGTCAACCTCGGCCAGGGCGACCCGGCCAGCATCTTTCCGCGTTCCCCGCGCCTGGGCTTCGACGAAGCCTGCCGCATCCTCTGACACCCGCATCGCATCCACGGAGCTCCCCATGTTCAAGAAGCTGCTGCTCACCGCCGCCCTCGTCGCCGCCAGCGCCAACGTCTTCGCCGCCGGCGTGTCGTACAAGCTGGATCCGACCCATACCAACGTGCTCGCCAGCTGGAGCCACTTCGGCTTCTCGCACCCCAGCGCGCAGTTCGGCGCGGTCGACGGCACCCTGGTCTACGACGAGAAGGATGTCGCCAAGTCCAGCGTCGAGGTGACCCTGCCGCTGTCGGGGCTCGACAGCTTCGTGCCGAAGCTCGACGCGCACCTGAAGAGCGCGGACTTCTTCGACGCCGAGAAGTTCCCGGCGATCACCTTCAAGAGCACCAAGGTCGAGGACCTCGGCGGTGGCAAGCTGCGCATCACCGGCGACCTGACGGTCAAGGGCACGACCCGCCCGGTGGTGCTGGCGGCCCAGCTCAACAAGGCCGGCGACCATCCGATGACCAAGCGCCCGACGGTCGGCTTCGACGCCACCACCACGATCAAGCGCAGCGAGTTCGGGGTCGGCGCCTACGTGCCGAACGTCGGCGACGAGATCACCCTGCGCATCACCACCGAAGCCTCGGCGGCGAAGTAAGGACGCGCCATGGTCGTCGAACGCCCCGCGGGCCAGCGCGGCGAAGTCTCGCTGGGCTGGCTGCGCAGCCGCCACACGTTCTCGTTCGGGCACTACCACGACCCGGCGTGGATGGGTTTCGGTCCGCTGCGGGTGATCAACGACGACACCGTCGCCCCGGGCGGCGGTTTCGCCCCGCATCGCCACGCCAACATGGAAATCGTGAGCGTGGTGCTGGCGGGTGCGCTCGCGCATCGCGACAGCGCCGGCCACGAGGGCGTGGTGCGCGCGGGCGACGTGCAATGGATGAGCGCCGGCCACGGCATCGAGCACAGCGAGTACAACGGCTCGGATGCCGAGCCGGTGCATTTCCTGCAGGTCTGGATCCAGCCCGACCGGCTGAATGCGCAACCGGCGTACGACCAGCGCCATTTCGATCCCGCGGCGCGGCGTGGCCGCTGGGCCACGCTGGTGTCCCCGGATGGCGCGGACGGTTCGATCGCGATCCGCCAGCAGGCGCGCCTGCTGGCGACCCGCCTGCACGCCGGCGACGCGCTGGCCGCCCCGCTCGCGGCGGACCGGCTGTACTGGCTGCATGTCGCCGCCGGCGAGGTGCAGGCCGGCGAGCGAGTGCTGAGGGCGGGCGATGCGCTGGGCTTCACGGACGAAGCCGGCGAGCTGGCCCTGCGCGGCATCGCCGACGCCAGCGACGTGCTGCTGTTCGACCTGCCGCGCTAGGCGTGTCATCGCGGCGAAAGCCGGGATGGCGGCAATGTCCTACGGTAAACTGCCGCGGTTCCCGCCACCGCGCAGCATCGCCATGAACCAGCCTGTCCCCGCCGCCGCCTCGCCTGCCAATGCCCAGCAACGGTACGAAGTGCGCCGCGCGGACCTGCCGCTGAGCTGCCCGCAGCCGTCGGTGGCGTTGTGGAATTCGCATCCGCGCGTGTACCTGCCGATCGAGGCCGAGGGCGGCACCTCGCAGTGCCCGTACTGCGGCGCGACCTACGTCCTCGTCGACTGACCCGTCGGCGCGGGCGATGCGCCGCCTGACCGTGGTGCAACTGCTGCCGGCCCTGGATGCCGGCGGCGTCGAGCAATCCACCCTGGAGATCGCCGACGCGCTGGTGCGCGCCGGGCATCGCGCGATCGTGGTGTCCGCCGGCGGGCGCCTGCAGGCGCCGCTGGAGGCCGCGGGCGCCGAACACATCCGCCTCGGTATCGGCCGCAAGTCGCCGTTGTCGCTGCGCCATGTCCCGACGTTGCGCCGGCTGTTCCGCGACCGCGGCGCGGACATCGTGCACGCGCGATCGCGGCTGCCGGCGTGGCTGGGCTGGCTCGCGCTGCGCCGGATGCCGGAGGCGGCGCGCCCACGCTTCGTGACCACCGTGCACGGGCTGAACTCCCCGTCGCGCTACAGCGCGATCATGGCCCGCGGCGAGCGCGTGGTCTGCGTTTCTGACAGCGTGCGCGCGCACGTGCTGCGGCATTACCCGGTGACCGATCCACGGCACCTGCGGGTGATCCCGCGCGGCATCGATCCGGCCGCGTTCCCGCGCATCGCCGGCCGCGACCCCGCCGCGCGCGCCGCGATCGCGGAAACGCATCCCGCGCTGGGCGGCGAGGGTCCGTTGCTGCTGTTGCCGGGGCGCGGCACCCGCCTGAAGGGCCATGCCGATGCGATCGGCCTGCTCGCGCGACTGCGCGCGGGCGGCCAGGACGCACGCCTGTGGATGCCGGGTGCGGTGCAGGACGGCCGCGATGCCTACCTCGGCGAGCTCCAGCGCCTCGCCGCCGATGCCGGGGTCGATGAGGCACTCGCGATGACCGAACCGACCGGCGGCATGGCGGCGGCTTACGCGGCCAGCGACCTGGTCCTGCAGCTGTCGCGCAAGCCGGAGGCGTTCGGGCGGACGGTGGTGGAGGCGCTCGCGGTCGGCCGGCCGGTCCTCGGCTGGGCGCATGGCGGGGTGGGCGACCTGCTGGCGGAACTGCAGCCCGCGGGCGCGGTGCCGCCGTTCGATGCCGCTGCATTGGCCGAGGCCGCGGGCCGCCTGCTGGCGCGTCCGCCGCAGCCACCGGCTACGATGCCCTACACGCTGGCCGCGATGCAGCAGGCGACGCTGGCGCTCTACGGGGAGATGGTGGGCGATGCAGGCTGAGGCCACGCAGGCGGGGCCGGGATGGCGTTGGTCGCCCGCGTGGGTGCTGGGCTTCGTCGCGCTGTGGCCGGCGCCGGGCATCGCCGAAGCGGTGTTGGCGCTGGGCGCGATCGTCGGCATCGCGCACCTGGTGCAGGCCCGCTTCCGCGGCAGCGTCGACCTGTTGAGCGGTCCGGCGTGGGCGCTGACGTCGGTCTTGTTCCTGGCCTATTGGCTGCCGGAGGCGGTGTCGGCGATCGACGCCGCGGATCGCCTGCGCGCCCTGCGCGAGGCCGCGGTCGACCTGCGCTACCTGCCTTTCCTCTGGATCGTGGCGTCCGCGGTGGCCGACGACCGTGGGCGTCGCCGCACGTTCGCGGGCCTCGCGCTGATCGCCGCGGCGTGGACGCTCGATGCGCTGGTGCAGGCGGCGAGCGGGACCAGCCCGCTGTTCTTGGCCATCGATGCCGCCAAGCAGGCGGTCAGCGGTCGACCGATGTGCACGCCGGCCCAGGTGGCGGCACTCGACCGGCTGAGCGGGGTGCTCGGGCCCTGCAACCTCAAGTTGGGGATCGTGCTGGCGAGCCTGTCGCCGTTCCTGCTGGCGGTCGCCGGCCAACGCTTCGGCCGGATCGGCTGGCTGCTGGCCGCGGTCCTCGCCGGCCTGGTGATCCTGCTGGCGGGTGCGCGCGCGGCGTGGATCACCTATGCATTGGTCCTGGTCTGGAGCGGATGGCGTGTCCTTGGCGGCCGGCGCCTGTTCGCGGTCCTGTTGCTCGGCGTCGGCCTGCTGGGGGGGCTGGCAGTGGTCTCGCCGCCGGTCGCCGAGCGCCTGCACCGCAGCGCGATCGCGCTGACCGGCGAACCACAGGGCATCGACCATGCCTTGTCCGGGCGCACGCGGATCTGGTCCGCGGCCACGTGCATGCTGCGCGCGCATCCGTTCAACGGCGTCGGCGCACGCGGGTTCCGCGAGGCGTTCCCGGCCTGCGATCCGGGTGCCGGTCGGCTGGCGGCGTGGGGCGAGGGGCCGGCCCTGCATGCCCACCAGCTCGTGCTGGAGATCCTCAGCGAGACCGGCCTGTTCGGTTTCCTGATGTGGCTGTCGGGGGCCGCGATGGCGTGGCGGGCGTGGCGCTACGCTGGCGCGCGGTCGCGGGAGGATGCCCGCCCGGCGATGGTCGCCTTGGCCGTGTCGCTGTTCCCGCTCAATACCCACCTGGCGGTGTATTCGACGTTCTGGGGCGGTGCATTGCTGCTGCTGGCTGCGTTGTACGCGGGCAGCCTGCTCGGGCGCGAGGAGCCGTGATGCCGCGTGTCTCCGGCGTCGTCACCACGCTGGACAACGGCGCCACCCTCGACGCCTGCCTCGCCAGCCTCGCGTGGTGCGACGAGCGAGTGGTGCTGGATTCCGGTTCGGCCGACGCGACCCTGGCCATCGCGGCACGGCACGGCGCGCGCATCGCCCAGCAGCCGTTCGCGGGCTACGGCCCGCAGAAGCAGGCGGCGATCGACCTGGCCAGCGGCGACTGGATCCTGTTGCTGGATGCCGACGAGCACCTGACCGATGCCGGGCGTGCCACGATCCAGCGCGAACTCGCTGCGCCGCGCGCCGACGGCTATCGCCTGCCGCGGCAGGAGTGGCTGTTCTGGCGCTGGGCGCACCCGCGCAGCCGGGCCAACTGGCAGCTGCGGTTGTTCCGCAAGACCGTTGGGCGCATGAATGCCGTGCCGGTGCATGCCGCGCCGATCGTCGACGGGCGCGTGCTGGACCTGCCGGCGCCGTTCCGCCATTACGGCGAGCCGACCCTGGCCGACCGCGTCGACAAGGTGAACCGCTACTCCACCGGGTTGGTGGCGCACAAGCGCGGAAAGCGCATCCGCTTCATGGCCCTGCGGCTGCTGCTCTACCCGACGGTCGCCTTCCTCAAGCTGTACCTCGGCAAGCGCTATTTCCTGGGCGGGTGGGCCGGTTACTTCGCCGCGCGCACGCAGGCGTTCTACGCCTTCCTGAAGTACGCCAAGGTGCTGGAAGCGCGGCGTCAGGACGCGTCGGCGGAGTAACGCGACGGGGCACCCTCGGGCTGCCGCTTGAAGCGGCGGTGCAGCCACAGGTATTGGGTCGGCGCCTCGCGCACCATCGCCTCGATCGCGGCGTTCACCGCCGTGCTGTCGGCCACCGCGTCGTCGGTCGGGAACGGCGCCAGGGGCTCGGCGATGCGCAGCACGTAGCGGTCGACCTCGCGCCGGTGGAAGAACGGCACCACCGCGCACCCGGTCAGGCGCGCGAACTGGTGGGTCGCGGTGATCGTGGCCGCGGGGATCCCGAAGAACGGGGCGAACACCGTGTCCTTGCCGCGCATGTCCTGGTCGGGCGCGTACCACAGCAAGCCGCCGCGCTTGAGGTGGCGCAGGGCGCCGCGCGTGTCGTTGTTGGCGAACATCGCACTGGCGTAACGCAGGCGCCCGCGCAGCACCGCCCATTCCATCACCGGGCTGCGATGGCGGCGGTACATGCCGGCCAGCGGCACGTGGTCGCACAGCAGGCGCCCGCACATTTCCAGGGTCATGAAATGCCCCGAGACCATCAGCACCCCGCGGCCCTCGGCCTGCAGGCGCCGCAGGATGTCGAGACCGTCGATGCGCACGTTGGCGCGCATCGGCGCGGCATCCCCCCACCAGGCCCGCGCGAATTCGAACAGGCCGATGCCGACGTCGCGGAAGTTCCCGCGCAGCAACGCGTCGCGCGCGTCGGCGTCCAGTTCGGGCAGGCACAGGGCGAGGTTGGTGCGGGCGGCCTCGCGCCGGCTGCGCGCAAGGCGGAAGGCGAGCGCGCCGACCAGCGCGCCCAGCGCGCGCTGCAGGCCCCAGGGCAGCCGGGCCATCGCCACGCACAGGCCCACGCCCAGCCAGACCGGCCAGTGGCGTGGCCCGCGCGGCGGCAATGCGGGAGGGGTGGGTGCCGGGTTCGACATCCGGCGATTCTAAGTGGCCGGCGTGCATGCAGGGTGGGTGGCCACCGGCGCTCCGGTATCCTGTGCGGATGCGTGTGGACTTCACCGAACGCGTGCTGCGCGGCCTGTACTCGGCCACCCTGTACGTGCTGGCGCCGATCACCCTCTACCACCTGATCTGGCGCGGCTTCCGCCAGCGTGCGTACTTCAAGCGGTGGAACGAGCGGTACGCCAGTTATCCCGCGGCCACCGCCGAGGCGCCGCTGTGGCTGCACGCGGTCTCGGTGGGCGAGGTGAACGCCGCCGCGCCCTTGGTGGATCGCCTGCTGCGCGAGCATCCCGGGCTGCGCATCGTGGTCACCACCATCACCCCGACCGGCTCGGAGCGCGTGCAGGCGTTGTGGGGCGAGTCCGTGGTGCATGTCTACCTGCCCTACGACCTGCCGGGTGCGGTGGGGCGTTTCCTCGCGCATTTCCGCCCCGCGCTGGCGCTGATCGTCGAAACCGAGTTGTGGCCGAACCTGTTGTTCGCCTGCCGCGACCGCGGGATCCCCAGCTTCATCCTCAATGCGCGGCTGTCGGCGCGCTCGCTGCACGGCTACCGTGTGCTGGATCCGCTGATCCGCCGGGCCTTGCGCAGCGTGCGCCTGGTCGCCGCGCAGTCCGAGGCCGATGCCGCGCGCTTCGTGCGCCTCGGCGCAGATCCGGCGCGCGTGGTGGTGACCGGCAACCTCAAGTTCGACACCCCGCCGGTCGACCACGCCGGGTTCGTCGCGGAATTCAGCGCCGGCCGCGACGGCGACGGGCCGGTGTGGATCGCGGCCAGTACCCACGAAGACGAGGAAGCCGCGGTGCTTGACGCGCATCGCGCGTTGCTCCGGCGCTGGCCCGATGCCCTGCTGCTGTGGGCGCCGCGGCATCCCGAGCGCTTCCGCGCGGTCGCGCAGCGCCTGCGCGATGCCGGGTTGCGGGTGCGCACGCGCAGCGAGGATCGCTGGCCGGGCGAGGCGCAGGCCTTCGTGATCGATACGCTTGGCGAATTGACGCGCTTCTACGCCTGCGCGCAGGTGGCATTCGTGGGCGGCAGCCTGCAGCCGGTCGGCGGGCACAACCTGCTGGAACCGGCGGCGACCCGCACCGCCATCCTCAGCGGGCCGCACCTGCACAATTTCGCCGACATCGCGCGTCGCCTGCGCGAGGCCGATGCGATGCGCGTGGTGGATGACGCGGAAGGGCTGGGCGCAGCCGTCGCCGGCCAGTTCGCCGAGCCGGAGGCCCGGGCGCGGATGACGGCGAATGCCCTGCGCCTGCTGGAACGGGGACGCGGCGCGCTGGCGCGCACCGTCGCCCTGGTCGAGCCCGCGTTGCCGCGGGCCTGAGCGTTTACTGCACGGTGCCCAGCGCCTTGGCCACCGACTCGTCGGTGGTCAGCATGCGGTTCACGTCCTCGACATCCGACACCTGCAGCGTGCCGGCGGCCTGCTCCAGGAACAGCCGGCTCAGCAGGAAGTTGTACTTGGCCTGCGCATAGGCCTGCTGCGCGGCGAGCAGGGTGCGCTGGTTGATCAGCACGTCGAGCACGGTGCGGGTGCCCACTTCGAGGCCGACCTGCGAGGCGTCGTACGCGCTTTGCGCGGACACCAGCGCCAGCCGGCGCGCCTCGACCTCGCTGATGCCGGCGACCAGGGTCTGGTAGGCATTGCGGGTGTTGCGCTCGATCGCGCGGCGGGTCTGCTCCAGGCCGTCGGCCGCGGCGTCGCGCTGGGCCAGCGAACTGCGCACGCTGGACTGGGTGGCGAAGCCGGAGAAGATCGGGATGCGCAGCGACAGGCCGACCGTGCTCGAAGGATCGTTGGCGCCGAGGTAAGGCGGATCGAACACGCCGGTCAGCGCCTTGCCGTACGAGGCGCTCAGGCCCAGGGTCGGGTAATGGCCCGAGCGCGCGGTGCCGACGTTGGCCTCAGCCGCGTCGAGCGTGGCGCGCTGCGCCTTGAGCGACGGGTTGTTCTCGATCGCGGTGGCGACCCAGGCTTCCACGTCCTGCTGGTCCGGCAGCGACGGCTTGAAGTCGTTCGGCAGGCCCTTCAGCGAGGCGACCGGGCTGCCGGTGATCTCGACCAGCGCCTGGTAGGCATCCTTGACCGCGTTGCGCGACAGGATGGTGTTGGCGCGCGCGGCGTCGTACTGGGCGCGGGCTTCATGCACGTCGGTGATCGGCGCCAGGCCGACCTCGAGGCGCTTGCTGGCGAAGTCGAACTGCTTCTTCAGCGCGGTTTCCGCAGCTTCGGCGGCGGTCAGCGTTTCCAGCTGGACCAGCACGTTGAAGTACGCGGAGGAGGTGCGCGTGATCAGGTTCAGGCCGGCCGCCTCGAGGTCGAAGCCGCCCGCACGGTCCAGCGACTTGGCCGCGCGCAGCGCGGTGTAGTTGCCGTAGTCGAACACCGACTGCTGCAGGCTCAGGCCCCAAGAACCGCTGCGCGAGCTGCCGCCCGGACCCGGGTCGCTGCGGGTCACCCCGACCGAGCCGCTCAGCTGCGGCAGCAGTGCCGCGCGCGCCTGGATCGGGCGTTCGGCGTCGATCGCGCGCTGCGATTCGGCGGCGGCGTACTGCGGGTCGCTGCTGCGCGCCTTCTGGTAGCTCTGCAGCAGGTCGTCGGCCTGCGCCGCTGCGGGCAGCAGGGCGATGGCGAGGGCGAAAGCGAGCGGGCGACGCAACATGGGGGGTCCTTTGGCGCGGGATCGGGCGTGGGGAAGGGGGGAGGACTACAGGCTGAATTCGGGGCGCGGCGCGGCGCCGGCCAGGTAGGGCAAGTCGGTTTCGAACAACGATTCGACGCGCGTGCCGTTGACGTCGCGATGCACCAGCACCGCTTCCATCGCCGGCGAACGGCCGGTCACCGCGAACAGGCGCCCGCCGGGCTTGAGCCAGGACAGGAACCGCTCCGGCACGCTCTCGACGGCGCCGGTCACGCAGATCGCGTCGAACGCCTGCGGGGCATCCCAGGCGAAGGCGTCGGCGGCCTCGACGCGCACGTTGCCGATGCCCTGCGCGGCCAATCGCGCGCGCGCGGCATCGGCAAGGTCGGCGTGGCGTTCGATGCTGACCACCTCGCGGGCGAGGCGGCCGAGGCAGGCGGCCAGGTAGCCGCTGCCGGTGCCGATCTCGAGCACCGATTCGTCGGCGCCGGGCAGCAGCGATTGCAGGGTGCGGCCCTCGAGCACCGGCTTCATCATCGCCTCGCCATGCGCCAGCGGCAGCGCGAGGTCGGCATAGGCGAGCGCGCGGTTGGCCTCGGCGACGAATGCTTCGCGCGGGAGCGTGGCGATCGCCTCGAGGACGCGTGCATCCAGCACGTCCCAGGGGCGGACCTGCTGCTCCACCATGTTTTCGCGGGCCTTGGCGTAGTCGAAGTGCATGGGTCGGGATCCGTGGCGGTCAACCAGCAATTGTAGCGGTCGGGCCCGCGTCGTTGGTGGGGAGTCTGGCTGTGTTAGCACAGTGGCACGCAGTGCCGGAAGTCACCGGCCATTCCGGCACCCGGAGCGCGCTGCGCCCGTCGCTCATGGCCGCCGCGCGCGATGCGCGGGATCGGTGCCGTAGGCGCGCAGAAACAACTCGACCACGCCGGCGACATGCTCTTCGGCGGACTCCTGCGGCTGGCCGCAGCAATAGCCGAACACGGCCTGCGCATGCGGCTCGCCCTTGAGCAGGGTGAAGAACTGCGCGGCGGCGCGCGGCGGATCCGGGATGTCGAGTTCGCCGCGGGCAATGCGGCGTTCCAGCAAGGCGGTGAAGGACGACTGCACGCGCTGCGGGCCGGCTTCCCAGAACACCGCGGGCATGTTGCTGGCGGCGACCTGCGGCGAGCACAGGATGCGGTGCCCGGCGATCGCCTCGGGGGTCATGATCATCGCGTGGAAGGCCAGCCCGATGCGGGTCAGGCGCTCGCGCAGCGGCGCGTCCTGGCCGTCCTCGAACAGCCGGGTCGGCATGCCCTGCTCGCAGTGCGCGCGCACCGCCTCCGCGAACAGGCTGTCCTTGTCGCCGAAGTGGCTGTAGACCGTCAGCTTGGACACGCCGGCCTCGGCCGCGATCTGGTCCATGCTGACGCCATCGAAGCCATGCGCGGTGAACATCCGCTTGGCGGCCTCCAGCACGGCCGCGCGCTTGCCCAGGTCCTTGGGACGGCCGGGACCGGCCACCCGGGTGGGCGGGACAGGGCGGTTCGACGCGGGCGGAGTCGGGCGTGACATCGGCGTGGAAAATAGTAGACCAATCGGTTCAGCAAATTTACTATACCGCTCGGTTCATTAACATACCCTTGCACGGGGAGCGGACGATGCACGGCAGGCAATGGCGTCTCGGAGTGGTCATGGCGATCGCGGCGCTGGCCGCGTGCGGCGGCAAGCAGGCGCCTCCGGCGCCGCCGCGCCCGGTGCTGGTGGTGCAGCCCGGCGGTGGGCCGGACCTCGCGTTCGATGCCTTCGCCGGCGAAGTGCGCGCGCGCAACGAGAACCCGCTGTCGTTCCGCATCGGCGGCAACCTCGCGCGACGCCTGGTGGATGCCGGCGATCGCGTGCGTCAGGGCCAGCTGCTGGCCGAACTAGACCCGGGCGACCAGCGCCTGCAGGCCGGTGCCGCGCAGGCGCAGGTGGCCGCCGCCGAAGCCGCGCTGCTGCGCGCCCGCGCCGACCTCGACCGCTACAAGGCGCTGGCCGACCAGCAACTGGTGAGTCGCTCCACCTACGACGCGCAACTCGCGGCCTATCGCGCCGCCGAGGGCCAGGCGCGGGCGGCGCGCGCGCAGGCCGGGGTCGCCGGCAACCAGACGGGCTACACCCAACTGCGGGCCCCGCGCGATGGCGTGATCGCCAGCCGCATGGCCGAAGCCGGGCAGACCGTCGCCGCCGGCCAGGCCATCTACATCCTGGCCGGCGATGCCGGCCGCGAGGTGCAGATCGCGCTGCCGGAAGCGCGCATCCGCGACTTCCAGGTCGGGCAGCCCGCGTTGGTCGAACTGTGGGGGCGCGCCGGCGAACGCCTGCCCGCGCGCATCCGCGAGATCGCGCCCGCCGCCGATCCGCAGGTGCGGACCTACGCCGCGCGCGTCGCGCTGGAGCCGGCCGCCGCCGCCGCGGTGGACCTCGGCCAGAGCGCGCGGGTGTACGTGCAGCAGGCCGGCCCGGCCGCCGCCCTGCGCATCCCGTTGTCGGCCCTGCAGCGCGACGAGGCCGGCCGCGCCTCGGTGTGGGTGGTGGCGCCGGGCACGCACGCCCTGCGCCGCGCGCCGGTGACCCTGGGCCCGTTCGGCGCGGACAGCGTGCCGGTGCTGTCCGGCGTGGCCGCCAGCGACTGGATCGTCGCCGCCGGTGGCCACTTGCTGCGCGAGGGCCAGGTGGTCGCGCCGGTCGACCGCGACAACCGCCCGGTCGGCGCCGCGCCCGGGGCGCGCTGACATGCGCCGCTTCAACGTCTCCGAGTGGGCGCTGGCGAACCGCTCGCTGGTGGTCTACGCGATGCTGGTGCTGGCCGTGCTCGGCGCGTGGTCCTACACCCGGCTCGGCCAATCCGAGGATCCGCCGTTCACCTTCAAGGCGATGGTGGTGCGCACGCTGTGGCCGGGCGCCACCGCGCAGGAGGTTTCGACCCAGGTGACCGAGCGCGTCGAGAAGGCGCTGATGACCACCGGCAAGTACGAGTTCATCCGCTCGTACTCGCGGCCGGGCGAGTCGCAGGTGATCTTCATGGCCCGCGACGCGATGCCCAGCAAGGGCGTGCCCGACGTCTGGTACCAGATCCGCAAGAAGGTCGGCGACATCCGCCCGACCCTGCCCGAGGGCACCGTCGGCCCGTTCTTCAACGACGAATTCGGCGACACCTTCGGCAACATCTACGCCTTGACCGGCAAGGGCTTCGACTACGCGGTGCTGAAGGACTACGCCGACCGCATCCAGCTGGCGCTGCAGCGGGTGCCCGACGTCGGCAAGGTCGACCTGGTCGGCCTGCAGGACCAGAAGGTGTGGATCGAGGTCAGCAACACCAAGCTGGCGACGCTGGGCATCCCGCTGTCCGCGGTCCAGCAGGCGCTGGCCGAACAGAACGCGGTGGTGCCGGCGGGCTTCTTCGAGACCGCGTCGGACCGCGTGCAGCTGCGGGTGAGCGGCGCGTTCCGCTCGGTCGACGAACTGCGCGAATTCCCGATCCGCGCCGGCGACCGCACGGTGCGCCTCGGCGACATCGCGACGGTGCAGCGCGGCTTCGCCGACCCGGCCGCGCCGCGCATGCGCTTCATGGGCGACGACGCGATCGGCATCGCGGTGGCGATGAAGGACGGCGGCGACATCCTGCGCCTGGGCGATGCGCTGGAATCCGAGTTCGCGCGCCTGCAACGCGCGCTGCCGGCCGGCATGGAGCTGCGCAAGGTGTCCGACCAGCCGCATGCGGTGCGCGATTCGGTCGGCGAGTTCGTGCGCGTGCTCGGCGAGGCGGTGGCGATCGTGCTGCTGGTCAGCTTCTTCTCGCTCGGCCTGCGCACCGGGCTGGTGGTCGCGGTGAGCATCCCGCTGGTGCTGGCGATGACCTTCGCCGCGATGCACTGGTTCGGCATCGGCCTGCACAAGATCTCGCTGGGCGCGCTGGTGCTGGCGCTGGGCCTGCTGGTGGACGACGCGATCATCGCCGTGGAGATGATGGCGGTGAAGATGGAGCAGGGCTTCTCGCGCCTGAAGGCCGCGGCCTTCGCCTACGAGACCACCGCGTTCCCGATGCTCACCGGCACCCTGGTCACCGCGGCCGGCTTCCTGCCGATCGCCACCGCGGCGTCGAGCACCGGTGAATACACGCGCTCGCTGTTCCAGGTGGTGACCATCGCCCTGGTGGTGTCGTGGATCGCCGCGATCCTGTTCATCCCCTACCTCGGCGACCGCATGCTGCCGGACCTGCACGACGCGCACCTCAAGCCGTCGCTGCTGCAGCGGCTGCGCGCCCGCTTCACCGGCGCGACCCTCGACGTGGCTTCGGATGCGCCGCACGACCCGCATGCCACGCCGTTCTACCGGCGCTTCCGCGGCCTGCTGGATGCCTGCCTGCGCCATCGCTGGCTGGTGATCGCGGTGACCGTGCTCGCCTTCGTCGCGTCGATCGCGCTGTTCCGCTTCGTCCCGCAGCAGTTCTTCCCGGATTCCACGCGGCCCGAACTGATGGTCGACCTGGAGCTGGCCGAGGGCGCGTCGCTGCGCGCCACCGAGGCGCAGGCCAGGAAGCTGGAGGCGATGATCGCCGGCCGCGACGGCATCGAGAATTACGTCGCCTACGTGGGCACCGGTTCGCCGCGCTTCTACCTGCCGCTGGACCAGCAGTTGCCGCAGGCCAACTTCGCCCAGTTCGTGGTGCGCGCGCGCGACGTCGCCGCCCGCGAGCAGGTCCGCGACTGGCTCACCCACGAGGTCGCGCCGCGCTTCCCCGAGATCCAGATGCGCGTGACCCGCCTGGAGAACGGCCCGCCGGTCGGCTACCCGGTGCAGTTCCGGGTCAGCGGCGAGCACATCGACCGCGTGCGCGTGCTGGCCCGGCAGGTCGAGGCCAAGGTGCGCGAGAACCCCAACGTCACCAACGTCAACCTCGACTGGGACGAGCCGAGCAAGGTCGTGCGCCTGGTCGTTGACCAGGACCGCGCGCGCGCGCTGGGCGTGAGCTCGGCGGCGCTGGCGAAGTTCCTGTCGGGGTCGCTGTCCGGGCTGCACGTCAGCACCTATCGCGAGGGCAACGAGTTGATCGAGGTGCTGCTGCGCGGCCCCGACGACGAGCGTGCGCGGCTGGACCTGCTCGGCAGCCTGGCCGTGCCCACCGCCAGCGGGCAGTCGGTGCCGCTGGCGCAGGTGGCGACGCTGGAGGACGTCTTCGAGGACGGCATCATCTGGCACCGCGACCGCCTGCCCACGGTCACCGTGCGCGCCGACATCGGCACCCGCCTGACCCCGCCGACCGTGGTCGCGCAGATCGCGCCGACGCTGGAGGACATCCGCGCGACGCTGCCCGAGGGCTACCTGCTGGCCACCGGCGGCACGGTGGAGGACTCGGCGCGCGGGCAGAACTCGATCAAGGCCGGGATGCCGCTGTTCGTGCTGGTGGTGGTGACCCTGCTGATGCTGCAGCTGCGCAGCTTCTCGCGCACCGCGCTGGTGCTGGCCACCGCGCCGCTGGGGATGATCGGGGTCACCCTGTTCCTGCTGGTGTTCCGGGTGCCGTTCGGCTTCGTGGCGATGCTCGGCACCATCGCGCTGGCCGGCATGATCATGCGCAACTCGGTGATCCTGGTGGACCAGATCGAGCAGGACATCGCCGCCGGCGCCGACCGCTGGCACGCGATCATCGAGGCCACCGTGCGCCGCTTCCGGCCGATCGTGCTGACCGCGCTGGCCGCGGTGCTGGCGATGATCCCGCTGTCGCGCTCGGTGTTCTATGGGCCGATGGCGGTGGCGATCATGGGCGGCCTGATCGTTGCGACCGCCCTGACCCTGCTGTTCCTGCCGGCGCTGTACGCGGCCTGGTTCCGCGTGCGCGAGGACGAGCCGCGCGCCGCCTGATCAGTCGCGCAGCTCCATCACCTGGCTGGGCAGCTGGAGCGCGTCGATGACTGCGTCGGTCGCCGCGCGGGTGGCCACCGTCGGCTTGCCGGCGGTGGCGATGTCGGCGGTCAGGCGGCCGTCGTCCAGCGCCTGCGACACCGCATGCTCGACCGCCTGCGCTTCCGCGTGCAGGCCCAGCGAATGCCGCAGCAGCATGGCCGCGCTGAGGATCGCCGCGTAGGGATTGGCGATCCCGCGTCCCGCGATGTCCGGCGCGGAGCCGTGGATCGGTTCGTACAGGCCGGCCTTGCCGTCGCCCAGCGAGGCGCTGGGCAGCAGGCCCAGCGAGCCGGCCAGCATCGAGGCCTCGTCGGTCAGGATGTCGCCGAACATGTTCTCGGTGACGATCACGTCGTAGGCGCGCGGGCGCGCGATCAGGTGCATCGCCATCGAATCGACCAGCTGGTGCTCGAGTTCGACGTCGGGGAATTCGTCGCGCACCACGCGCGTGGCCACGTCGCGCCACAGCCGCGAGGTCTCCAGCACGTTGGCCTTGTCGACCGAGGTCAGGCGCCCGCGGCGCGCCCGCGCCAACCCGGCCGCGACCCGCACCACGCGCTCGACCTCGGCCACCGAGTAGCGGCACAGGTCGCTGGCGGCATCGGCCTCGCGGGCCTTGTCGCCGAAGTAGATCCCGCCGGTGAGTTCGCGCACCACCACCAGGTCCACGCCCTGCAACAGGTGCGGCTTGACCGGCGAGGCGCCTAGCGTGGCCGGGTGCGGCTTCACCGGGCGCAGGTTGGCGTACAGGCCCAGCGCCTTGCGGATCGCCAGCAGGCCCTGCTCCGGGCGCACGCGTGCGTTCGGGTCGGACCACTTCGGGCCGCCGACCGCGCCGAGCAGGATCGCGTCGGCGCGCCGCGCGGCCTCCAGGGTGGCGGCCGGCAACGGCTCGCCGGTGGCGTCGATCGCGGCACCGCCGATCGCATGGGTGTGGAAGCGGAAGGCATGGCCGTGGCGGGCGGCGACGGCGCGCAGGACGTCGACCGCGGCGGCGGTGACTTCCGGGCCGATGCCGTCGCCGGGAAGGACGACGATGTCAGCGTGCATGGCGGGACTCCGGGGATGCAGGGGAAGGGAGGGCGTGGCGCTGCTCGAACGCGGCGATCGCATCGGCCTGCTTGAGCAGGTAGCCGAGCTGGTCGACGCCCTCCAGCAGGCAGGTGCGGGCGAAGGCGTCCAGCGGGAACGCGAAGGCGCGGCCATCGGGGAGGGTGACCCGGCGCGCGGCGATGTCGATCGACAGCTCGATGCCGGGCGCGTCGAGCAGTTCGTCGACGATCTCCGCCTCCAGCACCACTGGCAGCAGGCCGTTCTTCAGCGCGTTGCTGCGGAAGATGTCGGCGATCTCGCTGCTCACCACCGCGCGCAGGCCGAGGTCGACCAGCGCCCACGGCGCATGCTCGCGCGAGGAACCGCAGCCGAAGTTGCGGCCGGCCACGAGCACCTGCGCGCCGGCGTTCTCCGGCCGGTTGAACGGGAAGTCCGGATCGGGCGACCCGTTGGCGAGGCTGCGCCAGTCGCTGAAGGCATGGCGCCCGATGCCCGCGCGCTCGGTGGTGGTGAGGAAGCGCGCGGGGATGATCTGGTCGGTGTCGATGTTGCGCTCGCGCAGCACCACGGTGCGCGAGCGGATGACGGCGGCGCTCACGCGGCCTCCGTGGCGGGCGAGGCCGCAGGCAGGTCGCGCGGATCCACGATCCGCCCGGCGACCGCGCAGGCCGCGGCGACCGGCGGCGAGGCGAGCACGGTGCGCGCTCCCTTGCCCTGCCGGCCCTCGAAATTGCGGTTGCTGGTCGAGACCGCCAGTTGCCCGGCGCCGACCAGGTCGCCGTTCATCGCGATGCACATCGAGCAGCCCGGCTCGCGCCATTCGCCGCCCGCCGCGCGCACCACGTGGTCGATGCCTTCGGCCTCGGCCTCGCGCTTGACCGCCGCCGACCCCGGCACCACCAGCAGGCGCACGCCGGGATGCACGCGCCGCCCGCGCAGCACCGCGGCCACCTCGCGCAGGTCGGACAGCCGCGAGTTGGTGCAGCTGCCGACGAACACCACGTCGACCGCGCGCCCGGCGACCGCGGCGCCGGCCTCCCAGCCCATGTACTGGCGGGCCTTGGCGGCATCCTCGCCGGCATCCATCGGCACCCGCCCGGCGAGCGGCACCACCTGGCCCGGGTGGGTACCCCAGGTGATGGTCGGGCGGATGTCGCGCGCGTCGATCCGCACTTCGCGGTCGAACACCGCGCCGTCGTCGCTGTGCAGGGTCCGCCACTGCATCGCCGCGCGGTCGAAGTCGGCGCCCTTCGGCGCACGCGGGCGGCCGCGCAGGTAGTCGAAGGTAGTCTCGTCGGGGGCCACCATGCCGGCGCGCGCGCCGGCCTCGATGGACATGTTGCACAGGGTCATGCGGCCTTCCATCGACAGCGCGCGGATCGCGCTGCCGCGGTACTCGATGACGTGGCCGGTGCCGCCGTTGACCCCGATCATGCCGATCAGGTGCAGGACCAGGTCCTTGGCGGTGACGCCCGCGGCGAGCTCGCCGTCCACGGTGATCGCCATGGTCCGCGGCTTGCGCTGCAGCAGGCATTGCGTCGCCAGCACGTGGCCGACTTCGCTGGTGCCGATCCCGAACGCGAGCGCGCCGAACGCGCCGTGGGTGGCGGTGTGGCTGTCGCCGCAGACGATGGTCATGCCGGGTTGGGTCAGGCCCAGCTCCGGGCCGATCACGTGCACGATGCCGCGCTGGTCGCTGTCGAAGTCGAACAGTTCGATGCCGAAGCGCGCGGCGTTCTCGCGCAGGCGCGCCACCTGCGCCTCGGCATCCGCCGTGGCGTAGGGCAGGCGGCCGTTGGCATCGGCGGGCAGGGTCGGGGTGGAGTGGTCCAGCGTGCCGATGGTGCGCTCCGGCCGGCGCACCGGCAGGCCGCGCGCCGCTAGTTCGGCGAAGGCCTGCGGCGAGGTCACTTCGTGCACCAGATGCAGGTCGATGTACAGCACTGCCGGTGCATCCTCGCGCTCGGCGGCGACCAGGTGCGCATCCCACAGTTTGTCGAACAGCGTGCGCGGCGGCGCGGCAGCGTTGCGGCTCATGCGACCACCGCCTCGCGCAGCGGCTGGCGCTCGCGCAGTACCCGGTTGGCGACGTCCAGCCAGGCGATCGCGCTGGCCTGCAGGACGTCGCGGCTGGTGCCCTGGCCGGTGACCAGCTCGCCGTCGATGCGTGCGCTGAGGTTCGCTTCACCACGCGCGTCCGCGCCCATGCCCATGCTGTGGACCTCGTAGGTCTCCAGCACGAAGCCGACGCCGGTCGCGTGCGAGAGCGCCGCGAACAGCGCCTCGACCGGCCCCTCGCCCTCGGCGCCCTGGGTCACGTGGCGACCGGAAGGATCGGACAGCTCGACCCGTGCATGGGCGGCGCCGCCTTCGTCGGCCAGGCGCATGCCGGCGATCCGCCAGCCCTGGCCGAAGGCTTCGCCCTCCACCAGCCGCTGCAGGTCGCGGTCGGTGACCACGTGCTGGGTCTGGGTCAGCGCCTTGGCGTCGACGATCAGCTGGTCCAGTTGCGCATCGTCGAGCACGTAGCCGAGCCGGCGGACGCGGTCGGCCACCGCCGCGCGCCCGCTGTGCCGTCCCAGCACCAGCTGCGAGTCCTCCCAGCCCACGTCCTGCGGCCGCATGATCTCGTAGGTGTCGCGGTGCTTGAGCATGCCGTGCTGGTGGATGCCGGACTCGTGGGCGAAGGCGTTCAGGCCGACGATCGCCTTGTTGCGTTGCACCTGCATGCCGGTGATCCGCGACAACAGCCGCGAGGTCGCCAGCAGCTTGCGCGTGTCCAGCCCGGTGTCGGCGCCGTAGTAGGCGCCACGCACCTTCAGCGCCATCGCCAGCTCCTCCATCGCGGCGTTGCCGGCGCGTTCGCCGATCCCGTTGATGGTGCATTCCACCTGGCGCGCGCCGCCCTCGATCGCGGCCAGCGAATTCGCCACGCCCAGGCCGAGGTCGTCGTGGCAGTGCGCGCTGAACACCACGCGCTCGGCGCCGCGCACGTGGCTGCGCAGGTAGTCGAACAGCGCGCGCATGTCCCCGGGGGTGGCGTAGCCCACGGTGTCGGGCACGTTGAGGGTGGTGGCGCCGGCCTCGATCGCGGCCTCGAACACCTCGACCAGGAATTCGCGTTCGGTGCGGGTCGCATCCTCGGCGGAGAATTCGACGTCGTCCACGTGCAGGCGGGCACGCGAGACGCCCATCACCGCGTGCTCGAGCACCTGCGCGCGGCTCATGCCCAGCTTGTGCTGGCGATGCAGCGGGCTGGTGGAGATGAAGACGTGGATGCGCGGGGCGTGCGCATGTTGCAGGGCACCGGCGCACGCATCGATGTCGGCCGGGTGGCAGCGGGCCAGCGCGGCGATGGTGCAGGCGCGGATCTCGCGGGCGATGGTCTGCACCGCGCTGTAGTCGGCGGGCGAGCTGTTGGGGAAGCCGGCCTCGATCACGTCGACGCCGAGCTCCTCGAGCGCGCGCGCGAAGGCGACCTTCTGCGCGGCGCCCATGGTGAAGCCGGGCGATTGTTCGCCATCGCGCAGGGTGGTGTCGAAGATGCGGATGCGGGCGGGGGTGGAGACGGTCACGTGGGGCAGTCCTCGAAACGTGCGGCAGGGGCGGAAGGCGGGGTGGCGTGGCGTGCGGCCGCCGCCGGCCTAAGTCGCGACGCCCCCGCGCGTGCTTCCGCGATGTCCAGCACCGGGCCATCGACGGCCCAGGCAGCCGGCGCTTCCTGCACCCGCCGACGTGGCTTGCGCGGCGGGCGCGGGCGGATGTCGCGCAGCAGCGCGGCCAGCACGCCGGCATCCAGGTTGCCGCCGGAGACCACCGCGCACTTGCGCTTGCCGGGCACGCGGCGCCCCGCGGCCAGGGCCAGCGCACCGGCGCCCTCGGCGATCACGTGCTCCTCCAGCGCCAGCCGCACCAGGGTTTCGCGCAACTCCGCCTCGCGCACGATGACGATGTCGTCCAGCAGCGGCTGCAGCACGGCGCGGGTCAATTGGCCGGGATCGCGCACGCGCACGCCGTCGGCCAAGGTGGCCACCGGCTCGCGCACGCCGGCGTCGCCGCGCAGGGCGCGCGCCATCGCGTCCACGCCCTCCACCTGCGCGCCGACCAGCTTCACGCCTTGCGACACCAGTGCCAGTGCCACGCCCGCGGCCAGCCCGCCGCCGCCGATCGGCACCAGCACCACGTCCGGCATCAGTGGCGCCAGCTCCAGCCCGACGGTGCCCTGGCCGGCGATCACGTCGGGATCGTCGAACGCGGGCAGCAGCCGGTAGTCGTGCTGCGCCGCCAGCTCGGCGGCGAACGCCTTCGCCTCGTCATAGCTGTCGCCGTGCAGGCGCACCGTGGCGCCCCAATGCGCGACGCCGGCGACCTTGGTCTCGGGCGCGGTGCGCGGCATCACCGTGATCGCCGGCATGCCCAGCCGGTACGCGGCCCAGGCCAGGCCCTGCGCGTGGTTGCCGGCGGACGCGGCGATGGTGGGGCGGTGGTCGCCGCGCTCGCGCGCGACCAGCAACGCGTTCATCGCGCCGCGCACCTTGTAGGAACCGGTGCGCTGCAGGTTCTCCAGCTTCAGCCAGCAGCCGAAGCGTTCGGCGTAGTGCAGCGGCGTCGGGTTGAGGTAACGGCGCAGCCGCGCCTGCGCCGCCAGCACGTCGCTGGCGGTCACCTGCGCGGCGCGGGCTACCGAATCGTCCATCAGGCGACGGCCGGCCGGTCGCCGCGCGCGGCATCGCCATCGCGCACCGCACTGCGGGCGATCACGCGCATGGCTGCACCTGCACGGCGAGGCAGTCGTACAGCTTGGCCAGCTGCTGCTGCAGGCCCTCCGGTTCGCGCTGGCCCTCGACGGTCATGCGCAGGTGCCAGCGATCGCCGTCGGCCTGGGTTTCGCCATCCACGCTGAGCGGCTGGAAGCCGCGGCGTTCGGCGGTGCCGAGCACGCGGGCGAGCGCGCCCTCGGCGCGGCGCAGGGTGAGGTCAAGCTGGTAGCGCATGGGCGGCGTCCTTGGTGGGGGAGGTGGCGGCATCCGCGTCGCGCGCGGCGTCCGGATCGAGCATCTCGGCGTTGCAGCGGTTCGGCGGCACCAGCGGCCAGACGTTGGCGGCGGTGTCGATGGCGACGTGCAGCAGGGCCGGTCCGTCGGCCGCGAGCAGGGCCTGCAGCGCAGCCTCGACGTCGGCGGCACGGTCGACGTGCAATGCCTGGATACCGAAGGCCGCGGCGACTGCGGCGAAGTCCGGGTTGTCGGACAGGTCGATCTCGGAATAGCGCTTCTCGAAGAACAGTTCCTGCCACTGGCGGACCATGCCCAGGGCCTGGTTGTCGAGCAGCACGATCTTCACCGGCAGCCGGTAGCGCTTGAATGTCGCCAGCTCCTGGATGTTCATCATGATCGAGCCGTCGCCGCTCACGCAGATCACCTGGGCGCCGCGATCACCGCATTCCTCGAAGGCGATCTGCGCGCCCATCGCCGCGGGCAACCCGAAACCCATCGCGCCCAGGCCGCCGCTGGTCAGGTGCGCGCGCGGCTGCGACAGGCGCCAGTGCTGCGCCACCCACATCTGGTGCTGGCCGACGTCGCAGGCGACGGTGGCGCGGGGCGCCAGTTCCGACAGGCGCTTGAGCAGGGCCGGCGCATACACGCCTTCGCCGGGGGCGTCGTAGCGCGCCGCCCATTGCCGCGCGCGCTGCTGGCACTGCGCGCGCCAGGCCTTGCGCGCGGGGCCGTGGCGCCCGTGCAGGTGCGCGGCGCAGGGCAGGGTCAGCTTGGTCAGGGTCGTGGCGATGTCGCCGCGGACGCCGGCATCGGCATGCCGCAGCTTGCCGATCTCGGCGGCGTCGATGTCCATGTGCACCACGCGCGCATGCGGCGCGAACTCGGCCAGCTTGCCGGTGGCGCGGTCGTCGAAGCGGGCGCCGACCACGATCAACAGGTCGGCCTCCTGCACCGCCAGGTTGGCGGCGCGGCTGCCGTGCATGCCCAGCATCCCCAGGTTGAGCGGATGCGCGGTCGGCAGCGCGCCCAGGCCCTTCAGGGTCAGCACGGAGGGGATCTGGGTGGCGTCGACGAAGGTGCGGAAGGCCTGCACGGCCTCGCCCAGCACGATCCCGCCGCCGCCGTAGACGACCGGCCGCTGCGCCTGCGAGACCAGCGCCAGCGCCTCGTGCAGGGAGGCATCCTTCGGTGGTTCCGCCGCATCCATGCCCAGCGACGCGTGGGCGGGCAGGTGCGCGGCATCGGCCATCTGCACGTCCTTGGGCAGGTCGATCAGCACCGGGCCGGGCCGGCCGCTGCGCGCCAGCCGGAAGGCCTCGGCCACCATCGTCGGCAGGTCATCGACACTGCGCGCGATGAAGCTGTGCTTGACCATCGGCAGGGTCATCGCGAACACGTCCAGTTCCTGGAACGCGTCGGTGCCCATCAGCGTGGTCGCCACCTGTCCGGTGATCACCACCATCGGCACCGAGTCCAGCATCGCGTCGGCGATGCCGGTGACCAGGTTGGACGCGCCCGGGCCGGAGGTCGCCACACACACCCCGACGCGCCCGCTGGCGCGCGCATAGCCGTTCGCGGCGAAGGCCGCGCCCTGTTCGTGGCGTACCAGCACGTGCTTCAGCGCCGGGGTGCCATGCAGGGCGTCGTAGAAGGGCATGATGGTGCCGCCGGGATACCCGAACAGGGTCTCCACGCCTTCCGCGACCAGGGCTTGCGCCAGCCAGCGGGCGCCGTTCATCACGCGGCCTCGCTCTGCGGTTGGGCTCCGGCCGTCGCCGGCTTCGCGGGCTGCGCCTGCGACGATGCCAGCCACTTCATGTTGGCGCGCAGCTTCTTGCCGATGGCTTCGATGGGATGGTCGAGGTCGGCCTGTTTCATCGCCTTGTAATTGGCGTTCCCGGCGGCGTATTCGGCGATCCACTGGCGGGCGAAGGTGCCGTCCTGGATCTCCGCCAGCACCTTCTTCATCTGCGCGCGGGTGTTGGCGTCGACGATGTAGTCGCCGCGGGTCAGCGCGCCGTACTGCGCGGTCTCGCTGATGAACTCGTGCATGCGGGTGATGCCGCCCTCGTAGAACAGGTCGACGATCAGCTTGAGTTCGTGCAGGCACTCGTAATACGCGACCTCCGGCTGGTAGCCGGCCTCGACCAGGGTTTCCCAGCCGGCCTGCACCAGCCGCGTCGCGCCGCCGCACAGCACGGCCTGCTCGCCGAACAGGTCGGTTTCGGTCTCTTCCTTGAAGGTGGTCTTGATCGCGTTCTGGCGCGCGCCGCCGATGCCGGCGCAATAGGTCAGCGCCAGTTGTTCGGCCTGGCCGCTGCGGTCCTGGTGGATCGCGTAGACCGAGGGCACGCCGCGGCCGATCTCGTATTCGCGGCGGACCAGCGCACCCGGCCCCTTGGGCGCGACGAGGACGACGTCGAGGTCGTCGCGCGGGGTGATCTGGCCGTAATGGACGTTGAAGCCGTGCGCGAACAGCAGGCAGGCGCCCTGGCGGATGTTCGGCTCGATGACCTCGCCGTAGAGCTGCGGCTGGACCATGTCGGGGGTGAGGATGGCGACGATGTCGCCGTCCCGGGCCGCGTCGGCGGGTGCCTTGACGGTGAAGCCGTCGGCCTTGGCCTTGAGCTCGGTCGGGCCGCCCGCGCGCAGGCCGATGGTCACGTCGAAGCCGGAGTCGCGGAGGTTGAGCGCGTGCGCGCGGCCCTGGCTGCCGTAGCCGATGATCGCGATCTTGGGTGTGGCGGTGCTGGTCATTGCGGTCTGTCCTGGGTCTGGGGTTTCGAGGGGTCCAAAACGAAAAACCCCGCACCTTGCGGTGCGGGGTTTGCGATTCCTGGGCTGTGTTTCGTTGTTACGCGCCGGATCGTCCCGCACCTGGTGGCGAGGTAATAAGGACGAGTACGAGGACGGTCGCCGCGGCTGCGGTCGTGGGGGTCGTCGAAAGTGTGTGGCGCTGCAACATGAGGCGAGCAGACCACGGCGGATGCGCTAATGTCAACAGGCAGCGTCATTCCGGTTTCGCATGACCGACGGTTGCAACTGAAACCGTGGAAAGCCAGCAGAATCAAGGCGTCCAGCGGTTCGCCCCCCACCACGCAGCGGAACCAAGATGCCCGAGTACCGTTCGAAGACCACGACCCATGGCCGCAACATGGCCGGCGCCCGCGCGCTGTGGCGCGCCACCGGCATGCGCGACGACGACTTCCACAAGCCGATCATCGCGATCGCCAATTCGTTCACCCAGTTCGTGCCGGGGCACGTGCACCTGAAGGACCTCGGGCAGCTGGTCGCGCGCGAGATCGAGCGCGTCGGCGGCGTCGCCAAGGAGTTCGACACCATCGCGGTGGATGACGGCATCGCGATGGGACACGACGGCATGCTGTATTCGCTGCCCTCGCGCGAGCTGATCGCCGACTCGGTCGAATACATGGCCAATGCCCATTGCGCCGACGCGCTGGTGTGCATCTCCAACTGCGACAAGATCACCCCCGGGATGCTGATGGCGGCGTTGCGCCTGAACATCCCGGCAGTGTTCGTGTCCGGCGGGCCGATGGAGGCGGGCAAGACGAAACTCGCCGAGCACAAGCTCGACCTGGTCGACGCGATGGTGCTGGCCGCCGATCCGAATGCCAGCGACGAACAGGTCGCCGCGGTCGAACGCAGCGCCTGCCCGACCTGCGGCTCGTGCAGCGGCATGTTCACCGCCAACTCGATGAATTGCCTGACCGAAGCATTGGGCCTGTCGCTGCCCGGCAACGGCACCCTGCTGGCCACGCATGCGGATCGCGAGGCCCTGTTCAAGCGCGCCGGCGTGCTGGCGGTGGAGCTGTGTCATCGCTGGTACGGCGCGGAGGACGCGCGCGCCTTGCCGCGTGGCATCGCCACCTTCGAGGCCTTCCAGAACGCGATGACCCTGGACATCGCGATGGGCGGATCGACCAATACCATCCTGCATCTGCTCGCCGCCGCACAGGAAGCGGGCGTCGACTTCAGCATGCGCGACATCGACGCGCTCAGCCGGCGCGTGCCGCAGCTGTGCAAGGTCGCGCCGAACACGCAGAAGTTCCACATCGAGGACGTGCATCGCGCTGGCGGAATCATGGCGATCCTCGGCGAGCTGGCGCGTGGCGGCCTGCTGCACACCGATGTCGCCACCGTGCATGCGAAGACCCTGGGCGAGGCGATCGCGCAGTGGGACATCGCCACCGTCGACGACGGTGATGTCGCGACGTTCTACAAGGCCGGTCCCGCGGGGATTCCCACGCAGGTGGCCTTCAGCCAGGCCACGCGCTGGCCCTCGCTGGACGCGGATCGCACCGAAGGCTGCATTCGCAGCGTCGAACACGCGTACTCGAAGGAGGGCGGCCTCGCCGTGCTCCACGGCAACATCGCCGTCGACGGTTGCGTCGTGAAGACCGCCGGCGTCGATGAGTCGATCCATGTGTTCGAAGGCAACGCCCGCGTCTACGAAAGCCAGGATGCGGCGGTGGCGGCGATCCTTGGCGACGAGGTGCAGCCGGGCGATGTCGTGGTGATCCGCTACGAAGGCCCGAAGGGCGGCCCGGGCATGCAGGAGATGCTGTACCCGACTTCGTATCTCAAGTCGAAAGGCTTGGGCAAAGCCTGCGCGCTGCTCACCGATGGCCGCTTCTCCGGGGGTACCTCCGGCCTGAGCATCGGCCATGTCTCGCCGGAGGCAGCGGCTGGTGGTGCGATCGGTCTGGTCCGCGATGGCGACCGCATCCGCATCGATATCCCGGCGCGCAGTATCGACCTGCAGGTTCCAGCCGATGAACTCGCCGCACGCCGTGCAGAACAGGAGCCGATTGGCTGGAAGCCTGCGCAGCCGCGGTCGCGCAAGGTCAGCAGCGCGCTGAAGGCCTATGCGTTGCTCGCCACCAGCGCGGACAAGGGCGCGGTGCGCGACAAGGCGATGCTGGACGCGGTGTGACCGGTCATCGGCGCGGCCGGCGGCCGCCGGGGCGATATGGTCTAATTCGCCCCGAAGCGGGGGTACCGCGCCGATCCGTGGCGTGGTTGAGACAGACCCTTCGAACCTGATGCGGTTGAGACCGCCGTAGGGAAGCTTCGCGACTGACCGCATGTGTCGCGCCGCCGCTTCGTCCCGTTTTTCATTTGGACGAATGCCATGAATGCCGTGCCCAGCGACCTGCTCCGCCAGACCGAACAGCTGTCCGATTCCGTGACCCGGCCGATCCCCGGCTCGCGCAAGATCCATGTCGCCGGCTCGCGCGCCGACCTGCGCGTGCCGATGCGCGAGATCGCGCTGACCCGCACGCCCACCCTGTTCGGCGGCGAGGACAACCCGCCAGTCACGGTCTACGACTGTTCCGGCCCGTATACCGACCCGGACGCGCGCATCGACCTGTCGGCCGGCTTGCCGGCGCTGCGCGCGAAGTGGATCGAGGAGCGCGGCGATACCGAGGTGTTGTCGCAACTGAGTTCGGAATTCGGCCGTGGCCGCGAAGGCAATGCCAAGCTGGATGCCGTCCGCTTCCCGAATCGCGTGCTGCCACGGCGTGCGAAGGCCGGCGCCAACGTCAGCCAGATGCATTACGCCAGGCGCGGCATCGTCACCCCCGAGATGGAATTCGTCGCGATCCGCGAGAACCAGCGCCTCGACGCCGTGCGCGAGGCGCACCTGCTGTCGCAGCATCCGGGCGAGAGCTTCGGGGCGAACATCCAGAAGCTCATCACGCCCGAATTCGTGCGCGACGAAATCGCCCGCGGCCGCGCAATCCTGCCGAACAACATCAACCACCCGGAAAGCGAGCCGATGATCATCGGCCGCAACTTCCTGACCAAGATCAACGCCAACATCGGCAACAGCGCGGTCTCGTCGGGCATCGCGGAAGAAGTGGAGAAGCTGGTGTGGTCGATCCGCTGGGGCGGCGACACGGTGATGGACCTGTCCACCGGCAAGCACATCCACGAGACCCGCGAGTGGATCATCCGCAATTCGCCGGTGCCGATCGGCACGGTGCCGATCTACCAGGCGTTGGAGAAGGTCGATGGCCGCGCCGAGGAACTGACCTGGGAGATCTTCCGCGACACCCTCGTCGAGCAGGCCGAGCAGGGCGTGGACTACTTCACCATCCACGCCGGCGTGTTGTTGCGCTACGTGCCGCTGACCGCGAGGCGCGTCACCGGCATCGTCTCGCGCGGCGGCTCGATCATGGCGAAGTGGTGCCTGGCGCACCACAAGGAGAACTTCCTCTACACGCATTTCGAGGACATCTGCGAGATCATGAAGGCCTACGACGTCGCCTTCTCGCTCGGCGACGGCCTGCGCCCCGGCTGCATCGCCGACGCCAACGATGCCGCCCAGTTCGGCGAGCTGGAAACCCTCGGCGAGCTGACCAGGATCGCGTGGAAGCACGACGTGCAGACCATGATCGAAGGCCCCGGCCACGTGCCGATGCAGCTGATCAAGGAGAACATGGACAAGCAGCTGCGCGAGTGCGGCGAGGCGCCGTTCTACACGCTCGGCCCGCTGACCACCGACATCGCGCCCGGCTACGACCACATCACCAGCGCGATCGGCGCGGCGATGATCGGCTGGTACGGCACGGCCATGCTCTGCTACGTGACGCCGAAGGAACACCTGGGCCTGCCCAACCGCGAGGACGTGCGCGACGGCATCATGGCGTACAAGATCGCCGCCCACGCCGCCGACCTCGCCAAGGGCCATCCCGGCGCGCAGGTGCGCGACAACGCGCTGAGCAAGGCGCGCTTCGAGTTCCGCTGGCAGGACCAGTTCCACCTCGGCCTCGACCCCGAGAAAGCGAAGGAATTCCACGATGAGACGCTGCCGAAGGACGCGCACAAGGTCGCGCACTTCTGCTCGATGTGCGGCCCGCACTTCTGCTCGATGAAGATCACCCAGGACGTGCGCGACTACGCCGCCGAGCACGGCGTCGACGAGGCCAAGGCGCTGGAAGCCGGGATGGCGGAGAAATCCGCCGAGTTCCGCGCGCAGGGCGCGGAGGTTTATCGCGAGGCCTGAGGCGCCGGTCACCGTTCGCGGGGCATTCGTCCCGCGCCGGCTGCGCCCGGGCGTGGCGGGTCCTAGCGTGGGCGCATGCCCATGCCCGACTGCCGTGTCCCCATGCCGCTTGCCCCGCGATTGCGGGTCGGCGACTGTGTCGTGGATGTCGCCCGCCGGGAAGTGTCGCGGCCTGGCACGGTTGGGGCCACCAGGATCACGGTCAAGGCCCTGCACGTGCTGCTGGTGCTGGCGGAGGACGCGGGTCGCGTGGTGTCGCGCGAGCATCTGCTGGACACCGTTTGGGCCGGCACCCTGCCGACCCTCGACGTGGTGACGCAGGCCATCGCCACGTTGCGTCGTGCGTTCGCCGACCACGCCCATGCCCCGACCTGCATCGAAACCATCCCGAAGTCGGGCTATGTGCTCCTCGCCGGCGTGGAATGGCTGCCGGAGGCGCCGGCCTTGGTGTCGTCGACGCCAGCGCCGCGGATGCCGGCATCGCTGCCTCGGCGGCATCCCGGCCGATGGCGCTGGCTGGCGGCCCTGCTCGGCTTCGCCACCCTCGGGATGGCGGACAGCGCCAGTGCCGGATCCGCGGCACCCGGCACGGTCGCCGCGGGGGTCGCCACGGACGGCAGGTCGGACCCAGCACCGTGCGCCGGCGTCGACCGGCGCTGCGCATAACGCGAGCACCCGGGCATCAAGCCACCCAGCGACGCCTGCGCACCAGGCCGCGTGCGCGCGCGGTGCGATGCGCAATGTCTTGCCGATCGAGGCATGGATGTCCCGCGAGGGACGAATCGCCACGCTGCCTGCATCGACGTCCTGCTGGCCGGTGCGGGCGAGCGCATTGGCGTGACGTGACAACGCGGCGATGCGCCATCAAATGCGGGTTTCGTGTCGATTTCGTGCGGATTTCCTGACCGCGCGCGTGCGCGATGGCGTCCTGCCGATCCCGTCCAGGATCGGAGAGGCCGATGTCGTCCATGCCACGTCCCATGCCGGGTCGGATCGACAGTCCGTGCCGCGTCGACCTCGACGCAGGCGCCAGCATCCGCCTGGCAACCGGCGGCGAGGAATTGCGCGCCGGCGGGGATTTGGTCGGCTACAGCGCGTGGCTGGTGCTGCGCGGAAGCATGACCGTCCATTCGCGTGAAGGGGAATTCCACCTGATCGCGCGCGAATGGCTGCTGCTCGAGGGCGACGCAGGTCCGTGCGGGCGGGTCGGTCCTGGCGGCGTCGCCATCGTGATCCGGCTCCGGGGCGATGACCCGGCGGCGCATGCGGGGGATGGCATCGGGCATGCGCTGTTCAGTGGATGCGGCCGGTTGGCGCGCGGCATGCGCCTGCAGGGGCTGCGCCTGTGGAAGACCCGCGACGCCGCGGGCCTGGATGCTCGCGCGGGTGCATTCCTCGCATGCATGCAACAACACGATGCGGACGTCGTCGCGCGTTGCCCCGGCCGGTCGCTGGGGCGACGCAGGCAGATCTACGCCCGGCTGCAACGTGCGCGGCTCTACATGCAAGGGCATGCCGGCATGTGCGCGCGGATCGGCGAGCTCGCGCGCTGGAGCCACTTCTCGCCGTGGTACTTCAGCAAGATCTTCCAGTCGGTGTATGGACAGGCACCGCAGCAGTACGCAGCGCGCCTGCGGCTGGAGCAGGCGCGGCGCCTGCTGGTGGAAGGGCGGTTGCCGGTCACCGAGGTATCGCTGGCGTCCGGATTCGAGAGTCCCTGCAGCTTCGCGCGGGCGTTCCGCGCCCGCTTCGGCGTGAGCGCCAGCGAGTACCGCCTGATGCATGCGCGTCCGGCCCACGCCGGGGGGCGGTCGTGAGTCGTTACCGCTATTCCCCTGCGCAGAAGCTGGAGGCGGTGCAGCGCGTGGTCCGTGATGGACGCAGCGTGGCTGATGTCGCGCGCGAGATGCGGGTGGGCGAGGGCTCGGTGTTCTTCTGGGTGAGGCGCTACCGCGAGATGGCGGCGAAACAGGGCGGGTCGCACGCCCGCATCGAAGCCACGCCTCCTCGCTCTGGCCTGGCGCGGGGCGAAGGCGCTACCGACTGCGGCAGTCTCGTGGCCTGGCTGCGCCGGGGCATCGCGGCCTGACCGCGCGAGGCCGATGAACCGCCAAATTCGGCAAAGCATCGCATGGCGTCGCTGCCTAGCATCGAGCCGTTAACGATTCCCCAACGAACCGCGCGTCGTCCATTGGGCGGGGCGCACCTGTAACCGCAACGCCGGAGACCCGTGGTGACCAACAAGACGATCCATCGAACCCGCCGCAAGGCATTGACCCTCGCCCTGCTCTTGTGCGCCGCAGGCGGCGTGCAGGCCCAGACGAACACCGCGGGTGCGGTGACCGGCCGCGCGACGTCGGGCGACACCATCACCATCAGCAACCCGGCGACGGGTTTCAGCCGCACGATCACGGTGGGTGCGGATGGCAGCTACCGTTTCTCGCAGCTGCCGACCGGCCAGTACCAGATCAGCCGGAATGGCGCGGCCCCCCGCAACGTGACCGTCAATGTCGGTAGCGCTGCGAACATCGATTTCGCGGGCGGCGACGCCACCACCCTGGACACCGTGACGGTGGTCGGCACGGGCGCGATCAACCCGATCGACGTGTCGTCGGTGGAGTCGACCACGATCCTGACCGCCGAGCAGATCGCGAAGATCCCGGTGGCGCGCGACACGACCTCGGTTGCGCTGCTGGCGCCGGGCACGGTGCGCGGCGACGCGGCGTTCGGCAACCTGGCGTCGTTCGGCGGTTCGTCGGTGGCGGAGAACCAGTACTACTTCAACGGCTTCAACATCACCAACACGTTCCAGAACCTGAACTTCGTGCAGGTGCCGTTCGAGGCGATCGCCGAGCAACAGGTGAAGACGGGTGGTTACGGTGCGGAATTCGGCCGTTCGACCGGTGGCGTGATCAACCAGATCTCCAAGCGCGGCACCAACGAGTTCCACGCGGGCGGCAGCATCTTCTGGTCCCCCGATTCGCTGACGGAAGCGCTCCCGAGTCCCTACAGCAACGATGGCGTGCTGCTGGCTGACAATAGCCGCAATACCGGTGGCGATAACCTGACCGCAGCGGTGTGGGCCAGCGGCGCACTGGTCAAGGATCGGCTGTTCGCGTACGGACTCGTCGAGTATGCAAAGCTCGACAACGATACGTTCGCGGGAAAGGGCCAAGCCAACAGCACGTCCGCCCAGAACAAGCAGCCGAAGTGGCTGTTGAAAATGGACTGGAACATCAGCGACAACCACATCCTCGAATTCACCGCGCTGTCGGACAAGCGCAAGATCGAGACAGATTACTTCGATACGCTCACGGACGCGGACGACAAGTCGAACCCACGCTTTGGCACGTATCGTGGCACCGACTACAGCGAGTTCGGTGGCGAGGCGTACATCGCCAAGTACACCGGCTATCTGACCGACAACTTCACCCTGTCGGTGCTGGCCGGTCACAGCGAGTCGGCGCGCTCCAACTACAGCATCACCGCTGCGGGCATCCGCAACGAGTACAACGGTGGTGTTGGCCAGCCTGCCAGCGGCTGCCCGGTCATCGTGGATGCTCGCCCGTCTGCTGTCAGTGGTTTGATCACGCCTCGCACCGGTTGCACGCTCGCCAACCTGCTGGGCCGTCCGGACGCGAAGGACAGCCGTGACCAGTACCGCATCGACCTGGAATGGCAGCTGGGCGACCACCTGATCCGCGGCGGCGTCGACATCGACAACTTCGAGTCGGTCGCCGGCCAGTCCTTCTCGGGAGGCGTGACTTGGCGCTATGGCAACTATCCGGCCACTGGCATCGCGGGCGAGAACTCGGTGGTGCGCAAGCGCGTGTTCCAGACCGGTGCGACCGTGGCGGTCGACCAGCGCGCCTACTACCTCGAGGACAGCTGGAGCATCACCGACAACTTCGTCGCCTACCTCGGACTGCGCTGGGATACCTTCGACAACAAGAACGGTGCCGGCCAGTCCTACGTCAAGATCGACAACCAGTTCGCCCCGCGCCTGGGCTTCAGCTGGGACGTGTTCGGCGACTCCACGTTCAAGGTCTTCGGTAACGCCGGCCGCTACGCGCTGCCGCTGACCGCGACCGTCGCCGTCCGTGGCGCGTCGGCCTCGCTGTTCTCCGAGCAGTTCTACCGCTACACCGGCGTCGACCCGGTCACTGGGGCCCCGACCGGCCTGACCCTGATCAACAATCCGGCCAATGGCCGCCCGATCCGCTACCTCAACAACGAGTTCGGCGTCGCCAAGGATCCTGCCAGCATCGCGTCGCAGAACCTGAAGCCGATGTACCAGGACGAGTACATCCTGGGCTTCCAGAAGCAGCTGACCGACAACTTCTCGCTGGGTGTCCGCGCGATCCACCGCGACCTGAAGCAGGCGATCGATGACACGTGCGACTACCGACCGCTGATCGCCGCAGGCCTGGAGCAGGGCTTCACCGCCGACGGCGGCATCTTCATCGAGCCGGCGGACAAGACGAAGCCGAGCGACATGGCGATCTACAACCCGGGCTTCGCGTTCTGCCACATGTACAACCCGGGCGAGGACGGCATCTTCAACGTCGACTTCAACGGCGACGGCGTGCTGGAGCAGGTGACCATCCCGGCCGACGTGCTGGGCCCGAAGGCCAAGCGCAAGTACACGGCGCTGGAGATCTTCTGGGAAGGCAACTGGGACCGCTGGTTCCTGCAGGGTTCCTACACCTTCGCCAAGAGCATCGGCAACACCGAGGGCGGCGTGAAGTCGGATATCGGCCAGGCCGACACCAGCGTCACCCAGGACTTCGACTATCCGGAGTTGATGATCGGTTCGTACGGCTACCTGCCGAACGACCGTCGCCACAGCCTGAAGATGTTCGGCAACTACGAGATCAACGACGAGTGGTCCGTGGGCGCGAGCGCGCTGATCCAGTCCGGCCGTCCGATCAACTGCTTCGGCTTCCTCGGTGGAGCGGCGACTTCGCACTACGGCAACGGATACTTCTCTTGTGATTCGTCCACCACGTTCGAGCCTCGGTGGCTCGACGGAGGCCCGGATGGCAATTTGGGTACGACGGGAGACAATACCCCCAACCCGAACTACGATGGCGGCGCAAACAATGGCCGCACGATCGTGCCGCGTGGCACCGCAGGTCGACTGCCGTGGACGCAGACACTCGACCTGAACGTGGCCTACAAGCCGGCGTGGGCGAAGGGCCTGCAGTTCAAGGTGGACGTGTTCAATGTCCTGAACGCCGACAAGGCGGTCACCGTGGTCGAGCAGGGTGAGTCCGCATCCGGCGCTCCGCAGCCGACGATCTACAAGGTCCCGACCGGCTGGCAGACGCCGCGCTCCGTGCGCTTCATGGTGCAATACGACTTCTGATACGCGATTTTGCCGCAACTGCTGCGCCCCCGGCCTGGTGCCGGGGGCGTTGCGTTTTCGTCGGCGAGGGTTGGGTGCGCACGCACATTGGGCGATCATGCCGCTTGGCTCGCTGCCCGCAGGGTGGGGCAGCGGCTGCCTTCACCAGCCCGGGAGACAGCGGTGCCGATCTCGTTCGACAAGCCGGTCGTCATCCTCAGCGCGCCGCGATCTGGTTCGACGCTGTTGTTCGAGACGCTCGCCCGCGCGCCCGGGCTGCATACCATCGGTGGCGAAAGCCATCGCGTGATCGAGGGCATCCCGTCGCTGCACCCCGCGGGCCGCGGATTCGCATCGAACCGGCTCGAAGCGTCGGATGCGCCACCCGAGGTTGCCGAGGCCCTGCGCCAACGTTTCGTCGCCAGCCTACGCGACCGTGACGGCATGCCTGCGCCCGATGGCGGCTCCATCCGCTTGCTGGAAAAAACGCCGAAGAACGTCCTGCGCATTCCGTTCATGCGGCGGGTGTTCCCCGATGCCCGCTTCGTCGTGCTCTGGCGGGATCCGCGCGCGGTCCTCTCGAGCATGATCGAGGCATGGCGATCGGGCCACTTCGTGACCTACCCCATCTTGCCAGGCTGGGGGCCGCCGCCCTGGTCGCTGCTGCTCGTGCCCGGCTGGCAACGGGTCAACGGTCGGCCGCTCGAGGAGATCGTGGCCTACCAGTGGGGGCGCGCGATGCACGTCATGCTGGAGGACCTTGAGGTGCTGCCGGCGGATGCATGGCGCTCGGTGCGCTACGAGTCGCTGGTGGCATCCCCGCGCGCGGTCGTAGATGTGCTGTGCGCGTGGCTGGAAATTGGCTGGGACGCGCCCCTCGACCGGCTCCCGTTGTCGCGCTACACGATCAGTCGCCCGGAATCCGGGAAATGGATGCGCAACCGCGCGGCGATCGAACGGGTGATGCCGCTCGTCGCGGGCGTCGCCGACCGCCTCGAGCGCGTGCTGGCGGCGCGCAGCGCGGGGTGAACCACGCGCCCGGCGGCGCGGCTCGCTAGAATCGTGGCATCCCGCCGACGGCCGATGTGCCCATGAGATTGCCGCTCCCCTTCATCCAGCTGCCCTTGCTGTTCGATGCCGACCGCCTGGCGGCCGAGATCGACGCGCTGGGTGAGGGCGTGTGGCGGGACCACCCGCAGAAGTTCCCCGGTAATTCCATGCTGCCCTTGCTGGCGGCCGGGGGCGACCCGGCGAACGAATCGTTCGTCGGCGAGATGCAGCCGACCCCCGAGTTGCTCCGTTGCCCCTACCTCGTGCAGGTCATGGCGAGCTTCGGCGCAGTGCTGGGCCGGAGCCGGCTGATGCGGTTGGCCGGGCAGGCCGAGGTGACCGCCCACGTCGACGAGGGCTATTACTGGGTCGAGCGGGTCCGTATCCACGTCCCGATCGTGACCCAGCCCACCGTGCGCTTCGATTGCGCCGACGCCACCATCAACATGGCCGCGGGCGAGTGCTGGATCTTCGACACCTGGCGCGAGCACAACGTCCACAACGACGCGAGCCACCATCGCATCCACCTGGTCGCCGATACCGTGGGCGGCGAAGCCTTCTGGTCGCTGGTGGAGCAGGGGCGCCCGCATGATGCGCGGATCGCCGGATGGGCGCCGCGGTTGCTGGCACCGACCGACGCCAGGCCCGCGCTGGTGTGCGAGCACTTCAACATCCCGCGGGTGATGAGCCCCTGGGAGCTCCAGTTCCACGTGCAGACCCTCAATGGCGAGCTCGTCGAGGCCGGGACGCCCGACATCCAGCGGATGCGGCAGGCCTCGGTACGCCTGTTCCGTGCCTGGCGCGGCTTGTGGGCGCGGTTCGGCGATTCGGGGGAGGGCATCGCGGAGTATCGGGGCGTGCTGCAGCGCTTCATCGACCAACTCCCCGAATCCGCCTCGCAGAAGCGCCTGCGCAACGGTTCATTCTGGTTCCATGCGCTGACGTCGGCGGTGCTGAAGCCGGCGGTTCGCGCCACGTGAGCGCGTTGTGCCACCCGGCCGGGAGCGCCTGATGCAAGCCGCGCAACGGCTGCGCATCTGGGGCGTCCTTGCGCGCCGGCACCCTTCGGCCTTCCTGCTGGCCGCGCAGTTGCTGAGCCTGCTCGTGCATCCGCTGATGGACCAGAGCCTGGCCGGTCGCTGGCTGTTCGGCGCGGTGGCGCTGGTGGTGGTGCCGCTGGCCCTGTGGGTGGTAGGGCGCAGCCCGCTGGTCAACTGGATCGCCTGGCTGCTGGCGGTGCCGGCGATCCTGCTGACCCTGGCCGGCGTGGCATCCGGCCAGCAGGACCTGCTGGTGGCGTCCGCGTTGCTCGAGGCCTGCCTGTACTTCTATGCGGCGGGTGGGCTGATCGTGTACATGCTGCGCGACCACCACGTCAGCAACGACGAGTTGTTCGCCGCCGGGGCGACCTTCACCCTGCTCGCCTGGGGCTTCGCCTACGCCTATTACGTCTGCCAGGCGTGGTACCCGGGCAGCTTCACAGGGTTCGAGCCCGACCGACCGCGGCGCTGGCTGGAGTTGCTGTTCCTGAGCTTCACCACGCTGTCGGGCGTGGGCCTCGGCGACGTGCTGCCGGTCGGCGCGCAGGCACGCGCGCTGGTGATGCTGGAGATGCTGACCGGGGTCGGGTACCTCGCCATGGTGGTGTCGCGCCTGATCGGACTGGCCACCATGCGCGGCGCCCGCTGAGGCGGGCGCCGGCGTCGCACGCTCAGAAGTGCGGCTTCTCGGCGTCCGGGGTGGACGCGTAGCGCGCCATCGCCTCGCTGAGGATGGCCTTGGCCTCCGCCGCGCCGCCCCAGCCGTCCAGCTTCACCCACTTGCCCTTCTCGAGGTCCTTGTAGTGCTCGAAGAAGTGGCCGATGCGCTCCAGCCAGTGCGGGCTGACCTGCTCGATGTCGACGATGTGCGCGTACCCGCCGAAGATCTTGGGCAGCGGCACCGCCACGATCTTCTCGTCGCCGCCGGCCTCGTCGGTCATCTTCAGCACGCCCACCGGGATGCAGCGGATCACCGAACCCGGCACCAGCGGCAGCGGCAGGATCACCAGCACGTCCGCCGGGTCGCCGTCGCCGCAGACGGTGTGCGGGACGTAGCCGTAGTTGCACGGGTAGCGCATCGGCGTGGACAGGATGCGGTCGACGAAGATCGCGCCAGAGGCCTTGTCGACCTCGTACTTGACCGGTTCGGCGTCCTTCGGGATTTCGATGATGACGTTGATTTCGTCCGGCGGGTTCTTGCCGGTGGGAACGAGGTCCAGGCCCATGGTGGGAGCTCCGACGTGCGTGCCGCGCCCGCGGGGCGGGGGCGGCGGGGATGGGGAGGGCGCCCATTCTAGCCGCCGGATTGCTGCGATGCAGCGAAACGCGCCGGTCGCCATGCGGCCTGGCCTCGTCGACGCTGTCGCGGGATGTCCGATGGTTCGCTGCGCACAAGAAAAAACGGCGACCCGAGGGCCGCCGTTGTTCCATCCCGACGCGGCGGGATTACTGCGCGGGTGCATCCCCGGTGGGCGCGGCTTCTGCCGGTGCTTCGGCGGCGGGCGCCGGTGCGTCGGCTGGTGCCGCAGGCGCATCGTCCATCGCCGGCGGCGCGGCCTCGACAGGCATGGCCGAGGCCTCGATCGCCACCGGTGCCGCGGCTGCGTCGGCGCTGGTGGACGAGACCGGCAGCAGCGGCACGATCAGCAGCGCGACGATGTTGATGATCTTGATCAGCGGGTTGACGGCCGGACCGGCGGTGTCCTTGTAGGGATCGCCGACGGTGTCGCCTGTGACCGCGGCCTTGTGCGCCTCGGATCCCTTGCCGCCGAAGTTGCCGTCCTCGATGTACTTCTTGGCGTTGTCCCACGCACCGCCGCCGGTGGTCATCGAGATCGCGACGAAGATGCCCGTCACGATGGTGCCGATCAGCAGGCCGCCCAACGCCTCCGGCCCGAGCAGCAGGCCGACGATGATCGGCACCGCCACCGGCAGCAACGACGGCACGATCATTTCCTTGATCGCGGCCTTGGTCAGCATGTCGACGGCCTTGTCGTACTGCGGCTTGCCGGTGCCGTCCATGATCCCCTTGATCTCGCGGAACTGGCGGCGCACTTCCTCCACCACGCTGCCCGCGGCGCGGCCCACGGCTTCCATCGCCATCGCGCCGAACAGGTACGGGATCAGGCCGCCGATGAGCAGGCCGATGATCACGCGGTGGTCGGACAGGTCGAAGACGAACTTCATGCCGCCATGCGCGGCCTCGAGGTTGTGGGTGTAGTCGGCGAACAGCACCAGTGCGGCGAGCGCGGCGGAACCGATCGCGTAGCCCTTGGTCACCGCCTTGGTGGTGTTGCCCACCGCGTCCAGCGGATCGGTGATGTTGCGCACCTCGGGCGGCAGTTCCGACATCTCCGCGATGCCGCCGGCGTTGTCGGTGATCGGGCCGTACGCATCCAGCGCCACGATCATGCCCGCCATCGACAGCATCGAGGTGGCGGCGATGGCGATGCCGTACAGCCCGCCGTGCAGGTACGAGAACCAGATCGCCAGGCAGACCGCGACCACCGGCAGGGCGGTGGACTTCATCGAGACGCCGAGGCCGGCGATGATGTTGGTGCCGTGGCCGGTGGTGGAGGCCTTGGCGACGTGCTGCACCGGCTTGTACTGGGTGCCGGTGTAGTACTCGGTGATCCACACGATCACGCCGGTCAGCAGCAGGCCGATCAGCGCGCAGATGTAGAGGTTCATCGCCCCGTGCGCGTTGTCGCCCATCAGCTGGGTGGTGATCGGGTAGAACGCGATCGCCGCGAGCACCGCCGAGATGATCACGCCCTTGTACAGCGCGCCCATGATGTTGGGCTTGTCGCCGCTCACCTTGACGAAGGCGGCGCCGATGATCGAGGCGATGATCGACACGCCGCCCAGCACCAGCGGGTACAGCACCGCGTTGGTGCCGGCGAAGTCGGCGCTGCCGGGCACCATCATCATGCCGCCCAGCAGCATGGTGGCGATCACCGTGACCGCGTAGGTCTCGAACAGGTCGGCGGCCATGCCGGCGCAGTCGCCGACGTTGTCCCCCACGTTGTCCGCGATCACCGCCGGGTTGCGAGGGTCGTCCTCGGGGATGCCGGCCTCGACCTTGCCGACCAGGTCGGCACCGACGTCCGCACCCTTGGTGAAGATGCCGCCGCCCAGGCGCGCGAAGATCGAGATCAGCGAGGACCCGAAGGCCAGGCCCACCAGCGCGTGCAGGTTGTCGGCCTGCGACAGGCCCATCCGCTGCAGCACGAAGTAGTAGCCGGCCACGCCGAGCAGGCCGAGGCCGACCACCAGCATGCCGGTGATCGCGCCGCCCTTGAAGGCCACGTTCATGGCCGGGCCCATGCCGCTGCGCGCGGCTTCGGCGGTGCGCACGTTTGCGCGCACCGAGACGTTCATGCCGATGTAGCCGGCGGCGCCGGACAGGATCGCGCCGATCGCGAAGCCGATCGCCGTATGCCAGCTCAGGAACACGCCGATCAGGACGAACAGGACGACGCCGGCGACCGCGATCGTCATGTACTGGCGGTTGAGGTAGGCGCGCGCGCCTTCCTGGATCGCGCCGGCGATTTCCTGCATGCGTTCGTTGCCCGCGGGTTGCCTGTTGATCCAGGCGGCCGCCCACAGGCCGTATGCGATGGCGATGATGGCGCAGACCAGCGCCAGGACCAAACCGTGTTGCTCCAGCATGAAACCCCTCCCCGGAGTGTTCGACATGGAAGTTTCTGGTTGTCGTGCCCGCCCCCGGCGGGCAACCTCCCGACTATCGCACAGCGCGGCGGCGCTGGCAGCCGGGTCGGGTCAAAGTCCGGCGCGTCGATGCATGGTTAAGCCGGCCGGTGGCAGGCTTGCCCGGTCCCGGAGGCCCCACGGAGTTCCCTGATGCTGCGCTTGCACATGCTCTTGATCCTCTCGTGCGCCATGGGCGCCGCGCAGGCGGCGGACCCGGTTCCCGAGATCCAGCGCGGGCCCGCGAAGCCGCAGGCAACCGGCGTGGTGCATGCGCTGCGCACCATCCCCGAGGCCTGCGCCCGCCTCGAGGGCCAGTTCACCGGGGATGCCGCCAAGCCCTACCGATTCGCGGCGGTGCGGACCAGCGAACGCTGCGCCCCGCGTGCGCGCCTGGTGGATGCGAGCCAGGCAAAGCCCTCCGCAGCCGGTGGCTGGCGGCTCAACGATGTCATCCGGGTGCCCAGTGCAGCCTGCCCGGCGCAACAGGCGGTGGTGCGCATCTGGCGCAAGGAGGCCGGCAACACGCCGCCCAAGCTCGACGCGCAGGGACGCTCGCGGATCTACCTCAAGGACGGGATGGATGCGGCCAAGGCCGGCGACCTGAAGGCCTTGCCCATGTTCGCGGTGGCCATGGCGGTCGAGGGTAAAGGCTGCCGCTGAGCGAGTCGCCGTGAATTAAAGGAGCCGGGGACCCAGGAGCCCCCGGCCGGTATATCGATCAGCGCTTCTTGAGCTTGGGCGCCATGGCCTCGAACGCGGCCTGGTCGGACGGCGACAGGTTCGGCCGGCCCGCCAGTACGCCCATGCTGATGCCACCCTGGACGTAGTAGGTCTCGCCGGCCTCCACCTCCAGCGTCAGGACGTCCTTGGTCTCGCCCTGCATGTGGTACTGGTGCGTGCCCGGCTCGACCTCGAGCACCAGGTAGCTGCCGTTCGACAACTTGCCGAGCTCGGTCTCGCCTTCGCGCACCTTGTAGCTCATGGCGGCACCGACGAACTTCTTCTCGCGGAAGAACACGACCTGGCCCTTGCCGGCCTGCGGGGCCGGAATGAGCGCGCTGGAGGCGGCCGCTGCCGCCGGGGCTTCGGCAGGCGCGGCGGGCTGCGCTTGGGCCGCTGCGTCCTGCGCATGGGCGACGGGGGTGATGGAAAGGGCGGTGGCGATGAACAGCGGTCGCAAGTGACGCATGGGATTCCTCAGTCGAGTGGTGCGGGGGTTGGTGGCGCCGTTTCCGGAAGGGTTTCGGCGTTTTGGGGCGAGGTGGGTGCGAACGAGACGTCGTTGGCCACCTTCGCGTGGGCGGCCGTGCCCACCGGGATTTCGATCTCCTTGCCGCGCATGAACATCGCGAACGGGCCGATCACGAATGAAGCGGCGAGCGCCTCGTTGCTGCGGTCGCGCCCGGATGCGCCCAGCTTCATGCCCTTGAGTCCGACCACGCGGCCGTCCACCTCGAAGCGCCGCGCCGCAAGCAGCAGCTCACCGGCTTGCCCGCCGCTGCGGCTCTTGTTGGCATGCACGACGGCGCCCTCGACCTCCAGGCCGGCAGGAGCGACCACTTGGCCATCGATGACCAGCGGGGCGACGGTCCGCAGCGCATAGCGGTCGCCGCGCTGGTTGCGCAGCGAGGACACCGCCTCCGCGAGCTCGAGTTCGATGACAGTGCCGGCACGCAGGCAGGGCGCGGAACAAACGGACTCGGGGGTAGCCGCTAATGGCGGAGGTGCGGCCTCCTGGGCGGTTGCCACGCACGGAAGCAAGGCGAGCAGGCAGGCGCCGCAGCGAAGCAGCATGGCGGACATGGCGAAGCCGGTGGGCGGAAATGGCTTGGCATCATGCCGGAACGAGCGATCTGCGTCAGTCGGGAAATTGCACACGCTTGTACCGCGTGCCTGCGCCCGACTTGACGGTGACGCTGGACTTCGTACAGCCGAAGGTGCGGGCGACCAGCTCGATCAGTTCCGCATTCGCCTTGCCATCCACGGGCGGCGACTTGAGTTGCGCCAGCCACGTGCCGTCGTCCTGGCGCGTCAACGCGGACACGCGTGCATTCGGCTTGGCCTTGATCTGCAGGATCGGCATGCGCTGAGTCTGCCGCAAACGAAAACGCCCGGCATCGCCGGGCGCATTCGTCGGCATGGTCGCTGGGTTCAGTCGCCGACCTTGAGCTTTCCGCCCTTGCCCAGCCCGCCCTCGACCTGCTGCGGTTTGTAATCGCGCATCGCCCGCACCAGGTTGTTGTAGGCATTGGCGAAGGCGGCGGCCAGCGCCTTGCCTTCCGGGGTGCTGCTATAACCGCCCAGCGCACCGAAGCCGCCGCTGCCGCCGCCACCGATGCCCAGGCCGAAGTCGGTCTTGGTGGCGTTGCCCTGGGCGACGCCGATCTGCACGCCCGAACGGTTGTCGATCATGGTCAGCATGGTCTCGGCCTTCTTGAACTTCAGGCCGCCCACCACCGCGCCGACCGCGCCGAGCCTGCCGCCGAACGCGCCGAGCACGCCGCCGATGCCGCCCGCGTTGCTCTGCGAGAAGTTGATGCTGGGGTTGATGGTGTAGTCGGCCGCGACCATCTGGCCCTTGCCGAAGCTGCTGCCCTCGCGCAGTTCGCCGCTGTCCATCAGCGCGCGCTCCTGCATCATGTTCTGCATCGCGCGCCCGCGCTCGACCACCACGAAGCAGTTCGACTGCTGGATGATCATGCGGATCACCGGGATGGTGGAGGGCAGGTTGAGGTCGGTCCGCAGGTAGCGGTACCAGTCGCCTTCCTGTTCCTCGACGACGGCGATGGTGCCCATCGGCTCGTCGCAGTACTCGAGGTTGGCGGCGGCGCCCTTGGCGTTGGCACCGGCGGCGGCGCCCTGCGGATCGTTCTGCTTCTTGCTCCACTGGGCGTGGGCGGGCGCGCTCGAGGCGGCCAGGGCCACGGCGAGCGCGGCGGCGATGCTTGCGGATTTCATGCGTTCCCCATTGAGTGACGAGTGCGGGACCAACCCCGGCGGCAGTCTAGGCCGCGCGGGTCAGTCGTTCCAGACGGGCAGCCTGCGGCGGATCGTCCGGATTCTGGGCACAACGTAATCCGGCAGTCCATCCCGGACATACGGGGGGTAGGCCTCGCCCGCGACCAGCGGTTGCAGGTAGCGCCGCGCGGCGGCCGTGATCCCGTAGCCGTCCGGACGGATGAAGCCTTTGGGCATGGTCTTCTCGTGGTTGGCGATGCGCGCGAGCGGGGCGATGTCGACATGCCAGCGATACGGCGCATCGGCATCGCGCACGATCACCGGCATCACCGCGTTCTGCCCGGCGAGGGCGCATTCCACGGCGGCGCGACCGACCGCCATGGCCTGTTCCAGGTCCGTCCGCGAGGCGAGGTGGCGGGCCGAGCGCTGCAGGTAATCGGGCAGGGCCCAGTGCACCTTGTGGCCGAGCACGTCCTTCACGCGCGCAGCCAGGTGCGAGGCCACCCCGCCCAGCTGGGTGTGGCCGAAGCTGTCCTTGCCGCCCCCCGCATCTGCGACGAAACGCCCGTCGGCGGTGCGGATGCCTTCGCTGGCCACCACGACGCACCAGCCCACGCGCTTGACCACGGCGTCGACGCGGGCCAGGAAGTCGGCTTCGTCATAAGGCCGCTCCGGGAACAGGATCAGCTGCGGCGCCGCGTCGCGGCTTTCGCCCGCCAGCCCGGCGGCGGCGGCCAGCCACCCGGCGTGGCGGCCCATCGCCTCGTACACGAACACCTTGGTCGAGGTTTCCGCCATCGCCGCCACGTCGAGCGCGCATTCGCGGACCGAGACCGCCGTGTACTTGGCGGCGGACCCGAAGCCGGGGCAGCAATCGGTGACCGCCAGGTCGTTGTCGATGGTCTTGGGCACGCCGACGCAGGTCAGCGGATACCCGAATTCGGCGGCCAGCTGCGAGACCTTGAGCGCGGTGTCGGCCGAGTCGTTGCCGCCGTTGTAGAGGAACCAGCGGACGTCGTGGGCGCGGAAGACCTCGAGCAGGCGCTTGTAGCGGGGGCGGTCGGCCTCCAGCGACTTCAGCTTGAGCCGGCAGCTGCCGAACGCGCCGCCCGGGGTGTGGGCCAGGCCGCGGACCTCGGCAGCGGTCAGGGTCGAGGTGTCCAGCAGCTCCTCGCGGAGGGCGCCGAGGATGCCGTTTCGGGCGGCGAGCACCCGCACCTTGCGCGCGCGCGCGGCCTGCAGGACGGCCGAGGCGGTGGCATTGATGACGGCGGTCACGCCGCCGCTCTGGGCGTACAGCAGGGTGCCTGCGGGCATGCCGATCTCCTCCGAAAGTCGCACGCCGGGCCACGCAGCGGCCCGGACTCCTGGGGACACGATACGGTAAGCTGGCCCGCGACGAAGGCTGCGCGGGCAGGCGGCCGACCCCACGATTCGGGAGCAACGCGATGCGATTGGTTTTGTTGGGCGCGCCGGGTTCCGGCAAGGGCACCCAGGCGGCACGACTGAAGGAGCACCTGCAGGTGCCGCACATCTCCACCGGCGACCTGTTGCGCGCCGAGGTGGCCGCCGGCAGTCCGCTGGGCCTGCAAGCCAAGGAAGTGATGGCGCGCGGCGACCTGGTCAGCGACGAGATCCTGCTGGGCATGCTCAAGGACCGGTTCTCCCGCGACGACACCCGCGCCGGCTTCATCCTCGACGGTTACCCGCGCAACCTGGCGCAGGCGGCGGCGCTGGACCGGTTGCTGGCCGAGCTCGGCCAGGCGTTCGACGCCGCGGTGCAGCTCACCGTCGACAACGAGCAGATCATCGAGCGCCTCGCCGGCCGCGCGAAGGCCGAGGGCCGCGCCGACGACAGCCCCGAGTCGGTGCGCCACCGCCTGAACGTGTACGACCAGCAGACCGCCCCGGTGATCGACTTCTACCGCCAGCACGGGCAGCTCACCGTGGTCGATGGCGTGGGTTCGCTGGACGAGGTGTTCACGCGGATCATCGAAGCGATCCAGCCGGGGCACGACGTCGGTTGAGGCCGTGACGGATGCGATGGCCGAGGCCGCGGCAGGCAGGCCTCGCAACCAAGCGAGTATCGGGGAGCGACTTGCGAGGCCTGCCTGCCGCAGCCTCGACCCCGCCCTGGAGCAACCCACGTGAAACTCCACATCCTCGGCATCGCCGGCACCTTCATGGGCGGCGTGGCCGCGCTGGCGCGCGAACTCGGCCATGAGGTCGAAGGCAGCGACCAGAACATCTACCCGCCGATGTCCACCCAGCTGGAACGGCTGGGCATCGCACTCCGCCCGGGCTACACGCCCGGCAACATCTCCGCGGACTGCGACGAGATCGTGGTGGGCAACGCGTTGTCGCGCGGCAACGAGGCGGTCGAGCACGTGCTGGACGCCGGCCTGGCCTACACCTCCGGGGCGCAATGGCTGTCCGAGCGCCTGTTGCCGGGCCGCGACGTGCTGGCGGTGGCAGGTACCCACGGCAAGACCACGACCACCACGATCCTCGCCTACCTGCTGGAGGCCGCGGGACGCGCCCCCGGCTTCCTGATCGGCGGCGTGGCCGAGGACTTCGGGGTGTCGGCGCGGGTCGGTCGCGGCCGCGAATTCGTGGTCGAGGCCGACGAATACGACACCGCCTTCTTCGACAAGCGCAGCAAGTTCGTCCACTACCGCCCGCTGGTCGCGATCCTCAACAACCTGGAATTCGACCACGCCGACATCTTCCCCGACGTCGCAGCGATCCAGCGCCAGTTCCACCACCTGGTGCGCACCGTGCCGCGGCGCGGCCGGCTGCTGGTGAACGGCCACGACCACCACCTGCGCGAGGTACTCGCGATGGGCTGTTGGACGCCGGTGGAGCGCTTCGGCTTCGATGCGTCGTTCGAATGGTGCGCGCGCAAGCTGCGCGAGGACGGCAGCGCGTTCGCGGTCGTGCACGGCGGACGCGAGGTCGGCATCGTCGAATGGCCGCTGCTCGGCGACCACAACGTCCTCAACGGGCTGGCCGCGCTGGCCGCCTGCGCGGCGGTCGGCGTCGACATCGCGGGCATCCTGCCGGCGCTGTCGCGGTTCCGCAGCGTCAAGCGGCGGATGGAGGTGGTCGGCACGCATGCCGGCATCACCGTGTACGACGACTTCGCCCACCATCCCACCGCGATCGCGACGACCCTGGCCGGGCTGCGCGCGAAGGTCGGCGATGCGCGGATCGTGGTCGCGATGGAGCCGCGCAGCAATTCGATGCGCCTGGGCGCGCATGCCGATGCGCTGGCGCCGTCGCTGGACGTCGCCGACGCGGTGGTGTTCCTCGCGCGGCCGGAATTGCCCTGGGATGCCGACAAGGTGATCGCGGCGATCCGCGGCGACGCGCAGGCGGTGGCCGATGCCGATGCGCTGGTGGCCCGCTTGCGCGCATTGGCGCGCGCCGGCGACCACGTGGTGTTCATGTCCAACGGCGGTTTCGATGGCGCACCGCGGCGTTTCCTCGCCGCCCTGCGGGATGGCTGAGTCGCGTTCGCTGCCGTTGTTCCCGCTGCGCAGCGTGCTGGTGCCCGGCGCGGCGCTGGACCTGCGGATCTTCGAGCGTCGCTACCTCGACATGGTCCGCGACTGCGGGCGACAGGGCAGCGGCTTCGGCGTGTGCCTGCTGGTGGACGGCGACGAGGTCGGCGCACCGGCCACGCCCGCCGCGTATGGCACCGAGGCGGTGATCGAGGATTTCGGGACCACCCCGGACGGGCTGCTCTCGCTGCGCGTGCGCGGACGCCGGCGCTTCCATGCCGCCGCTACCCGCGTGCGCGACAACGGCCTGCTGGTGGCGGACGTGGCATGGCGCGAAGACCTCGCGCCCTCGCCGCGGCTGCGCCCCGAACACGCGCTGCTGGCCGAGCTGCTGCGCCGGATCCTGGTGCAGGTCGGCGATGTCGCGCTGGCGGGCGGCGGCGATCCCGCGCCGGCGCTGTTCGAGGACGCGGCATGGGTGGGATGGCGCCTCGCGGAACTGCTGCCTCTCGACCTGGCCCAGCGCCAGCGCCTGCTGCAGCTCGACGATCCCCACGAACGCCTGCAACGCCTGCTCGATGGCATCGCCGAGGCCGCCGGACCCGGCTGACCGGCGCGATCAGGGCGGGTCGAGCCGGACCTGCAACGGTGCGTCGGGGCCACGCAGGCTGGCCGCCAGCACGCGCACGTCGTCCGGCAGGGCATGCGTGTGCGGGACCGGCAGCCATAGCGTGAGCAGGTCCAGGTGCCGGCGTGCCTGCATCCGTTCGTGCCGCGCGACCCACAGCGGCGTCCCGCTCGCCAGCCGCACCGGCGCCTGCCAGATGCGCAGCACCTCGAGCGTGTCGGCGCGCTTGCCGGGGCGCCGCAGCAGCAGGGTTTCCGGGCGCGCGTCCAGCGCTACCGGCAGCACCGGTTGCCGCGCCAGCGGGGTGTCCTCGTCCAGCAGGCCGATCACCCGGGTCCAGTCCGCCGCCGGCTGCGCGCGCCAACCGGCGGCTTCCAGCCGGCGTCGCAGCAGGGCGAGGTCGCCGCGCACCTGCAGGTCGAAGTGGTGCGGATCGTCGATGCCGCGCGCCACCCATTGCGCGTCGGCGATGACCCGCGACGGCGGCGGCGGTTCGAAGCGGGCGAGCAGGCCGTCCATGCTGCGCGGGGCATGCCACAGCGCCACCAGCATGAAGCTGCCGTAGAACGTCCATGCCAGCGGCCGCATCCAGAACGAGCGCGCGCTGCGCCGGCGGTAGGCGATGCCGAGCACCAGCAGCCAGACCACGCCGAGCAGCACGCCGCCGGTGAGGTCGCTCAGCCAGTGGGCGCCGAGGTAGAGCCGCGCGAAGCCGACCAGCGCGGTGGCGATGCCGGCCAGCAGGTAGGGCCACACGCGCTGGCGGCCCGGCAGCTCGCGCGCGATTAGCACCGCGAAGAAGCCGAACACCACCGTGGTCATGGTCACCGCCACCGATGGGAAGCCGAAGCCGGCCACCGCGGTCGGTGGACGCGGCATGTCGGCCACCGCGTCCAGCCCGGTGGTCAGCAGCAGGCCCACGGCGATCGCCGCGGCCCAGTGGATCGCGGCCATCCAGCGCTTGCGCCACAGCAGCCAGGCCATCGCCGCCAACGCCGGCACCCCGAGCACGGGCGCGCTGCCGATCGCCGCCATCGCCGCCATCAGGCGGTCGGCCAGCGGGTTGCGCAGCGCGAACATGAAGGCGTGGACCTCGTGGTCGAGCAGCGAAGGCCCGCCGCGCAGCAACAGGGACGCGCTGAACCATGCCCACAGCCACGCCACCGCGAACAGGCAGACCGCGAGCAGCAGCAGCGAGGCGGATTCCGGCCGGCGCGGGTCGATCACCGCGGCGGTGTAGCGGCCGAGTCGCGGATGCGCGCGGGTCCAGCGCAGCGCGCGCGCGAGCAGGTTGTCGGCGTGGTTGGCGAACCAGCGCCAGGTGTAGAGCACCAGCGCCCACGCCAGCGCCAGCGCGGCGAACAGCCCGAGCAGCACCAGCGCGAGCTTGTCGGCGACTGCGGCCACCGCGTCGTAGGAGGCGCCGAAGATCCAGCCGGGGGCGAGGAAGGCGCCCGCCCAGGCCAGCGCGGCGAAGGCGCTGGCGGGCACGTAGCGCCGCAACGGCATGTGCAGCATGCCGGCTACCGCGGGCACGAACGGACGCACCGCGCCGATGAAGCGGGCGGTGACGATGCCCTTGCTGCCGTGCCGGCGGAACAGGGTTTCGCCGCGTTCCAGCAGGGCCGGGTAGCGCTTGAACAGCCAGAGGTCGCGCATCGCCGGGCCCCAGCGCCGGCCGATCCAGTAGCTCAGGGCGTCGCCGGCGAAGGCCCCCGCCGCCGCGCAGACCACCGCGTAGGGGCCGTTGATGTGGCCGAGGCCGATCAGCGCGCCCACCGCGAACAGCAGCGGCAGCGCCGGGATCACGATGCCGACCACCGCCAGCGCATCGCAGAACGCCACCAGGAACACCAGCAGCCCCGCGGCCTGGGGATGCGCGCCGATCCAGGCCACCGTGTTGTCGAACCAGGCGCTGTGCATCGGCGGAGTATACGGGGGCGGGATTACACTCCCGCCCTCCCCACACGCGGCCGCGGCGCATGTCGAACCTCTCCGGCAAGACCCTGTTCATTACCGGCGCGTCGCGCGGGATCGGCCTTGCGATCGCGCTGCGCGCGGCCCGCGACGGCGCCAACATCGCGATCGCCGCGAAGTCGGCGGTGCCCAATCCCAAGTTGCCCGGCACCATCCACGACGCGGCGCGCGCGGTCGAGGCCGCCGGCGGTCGCGCGCTGCCGCTGAAGTGCGACATCCGCGAGGAAGACGACGTGCGCGCGGCGGTCGCGGCGACCGTGGATGCCTTCGGCGGCATCGACATCCTGGTCAACAACGCCAGCGCGATCTGGTTGCGCGGCACGCTGGACACCCCGATGAAGCGCTTCGACCTGATGCAGCAGGTCAACAGCCGGGGCAGTTTCCTGTGCGCGCAGGCCTGCCTGCCGCACCTGCTGCAGGCGCCGAACCCGCACATCCTCACGCTGGCGCCGCCGCCATCGCTGGCGCCGAGATGGTGGGGCCCGCACACCGGCTACACGCTGGCGAAGATGGGCATGAGCTTCGTCACCCTGGGCCTGGCCGCCGAGTTCGGCCCCCGGGGCGTGGCCGTCAATGCGCTGTGGCCGCGCACGGTGATCGCCACCGATGCGATCAACATGATCCCCGGCGTCGACGCCGCGATGTGCCGCCGTCCGGACATCGTGGGCGACGCCGCGCATGCGGTGCTGGTGCGCCCGGCGGCCGGTTTCCACGGCCATTTCCTGATCGACGAGGACGTGCTGCGCGAAGCCGGCGTGTCCGACTTCGCCGGCTACGCGGTCGATCCCGCGCAGCCACTGCTGCCCGATCTGTTCCTCGACTGAATCCCTGCGGCCGCGTGCGGCCGTCGCCACGGAGCTTCCCGCATGAAATACCTGCACACCATGGTCCGCGTCCGCGACCTCGAGGCCTCGTTGCGCTTCTACTGCGAGGGCCTCGGCCTGAAGGAGATGCGGCGGATGGAGAACGCGGCCGGGCGCTATACGCTGGTGTTCCTCGCCGCCGACGAAACCCCGTCCGCCGAGGTCGAACTGACTTACAACTGGCCCGACGCCGACGGCAACACCGAGGACTACGGCAGTGCGCGCAACTTCGGCCACCTCGCGTTCCGCGTGGCCGACGTCTATGCGACCTGCACGCGCCTGCAGGCGATGGGCTACACCATCCATCGCCCGCCGCGCGACGGCCACATGGCCTTCGTGCGCTCGCCGGACCTCATCTCGATCGAACTCCTGCAGGACGGCCACCTGCCCCCAAGGGAGCCCTGGGCCTCGATGCCCAACACCGGAAGCTGGTAACCCATGACCACCGAGACCTTGCTGGGCTACGGCCGCGATTACTACCTGCCGGTCTACAGGCCGCGCGAACTGGTGCTGGCGCGCGGGCAGGGCGCACGCGTGTGGGATGCCGACGGCCGCGACTACCTCGATTTCGGCGCGGGCATCGCGGTGTGCAGCCTGGGCCATTGCGACCCCGACCTCGTCGCCGCGCTGGTCGCCCAGGCGGGCACGCTGTGGCATACCAGCAACGTGTTCTACAGCGAGCCGCCGCTGCGCCTGGCGCAGGAGCTGGTGGCGGCTTCGCGCTTCGCCGAGCGCGTGTTCCTGTGCAACTCGGGGGCGGAGGCCAACGAAGCGGCGATCAAGCTGGTGCGCAAGTGGGCCGCGGCGCAGGGGCGTGCGCCGACGCAGCGCACCATCGTCACCTTCCGCGGGAGTTTCCACGGCCGCACGCTGGCCGCGGTCACCGCCACCGCGCAGCCGAAGTACCAGGAAGGCTACGAGCCGCTGCCGGGCGGGTTCCGCTACGTCGACTTCAATGATCTGGGCCAGCTCGAGGCGGCAATGGCCGGTGGCGATGTCGCCGCGGTGATGCTGGAGCCGGTGCAGGGCGAGGGCGGGGTAATGCCGGCGGCGCCCGGTTTCCTGCCGGCGGTGCGTGCGCTGTGCGATCGCCACGACGCGCTGCTGGTGCTGGACGAGATCCAGTGCGGCATGGGGCGCGCCGGCACCCTGTTCGCGCACTGGCAGGATGCGGTGGTGCCGGACATCGTCACCCTCGCCAAGGCGCTCGGCGGCGGGTTCCCGATCGGCGCGATGCTGGCCGGTCCGCGGGTCGCGCAGGCGATGCAGTTCGGCGCGCATGGCACCACCTTCGGCGGGAACCCGCTGGCGGCGTCCGTCGCGCGCGTGGCGCTGCACAAGCTCGGATCGGAGGCGATCGCCGGCAACGTCGCCCGGCAGGCGGCGGCGTTGCGCGACGGGATTGCGGCGATCGATCGCGACCTGGGCCTGTTCGCGGAAGTCCGTGGCCGCGGGTTGATGCTCGGTGCGGTGCTGGCGCCTGCCCATGCCGGCAAGGCCGGGGCGATCCTCGACCTCGCCGCGGCGCATGGCCTGTTGCTGCTGCAGGCCGGGCCCGACGTGCTGCGCTTCGTGCCGGCCCTCAACATCACCGACGACGAGGTGGCCGAGGGCCTGCGCCGGCTGCGCGATGCATTGTCGGCGTACGCGGCGGGCTGAGCCTCAGCCCAGCGCCTGCGCGAGGTCGGCGACCAGGTCGCCGGCATCTTCCAGCCCCACCGAGATCCGCAGCAGGTCCTGCGGCGAGCGCGGGTGCGCGCCTTCCACCGACGCGCGGTGCTCCACCAGCGATTCGCAGCCGCCCAGCGAGGTGGCGTTGGTGAACACGCGGAGGCGGCCGGCCACCGCCAGCGCGGCATCGCGACCGCCATGCAGCTGGATGCTGAGCATCGCGCCGAAGTCGCGCATCTGCCGCGCGGCGATGGCGTGGCCCGGATGCGACGGCAGGCCAGGCCAGTTCACCCGCGCGACCCGCGGATGGGTCGAGAGGAACGTGGCGACGGCGCGGGCGTTCGCGCAATGCATCGCCATCCGCGCGCCCAGCGAACGGCAGCCGCGCAGCGTCAGCCACGCACTGAACGGCGCCATCACGCAGCCGGTGACATGCAGGCGATGCGCGACCCGCTGCGCGAGGGCGTCGTTGCGGGCGAACACCAGCGCGCCGCCGAGCACGTCGCTATGCCCGCCGAAGTACTTGGTGGTCGAATGCATGACGATGTCCGCGCCGAGCGCCAGCGGTCGCTGCAGCAGCGGCGTGGCGAAGGTGTTGTCGGCCACCACCACCGCGCCCGCCGCGTGCCCGAGCGCCGCCAGCGCGGCGATGTCGCAGACCTTGAGCAGCGGGTTCGAGGGCGTCTCGATCCACAACATCGCCAGCGGCTGCGCGCAGGCCGCGCGCACGGCGTCGAGATCGGCCATGTCCACCTCGATGGGGACGATGCCGCGCTCCGGCAGGAACTCGGCGAACAGCATGCGCAGGCCGGTGTAGCAATCGTCCGGGAACAGCACGCGCGCGCCGGTCGGCAGCGATTCCAGCAAGGTCGACATCGCCGCCATGCCCGAGGCGAAGGTCATCGCCTCCTCGCCGCCTTCCAGCGCCTTCAGCGCCTCGCGCAGGCGGTCGTTGGTCGGGTTGCCTTCGCGCTGGTACTCGTAGCCGGCCACGCGCTCGCCGGCGGGGCCGTGGCGGAAGGTGGTGGCCAGGTGGATCGGTGGCGCAACGGCGCCGGTCGCCGCGTCCGGCTCATGGCCGGCATGCACCGCGAGGGTGCCCGGCTGGTGCGTGCTCATGCGGCGCTCCCGATGGCCTGGAACGCGGCTTCCGCGGCGCGGAGCGTCTCGGCGATGGTGGCGTCGTCATGCGCGGAGGAGACGAAACCGGCCTCGAACGCCGATGGCGCGAGGTACACGCCGCGTGCCAGCATCGCGTGGAAGAAGCGGTTGAACGCGGCGGTGTCGCAGGCCATCGCCTGCGCATACGTGTCGACCTGTCCGGCGCTGAAGAACAGCCCGAACATGCCGCCGACGCGCTGCGTGGTGAACGGGATGCCGGCGGCGCGCGCCGCGGCTTCCAGGCCATCGCAGAGGGCGTTCGTCTTCGCCTCCAGCGCGTCGTGGAACCCGGGTGCCTGGACCAGGTCCAGGATCGCCAGGCCCGCGGCCATCGCCACCGGGTTCCCACTCAACGTGCCGGCCTGGTAGATCGGGCCCGCGGGCGCGATCTGCTGCATCAGGTCGCGGCGGCCGCCGTAGGCGCCCACCGGCATCCCGCCGCCGATGACCTTGCCGAAGGTCGACAGGTCCGGGGTCACGCCATAGCGCGCCTGCGCACCGCCCAGCGCGACGCGGAAGCCGGTCATCACCTCGTCGAAGATCAGCACCGCGCCATGCTGCGTGCACAGGTCGCGCAGGTGTTGCAGGTAGCCCGGGCGCGGCGGCAGGCAGTTGGCATTGCCGACCACCGGCTCGACGATCAGGCCGGCGATGTCGTCGCCGCATTCGTCGAACAGCTGCGTCGCGGCCTCGAAATCGTTGTAGGGCAGGGTCAGGGTGAGGTCGGCCAGCGCCTTGGGCACGCCGGGCGAGGTGGGCACGCCGAAGGTCAGCGCGCCGCTGCCGGCCTTGACCAGGAAGCTGTCGCCGTGGCCGTGGTAGCAGCCTTCGAACTTGACGATGCGGCTGCGCCCGGTCGCGCCGCGCGCGAGGCGGATCGCCGACAGCGTGGCCTCGGTGCCGGAGTTCACCATGCGCACCATCTCGCAGCTCGGGATCAGCCGGGTGATGGCTTCGGCCATCGTGACTTCCAGCGGGTTCGGGGTGCCGAAGCTCAGGCCGTTGCGGGCGGTCTCGATCACCGCCTCCAGCACCTTCGGATGGTTGTGGCCGACGATCATCGGCCCCCACGAACCGACGTAGTCGATGTAGCGGTTGCCATCGGCGTCGAACAGGTACGGGCCGTCCGCGCGCTGCACGAAGAAGGGCTCCCCGCCCACCGACTTGAAGGCGCGCACCGGCGAGTTCACGCCGCCGGGCATCAGCGCCTGGGCGCGTGTGAAAAGGTCGTGCGAACGGACGGTGTTCATGCGGGCGTGGGGTCCTTGAAGCAGTAAAGATAGGCGCGTGCGGCGGCGGCCGGATCGGCGGCATCGAACACGCCGCTGATCACCGCCAGCAGGTCGGCGCCGGCGGCGACCAATGGGCCGCCATTTTCCGGGGTGATCCCGCCGATTGCCACGCGCGGCAGGCCCGGGGCGGCGCTGTCGCGCAGCAATTGCAGGGACGCGCGGCGGGCACGCGGTTTGGTCGGCGACGGGAAGAAGGCGCCGAAGGCGAGGTAGTCGGCGCCTTCGCTGGCGAGCCGGCGCGCGCGCGCGAGGTCGTCGTAGCAGGAGACGCCGATGATCGCGGCATCGCCCAGCAGCCGGCGGGCGTCGTCGACCGAGGCATCGTCTTCGCCGAGGTGCACGCCGTCGGCATCGAGCTCGCGCGCCAGGCCCGGATCGTCGTTGACGATGAAGGCGACGTCCGCCTCCCGGCAGGCCTTGCGCAGGCGCTGCCCGGCGACCATCAGCACATGTCGATCGAGGCCCTTGGCGCGCAGCTGGACGCAGGACGCGAACGGCAGCAGCGGCAGGGTCCGCGCGAGCAGCCGTTCCCCGTCGTGCTCGTCGGGCGTGAGCAGGTACAAGCCACGAGGCAGCTGGCGTCGGGTCATGTCGCTTCCGCAAGGCGGCGCCGGATGGGAGAATCGCGCCACGTCCCCGCATTATCCCCCCGATGACCGATCCCGCAGCCGCCGAGTCCCCCTACCGCACCTGGATGTGCGTGGTGTGCGGGTTCGTCTACGACGAAGCGCGGGGATTGCCCGAGGACGGCATCGCCCCCGGAACCCGCTGGGAGGATGTCCCGGACACCTGGACCTGCCCCGATTGCGGGGTGGGCAAGGACGACTTCGAGCCGATGCAGGCCTGAGCCTGCGCCACGCCCCGCTTCATTTCGCAGGTGGGATGCCCGGGCCGAAGCGCAGTTCGGCGCCGTCCTTGAGCTGCAGTCGGGCGGCCTCGCCGGCGTTCAACTCCAGCACGTAGCGCGCCGGCGCATCGCTGGGGTACGAGGGGCAGCCATCGCCGAGCGAGCACGGCGGGACGTCGCGCTGCTGCGCGACCAGCTTGCGCTCGTCGTCGAAGTACAGGATGTCCAGCGGGATCTTGGTGTTCTTCATCCAGTAGGCCTGCGGCTCCTCGGCGTCGTGGATGAAGAGCATTCCGTGGCCGGTCGGCAACGCATCGCGGAACATCAGCCCACGGGCGCGCTCCGCGTCGTCGTCGGCGATCTCGATCGCGTAGCGCTGGTTGCCGAGTCCGACCCATGGTTGGCGCGCGCCGGCGCATGCCGAAAGCGACCACGCGATGGCGACGATCAATGCAGGGCGAAGACGCATCCGATGGCTCCGTATGAAAGGCGGCACCTTGCGCGCGCTGCACGGATTGCGTCAAGGCGTCAAGACTTCCCAAGCCGGATCTTGGCGGGCATGATGCGCGCCCTTCCCGAGGCAACGCCGGTCGGCAAGCTGAAGGAAAGCAAAAATCATCATCACGGGGTGTTGACGTTCTTCAAAACCCTTGTATGATGTGCGGCTCCCTCGGGCTGATTGATGTTTCGGGGGTTGGGCAAGGCGCTGAGGCCGAAGCCCGGGA